>NZ_JBEYXM010000008.1:0-354470 GCF_040704595.1 Streptomyces sp. NPDC046870
CCGGGTGCTGCTGCCCGGCCCGGAACTGCGCGCCTGGCGGTTCGCCACGGAACAGGAGGCCGCCTCGATGCTGCCACCCGTCCGTTACGAGCGGCCCGCAACGCCCCCTCTCCACCGCTCCGGTCCCGTCGTACGACGCCCTCGCCGCCGTACGACGTCGGCGTCCGGCCACTGGGCGCCGCGCGCAACGGGGCCATGGTCCGCGGCTCGGCCTCTGGGTCATGACCGTACCCTGACATCGAGGACTGCGCGGAAGGGGCGGACATGAGTGAGGCGTTGGTGCTGGGCGGCGGGGGTGTGGGCGGGATCGCCTGGATCACCGGGGTGCTGGCGGGTCTCGCCGAGGCCGGACGGGACGTGACCGGCGCCGGTCTGCTTGTGGGGACCTCCGCCGGGTCCACCGTGGCGGCGCAGGTGGGCAGCGGGCTGGGTCTGGAGGAGCTGTACGCCCGGCAGGTCGACCCCGCCCTCCAGGCCGCCGAGATCATGGCCGAGATGGACCTGGAGAAGTTCGCGGCGGAGATCGGCGCGGCCATGGGTTCGGCCGCCTCCATGGCCGAGTTGCGGCGTGCGGTCGGGCGGGCGGCCCTGGACGCGCGGACGGTCTCCGAGGCGGAGCGGCGCGCGGTGATCGAGTCCCGGCTGCCGTCCCACGGGTGGCCGGAACGGCCGTTGCGGATCGTCGCGGTGGACGCGGTGAGCGGTGAGCCGCGGGTCTTCGACCGGAGCTCGGGCGTGCCGCTGGTGGACGCCGTCGCCGCGAGCTGCGCCGTGCCGGGCGTGTGGCCGCCGGTGACGATCGGCGGACGCCGGTATGTGGACGGCGGGGTGCGGTCCGTCGCCAACGCCGACCTCGCCGCCGGTGCCGACCGGGTGCTGGTGCTGGTGCCGCTGGGCGCCACCGAGCCCTTCCCCAGCGAACGGCCGCTGGAGCGGTCCGTGGCGGAGCTGCGCGCGGAAGGCGCCGAGGTCGTGGTCGTCGCTCCCGATGAGGCGTCGGCCGCGGCGATCGGCGCCAACGCCCTCGACCCGGCCACCCGCCGCCCGGCCGCCGAGGCGGGCCGGACCCAGGGACGCGCGCTCACGCTGCCCTGGGCGCGGGACTGAGCGGGCCCGTACACCGGCGGACCCACGGGCCGCGGCCGGGGCCCGCCCGCGCGTACGCCGTCGGGCCGTGACGCTGGGCCGCGCCCGGACGGCGTCCCCCGGCCTGCTGGTGTGAGGGGGTCGTTGCGGAAGCCGTACCGGGGGCCCGAACACGTGAACTATACACACGGTGTATAGTCCCGGCATGCCTCTGACGACCGAAGCGGCCCTGACGCCCGCACACGCGACCACCGACGCGCCCAGGAAGACGCGCGGAACGGGCCGGAGGTTGCGTGGCTGGGCGCTCGCGTCCGCCGCCGCCTGCCTCGCGTTCACCCTGTCCGGGTGCGCCGAGGTCGACACGACCGCCCCGAGCACCGCCCGCGCCGAGGCGGCGCACGGGACACCGGCCCGGTTCGGGACCGTCGACTGCAGGGAGGCCAAGTGCATCGCGCTCACCTTCGACGCGGGCCCCAGCGAGAACTCGGCGCGGCTGCTCGACATCCTGAAGGAGAAGAAGGTCCCGGCCACCTTCTTCCTGCTCGGCAAGCGACACATCGAGAAGTACCCCGAGCTGGTCAAGCGGATGGCCGCGGAGGGCCACGAGGTCGCGAGCCACACCTGGGACCACAAGATCCTCACCCGGATATCGGACGAGGAGATACGTGAGGAGCTGAACCGGCCCGACGAGGCGATCGAGCGGCTCACCGGACGCAAGCCGACGCTGATGCGCCCGCCGCAGGGCCGCACCGACGCCAACGTGCACAAGATCTGCAAGGAGCTGGGCCTGGCGGAGGTGCTGTGGAGCGTGACCGCCAAGGACTACACGACCGACGACTCGGCACTCATCACCAAGCGGGTCCTCGACCAGTCGTCCCGGGACGGGATCATCCTGCTGCACGACATCTACCCCGGGACCGTGCCGGCCGTGCCCGGCATCATCGACGCGCTCAAGGCGCGGGGCTACGTCTTCGTGACGGTCCCCCAGCTGCTGGCACCCGGCAGGGCCGAGCCGGGCAAGGTGTACCGCCCGTAGCGCCTGACCCGGCTCAGAACACCACCGACCAGCCCTCGCGGGACGCCTGTCCGGCGGTGTAGGAGACGCCGTGGACCTTCAGGCCGGCCGCGTCGAGGAGGGTGATCTCGCCGCCCTGGTTGCCGAGCGGGGTCTCCTCGGTGAGCGGCACGGCGAGGCAGTCGCCGGGCGCGAGCGGGGCCGTGGCCGGGACCGGGGAGCCGTGGCCGAGGCGGCTGACGATCCGCCAGCCGGTCAGGTCCACGGGCTCCGGCGAGGCGTTGAGGAGGGTCACGGTCTCCGCCTCGGGAGCGGGGCCCTTCGGGTTGACCGCCGCCGCGACGATCATCACGGGCTGTGCGCCGGCCGCGGGCCGGGTGCCGTCGACGTCCTCCAGGGCGTGCCCGGTGGTGTCGTCGGTGTGCCAGGACTGGCTCTGGAAGGCCAGGAAGATGCCGACCCAGCGGGACTGCGCGGGGAAGCGCAGCAGAAGTGCGCCGTCCTGCCACACCCCGTCGTCGCCCCTGAAGCGGTGGCTGTTGCCCTGGTTCATGTGGACGTCGTGCACGCCGTTGCCGGGCAGGAAGCCGAACACCTTGTCCTTGACGGCGGGTTCGGGGCCGAAGCGGGAGCCGAAGACGTACGCCCGCGCCTCCGGGGCCGCGACCGCGCGCTGCACGTAGTGGTCGAGCAGGTCGGCGAGATCGTTGTCCGGTCCCTCGACGTCCGGCGGGAGCGTACGCATCCCGGCCGGGTCGAACAGGTTGCCGCGGACGAAGTCGAGGGCCGGGCCGCCGGGGCCGGCCGGCAGGGTGTTCCAGCCGCCGGGCAGGCTTTCCAGGGCCGTGGTCAGCGGGTGCCGGAAGTCGTCGGCGACCAGGTAGAGCAGTTCGGAGGGGTGCTCCTGGGAAAGCACGTTGACCGCGGCGCGGTAGTGCGTGCCGTGGTCGTCCGTCAGGTGGATCTGGTAGTGCGGTGTCTCCCGCGCGCCCTCGCGCCGTGTCTCGACGACGCGGGCCACCAGAACGCCGTGGTTCTTCACCGGCATGACGATCAACTCCCCCGTACGACGGGCCGCTTGACCGGCCCGTGGCAGGAAGCGTAGAAGCAGGATCCCCGTGGCGCCGCCCCGCGCACCCACTGTTCCAGGATACGACCCCTGGCGGACACCTGCTACGCGAGCGGGCCGGCGCGGCGGGTGAACCCGCAGGTGACCAGGGTCCCTTGCCCAGGGCCTCCGTGGGGATCAGGCCGGGCTCGCGGGTCCTGGCACCACTCCCTGATCCGGCCTGATCCACACGACAGACCCTAGGATCGTGCCGTGCCCACCATCTCCTTCGAACGCACGGTCCCGCTGCCGCCCGGCGAGGCGTGGCGCCGGCTCACCGACTGGCCGCGCCACGCCGACGCGGTCCCGCTGACCCGGATCAGGGTGCTCACGCCCCCGCCGACCCGTGAGGGCACGCGCTTCGTGGCCCGGTCGGGGATCGGCCCGCTCGTCTTCGACGACGTGATGGAGGTGACGGTGTGGCGTCCGCCCGCCGGCGACGCGCCCGCGCTGTGCCGCCTGGACAAACGCGGCCGGCTGATCCTCGGCTGGGCGGAGATCGAGGTCCACCCGGGGCCCGGGGGCCGCAGCCGCGTGGTGTGGCGGGAGGACCTGAGCGTCCGTTTCCTGCCCCGGGCCTTCGACGGCCCCCTGAAGTCGGCCTCCCGCCTGTTGTTCGGCCGGGCGGCGGACCAGCTGCTGGCCCGCGGCTGAGCCGGGGGCTCCGCGCGGCCCTCAGTCCTTGCGGCCCGTCAGGGCCACCGTCACGCCCAGGCCGATCATCGTCAGGCCACCCGTTCCGCCGACCGCGGACAGCCGGCGCGGGGACCGGGCGAACCAGTCGCGGGCGGCCGAGGCGGCCAGGCCCCAGACGGCGTCGGAGATCACTGCGATGGCGTTGAAGACGAGCCCGAGCAGCAGCATCTGGGCGGGCACGTGCCCCTGCTCGCGGTCCACGAACTGGGGCAGTACGGCGGCGAAGAAGACCATCGTCTTGGGGTTGGCCACGCCGACCGCGAACCCCTCCCCCAGGGTGCGCAGACCACCGCGCGCCGGGCCGGACTCCGCGACCGCGGCCCGCAGCGAGCCACGCTGCCGCCACGCCTTGACGCCGAGGTACACGAGGTACGCGGCGCCCGCGAGCTTCAGGGCCGTGAAGACCAGGACCGAGCGCTCGACGACCGACCCGATGCCGAACGCCACCGCGACGACGAGCAGGTACGCGCCGAGCGTGTTGCCGGCGACGGTGGTCAGCGCGGCCCGGCGGCCGTGGGCCAGCGCCCGTCCGATCACGAACAGCACGCTGGGCCCGGGGACGATGATGAGCAGGAAGGACAGGACGGCGAAGGCCGTCAGCCGGTCGGGGGACACCATGCCGTCATGCAACACAGGGGCGGCGCCGCCCGGCAAACGTTTTTCAGGCCACCGACCCGATCCGTCCCGCCGTCCCCGCGGCCGTGTCGTGGTGGATGGGGGTGTGCGCACCGGTCAGCGGCACCCCGCTGCCGCCGCGCCGGCTCGCGACGATCTCCGCCGCGATGGACAGCGCCGTCTCCTCCGGTGTGCGGGCGCCGAGGTCCAGCCCGATCGGCGAGCGCAGCCGGGCCAGTTCCGGCTCGCTGACGCCGACCGCGCGCAGCCGCTCGGCGCGGTCCAGGTGGGTGCGGCGGGAACCCATCGCGCCGACGTAGGCGACCGGCAGCCGCAGCGCCAGCTTCAGCAGCGGGATGTCGAACTTGGCGTCGTGGGTGAGGACGCACAGGACGCTGCGGCCGTCGACCTCGGTGCGCTCCAGGTACCGGTGGGGCCAGTCGACGACGACCTCGTCGGCCTCGGGGAAGCGGGCGCGGGTGGCGAAGACCGGGCGGGCGTCGCACACGGTGACGTGGTAGCCGAGGAACGCGCCGATCCGGACCAGTGCCGACGCGAAGTCGATCGCGCCGAAGACGATCATCCGGGGTGCGGGGACGGAGGATTCCACGAGGACCGTGAGCGGGGCGCCGCAGCGCGAGCCCTGCGCGCCGATCTCCAGGGTGCCGGTGCGGCCCGCGTCCAGGAAGGCTGCGGCCTCGGCGGCGACCGTGCGGTCCAGCTCGGGGTGGGCGCCGAAGCCGCCGTCGTACGACCCGTCGGGCCGGACCAGGAGGGCCCGGCCGCGCAGTTCCCCGGGGCCCTCGGCGATCCGCGCGACCGCCGCCGCCTCCCCCCGGGCGGCGGCGGCCAGCGCGGCCGTGTACACCGGCCGGCCGGGTCCGTCCGCCCGGACCGGCGTGACGAGGATGTCGATGACGCCCCCGCAGGTCAGGCCGACGGCGAAGGCGTCCTCGTCGCTGTACCCGAAGCGTTCGAGGACGGTGCGGCCGTCCTCCAGCGCCTGCCGGCACAGCTCGTACACGGCGCCCTCCACGCACCCGCCGGAGACCGACCCGATCGCCGTGCCGTCGGCGTCCACCGCCAGGGCGGCGCCGGGCCGGCGCGGGGCGCTGCCACCGACGGCCACCACGGTGGCGACGGCGAAGTCACGGCCCTGCTCGGCCCACCGGACCAGCTCCTCGGCGATGTCCAGCATCTGTCGGTCTCCTTGGACGGGATCGTGGGTGTCGGGGTGGTCAGTGCACGCCCAGCCAGGCCTCGATGGGGTGGAGGGCGAAGTAGACCAGGAAGACGGCCGTCAGGCCCCACATGAAGGCGCCGGCCTCGCGGGCCCTGCCCTGCGCCGCCTTGATGGCGGTGTAGGAGATGACGCCCGCGGCGACACCGGTGGTGATGGTGTACGTGAACGGCATCAGGACGACGGTCAGGAAGACCGGGATCGCGGTCGCGCGGTCGGCCCAGTCCACGTGCCGGGCGTTCACCAGCATCATGGCGCCGATGACGACCAGCGCGGCGGAGGCGACCTCCTGCGGCACGATCGCGGTGACCGGGGTGAAGAACAGGCAGGCCGCGAAGAACAGGCCGGTGACGACGGAGGCGAGACCCGTGCGGGCTCCCTCGCCGACGCCCGTGGCCGACTCGATGAACACGGTCTGGCCCGAGCCGCCCGCCACACCGCCGACCACGCCGCCGGCGCCGTCGATGAACAGCGCCTTGGACAGGCCCGGCATCCGGCCCTTGTCGTCGGCCAGTCCGGCCTCGGTGCCGACGCCGATGATGGTGGCCATCGCGTCGAAGAAGCCGGCGAGCACCAGAGTGAAGACGATCATGCCGATCGTCATCGCGCCGACCTCGCCCCAGCCGCCGAACCCGACGTTGCCGAAGAGCGAGAAGTCGGGCATGGAGACGGCGCTGCCGTGCAGTCGGGGGGCGCCGCCCGCCCACTGCGCCGGGGCGATGACACCGAGGCCGTTGAGCACGCCGGCGACGACCGTGCCGGAGACGATGCCGATGAGGATGGCGCCGGGGACGTTCCGGGCCTGGAGCATGAAGATCAGCAGCAGGGTGCCGGCGAAGAGCAGCACCGGCCAGCCGGCGAGTTCCCCGGCGGGACCGAGGGCGAGCGGGGTGGCCTTGCCCTGGTGCACGAAGCCGGACTTGTAGAAACCGATGAGGGCGATGAACAGGCCGATGCCCATGGTGATGCCGTGCTTGAGCGCGAGCGGGATCGCGTTCATGATCATCTCGCGCAGTCCGGTGACGACCAGCAGCATGATGACCACGCCGTACAGCACGCACATGCCCATGGCCTGGGGCCACGTCATGGCGGGGGCGACCTGCGAGGACAGGACGCCGGAGACGGAGAGGCCGGCGGCGAGGGCGAGCGGCACCTTGCCGACGAGTCCCATCAGCAGCGTGGTGAAGGCCGCCGCGAACGCGGTCGCGGTGATCAGCGCCTTCTGGCCGAGCGTGTCCCCGGCCGCGTCCTTGCCGGACAGGATGAGGGGGTTGAGCAGGAGGATGTAGGCCATCGCCATGAAGGTGGTGACGCCGCCGCGCACCTCACGCGCGACCGTGGATCCTCTTGCGGATATGTGGAAGTACCGGTCGAGCCAGGACCGTCCGGCGGGGACGCGGCTGCCTTCGCCCGCGTCCTCGGCGGCGGTTCTGGGCTCCACTGACTGCTGGGCCATGGGCCAACTCCCAAGGTTCATAGGTGCACCCGTGCGGTGCCTTGTCCGGGCACGGGATTTGGGATTGGACGACCCGGGGGACGGCCCGAGACGAACAGTGGGGGCCCGGGGGGACGGGGTCCCCCCGGAGAATCACCGGTCGGATCCCCGAAGGGTCACGTTCCCGTCAGGTGTTCGGGCCGCACCGGCGTGCGGTTGAGCTCCAGCCCGGTCGCGTTCCGGATCGCCGCGAGGACGGCCGGGGTGGACGACAGGGTCGGGGCCTCGCCGATGCCGCGCAGCCCGTACGGGGCGTGCTCGTCGGCGAGTTCGAGCACGTCGACCGGGATGGTCGGCGTGTCGAGGATGGTGGGGATCAGGTAGTCCGTGAAGGAGGGGTTGCGGACCTTCGCGGTCTTCGGGTCCACGACGATCTCCTCCATCACGGCCACGCCCAGGCCCTGGGTCGTGCCGCCCTGGATCTGGCCGATGACGGAGAGCGGGTTGAGCGCCTTGCCGACGTCCTGGGCGCAGGCCAGCTCGACGACCTTGACCAGGCCGAGCTCGGTGTCGACCTCGACGACCGCGCGGTGGGCGGCGAAGGAGTACTGGACGTGTCCGTTGCCCTGGCCGGTGCGCAGGTCGAAGGGCTCGGTCGGCCGGTGCCGCCACTCCTCCTCGACCTCCACGGTCTGGTCCTCCAGGACGTCGGCCAGGTCGGCGAGGACCTCACCGCCGTCGGTGACGACCTTGCCGCCCTCCAGCAGCAGTTCCGCCGTGGCCCAGGCGGGGTGGTAGGAGCCGAACTTGCGCCGGCCGATCTCCAGGACCCGCTCGCGCACCAGCTCGCAGGCGTATCTGACGGCGCCGCCGGTGACGTACGTCTGCCGGGAGGCCGAGGTCGAACCGGCCGAGCCCACCTGGGTGTCCGCCGGATGGATCGTCACCTGTGCGACGCCCAGCTCGGTGCGGGCGATCTGCGCGTGGACGGTGACTCCGCCCTGGCCGACCTCCGCCATCGCGGTGTGCACGGTGGCGACGGGCTCACCGCCCACGACCTCCATGCGCACCTTGGCCGTGGAGTAGTCGTCGAAGCCCTCGGAGAAGCCGACGTTCTTGATGCCGACCGCGTAGCCGACCCCGCGTACGACGCCCTCGCCGTGCGTGGTGTTCGACAGTCCGCCGGGCAGCTGGCGCACGTCCGCGCCCTCGCTGGACTCCCACTGGCGCTCGGGCGGCATGGGCATCGCCTTGACGCGGCGCAGGAGTTCGGCGACCGGTGCCGGGGAGTCGACCGGCTGCCCGGTCGGCATGATGGTCCCCTGTTCCATCGCGTTGAGCTGCCGGAACTCCACCGGGTCCAGCCCCAGTTCCTTCGCCAGCTTGTCCATCTGCGCCTCGTAGGCGAAGCACGCCTGGACCGCGCCGAAGCCGCGCATGGCGCCGCAGGGCGGGTTGTTGGTGTAGAGGGCGACGGCCTCGATGTCGACGTCGTCGACCACGTACGGGCCGACGCTCAGCGAGGCGGCGTTGCCGACGACCGCCGGGGAGGCGGAGGCGTAGGCGCCGCCGTCCAGGACGATCCGGCACTTCATGTGGGTCAGCTTGCCGTCGCGGGTGGCCCCGTGCTCGTAGTGGAGCTTGGCCGGGTGGCGGTGGACGTGCCCGAAGAAGGACTCGAACCGGTTGTAGACGATCTTCACCGGCTTGCCGGTGCGCAGCGCCAGCAGGCAGGCGTGGATCTGCATCGACAGGTCCTCGCGTCCGCCGAAGGCGCCGCCGACGCCGGCCAGGGTCATGCGCACCTTGTCCTCCGGCAGGCCGAGGACGGGCGCCATCTGGCGCAGGTCGGAGTGGAGCCACTGGGTGGCGATGTAGAGGTGGACGCCGCCGTCCTCCTCGGGCACGGCGAGGCCGGACTCGGGGCCGAGGAAGGCCTGGTCCTGCATGCCGAAGGTGTACTCGCCCTCCACGATCACGTCCGCGCGCCGGCGCGCCTCCTCCACGTCGCCGCGGACGATCGGCTGGCGGTGCACGATGTTCGGGTGCGGCACGTGCCCGGCGTGGTGGTCGTCGCGGTGCTCGTGGACGAGGATCGCGTCCGGTGCGGTGGCGGAGGCCTCGTCGGTGATGACGGGCAGCTCCCTGTACTCCACCCTGATCTTGGCGGCGGCGCGGCGGGCCGTCTCCGGATGGTCGGCGGCGACGGTCGCGACCGGCTCGCCGTGGTGGCGCACCTTGCCGTGCGCGAGGACCGGGGTGTCCTGGATCTCCAGGCCGTAGTTCTTCACCTCGGTGGGCAGGTCGTCGTACGTCATGACGGCGTACACGCCGGGCAGGGCGAGGGCCTCGGAGGTGTCGATGGAGACGATCTCGGCGTGCGCGACGGTGGAGCGCAGGATCTGGCCCCACAGCATGTCCTCGTGCCACATGTCGGACGAGTACGCGAACTCGCCGGTCACCTTGAGGGTGCCGTCCGGGCGGAGCGTGGACTCCCCGATGCCGCCCCTGGTCTGCGACCCCTGGGTGAGCTTGGTGGGTGCGCCGTTGGCCGGCATGTTCAGACCCCCTCGGACTGGCGGGCGGCCGCCAGGCGGACCGCGTCCATGATCTTCTCGTAGCCCGTGCAGCGGCACAGGTTGCCCGACAGCGCCTCGCGGATGTCGGCGTCGCTCGGGTTCGGGTTGCGCTCCAGCATCTCGTCGGCGGCGACGAGCAGGCCCGGGGTGCAGAAGCCGCACTGGACGGCGCCGGCGTCGATGAACGCCTGCTGGACGGGGCTCAGCCCGGTGCCCTCGCCGGTCTGCGAGTCGGCCCCCCTGGCCTGCCATCCCCTGGCCTCGTCCAGACCCGTGCCACCGCCGGCGCCCGTCCCGCCGCAGGAGCGCTGCCTGGCGTAGTCGGCCAGGCCCTCGACGGTCACGACGTCCCGGCCCTCGGCCTGGCCGGCCGCGACCAGGCAGGAGCACACGGGCACGCCGTCGAGGCGGACCGTGCAGGAACCGCACTCGCCCTGCTCGCAGGCGTTCTTGGAGCCCGGCAGGCCGAGCCGCTCGCGCAGCACGTACAGCAGGGACTCGCCCTCCCAGACGTCGTCGGCCTCCTGCGGGCGTCCGTTGACGGTGAAGTTGACGCGCATCACGCAGCTCCCTCGGTGGCGCGGCGGGCGCCGCGGTACGACTCCCAGGTCCAGGTCAGCGTCCGGCGGGCCATCACGCCGACCGCGTGCCGGCGGTAGCTCGCGGTGCCCCGGACGTCGTCGATCGGGTTGCAGGCGGCGGCGCACAGGTCCGCGAACCGCTTGGCGACCGACGGGGTGACGATCTTCCCGTTGTCCCAGAAGCCGCCCTCCTCCAGGGCCGCGTTCAGGAACTCCTCGGCGGCCGTGGCCCGCACCGGGGTGGGCGCGGCCGAGCCGATGCCGGTGCGCACGGTCCGGGTCCGCGGGTGCAGGGCGAGCCCGAAGGCGCACACGGCGATGACCATGGCGTTGCGGGTGCCGACCTTCGAGAACTGCTGCGGGCCGTCGGCCTTGTCGATGTGCACGGCGCGGATCAGCTCGTCGGGCTGGAGCGCGTTGCGCTTGACGCCCGTGTAGAACGCGTCGACCGGGATGAACCGGGTGCCGCGGGCCGCCGACTCCACCTCGACCTCGGCGCCGGCCGCCAACAGGGCGGGGTGGGCGTCGCCGGCGGGCGAGGCCGTGCCGAGGTTGCCGCCCACGCCGCCGCGGTTGCGGATCTGCGGGGAGGCGACCGTGTGCGAGGCGAGCGCGAGGCCCGGCAGCTCGGCACGGAGGTTCTCCATGATCGCGCTGTACGGGACGGAGGCACCCAGCCGTACGGTGTCCTCGCCGACCTCCCACTCGTAGAGGTCGCCGACGCGGCCCAGGTCGAGGAGGTACTCGGGCCGGCGGTGATCGAAGTTGATCTCGACCATCACGTCGGTGCCACCCGCAATCGGCACAGCGGTGGGGTGCTCGGCCTTCGCGGCGAGCGCCTCCTCCCAGCTGGCGGGGCGAAGGAAGTCCATGACCGGCTCTCTTCTTCGTCTCAGTGCTCTTGAGGTCGTGCAGATTGAGCCAATCCGTGTGCGGCGGGCCCGGCTCGTTCATGTGCTGTTCACGCGGAGTGGACTCAGTACACCGTCCTGTGCTCCGACGGGGTCAGTCACCGAAACCATGAAGGAGTTCGCTGGCCAGCAGGAGCATCTTGTAGATTCGTATGAACGGAGGTCATCGCCCACCTCTCCGTTTTTCCCGGAGAAACGCAGGTGACGGCACGGCGGCCCCTCACTGCGGCCGGTGCGGCCCCTCACCGGGCCGCTTCACGGTGCTCCTCCTAGATCCATCGTAGGTTTCGAGACAGAAGAACGGCGGCGACGAGATGCGGCTGCGCGCACTGCTGGACACCGACGCGCTGGGCCTGCGGCTGCTCGGCGGCGAGGACGAGCTGGACCGCGCGGTGCGCGGGGTCATGACCACCGACCTGCGCGACCCGAGCCGCTACCTCTCCGGCGGTGAGCTGGTGCTCACCGGGCTGGCCTGGCGCCGGGACGCCGCCGACTCCGAGCCCTTCGTACGGATCCTGGTGCAGGCCGGGGTGGCCGCCCTCGCGGCCGGCGAGGCCGAGCTGGGCGATGTGCCGGACGACCTGGTGCTGGCCTGCGCGAGGCACCGGCTGCCGCTGTTCGCCGTGCACGAGTCGGTGGCGTTCGCGACGATCACCGAGCACGTGGTGCGGCAGGTCTCCGGCGAACGCGCCGGAGACCTGGCGGCCGTCGTGGACCGGCACCGCCGGATGATGACCTCGGGTCCGGCCGGCGGCGGCCCGGACGTCGTCCTGGACCTGCTGGGCTCCGACCTCGACCTGCGCGCCTGGGTGCTCTCCCCCACCGGCCGGATGATCGCCGGTTCCAAGGTGGCGGGCCCGGCGCTGCCCGCCGGGACCTGCGCCCGGCTCGCCGCCGAACACCTGGCGGCCACCCGCACCGGCCGCCGCGGCCCGCACCGCGTCCAGGTGCACGGCGTCACCTACTCCCTCTTCCCGGTCCGCTCCTCCGGCCGCGCCCCGCAGGCCGCACGCGACGTCCGCGAGACGGTCCTGTCGGACTGGCTGCTGGCCGTCGAGGCGGACGCGGGCGACTGGCCCGGCGAGCGCCTGGACCTGCTCCAGGGCGTGACCCAGCTGATCGCCGTCGAGCGGGACCGCCGGGACGCGGGCCGCACGGTCCGCCGCCGGCTCGCCCAGGAGGTGCTGGAGCTGGTGCAGACGGGCGCCGCGCCCGCCGAGATCGCCGCCCGCCTCCGGGTGGCGGCCCCGGTGCTGCTCCCCGGGCTCGGGGCCGCCCCGCACTGGCAGGTCGTGGTGGCCCGGGTGGAGTGGGAGGACGGCGAGGTCGAGGGCGGCCCGGTCGCACAGTCCCTGCTGGAGGAGGTGCTGGTCGACCCGCTGGCCACCGGCCCCGAGCCCTCCGACCGCATAGCCGTCGCGCACACCGGCGACGAGGCCGTCGCCCTGGTGCCGCTGCCCGCGGTCGCCGCCGAGCACGACGGCTCCGAGACCGGCCTGCTCGCCGACGCCCTGCTGCGGTCGGTGCGCGAGCCGCTGTCGGCCGGCCTGGACGACGACGGCCGGCTCACCCTCGGGGTCAGCGCGGCCGTGCACTCGGCGGAGGGCCTGCGCGGCGCCCTGGAGGAGGCCCGGCACGCCCGCCGGGTCGCCGCCGCCCGCGCCGGCCGCGTCTGCGCGGCCGGCCACCAGGAGCTGGCCTCGCACGTCCTGCTGCTGCCGTTCGTCCCCGACGACGTCCGGCGTGCCTTCACGGCCCGCCTGCTGGACCCGCTGAAGGAGTACGACCGCCGGCACCGGGCCGAGCTGATCCCGACCCTGGAGGCGTTCCTCGACTCCGACGGCTCCTGGACGCGCTGCGCCACCCGCCTGCACCTGCACGTCAACACGCTGCGCTACCGGGTCGGCCGGATCGAGCAGTTGACGGGACGGGACCTGTCCCGGCTGGAGGACAAGCTGGACTTCTTCCTGGCCCTGCGCATGAGCTGAGGTCAGCGGGGCGTGCGGCGGCCGGACGAGGTCACGCCCACGCCCCACTACTTTGTGAAATCTTTCACCCACCCTCTTGGCCCGGCCCCGCGATTGGTGCTGGAATGCCGCCACCACTCAACAGCTCGATGGCGTGCTCGGGGAGGGCAACGTGGCGCATACCGCCATGTCTGGTAACGGAACCACCGGTGACGATCCGCTCCAGACCGCGGTATGGCGGTTGCGCAGCCGGGCCTGCTGGGCCGACGCGGCGGCTCTGCTGCCCGCCGACCGCCCCGCCCCGGCGTTGCAGCGGGCCGCCCTGCTGGCCGAACGGTGCCTGTACACCGAGCGGGGCTGGGCGGAGGCGGAGGACGCGCTGCGGACGGCGGAGGCGGTGGCCCACAGCGACGAGGAGCGGGGGGCCGCCGCGTGCGAGCGGGGCTACCTGGCGTACGCCGCCACGCTGCTCGGGGTGCGCGACCGGGCCGACGAGGCGCGGGCCGCGCTGGGCCGGGCGGCGGCCCTGATCCCGCCGGGGGCCGGGGGGCGGGCCCTGCTGGACTTCCGGCGGGGACTGGTGGCCCAGAACCTGGCCGGCGCCCCGCAGGCGGCACGCGCCGCGTTCCGCCGGGCGCACGCCGCCGCCACGGCGAACGCCGACCCGTTGCTGCTGTCCTTCACCTGGCGCCACCTGGCGGGACTCGCGCTGCGGGAGGGCGAGTTGGCGGAGGCGCGGCACGGCTTCGCCGAATCCCTGCGGATCCGGGAGGAGTTGGGCTACCTGGTGGGCACGGCGCCGGCGCTGGTCTCCCTGGCCGACACGGAGGAGGAACCGGAGGCGTCCCGGCTGCGCGAGGAGGCCCGCCGCCTGTTCCGGCTGCTGGGCGGCGTGCCGACGTGGCTGGCGCAACAGCTGGCACCGCCCGCACCGGGGGCGGCGACGGCGTAGCGGGCCGGGGGTTCGTCGCCGGGCGCGGGCGCGTGGTGCTCGCCCGCGCGACTCCCGGCGCGCTTCCGGGGCGCGTCGGCCCGCGACCCCTGAGGGGCGCGGGGAGGCGCGCGACCGGCCACGGCGCACCCGCACCCGGAAGATCCACGCCCCCGCCGGTGCTCAGCCCGCGCCCACGACGTGCCCGCCCACGAGCCCCCGCACCCGCTCCACGTCCCCGGAGGCCAGCGCGTCCAGCAGAGCGCGGTGCTCCGCCGCGTCGGCGAGCAGCCCGGCCCGTCCCCGCCGCACGGGGGGCCACTGGGCGCGCCGGTGCAGGTCCTCGGCGACGCGGACCAGCTGCTCGTTGCCCGACAGGGCGAGCAGGGCCCGGTGGAAGGACCGGTCGGACTCCGCGTACGCCGCCGGGCAGCCGGCGGCGGCCACCCGTACCGTCTCCTCCGCGAGCGGCCGCAGCTCGGCCCACCGCTCGGCGGGCACCGTACGCGCGAGGCGGACCATCACCGGCACCTCGATGAGCGCGCGCACCTCCGCCAGCTCGGCCAGCTCCCGCGCGCCCCGCTCGACCACCCGGAAGCCGCGGTTGGGCACGACCTCGACGGCGCCCTCCAGCGCGAGCTGCTGCATGGCCTCCCGCACGGGCGTGGCCGAGACGCCGAAGCGTTCCCCGAGCGCCGGCCCCGAGTAGACCTCGCCCGGCCTCAGGTCACCGGTGACCAGCGCCGTGCGCAGCGCGTCCAGGATCTGCCCGCGCACCGAGGAACGCTGCACCGAGGAGCGCTGCACCGCGGCCCGCGGCTCCGGGAGCGGCCGCTCGCCGTGGGTGTGCTCGCCGTGGGTGTGCTCGCCGCGTGCCGCGTCCGGCACCGTGGCGTCCCGCTCCCGGTCCGGGCCGGCGGCGGCCGGCCGCTGCCGCTGTTGCGCGGGCACGCGGGCGGCGGCCGGCGCGCCCGGGGAGCCCTGCACGCCCTGCTTCACGGCTCCTCCTGGCGGCTTGTCGGCACTTGGGTCATTAACGACGGGTTGTCGCTTGTCCGTCAAGCACCTTAGGCGCACCGGGCGGCAGTTCAAACTCCCGCGACTCCGGGTAAGGTTAGGCTTACCTGTGCAACCCAGTCCGCGCTCGCGGACGCGTCCAAGGACCGGTGGTCCCGCCATGCCCGCTGCGGCCTCGCCGCTCACCGCCGCGTACGACCGCCTCGCCACGGCCTTCCCGGGCCTGACCGTGACCGAACTGGGACCGGACGACCCGGCACCGGCGGGCGCGGGCTGGACCGGCGCCGCCGGGCTCGCCGCGGGCGGCACGGAGCTGGACGCCTTCCTCGCCCGGGACGCCGAGCAGGTGGTGCGGGACTACGGCAGGCCGGCCCGCCCGGACGTCGTCGCGAGTTTCGGCCTGCACCGCTACGCCTGGCCGGCCTGTCTGCTGATCACCGTCCCGTGGTTCCTGCACCGCCGGGTGCCCCGGCTGCCCGTGACGCACGTCTGGTACGACCGCGCGGCCGGCCGGATGGCCGTACGGCCCCCCGTCTCCCTCGCCTGTCTGCCGGGTGACCCCGCCGCCGCGCTGCCCGGCACGGTCGTCGTACCGGACGAGGAGGCGCTGCGGGCCGAGGTCCGGGCGGCCGTGGCCGGGCACCTGGAACCGGTGCTCGGCGCGTTCGGGCCCCGGATGCGGCGGCGGGGGCGCGCCCTGTGGGGCATGGCGACCGACGAGCTCGTGGAGGGCCTCTGGTACGTCGCGGGGCTGTTCGGCGAACGGGAGGCGACGCGGGCCGTGCGCGAGCTGGAGCTGCTGCTGCCGGGGGCGACGCTGCCGTACGCCGGCGGCGCCGGGTTCCGGACGCTGACCGCGCCGGACGGCTCACGGCTGCCCACCCGGGACCGGGTGAGCTGCTGCATGTTCTACACCGTCCGTCCGCAGGACACCTGCGCCACCTGCCCGCGCACCCGCGACAGCGACCGGATCGCCCAACTCACGGCGTGCGCGGCGGCCTGAGGAGTGGTCAGGACGAAAAGCACACCCGTGCGTCCACTAGGATCACCCGCACAGGACCGCCCGCCCTCGGCGCGGTTCCCGGACAGGTGATTCACAACTTCCTCACCCGCCGCGGGAACTTTCCGAGGAACCATCCGTACGGGTAGTCTTATTCGAACTCAACTCCCGCCCCTCAAGCGGCAGTTCGAGCAGAACGCCGTCCTGGGCATCCCCTTGCACCTTATTGGCGGCCTCTTGCCCCGAAACCCCCTGAGGGCCCTCGGGAGTGGGCCACTATGGCGGGCGTTACGCCCTATCCCAATGCAAGGGACCCCTGATGAGATTGACCGACATATCGCTGAACTGGCTGCTTCCGGGCGCCGTACTGCTCCTGGGCGTGCTGGCGGCGGTGGCGGTGCTCGCGCGCGGCAAGCGCTCGACCGGGGAGAACGCGAGCGCGGACGACTCGTGGGAGCGCAGCGAGGAGCGCCGCAGGCGCAAGGAGGCCATCTACGGCACGGCCTCCTACGTGCTGCTGTTCTGCTGTGCGGCGGTGGCGGCGGCCCTGTCCTTCCACGGCCTCGTCGGCTTCGGCGAGCAGAACCTCGGGCTGACCGACGGCTGGCAGTACCTGGTGCCGTTCGGCCTGGACGGCGCGGCGATGTTCTGCTCCGTCCTCGCGGTCCGCGAGGCCAGCCACGGTGACGCGGCGCTCGGTTCCCGGATACTCGTCTGGCTGTTCGCCGCGGCGGCGGCCTGGTTCAACTGGGTGCACGCGCCCCGGGGCGCGGGGCACGCCGGTGCGCCGCAGTTCTTCTCCGGCATGTCGCTGTCGGCGGCCGTGCTGTTCGACCGGGCGCTGAAGCAGACCCGCCGGGCCGCGCTGCGCGAGCAGGGCCTGGTGCCGCGTCCGCTGCCGCAGATCCGGATCGTGCGCTGGGTGCGGGCGCCCCGCGAGACCTACAGGGCCTGGTCGCTGATGCTCCTGGAGGGCGTGCGCAGCCTCGACGAGGCCGTCGAGGAGGTCCGCGAGGACAAGCGGCAGAAGGAGGAGACCCGGCAGCGGCGGCGTGACCAGCAGCGGGTGGAGCGCGCCCAGCTGAAGGCGATCAGCCGGGGCCACCGCGGCTTCGCGGGCCGGGGTTCCGGCCGGCAGGTCGAGGTGCAGGCCGTGGAGCGCGGCCCGGCCCCCGCGACCGCGGAGCCTGCCATATCGACCGCGGAGCAGCTGCCCGTCCGCGCACGGCCCTCCCTGCAGCGGGTCCCCAGCGGGAGTGAGCCGGTGACCGTCGACCTCACCGCCGAGGACGACACCATGGCCCTGCCGCGCCTGGACTCCCTGGAGCGCAAGCTGAAGGACCTGGAGCAGCAGTTCGGCTGACGGCCGGACCCGCGGTGCGACCGCGGTACGGGACGGGGGCGTGACCGCGCGGGTCACGCCCCCGTCCCGTCGCGCCGTGCCTCACGCCGCCTCGGCGCCGAGTTCGAACCACACCGACTTGCCCACCTCGTGCGGCCGTACGCCCCAGGCGTCGGCGAGGGACTGCACCAGCAGCAGGCCCCGGCCGTGGGTGTCGTCGTCCGTGTCCGGTACGCGCGGCTCGGGTCTGCGGGCCACGAAGTCCCGTACCTCCACACGCAGTCCGCCAGGGTCCACGACGGCCGTGAGGACGGCGTCGTCGTCGGTGTGGACGAGCGCGTTGGTGACGAGTTCGCTGGTGAGCAGTTCGGCGATCTCCGAGCGGCCCGGTTTGCCCCAGTGCCGCAGCAGTTCGCGCAGCTCCCGGCGGGCCTCCGGCACCGCCCTGAGGTCCGCCCGGCCCAGCTCGCGCCGCAGCCGCCGCGCGTGTTCGGTGGTGGTGTCGGTCTCTTCCCCCGTTGTCGCCGAGAAGGCCCCTACCGTCACGGGACCGCCTCCTCGCGCCTGCCTCTTCATGACCCCCGCCCGCACGCCGCCGGTCCCTGCCCCTCCTGGTCGAACACGTTCACGGGGGGATGCTTGCCCAGCAGGCACCCGGGCAGTCCTGGCGCATGCCCGATGACCGGTGGTTCGGCCATATCCGTACCGCGCCCGGTCCGGCCACCGGACGCCGCGGCGGCCGGACCTCGCGCCCACCGGACGCCGCCGGACGCCACGGACGCCACGGGACACCGGTCCGGCCGCGTCCGGCACCGGCCGGCGTCGCGTCGTCACGCCACGTGAAACTGGCCGAAATCACTCCCCTTAGGGTCTCTCGTTCGGATCATGCCGGGCTCGCGGGCCCTGGCACCGCTCCCTGATCCGGCCTGATCCGAACGAAAGACCCTAGAGCCGCGGCACGTTGCGCAGGTTCGAGCGGGCCATCTGGAGCATCCGGCCGACACCGCCGTCCAGCACGATCTTCGAGGCGGACAGCGCGAACCCGGTGAGCATCTCGGCACTGATCTTCGGCGGGATGGACAGCGCGTTGGGGTCGGTGACGACGTCCACCAGGGCCGGTCCCTTGTGCCGGAAGGCGTCCTTGAGGGCTCCGGCGAGCTGCTTGGGCTTCTCCACGCGCACGCCGTAGGCGCCGCAGGCCCGGGCGACGGCGGCGAAGTCGGGGTTGGTGTTGGTGGTGCCGTACGAGGGCAGCCCGGCGACCAGCATCTCCAGCTCCACCATGCCGAGGGAGGAGTTGTTGAACAGCACCACCTTGACCGGCAGGTCGTACTGCACGAGGGTCAGGAAGTCCCCCATCAGCATGGAGAATCCACCGTCCCCGGCCATGGCGACCACCTGTCGGCGCCGGTCGGTGAACTGGGCGCCGATCGCCATCGGCAGCGCGTTGGCCATCGACCCGTGCGAGAAGGAACCGATGATCCGGCGGCGGCCGTTGGGCGAGACGTACCGGGCGGCCCAGACGTTGCACATGCCGGTGTCCACGGTGAACACGCTGTCCTCGTCGGCGACTTCGTCCAGTACGGCGGCCACGTACTCGGGGTGGATCGGGATGTGCTTGTCGACCTTCCGGGTGTACGCCTTGACCACGCCCTCCAGCGCGTCGGCGTGCCTCTTCAGCATCCGGTCGAGGAAGCGCCGGTCCGTCTTCTCCCTGACGCGCGGGATCAGGCACCGCAGCGTCTCGCGGACGTCGCCCCACACGGCCAGGTCGAGCCGGGAGCGGCGGCCGAGCACCTCGGGCCGTACGTCGATCTGCGCGATGCGCACGTCGTCCGGCAGGAAGGCGTTGTACGGGAAGTCGGTGCCGACCAGGATCAGCAGGTCGCACTCGTGGGTGGCCTCGTAGGCGGCGCCGTAACCGAG
Source organism: Streptomyces sp. NPDC046870 (assembly GCF_040704595.1). Lineage (NCBI taxonomy): Bacteria > Bacillati > Actinomycetota > Actinomycetes > Kitasatosporales > Streptomycetaceae > Streptomyces > Streptomyces sp. NPDC046870. Next base: position 19,450 of record NZ_JBEYXM010000008.1, read on the forward strand.
CAGTCCGCTCATGCCCACGTCGTACGGGTTGTCGTACTGGATGAACTCCTTGCCGCGCAGCGCGTGCCCGACCGGCGACTTGATCTTCCCGGCGAACTCCATGACCTCGGCGTGGGCGCCGGCCGTGCCGCTGCCGCAGAACAGGGTGACCCGGCCGGCCGCGTCGATCATCTCCACGAGCGCGTCGATCTCGGCGTCGCCCGGCCGCACGGTGGGCCGGGAGGCGACGAGCGCGCTCTGCGCGGCCTTCTCCGGGGCCGGTTCGCCGGCGATGTCGCCGGGCAGGGCCACCACGCTCACCCCGCTGCGGCCCACCGCGTGCTGGACGGCGGTCTGCAGCAGCCGGGGCATCTGCTTCGGGCTGGAGATCAGCTCGCAGTAGTGGCTGCACTCCTGGAACAGCCGTTCCGGATGGGTCTCCTGGAAGTAGCCGAGGCCGATCTCGCTCGACGGGATGTGCGAGGCGAGGGCCAGCACGGGGGCCATCGAGCGGTGGGCGTCGTACAGGCCGTTGATCAGGTGCAGGTGGCCCGGGCCGCAGGAGCCGGCGCAGGCGGCCAGCTTCCCGGTGATCTGGGCCTCGGCCCCGGCGGCGAACGCGGCGGTCTCCTCGTGGCGCACGTGGATCCAGTCGATGGCGGCGTTGCGGCGGACGGCGTCCACGACCGGGTTGAGGCTGTCGCCGACGACGCCGTACAGGCGCCTCACCCCGGCGCGGACGAGGATGTCGACGAACTGCTCGGCGACGTTCTGTTTGGCCATGGCGCGCGTCAGCCCCTTCGCTGTCCCGGGATACGGCCCTCCCGTTCCATCAATCCACAGGGACGGGGGTTACGCCTCCCACACGGCCGCCGCCGTACGGTCGTCGGCGTAGCCCTTCACCCGTACCTGGGCGTCGGCGAGGAAGGCGGCGAGGCCCGGCGGGGTACGGCCCGACCAGCGACGGGCCAGGTAGGCGCAGAGGGCGGGCTCGTCGCGCAGCGGGCCGGCCAGGCCCGCCGTGCACATCACCAGCGCGTCACCCGGGCGGGCTACCGAGGCCCGGAACCGGAACGGTTCGCGGGGCGGCTCCGGGTCCGGCGGCGCGGGCTCGAAGGGGCTCGGCGGGGCCGGGATGCCGAGGTCCATCGTCAGCCGGTCGCCCTCGGGTGTCCGCTCCGGCGGCGAGCCGGGGCCGGCGACGGGTGCGCCGGTACCGCCCTCGGGCGCGGCCCGCGGCTCGATGTCCTGCCAGGCGTCGTCCCGCAGCCGGAACAGCCCGCCGTCCCCGACCCCGAAGAAGACGCGGGTACGGCAGTCCGGGTCGGCGGGCAGCAGCAGACAGCGCAGGCTCGCCGTGTACTCCCCGGGGTCCAGGCCCTGTTCGGCGGCGCTCGCGCGGAGCCTGCCGAGACTGCGGTCCGTCAGCCGGTGCAGCCCCGACTTCAGGTCGCCGCGCCGGGCCGCGCGGATGTCCGCCACGAGCCGCTGGTGGCTGCGGCCCACGGCCCGCCCGATCCAGCGGCACGCCTCGGCCGCCGCCAGGTGCGCGCCCGGCGCGGCCCGGGCCCCGGTGGCCATCGCGACCAGGACCAGCGCCTGTTCCCCGGTCCCGAACCGCGCGGTGAGCAGCGCGTCCCGGCGCGGCTCGCCGCGGAAGCGGGCCGAGTCCCCGCGCAGCGACACGGCCCGCAGGGTGCAGGCGCCGTACCGGGCGCCGTCCAGCACGGTGTCCGCGACCAGTTCCCCGAGCCCGTCCGGCTCGGCGAGCGGAAGCGCGGTGGGCTCGGGGTCGTAGGTGGGGGGACCGGAGCCGACGTAGTCGACGGAGGAGGGTGGGGCGCTCTTGGGTGAGGAAGTGCTCCCGGGTGGCGCGGTGCTCTCCGCGGGCGGGGCGGGCTCGGCCGGTGGCGGCGCGGTCCGCTGCGTCGGCACCGGCGTCTTCGCGGGTGCCGGTGCCGGAGGTGCCGGCTCGGCCGGTCCCGGATCGACTGGTACCGCGTCGACCGGTTCCCGGTCCACCGGGCCGCGGTCCACCGTGTCCGCCGGCCGTCCGCCCACCGCGTCGCGCGCCGAGGCGAAACGGTCGTCCAGGGAATCGGGCGCCGGCGCGGGGCCCGTGTCCTCGGTCCGGTCGTCGTACAACTGCCCCCACCAGTCGTCGTCCTGACGGGCGGGAGTTCCCCCCTGCTGGCTCATGCCCCTGATTGTCCACCGCGCGGGCGGCCGGAAAACGTGACACGGGGAAAATCCGGCGCATCGCCCCCGTCGAACGGCGTGTCGAGTGAGCGGCTGAACTGCCGTACGAGCCACGGCTGATGGCCGCCGAGCGGCCCCACCCCCCACGGGAGGACCGCCCGGCGACGTCCGCCCCCACCTTGGCAGAGTCACCACCGGTACGGTGATGATGTCCGACGGCGGGTTTACGCCGTGGCCGGTTTCCGCCACGCCGTTCCGCTGCCGTCGGTCGGTGTGCGCGGGGAGGGATGCGGGGCGATGCTGGCAGCGATAGGACTGGACGAGACGCACGAGGCGGCGTACCGGGCGCTGGTGTCCGTGGGCGCGGCGGACGTCACCGATCTGGCGCGGCGTCTGGCGCTGGCCGAGCACGACACCGAGCGGGCGCTGCGCCGGCTGGAGCGGCAGGGTCTCGCGGCCCAGTCCTCGGCGTGGCCGGGCCGCTGGGTGGCGGCTCCGCCCGGGGTGGCGCTGGGCGCGCTGCTCACCCGGCAGCGGCACGAGCTGGAGAAGGCGGAGCTGGCGGCGGCGCTGCTCGCGGAGGAGTACCGGGCGGCGGCGGCCGAGCCGGCGGTGCACGACCTGGTGGAGGTGGTGACCGGCGCGTCGGCGGTCACCCAGCGCTTCCTCCAGCTCCAGCTGGGCGCGGCCGAGGAGGTGTGCGCGCTGGTGACCGGCAACCCGGTGGTCGTGTCCGGCCTGGAGAACGACGCGGAGGAGCAGGCGGCCGGGCGCGGGGTGCGCTACCGCGTGGTGGTGGAGCGGGCGGTGCTGGACCTGCCGCACGGGCTGACCGAGCTGACGGCGGCGCTCGGCCGGGACGAGCGGGTGCGCGTGGTGGACCGGGTGCCGACGAAGCTGGTGGTGGCCGACCGGTCGCTCGCGATGGTGCCGCTGACGTCGAGGACGGCGGAGCCGGCCGCGCTGGTGGTGCACGCCAGCGGGCTGCTGGAGCTGCTCGCCGGGCTGTTCGAGTCGGTGTGGCGGGAGGCGCTGCCGCTGCGGCTGGGCGCCGCCGGGGTGAGCGAGGAGGAGCCGGACGGCCCGGACGCCACCGATCTGGAGGTGCTGTCGCTGCTGCTGGCCGGGCTGACCGACGCGAGCGTCGCCAAACAGCTGGACCTGGGCCTGCGGACGGTGCAGCGCCGGGTGAGGCGCCTGATGGAACTGGCCGGGGTGACGACCCGGCTCCAGCTGGGCTGGCACGCCCGCGAACGCGGCTGGGTGTCCCGCGAAACCGCCGGCTGACGCCCGGGGCCGGCGCGGCCGGTCACCTGCCCGCGGGCCGCGGGCGCGGTGCGGTGCGGGTGACCGGCACCGTGGCGTGGGCGCGGCCCGTGAGGTCGGAGCCGAGCGGCCCCCGGGTCAGCACTCGGTGGACGGTGTCGGCCACGGCGGCCATGCCGGCGTCGTTGAAGTGCAGGTGGTCGCCCGGGTCGTAGGCGGGCAGGATGCGGCCGGGGTCGTCCGGGTCCCGGACGGCCGCGTCGGCGTCGGCGACCGCGTCGAAGGCGCCGCCCTCCCGGATGAAGGCGTTCACCCGCTGCCGTACCGCCTCGCCGGCGGCGGTCCAGGCGGGGTACCCGCCGTACGGGGTGAGGGTGACGCCGACGACCCGGACACCGCGGGCGTGGGCGCGGGTCACCACGGTGCGGTAGGCGTCCGCGAACGCGGTGGCGTCGGTCGCCTCCGGGATGCCCTTGATGTCGTTGATGCCCTCGAAGACGACCAGGACCCGTACCCCGGCCCGGTCCAGCGCGTCCGCGTCCAGGCGGGCGAGGGCGCTCGGTCCGGCGCCGTCGAGCAGGAGGCGGTTGCCGGCGATGCCCGCGTTGAGGACGCCGAGCCGCCGCTCGCGCAGCCGCAGGGCGAGCCGGTCGGGCCAGCGGTGGTTGGTGTCGGGGGTGGAGCCGTTGCCGTCGGTGAGCGAGTCACCGAAGGCCACGACCGCGCCGGCGGCGGGACCGCGGACGTCGACACCGGTGACGTAGTACCAGCGGCCGGTGGTCGCCGTGTACGCGGAGCCGTCCTCGTCGGCGGCCCGGCCGGCGCCGGCCGGGGCCACGTAGCTGGTCTGGAGGGCGGTGCGGTGGTGGGTGGCGGGCCCGGAGTTCTCCGGGGTGTACACGGTGACGAGCAGGTCGGCGCCGGCCGGTACGCGCAGCGGGACCGGGTCGGTGACCGCGTCGGCGCCCGCCGGGACGGTCAGCTCCGTGGCACTGCGGAAGGTGGCGGTGCGCAGGGTGCCGGGCTCGGCCTCGGGACCGGCCGCACGGCTCAGCGCGACGGTGACCGCGCCGAGGCGCAGGGGCGCGGTGCCGAACCGGTTGCTGAGCCGGACGCGGACCGCGGTGCCGCCGACGCTGAGGTGGACGACGTTGCGGACGGCGGCGCCGGGCAGCGCGGCGGCGGTGCCGGAGGGCGCGGTCTCCCAGCTGCCGGTCCAGGGCGGCGGGGCCGGTTCGGCGGCGGCCGGTGCCGTCAGGCCCGTCAGCAGTGCCGGGAGCAGGACCGTGAGGACCCGTACGACCTTGGCCATGTGTGCCCGCCCTTCCCCGTCGGCCGTCGGAGGCGACCGTGCCACACGGGCGGGCCGCGCCGCCGGAGCATCGACGGCGGTCCACCCGCTCGGCGCAACGCGGGCACCGGGCGGCGCGGGTCGGGAGGCGGCAGGGGCGGGAGGCGTGGCGGGCGGCGCGTCAGGGGAGGACGCCCTCCAGGGTGAGCAGCCGGACCTTGCGCTCAAGTCCCCCCGCGTACCCGGTCATCGATCCGTTCGCGCCGATCACCCGGTGGCAGGGGCGCACGATGAGCAGCGGGTTGGCGCCGATCGCACCGCCCACGGCGCGAACGGCAGCGCGGGGCGCGCCGATCCGGGCGGCGATCTCGCCGTAGGTGGCGGTCGCGCCGTACGGCAGCTCGTCCAGCGCGGCCCAGACCCGCTGCCGGAACGCGGTACCGGCCGCCCGCAACGGCAGCCGGAACTCCTTGAGTTCGCCGGCGAAGTACGCGGCGAGCTGGCCGGCGGCGGCGCGGAACGGCCCGGGGTCGTGCCGCCAGCCGTCCTGGACGGTCCGGCCGCCCTTCTGCCCGGGCAGGGACAGGGAGGTGAGCGTGCCGTCCGTGTCGGCGGTGAGCAGCAGCCGCCCGACGGGGGTGTCCAGGTGGGTGCAGTAGACGGTGGTCATCGCAGCGGTCCTCGGCTAGGCGGTGGTCAGGGTGCGGGCGGACAGGACGGTTCCCGGGCCGGCGGTCACGGGACCGGCTCCCCCGCCACGAGCAGGTGCCGGACGGCGTACGACCGCCAGGGCCGCCAGGTGCCGGGGACGCCGGCGCCGGGAGGGGCGACGTCGGGATCGCCGAGCGCGCGGACGCGGAGGGTGGCGACGGTGGCCGGGTCCATGCCGGGCAGGGCGAGCAGGGCCTCCTCGGCGTCGTGCCGGTCTGCGCCCGGGTCCAGTCGTACGGTGCCGTCGGCGAGGGCGGCGGCGAGCGCGCCCAGTGGTCCGCCGGGCTCGGCCTCGGCGAGGACGGCCGGCTCCGGGAAGAGGTGGGTCAGGCCGCCGTGGGGCGCGTCGAGCACCTTGCCGTACCGGCGCACCAGTTCCCCGGCGCCGTGGAGGCCGGCCAGGGCCCGTACGGCGGGCTCCAGCGGGTCCACGGCGCCGGGCGAGCGCAGTCCGGGCCGGGCGGCGACCAGCGGGGCGAGCCGGGGGTCGGCGCCGAGCCGTTCGTCGACGGCGTACGGGTCGGCGTCCAGGTCGAGCAGCCGGCGCAGCCGCTGCACGGCGGTGGTGAGGTCCCGCGGGTCGGTGAGGTGCAGCCGGGCGTCGAGCCAGCCGCCCGGACGGGTGCCGGTACCGGTCCTCGGGGTGCGGACGCGTTCCTGGACGGCGGCGAGGCCGGTGCCGTACGGCAGGCGCAGGGTGCGCCGGTAGGTGCGGGCGCCGGGGGCACCGGTCACCTCCTCGACGCCCGGTACGGCCTCCCGCGCGAGCTGGTCGAAGACGGCGGCGGACTGGTAGGGGCCGCGGTGGGCGAGCCGGAGCGGGATGCCGGCGCCGGGCGCGGCCCGGCGGGCGGCCCGGTCGCGGGGTGCGGCGGCCCGCAGCTCGGTGGGGGTCGCGGCGTACACCTCGCGGATGGTGTCGTTGAACTGCCGCACGCTGGCGAACCCGGACGCGAACGCGATCTCGGTGACCGGCAGGTCGGTGGTCTGGAGCAGCACCCGCGCGGTGTGCGCCCGCTGGGCCCGGGCGAGCGCCACGGGCCCGGCGCCCAGCTCGGCGGTGAGCTGCCGCTGGACCTGCCGGGCGCTGTAGCCGAGCCGCGCGGCGAGCCCGGCGACGCCTTCGCGGTCCACGACGCCGTCGGCGATCAGCCGCATGGCCCGGCCGACGACGTCCGCGCGGACGTTCCACTCGGCCGAGCCCGGCACGGCGTCCGGCCGGCACCGCCGGCAGGCCCGGAACCCGGAGCCCTGCGCGGCGGCGGCCGTCGCGAAGAACCGCACGTTGTGCCGTTTCGGCGTCACGGCCGGGCAGCTGGGCCGGCAGTAGATGCCGGTGGTCTCGACGGCGAAGAAGAACACGCCGTCGAACCGTCCGTCCCGGCTGCGCACCGCCTCGTACCTGCTGTCCTCGTCCTTCACGCGGTCCAGTGTGGAACGCGCGGGAGGGCGGGGCCAGCGGAAATCGGACGTGGAGCTGACGGGCGCGGCCGGGGTGTGCCTACGCCCACCGCCCCCGCTTCGCCTCCATTGCCGCCCTGCCCTCGGCTCCCTTCCGCCGCCACTCCCGGCGGAGCTCCGCGCGGACCCTGGCGTCCGTCTTGGCCACGATCCACTGGTTCTCCCGCAGCAGCTTCCGGTAACTCTCCAGCCGCCGCTGCGGCAGCCGGCCGTCCTCCACGGCGGACCGCACCGCGCAGCCCGGCTCGGACTCGTGGGCGCAGTCGTGGAACCGGCACCCCTCGGCCAGTTCCTCGATCTCGGTGAACACCTGTCCGACGCCGGCCCCGGCGTCGAAGAGGCCGACGCCCCGCAGCCCGGGTGTGTCGATGAGCACCCCGCCGGAGGGCAGCGGGAGCAGGTTGCGGGTGGTCGTGGTGTGCCGTCCCTTGCCGTCGACGTCACGGGCCGCCCGCACGTCCATGACCTCGGCGCCGACGAGCGCGTTGGCGAGGGTGGACTTGCCCGCGCCCGACTGGCCGAGCAGCACGCTCGTACCGGAGCCGACGAGTGCGACGAGCACGTCGAGTCCGTCGCCGTGCAGGGCGCTGACGGTGAGGACGGGCACGCCCGGCGCGCTGGTCTCCACGTCCTGCACGAGGTGGGCGAGGGTGACCGGGTCCGGCACGAGGTCGGCCTTGGTGAGGACGACGACGGGCTGGGCGCCGGACTCCCAGGCGAGGGCGAGGAAGCGTTCGACGCGGCCGAGGTCGAGTTCGACGGCGAGCGACACGGCGACGACGGCGTGGTCGACGTTGGCGGCGAGGATCTGCCCCTCGGACCGCTTGGAGGAGGTGGAGCGGACGAAGGCGGTGCGGCGCGGCAGGTAGGCGCGCACGTACCGGGGGTCGCCGGCGGGGTCGACGGCGACCCAGTCCCCCGTGCACACGACCTTCATCGGGTCGCGGGGCACGACGAACTCGGTGTCGGCGCGGACGGTGCCGTCCGCGGTGACGACGTCGCACTGTCCGCGGTCGACCCGGACGACCCGTCCGGGCAGCAGCCCGTCGGCCTCGAACGGGGCGAACGCCTCGGCCCAGGACTCGTCCCAGCCGTAGGGAGCCAGTGCGGAGAAAGCAGCGGAGGTGGAAGTCAAGGGAGACCCTTCACAAGGGTGGCCCCGGGCGGGCGCGTACGGTGCGCGGTCGGTTCAGCCGGCGGCCACGGAGGTGGACTTGATGAGTTCCTGGATGAGGGCAGCGCCCAGCACAGTGACAGCCATCTGTCGACACCTCCTCGTCTCCGCTCGCGCGTCCGCACACCACCTCGGCGTGCCCGGCAACTGTAGCCCGTGGACGGGCCGGTGGGTCAAAGCCTTTTCCGCACGACGGCGATGTCCGGGCCGTCGTGCGGTCGCCCCCCCGCGCCCGCGGTCAGCCGACCGCGCAGGGCGAGCCGTTGAGCGTGAAGCGGTACGGCGTGCGGTTGCCGTCGCTCCAGGAGCCCAGGAAGCCGAAGGACAGGGTGCCGTGCGCGGCGACCGCCTTGTTGTAGTCGGCGGCGGTGGCGGTGACACGGGATCCGTCCTGGTGCACGGTGGCGTCCCACATCTGGCCGACCTGCTGGCCGTCGCGGAAGGTCCAGGCCACCTCCCAGCCGGTGAGGGCCTGGTCGGTGGTGACGCTCACGGTGGCCTGGAAGCCGTCGGGCCACTGGCTGTCCAGCTCGTAGGCGACCCGGCAGCCGGCCGCGCGGGTGGTGGCGGGGGCGCTCGTCGGGCCCGCGCGGTGGGTGGCGGAGGAGGTGCCCTGGGGTTCGGGGTCGGGCTTCTGCCGTGCGGGCGGGCGCTCGGCGCGGGTCGCGGAGGCCGCCGGGGCGGAGGGGGAGTCCGTGGCGGTGGGGCGGACCGCGGTGCGCGAGACACGCGGGTCGGCGGCCGGCCGCCGGTCGTCCTGGGCGGCGGCGGTGCCGTCGCCGGAGCCGCCGAACGGCATCATCGACACACCGAGCGCCAGTGCCGACAGCAGCACCGCGGCGGCGAGGAGCCCGCCGCGCAGCACCCGGCTGCGGCCCGTGCCCTCCTCGCGGTCGTCGGCGTCGGCGCCGCCCGGGCGGCCCGCGCCGAGGCGGACCTCGGTGGCGCGGCGGCGCCGCTCCAGGTAGGCGAGGCCGCCCCAGCCGATCACTCCGCCGGCCAGCGCGCCGGGCAGCCCGCCGCCGTGCAGGCGCAGACAGGCGGCGGCCTCGGCGCACCGCACACAGGTGGCGAGGTGCCGGGAGAGGTCGCCGGGGGTCTCGGCGGTGGGCGAGCGGGTCACCGCGTCCAGCAGGCGGGCGTAGCTGCGGCACTGCGCGTCCATCGGGGAGTCGAGGTGGGCGCGGTGGCAGCGGTCCCGGAACAGGACGCGGACCTGGTCGAGTTCGTCGGCGACGGTGGCCGGGTCCAGGCCGAGCCGGCGGGCCACGGTGGGCAGCGGGAGCGCCTCCACCTCGGCCAGCCACAGCAGCGCGGCGTCCGCCTCCTGCATGTCCCGCAGTCCCCGCAGCGCGACCGGCCGTCCGAGCGGCGGCCCGGAGAAGCGGGCGGCGCTCCCGGAGTTGAGCCACAGCCGCAGCTCGGGGTCGAGCCTGTGCCCCTGCCCGTCGGCCTCCCAGGCGGCGGCGGTGGTGCGGACGGCGGTGAGCAGCGCCGGGATCGTCGGCAGCCGTGCGGTGCGGCTGCCGGCGCCGCGCACATGGGTGCTCGCGGCGGCGCGGACCTCGCGCATGCCGAGCGTGAACGCCTCGGTGGCCAGCTGGTGGGCCGTCAACGACCCGGAGGTGCACAGGTCCGCGTAGGAGAGCACCGCGTCCCAGCACTCCGAGAACAGCGCGGCCTCGGTGTCGTCCTGGGGGGTCGGCAGGTCGGGCATGGGACTCCTGCATCCACGAGCGAGGGCAACTCACCAAAGGGGAACGGGAGTTGCGGGGAACCCCGCGGCAGGGCACAGAGCCTTTCACGCTCCCGCCACAACTGACAAGCGGCCTGTTCACATCCGGCTACCGACAGTGGCGGCGGGCGCGCGTGCCGCGATCAGCCCGCGACTCCGGCCTCTGGTACGGACCCGGACGCGGTTGTGCTCACCGGGCCGGACGCGGACCCGGCCGGACCACGGACGGGTCGCGCCGGGTCACACCCGAGCCGGCTCCTCCCCCGTCTCCGTGCCCTCCGTGCCCCGCGCCGGCGCGTCGTCCGCGGGGAGGCTGTCCATGAAGGAGCTGACGGAGAAGACCGCGCGGCCGGGGCCGGGCGGGCCGTAGCCGGGCGGGGAGGACAGGCCGAAGTCGTCCATGGTCTGCCGGTAGGCCTGGAGCAGCCGGATGTGGTACTCCAGCGGCGCGCCCTGCGGGTTGGCCTTGCCGAGCGGGGTGGTGGGCTCCGGGCACCAGGTGGTGAAGCGCGGGGTGATGCCGTGCGACATGAAGAAGCGCAGGCCCTCCGTGGTGGAGGCGATGGCCTCGTCGACGGTGGTGAAGCCGAAGGGCTCGGCCATCTCCACGCCCGCCACGAAGTTGGGGATCACGTTGCGCGCGCCGAACACCTCGGCGGAGTCCAGGATGCGGCGGTGCCACTCGTCCCGGCCGACGTAGCGCTCCTTGCCGGGGCAGTACAGCTCGAACAGCCGGCGGTCCCACACCTCGAAGTTGGGGTGGTAGATCTGCACGCCGTAGTCCTTGAACCGCTGCACGTCCGCCTTGGGCAGCGCCTGCGCGACGACCTTGCCGATCCAGCGGCCCGGGAAGCGCTCCTCGATGGCCTTGGCGTAGTGGCCGTAGAAGTCGGCCTCGTCCCGGCCCGCCACCTTCGACGTGATCGCGCCGCCGGTGAGGGTGTAGGCCGTCGACGCCTTCTGGGTGTCGTACCGGTCGATGATCTCCAGCGCCTCCAGGACCTCCTCGACGTCCTTGACGCCGGTGTAGGGCCGGCCGGCGGCCTTGTGCTGGCGCCAGTTGTGATTGATGTCGCAGTACTGGCACTCCTCCTTGGCGCCGAAGTACTGGCAGACCCGGAAGACGGTCAGGTAGATCAGGTAGCCCCACTGGATGGTGGGCGCGACCTCCATGACGGACTTCCCGTTGGAGAGGGTGTGCCGGTAGTACTCGGGCATCGGCGGCACGCCGACGTCGGCGATGCGGCTGCCGTCGAGGTACAGCCCGAGCAGCCCTTCCTCGTCGGCGGCGACCCGGTACGGCGAGGCGGGGTTCACCCGGACGGAGACGACCGTGCGCCTCAGGTCGTACGGGCCGCCCGTCAGGATGATCTCCTCCGGGGGCCGGCGCAGCGCGGCCTCGCCCAGCTCGGGCAGGGTGCCGTGGTCGAAGGAGAAGATGAAGTACGACTTCGGTTTGACGTCCCCGGCCGCCTCGTTGGCGGTATCGCTGAGTGCGGATTTGTCGAAGGCGACACCGCCCCGGAGCAGGTCCTCCTTGAAGACGGCTTCCCGCGGCACCTGCGGGAACCGCTCCATCAGATCCTCGACCAGCGCGGTACGACTGCCCATCCGTCTGTCTCCTCCCGGCTCAGGCGTACGCCTCTCACCGTATGCCCCCGCCACGGGCACCCCGGTGCCGGGGCCCCGGCGATCCTACCGGTACGCCTCTTATGCCCGTCTTCGGCCGGGAATGCGGCAGGGTGCCGGCGCTCGGCCCGGCCGGCGCGCTCAGGCCGTTCGGTCCAGTTCCGCCGGGTCGACCGTGTGCAGCAGGCCGTCGCCCGCCGCGAGGCGCTCGGCCTCCTCCACGACCACCCGCCCGAGCCGGGCGACCTCGTTGCCCTGCGAGCCGGCCAGGTGCGGGGTGACGAAGGCGTTCGGCAGGTCGTACAGCGGGGAGCCGGCGGGCAGCGGTTCGGGATCGGTCACGTCCAGCACGGCGCTGAGGCGTCCGGCGCGCAGCTCCGCGATCAGCGCTTCGTGGTCGACCAGGGAGCCGCGCGCGGTGTTGACGAGCACGGACCCGGTGGGCATCAGGGCGAGTTCCCGGGCGCCGATCAGATGGCGGGTCTCGGCGGTCTGCGGGGCGTGCAGCGTCACGATGTCGCTGGTGCGCAGCAGCTCGTCCAGCGGCAGCAGCGGCACGCCGAGCCGGGCGGCCTCCCTCGCGTCCACGTACGGGTCGGCGAGCGTGACCGCGAGGTCGTGCGGGCGGAGCAGGCCGAGCAGGCGGCGGCCGGTCCGGGAGGCGCCGACGACGCCGACGCGGCGGCCGTGGTTGCCGATGCCCGGCAGGATGCCGCCGTAGGGGAAGGCGCGGCGCTCGCGCAGCCGGTCGCGGTGGGCGAAGACGTCCTTCCCGGCGAGCAGGATCATCGCCAGGGTGTACTCGGCGACGGGCACGGCGTTGGCGGCGGCGGCCGAGGAGACGGCGATGCCCCGCTGCCAGACCTCGGGCGTGGTGAACCCCTTGACCGAGCCGGCCGCGTGCAGCACGGCGCGCAGCCTCGGCGCGGCGTCCAGGACGGCCGCGTCCAGGCGGGGACAGCCCCAGCCGGTGATCAGGATCTCGGTGCGGGCGAGGACCTCCCGCACCCGGGCCCCGGTGAAGTCGTGCGCCACCAGGGCGGGGTCGACGTCCACGCACGCGCGCAGCCGGGCCAGCAGCCGCGGCGGGAAGACGAGCGGCACGTTCCGGGCTGTCATGGCGAACAGCGCCTGGGGACGCTCGGGCAAGGAAGGGGCCTTCCGGCTCGGTGACGCTCGGGCAGCAACCGGTCTCTACGGTAGGTGGCGCCGGATGAGAGGGTCAACGCAGACGCAACGCTCCAGGAGAGGACGCAGGGATGGCTGAGACCGCAGGGACGAGGGGGACTACGGGGTCGACGGGCACGACGGGGACCGGGGCGTCCGGCGCCGGTGCGGTCGCCAACTGGGCACGCACGGTCACGTACACGGCGCGCGAGTTCCACCGTCCGCGCACACCTCAGGAGCTGGCGGCGCTGGTGGCCGGGAACGCACGGGTGCGCGTACTGGGCAGCGGGCACTCCTTCAACCGGATCGCCGACCCCGGACCGGACGGCGTCCTGGTGTCCACCGCGGGGCTGCCGCGGACGATCGACGTCGACACGGCCGCGCGCACGGTCCGGGTGGCGGGCGGGGTCCGCTACGCCGAACTGGCCCGCACGGTCCACGCGCACGGGCTCGCCCTGCCCAACATGGCCTCCCTGCCGCACATCTCGGTGGCCGGTTCGGTCGCGACGGGCACGCACGGCTCGGGTGTGACCAACGGCCCGCTGGCGTCCGCGGTCCGCGAGGTGGAGATGGTCACCGCGGACGGTACGACCGTGCGGATCGGCCGGGACGACGCACGGTTCGGCGGTGCCGTCACCTCCCTCGGCGCGCTGGGTGTCGTCACCGCGCTCACCCTCGACCTGGAGCCGGCGTACGAGGTGGAGCAGCGGGTCTATACGGAACTTCCCCTGGACGGCCTGGACTTCGAGACCATCGCCGCCGCCGGGTACAGCGTGAGCCTGTTCACCGACTGGCGGCGGCCGGGCTTCCGGCAGGTGTGGGTCAAGCGGCGCACGGACCGGCCGGCGGCGGACTTCCCGTGGGCGGCGCCCGCGACGGAACCGCTGCACCCGGTACCGGGCATGCCCGCGGTGAACTGCACGCGGCAGCTGGGGGTGCCCGGGCCGTGGCACGAGCGGCTGCCGCACTTCCGGGCCGAGTTCACGCCGAGCAGCGGGGAGGAGATCCAGTCGGAGTACCTGCTGCCGCGGCCGGCGGCCCTCGACGCGCTGCACGCGGTCGACGGCGTCCGGGACACGGTCGCCGGGGTGCTGCAGACCTGCGAGGTGCGCACGATCGCCGCCGACGCGCAGTGGCTGAGCCCGGCCCACGGACGGGACTCGGTCGCGCTGCACTTCACCTGGGTGAAGGACGAGGCGGCGGTGCTGCCGGTGGTACGCCGGCTGGAGGAGGTGCTGGAGCCGTTCGGCCCGCGCCCGCACTGGGGGAAGGTCTTCCGGACCCCGTCGGCCGTGCTGCGCGGGCGGTACGCGCGGTTCGCGGAGTTCCGGGACCTGGTCCGCGCCCTGGACCCTTCCGGCACCTTCGCCAACGCCTTCGTACGGGATCTCCTCGAGGGCTGAGGGCCGTTCGCCCGGACACTTTCTCCAGCCCCTTTCCGAACCCCTTGTCGGAAGTCCCTCCCCGCCCCTAGCCTGGCGACCGCGCCGGTGCCGGACCCGCCCCGGCCCGCAGCGGTCCGCACGCGAGGGGAGGGGCAGCCGCGTGAAGCGCACCTCACGTGACATCCGCACCGCGAACCGCTACGAGGTGCTGCGCCAGATCATCGCCGAGTCCCCCACCTCCCGTCAGGAGCTGGCCGCGGCCACCGGACTGAGCCTCGCCACGGTGGCCACGCTCGTCGGTGAGCTGCTGGACCTCCGCATGATCACCGAGGTCGGGTTCGAGGACTCGGCCGGGGGCCGCCCCCGGGGGCTGGTCGCCGTCAACGCGCCGGGGGGCGCGCTGATCGGCGTGGACATCGCCGAGACGTACGTCCACGCCGAGCTGTTCGACCTGGCGTTGAACGTGCTGGCCCGCGCCGACGAGGACATGCGGCCCGGCGAGAGCCGGCCCGAGCGGGTCGTCGGGCACGTCGTCGCCGCGGTCGGCTCGGTCGTCGCCCGGGCCGGCGTCGAGGCGGCCCGGGTGCTGGGCGTCGGGGTGAGCGTGCCCGGCCAGGTCGACCGGGACACCGGTGTCGCCGAGTACGCGCCCAACTGGGACTGGCACGACGTGCCGCTGCTCGCTCTGCTCGCCGAGCACATCGCCCACCCGCTGTACCTGGACAACCCGCTGCGCGCCTGCGCGGTGGCCGAGCTGTGGTTCGGGGCGGCGCGGGGCCGCGGGGACGCCGTCGTGGTGAACCTCGGCACCGGCGTCGGCGCCGGTCTGGCCCTCGGCGGCGGTCTGCACCGCGGGGTGAGCAACAGCGCCGGCGAGTGGGGGCACACCACGCTCGTGCTGGACGGCCGGCTGTGCCACTGCGGCAACCACGGCTGCGTGGAGACGTACGTCGGCGCGCCGGGCATCATGCAGAACCTGCGCGAACTCGACCCGCGCTCACCGCTGCTGCATCCCGGCGACCAGACGGCCACCGTCGACGCGCTGGCCCGCGCGGTCGCCCAGGACGACCCGGTCGCGCTCAAGGTCGTCCGCGACACGGCCCGTTACCTCGGCGCCGCCATCTCCGACCTGATCAATCTCCTCAACCCCGAAGTGGTCGTCCTCAGCAGCTGGGTGGCCTCCCGGCTGGGCGAACCGCTGCTCGGGGAGGTCCGCCGGGCGGTCGCCCGGCACGCTCTCGGCCGGCCGCTGGCCGCCACCGAGATCGTCCTCTCGCCGATCCCGACCGACCCGGTGTCCCTCGGCGCGGCCACGTTCGCGCTGGAGGGGGCGCTGCAGTCCGTCGGGCAGCGGGCCGGCACCAGGCGCACCACCGCGCCCGCGAGGAGCCGTACCGCACCGCCTTCGTGACGACGGAAGGGATGCACGTGTCTCACCCCCGCACCTCCCGGCCCCCGACTTCCCCGGCCCGCACCCGCGGACGGGTCCCGCCGACCGCCCCGGCCGCCGAGGTCTCCCCTCCGACCGGGGGCCGCCGGTCACTCCCCTGACCCGGCGGCCCTCATCCCCCCGCCCCGCCCGCCCCCACGGCGACCGCCATCCCGATCCCGCCCCTGCTGTCCGTGATCAGGGGCCGAGCTAGGAGACCGATGTCCTCCCACACCCGCACCGACTACGTCGAGGACGTGTCCCCGGGGTCCGGGGCACTGCCGCCGCGCGCCTGGTACGCGTCCTCCGACGCCGCCTCCCTGCCGCTCGGCGGAAGCTGGCGTTTCCGGCTGTCGGACACGGCCGACGCGCAGGACGACTCCTTCGCGGCGCCCGGGTACGACGCCGGTGACTGGGCTCGGATCCAGGTCCCCGGCCACTGGGTGCTCCAGGGCCACGGCTCCCCCGCCTACACCAACCACCTCTACCCGTTCCCGGTCGACCCGCCCCGAGTGCCCACCGAGAACCCGACCGGCGACCACCTGCGCGTCTTCGACCTGCCCGCCGACTGGCCGGCCGGCGGCGACGCCGTGCTGCGTTTCGACGGCGTGGAGTCCTGCGCCCGGGTCTGGCTGAACGGCACCGAGCTGGGCGAGTTCAAGGGCTCCCGGCTGCCGCACGAGTTCGCGGTCGGCGCGCTCTTGCGGAGCTCGGGCAATGTGCTGGCGGTCCGCGTCCACCAGTGGTCGGCGGGCTCGTACCTGGAGGACCAGGACCAGTGGTGGCTGCCGGGCGTCTTCCGGGACGTCACCGTGCTGCACCGCCCGGCGGGCGGCGTCCGGGACTTCTTCGTGCACGCCTCCTACGACCACGCGTCCGGCACCGGCACCCTGCGCGTCGACTCCGACGTGGCGGGCCGGGTGACCGTCCCGGAGCTCGGTGTCGACCTCCCGACGGGTGAGCCGGTGACCGTCCCGGTCGAGCCGTGGACGGCGGAGACGCCGAGGCTGTACGACGGCGTGCTGGCCACCGAGGGCGAGCGGGTGCCGCTGCGCATCGGCTTCCGCACGGTGGAACTGTCGGACGGCCTGATCAAGGTGAACGGCCGCCCGGTGCTCTTCAAGGGCGTCAACCGGCACGAGTGGCACCCGGAGAAGGGCCGGGCCCTCGACCTCGCGACCATGCGCGAGGACGTGCTGCTGATGAAGCGGCACAACATCAACGCCGTCCGCACCTCCCACTACCCGCCGCACCCCGCCTTCCTCGACCTGTGCGACGAGTACGGCCTGTGGGTGATCGACGAGTGCGACCTGGAGACGCACGGCTTCACCGAGCAGGGCTGGCGGGACAACCCCGTCGACGACGACCGCTGGACCCCGGCCCTGCTGGACCGGGCGGCCCGCATGGTCGAGCGGGACAAGAACCACCCCTCGGTCGTCATCTGGTCGCTCGGCAACGAGGCCGGCACCGGCCGGGGCCTGACCGCGACGGCCGAGTGGATCCACGCCCGTGACACCTCCCGGCTCGTGCACTACGAGGGCGACCGCACCTGCCGTGACACGGACGTCTATTCACGGATGTACGCGAGCCATGCCGAGGTGGAGCGGATCGGCCGGCGCCTGGACGGCGGTCCGCTCAAGCGCCGCGCACTGCCGTTCATCCTCTGCGAGTACGCGCACGCCATGGGCAACGGCCCCGGCGGACTCGCCGACTACCAGCGGCTGTTCGAGGCCCACGAGCGCCTCCAGGGCGGCTTCGTGTGGGAGTGGATCGACCACGGCATCGCCCATCCCGAGCTGGGCTACGCCTACGGCGGCGACTTCGGCGAGGAGCTGCACGACGGCAACTTCGTCTGCGACGGCCTGCTGTTCCCGGACCGGCGGCCCTCCCCCGGCCTGGTCGAGTACAAGAAGGTGATCGAACCGGTCGCCGTCACGGGCGACGGCACGGCCGGCACGGTCCGTGTCACCAACAAGTACGACTTCGCGGACCTGTCGGCGCTGGCCTTCTCGTGGTCGTACGAGGTCGAGGGCGAGACGGTGGACTCGGGCAGCCTGCCGGTGCCCGCGCTGGCGCCCGGCGAGTCCGCCGAGGTGAAGCTGCCCGCCGTACCGGCCGGTGCCCCGGCGGGCGAGGCGTACTGGACCGTCCGGGCGGTGCTCGCCGCCGGCACCGCGTGGGCGCCGCGGGACCATGTCGTCGCCTGGGGCCAGCTGCCGGTGTCCGCGCGCCGGACGCCGTACGTCGCCGCGACCGCGCGCCCCGCCTCCGGTGACGGGGTGCTCACCCTCGGTCCGGCCGTGTTCGACGCCCGCACCGGGGCGCTGCGGACGATCGGCGCGGTGCCGGTCACGGATCTGCGCCTGGACGTGTGGCGGGCGACCACCGACAACGACGACGGTGCCGCCTGGCAGAGCGACCTGCGCTACGGCCCGCTGTGGCGGCGGCTCGGCCTGCACCGGATGCGGCACCGCCTGGACGCGGTGGAGGCCGGCGAGGACGCGCTGACGGTCCGCACCCGCGTGGCGCCGGCCGCCCGGGAGCTGGGCCTGTCGACGGTGTACCGCTGGACGTCGGACGGGGACCGGCTGCGGCTGACCGTGTCCACCGTCCCGGACGGCGACTGGACCATCCCGCTGCCCCGCCTCGGCATCCGCTTTCGGCTGGCCACGGCCGACCTGGTGCGCTGGTACGGCGGCGGGCCCGGCGAGGCGTACCCGGACACGCGCACGGCGGCCCGGATCGCCCGCTGGCAGTCGACCGTGGACGAGCTGCAGACGCCCTACGTCCGCCCCCAGGAGAACGGCGCCCGGATCGACGTCCGCTGGGCGGAGCTGGGCGGTCTGCGCGTCGAGGGCGACCCGGCGTACTGGTTCACCGCCCGCCGCTGGACCACCGAGCAGCTGGACGCGGCGGCCCACCGCACCGACCTCGTGCCCGGCAGCGGCTCCGCCGCGGGGGTGTGGGTCAACCTCGACCACGGCCAGCACGGCATCGGTTCCCAGTCCTGCGGTCCGGGCCCGCTGCCCCGGTACCACCTGCGGGCCGAACCGGCGGAGTTCTCGTTCGTCTTCTCCCCGGTCTCCACTCCGCGGAGCAGGTGACCGACACGGTCCCGCCGCACGCGCCGACCGGTTGAGTACAGTACGCGCGTGGCAGCCCAGCCCTACAACCGCCGAGTCCGCCTGGTGGTGGAGGTACGCGACGAACCGGACGAACGCGAGCTGGCGGCCGAGGTGTTCACCGCCGAGGAGGGCTGGCGGGTGCGCCCGGCCCGGGACACCGACGCGGTCGGCGCGGACGACGGTTACGCCGCGCTGGTCGTCGACGTCCCGCTCCGGGGTTCCCGCCTCACCGCCCGGTCCACGGCGGTCGAACGGCTGACCCGGCTGGCGTCCCGGCGCCGGCTCGACGTGTGGGTGCGCGAGGCCACCCTGATCCGCCCGGGCGCCGCCGAACCCGTGACGACGTACCACGTCCACCACAAGGTGCCGGACGGTGCCGGGCCGGTCCTGCGGTGGCTCGCCGAGCACTGGATCGCCGTCGGCGGCTGGGACGTCGGGCGCACCCTGCACCTGCGCGGCCCGCACACACAGGAGCAGCGGGACCAGGCACAGGCCGAGCTGGCGAGCCGCACCCTCGGCGGCGTGCCGTTCGACCCCGAGGCGCACGACCTGCGCAGGTCGATCGGGCCGGCCCCGCGCGAGGGCCGGGCCGGTCCACGGCGCACGTCGCTCACGGTCGCGCTGGGCTGTCTGGTCGCGTCGGCGTGCCTCGCCGCCGGGATCGTCGTGGGCGCCTGCGCGACACCCTGGCGGTTCCCGGCCCTGCTGGTACCGGCGGCCCTGTGCCTGCCGGTGGGCCGGTGGGTGACCTCCAACGAACCCCGGCCGTGGCTCGTGGCGCTGGGCTGCGGGGTGGTCCTCAGCGGCGGCCCCGCCTTCCTGGGCTTCATGTGGGCCGACTCAGGCGACATCGGCGTCCGCCGCCAGCTCGCCGCGTTCGCCGTGGTCGCGCTCGTCGCGTTCACGGTGTTCGGCCTGTGGTACGCGCTGAGCGCGTCCTGGTTCAGCCGCAACATGCAGTGGTTCCTGCCCGTGCTCGCCGCACCCGTGCCGTTCGTGATGCCGTGGGCCGGGTCCTTCCTGCACGCCATGTACCTGGAGGATTTCTTCGGCATCCCCGTGGACTCGGTGCACGTGGCCTTCTACTGGCAGTACGCGGTGGCGTTCCGGCCGCTGGCCACGGCGGTGGGCTGCGGCCTGGTGCTGCTGGCGCTGGGCGGCTGGGCCCGGCACTTCCACCTCCAGACCGGTGCCACCGGACTCGTGCCGTGGGTGCTGCCGCTGATGCTGGTGGTCGCGGTGCTCACGGTGGCGGTCGGCGCGCTCAACGGCGTGGGCGAGGCCGCCGGCCGGACGATGGACGCGGTACGGGCCGGCCGGCGTCCGCCCGCGTACTTCGGGCTGCGCGGCGAACTGGTCTGCGTCAGGCCGCTCGGCGCCAAGGTGCCGGTCATCAACGGCCCGGTGCCCGTCCGGCACCCGGTGCTGTCCTTCCAGGCGAGCGGGGACACCGTCTGGCTGTGGGACCCCGACCCCGCGCGCGGCACGGACAGTGCCCGGCACGCGCTGCGGCTGCGCGCGGAGGACGTGGCGCTGGTGAGAGCCCGGGGCACCCGCTGTTGACACCACGCTTCCTAGAGAATCTAGGCTGATGCCTAGGAAGCCAAGGGAGGTGAGCGGTGGCCCGGGTGGGAGTGACCGTCGAGCGGCTGGTGGCGGCGGCGGCGGAGCTGGCGGACGAGGCCGGCTTCGACCGCGTCAGCATCTCGGCGCTGGCGCGCCGCTTCGGCGTCAAGGACGCGAGCCTGTACTCGCACGTCCGCGGTCTCCAGGACCTGCGCACCCGGCTCGCCCTGTACGCGGGCGGCGAACTGATCGACCGGATCGCGGCCGCGGTGGCCGGCCGGTCGGGCAAGGAGGCACTGCGGGCCTTCGCCGGCGCCTACCGGGACTACGCCCTGGAGCACCCGGGCCGGTACGCGGCCACGCAGATCCGCATGGACCAGGCCCTCGTCGCCGACTCCCCCGCGCTGCGCCGCACCGCGCAGATCACCTACGGCATGCTGCGCGCCTACGGCCTGGAGGAACCGGACCTGACGGACGCGGTGCGCCTGCTGCGCAGCACCTTCCACGGCTACTGCCTCCTGGAGGGCGCGGGCGGCTTCGGCGCCGACCGGGACGTTCAGGCCTCCTGGGACAAGGCCGTCGACGCCCTGCACCTCACCCTCGCCCACTGGCCCCGGGAACAGGCTGGCGGGGACTGACACGCCGTCCTACGACGTCACGGGCCGGGGTCCGCTGCTGCCGCTCGTGCCGGGCGGGGGGCGGCCACCCGCTGGGCCCCGGGTCGCCGGGCGAGCGGCTGGAGGGCCGCCGCGTGGGGCGTCTCGGCACGCTGGATCACCCCGTGGAGTCCGCCGGCCCGCTCGCCGGGACGCTGCTCTCCAGCGCGCGGACATCGGCGTAGGACGGGGTCGTGCCGGCCGGGACGCGTCCGGCGGCGACGTCCGTCACCGCGTCCAGGGCCGCGCCCAGCGCCCGCCGGTACAGCAGCGAGCCGAGGCTGACGCGGCCCACGCCCAGTGCGGCGAGGTGGCCGAGCGGAGGCCCGGTGGGCGAGTGCAGGACGTTGAGGGGGACGGCGGTGTGCCGGACTAGGGCGGCGATGCGTTCCGGGTCGGTGACACCGGGTACGAACACCCCGTCGGCGCCCGCTTCCTGGTAGGCGTCGAGCCGGCGCAGGGTCTCCCGCTCGTCGCCGTCGCCCGACCAGTGGGTGTCGGTGCGGGCGTTCACGAACAGGCCCGGCACGGCCGCCTTGACGGCGGCGATCTTCGCCGCGTGCCGGTCCGCCGGACCCAGGCCGTCCTCCAGGTTGACGCCGACGGCACCGGCGGCCCACAGCTCGCGGGCGAGCCCCGCGACCTCGTCCGGGTCGTCGCCGAAACCGTCCTCGGCGTCGACCGACAGCAGGTACGGCCCGGAGCCGAGGGTCAGGGCGAGACGCACGGTGTGTCCGCGGGTCGCGCCCTCCCCGTCGGGCAGCCCCACGGCCGCCGCGACCGCCAGGCTGGTCGTGCCGATCGCCGGGAACCCCCGGGCGGCGAGGGCGGCGGCCGAGGCGTGGTCCCAGGCGTTGGGCAACAGCAGCGGCTCGCCCGGACGGTGGTGGAGTGCGGCGAAGGAGGAGGCGGGAGCGGGCTCGGCGGTCATACGGCCATGCTGGACCCCGGTCGCTTCGGCGCCCGCCGAAACGTGCGGCACCGCCCCCGCCGCCTCACCGGGGCGCCACCGACCAGGACGGGCCGGCGGACCCCTCCTCCACCACCGTGAACCGGAAGGCGACGGCCGGTCCCCGGGACCAGCTCACCCGCACCTCGTGGCCGTGCGCATCGCCGTCCGTCTCCACGCTCACCAGCTCCGCGGCCGGCAGCGGGTCCGGCTCCCCGGTGAGCCGGGCGAGCGCCACGAAGAGCGTGGCCGGGCCGTCCCCGGTCACCCCGGTCAGCTCCGGCGACAGGCCGGTGACCGGGGTCAGGTCGGCGCGCAGGCCCGTCCCGCCCGGCCAGCCCGTCACCCGTACCGGCGTGCCGGGCGCCGCGCCCGCCACCAGATGGGCCCGCACCTCCATCGCTCCGCGGACCGCCACCAGGCTGGTGACGGTGATCCCGGCGCGCACGGTGTGCCGGGAGGCGATCCACCCCTCGCCGGTGCCCAGCGGCTCGATCCCCGTGCGGCTCGGATCACCGTCGACGATCACGCTGTTGTCGTACGACGGCACGGGGGTGGTGGCGGTCGAGTAGGCGAGCCGGGTGTAGTAGGGGTCGTAGCGGACGTCCTCGCTGCCGTGGTTGTGCAGCCGGACGACGCCGTCCGAACGGGTCGTCTGGAGCAGCCAGTTGGGGGCGGGCACGGGGTGCGCCGCGTCGGCGCGGTCGGCCGGTCCTGGTTGCTCCCGTGCCGTCCACACCTCGTGCCCGGGCGGCAGCAGCAGGCCGAGGAAGCCCTTGCTCGCCCAGTACGGCGAGGCGGGGCCCGAGTAGGTCTGCGCGACGGACGCGTCGGGGCCCAGCCAGCCGAGCGGCAGCAGCCCCCGCTCGTCGACCGCGCCGCCGTCGAGGAAGTACCGCAGCGCTCCGGAGGCCAGCCGCCGTGTCTCGCCCGGGGGCAGCGGGGTGTGCCCGGTCAGGGCGCCGAGCCAGAGCGCGGCCGTCGTCGCGAAGCGGTAGGTGAGGGAGCGGCCCTGGTGCACGGGGGCTCCGTCGGCGCCGAACAGACGGGCGTGGTCGGCGAGGTGGCGGGACAGCCGCGGGCCGTAGCGGGCGAGCAGGTCGGCGTCGTCCGCCAGCCAGGCGTGCAGGACCGTGTACAGGTGCAGGGCCCAGCCGTTGTAGTAGTCGAACTTCCGGCCGTCGCCGTCCGTGTACCAGCCGTCGCCGACGTACCAGCCCTCGACCCGCTCCAGCCCCCGGTCGATCGCCTGGCGCGCCGCCTCCTCCCGGTGGCCGGTCTCCGCGAGGAAGCCGCCGACGGTGACCGGGAACAACTCCCAGTTGCACGGCCAGGGTTCGGCGGTGAGCGCGTCCGCCAGCCAGGCGGCGGTCCGCTGGCGGACGGTGTCGTCCAGGCGGTCCCACAGCAGGGGCCGGGTGAGCCGCAGGGCGAGCGCGATCGAGGCGGCCTCGACCAGCGGCTGGCCGCGGTGCGTGATCCGTGGCCAGACCCCGCCGGGGCCGGCCGCGAGCCCGTCGGCGTACCGGCCGAGCGCGGTCTCGTCACGGCGGAACGCGGCCAGCAGCAGTGTGCGCGCGTACCCTTCGAGGCCGTCGGAGAGGTGGCCGGCGTGGCCCACGTGGTCGCCGGGCAGGTGGTAGAGGGCGCGGTCGGGGGTGGCGTACGGCTCGACGGCGGCGAGCAGGGCGTCGGCGGCGGCCTCCCAGTGGGCGCGGGTGTAACCGGTGTACGGGCTCGACTGGCGGTCGTCGGCGGGCAGTTCGATCACGGCGGTGACTGTCCTTCCTCACGGGGCCCGGGCGCCCCGGTTCCGGTCGGGGCGCCCGGGGCCCATCCCACTCTTCCCTCGCCCGGGGACACCAGACGCGGGGCGGGCTGAGCGCGGGACGGCCTCGGCGGCGGCCGGGCGGGTGACGGCCGGGTGGCCGACACCGAGTGCGCCGGCCGGCAGAACGGTGGCGTTGTCGTCACGGCCCCGGGGAAAGCCCTTTCCCCGTTCCTTCGGCTAGCGTCGTGACCATGACCAGCCACACCTCCCCCAGCCTCGCCGACGCCCTCGCCGCCGGGACCGTCGTGCTCGACGGCGGCATGTCCAACCAGCTGGAGTCGGCCGGGCACGACCTGAGCGACGAGCTGTGGTCGGCCCGGCTGCTCGCCGAGCGGCCGGAAGCGGTCACCGAGGCCCATCTCGCCTACTACCTCGCGGGCGCGAGCGTGGCGATCACCTCCAGCTACCAGGCCACCTTCGAGGGCTTCGGCAAGCGCGGCGTCGGCCGGGACGAGGCCGCGCGGCTGCTCGGGCTGAGCGTGGAACTGGCCCGGGAGGCGGCCCGGAAGGCCCACGGAGCGGGTGTCCCGCGCCCGCTGTGGGTGGCCGCCTCGGTCGGGCCGTACGGGGCGATGCTCGCGGACGGCTCCGAGTACCGGGGCCGGTACGGGCTGGGCGTGGACGAGCTGGAGCGGTTCCACCGGCCCCGGATGGAGGTGCTGGCCGCCGCCGCGCCGGACGTGCTGGCGCTGGAGACCGTGCCGGACGCCGACGAAGCCGCCGCGTTGCTGCGGGCGGTGCGCGGACTGGGGGTGCCGGCCTGGCTGTCGTACACCGTCGAGGGCCTGCGGACGCGGGCCGGGCAGCCCCTGGAGGAGGCGTTCGGACTTGCTGCCGACGCCGACGAGGTGATCGCGGTCGGCGTCAACTGCTGTGCGCCTCAGGACGTGCGGGGCGCGGTGGAGATCGCGGCGCGCGTCACCGGCAAGCCGGTCGTGGTGTACCCCAACAGCGGGGAGGTCTGGGACGCGCGGGCCCGGGCCTGGCGCGGGCGCACCACCTTCGGCGCCGAGCAGGTCGAGGCGTGGCGGGAGGCGGGCGCACGGCTGATCGGAGGGTGCTGCCGGGTCGGGCCGGAGGCCATCTCGGGAATCGCCGAAGCGCTCACCGCGTAGCGCGGCCCGACCCGGTCTCCGGGGCCGGACGGCGTCCGTGGGGCGGGCACCCGGGCCCGGACGCCGGGGCGCCCCCCCTGGTGCCCGGCCCCGTACGGGAGCCGCAGCCCGGGCAAGCCGGCCGTGCGGGCCGGGGCATGCTCGCCTTGCCCGGCCCCTACGGGAGCCGCAGCACAAGCCGGGGTCCACCGAGCTGACGCGCGTCCGGCGCGCCGCTGCGGTCGTCCTGACCGGTGGGCAGTGGACGCCCCCCGACTGCCGGGAACGCGCCCACCGGCCCGCCTCCTCGCCCGCGGGATGCCGGGCAAGCCGGCCGGGGCGGCGGGAGGCCGCTCGCGTTGCCCGGCCCCTACGGGACGCTCAGAAGATCCTCGTTCCGATCCGCCCCAGGATGGTGAAGGCGTGCGTGCCGTAGACGGCGAAGACCGCGATGGCGGCGAGGACGAGAAGGGCGAGGGGAGCGGCCCAGGTGAGACGTGTCTTCATGCGAGCTGCCTTCCTTTCACGGGTTCGGGTCGGGTCGTGCTTCCGACGGTCAGAACGGTGTCGCAGCGGTCGCGGACCGCGTCGTTGTGGGTGGCGATGACGACGGCGCAGCCGTCCTCGCTCATCGTGCGCAGGATGTCGACGACCAGGGTGGTGTTGTCGTGGTCGAGCGCGCCGGTGGGCTCGTCCGCCAGGACGAGGGCGGGCTGTTTGACGATGAGGCGGGCCAGGGCGACGCGCTGCTGTTCGCCGCCGCTGAGCCGGTGCACCTGCTCCTTCTCCCGGCCCGCCAGCCCGACGCGGTCCAGCGCGTCGGCGACGGTCGGAGCGTTCGTCCTCCTCCGCCGCGGCTTCATGGCGACTTCGAGGTTGGCCGCGACGCTCGCGTTCTCGATCAGGGCGTAGTTCTGGAAGAGGTAGCCGAGGACGTCGCGCCGGTAGTGCCGGGCGGCGCGCGGGCCGAATCCCGTGATGTCCCGGCCCTCGTGGCGGATCGCGCCGGAGCTCGGGGCGTCGAGGAGGCCGAGGCAGTTCAGCAGCGTCGACTTGCCGGAGCCGCTCGGCCCGACCAGCGCCAGCACCTCGCCCCCACGAACGGTGAAACCGAGGCCGGACCAGAGGGTACGCGGGCCGTAGGACTTGCGCAGGTTCTCGATCTCGATCACGAGGCGGCTCCGATGGGACGGTGGGGGGTCACGACTCTGCCGCCCCTTCCTTGACGATCCGACGGTGGAAGAAGGCCAGGGCCGCGAGCACAGCGGCGATCTCGACGGCGACGAGTCCGGCGTTGGCGCCGAGGTCGAGGCCGGTGATGCGGACGGGTTCGGAGGGCGGTTTGAGACCGGTTCTGCGGTACTCCTCCAGGTCCTGGTTCTGCCACCACACCTGGAAGGGCACCCAGACGGCGAGGAGGACGGCCAGCAGCCCCTCGACGCCCAGGAGCGCACGGTGGGTGGCCGTGAACCGCCAGCCGCTGATGTACCGGGCGAAGATGGTCTGCGCGTTCTTCCGGGAGTGGACGATGCAGACCCCGACCCCGGTGATGAGCAGCACCACGACCGCCACACCGAGGTTGAACAACTGGAGCCGGAAGTCGGCGACGAGGTCGCGGAGCTTGAGGGCCGCGTTCTGTCCGACCGGGCTCATCCCGGTGACGTAGGTCTCCAGGTGGTGCCTGGTGATCCCGTCCGTCACGTCGTCCGGGTCCTTGAAGACGAGGCTCTGCTGGGAGGCGTAGGCCACGTAGCCCCGGTTGCTCAGGGAGGGCGAGCCGTCGGGGTAGACGATCACCACCGGGTCGGTGACGAAGGACTCGTCCGCGTCGGGGTTGGTCATGGCCTGGAGCCGGCCCCTGGGGTTGTAGGTGAACAGGCGCTGGTGGTCCCGTGCCTGAAGGGCCGTCACCCGGTCGGCGCCGATCGTCTCGGGGCGGCTCGGGTTCAGCAGTTCGGGGACCGCGGCGGCGAGTCGGCCGGTGTACCGGTCCAGGTCCGCGGGGACCAGCAGTCTCACCCCGGTCCCCTCGGCCGTGGTCGCGGGGATGCGCCGTCCCGCGGCGTCGAGCACCGGTTGTGCCGCGAGGTAGGACTCGTTGACGATCAGCAGATCGCGGTCCGGGAGGCCGGCCAGGTCGCCCAGATGCCGGAGTCTGCGGTGTCCGGCGACGATGACCTGCCCGTCCCTGTCGGCCTCGCGGAGCCAGCCGCCCACCTTCCGGTCCAGGACTTCGAAGGCGCCCTCGCTCGCCGTGCTGCCGTTCAGGGCGATCGCGGTGGTGTCGCCGATCTTCCGGTACGTCTCGATGCCGGCTTCCCGGCTCGCGATGTTCTGTCCGGCCATGACGACGTCACCGGCGATGCTCACGGCGAGCAGGAGCGCGGGGATGCGTACCAGGTAGGTGCTCATCGCGGCGGTGCGGGCGGGGAGTTCGCCCTTCAGCGCTCGCAACAGGCCCGTCTGGGAGGTCAGCTGGAGCGTGGTCGCGTGGACGGCGAGGGAGACGAGTCCGAGGACGGCGGCGATGCCCAGGGCGACGAGGGCGAAGACGCCGAACCAG
Source organism: Streptomyces sp. NPDC046870 (assembly GCF_040704595.1). NCBI lineage: Bacteria > Bacillati > Actinomycetota > Actinomycetes > Kitasatosporales > Streptomycetaceae > Streptomyces > Streptomyces sp. NPDC046870. The sequence goes on from NZ_JBEYXM010000008.1 coordinate 46,660, forward strand.
GCCAGTCCGTTGTAGAGGCCGAGCAGCACCAGGACCAGGGCGGTCACCCCGCCGAAGGCCGCCGCCCAGAAGGTGGCCAGTTGCCGCAGGTCCCGCAGCAGTATCCGGCCGGACGACCTGCCCTGGAGGCGCTGTACTCCGTACCCCTTGGCGCTGAGCATGACGCCGGCGCCCGTCATCGTCACGACGGCGAGGGTGACGACGAAGAAGGAGCGGAGCAGGGCGCTGTCGGAGTAGGCCGGGGTCAACTGGTCCAGCGAGTAGGGGTGGTAGGGCGCCGCCTCGAACCCGAGGCCGGTGAACGTCCGGACGAGTTCGTCGACGTCCCGGTCCGAGCCGAACACGTAGTAGTAGCCGCGCGGGTCGCGGTTGCCCAGCTCGGCGACGGGGTGCACATCGGTGCGGTAGTCGCGGTCGAAGGCGGGGTAACCGTCGCGCAGCCAGTCGGAGTGGGGGCCTCCGGGGGCCAGGTAGAGGTGCCGTCGGCTGTACGGCTCCTTGAGGTCGGGGGTCTCACGCGCGACCGTCGCCCTGTGGGACTCGGCGAACTCGGCCAGCACCCGGGTGACCTGCGCCCCGGTGGCCTCCCCCTTGGTGTCCGTCACCCAGACGACGGCCGTGTGCCCCATGACCCAGCGTCCGTCGAGGTCTCGGAGGAACAGGAAGGAGAGCACAGCGGAGAACGCCAGTACGGCGGCGTGAACGAACTTGATACTTCGGTGCAGCATCGACGACCCAGATCGGGGAGCGCGGCTCCGGGAGGGCAGAACAGGCGGGGAGTGGACCGCCCGCGGGGAGACATGGCATTCTCTCCGCGGGCGGAGCCGCTCACCTCACCACGAGGGGCAGGGGCTCAACGGCCCCGACGGGTCAGCAGCTGGTCTTGTAGTACGTCTTGTTGCCGTACAGCGCAGCGTCGGCCTGGGTGATGCTCCAGTTGCCCGCGCTCGCCTCGTCGGTGTCGATGTACTCGCCGACGGAGGTCGAGCCGTGGCAGCGGCTGGACAGGTAGTAGTCCGACCACACGTACGAGGTGCCGGCTCCGTGGTCCCAGGTGCCACCCTCCGCCGGGTAGGAGATGGTGGCCAGCGCCGGCGTGGCACCGGCGATGACGAGGGCACCGGCGGCTATCGCGACCTTCAGGCTGCGCTTGCTCTTCACAGGGCTCTTCCTTCTCTCCGAGACATGATCTCGCCTTTGGCTTGATCTCGGCCTTGTATGGCCTGATCTCAATGTTGATCTTGATCGGCGAGGACTCTCCCAGGGACGTAAAGGCCTGTCAAGTTTCCGGTAATACAACGGACTTGCGGCTCAAAACGTGCTTGCACCCTTCACAAGGACCACACATCTGACGGACCATCACACAGGATGGGGGCCTTCGTCAGCGGTGGCGGACCGCCACCGAGCGCCGCAGACGCCGTACCGCCGCCGCCAGCTCGGCCCCCGGCGCCCGCACGCCGGACGCGGGGCCGGGCTCCGGGACGGCGCGGGCGGTCGGCCAGAGGTCGATCTCCGCATCCCGCGGACCGTGCGCGGTGTACGGTTCCCCCTCGCCGAAGACCCGCACCGGATGGGTCGCGTCCCAGGCCGCCCAGCCGGGGTCCCCGCTCGTCGCGAACCGCACCCAGGCGGAGTGCATCGCGTCGGCCAGCTCCTGCGGGGCGCCCTCACCGGCGAGCTTCCGCGACTCGGGCACGTCCCCGCTGTCGAAGACGAACCCCAGCTCCAGGGCGTGGCAGGAACCGAGCCCGGGCAGCAGGGAGGGCCACGCGAACTCGTAGAGGTGACTGGCGCCCGGGCGGGCGTCGGCGAGCCGGTACAGCGGCACCCGCAGCAGGTGGTCGGTGACCATCTGGCCGACGATCTCGGCGGTCCCGGCGTCCGGGTGCAGCGCCCGGTAGCCGCGCGGCACGTCGTGCCCGGCGTGGCAGCGGGCCATCGCACCGGCCAGGGCGACCGCGCCGAGCCGGTCGACGTGGTCCAGCAGTCCGCCGGGGACCAGCCACAGCCGGTACTCGTCCCGGGTCCAGCCCATGAGCAGCTCGACGTCCCCGGCGGCGGAGCCCTCGGTCAGCGCCTTCATCGGGTCGCGGGGAACGAGGTCGCCGTCCACGACCATGCCGAAAGCGGGCCCGCCCAGCACCGGGCTGCTGAGCCGGCCGACCTCGGCCTGTGTGCGCAGCAACAGCGCGCGGTCGACCGCGGCGAACGCCTCGGCGGTGGCGGGGATCTTCAGCCGGCCGGCCATCCGGCGCACCATCCGCCGCACCTTGTCGCGCTCGACGACCTCGGGCGCGCCGCTCTGCAGCACCGCCCGCCGGACCAGGCCCCGCGCCTGCGGCGCGGCGAGCAGGACGCCGGCGCTGATGGCACCGGCCGACTGCCCGCACAGGGTGATCCGGCCCGGATCGCCGCCGAAGGCCTCGATCGACTCGTGCACCCAGCGCAGCGCGGCGAGCTGGTCGCGCAGGCCGGGGTTCGGGGGCGCGTCGGGGAACAGGCCGTAGCCCTCCACCCCCAGTCGGTAGTTGACCGAGACGCAGACGACCCCGTCGCGCGCGAAGGTGCTGCCGTCGTACACCGGCACCGCCGAGGAACCCCTGGTCAGCGCGCCGCCGTGCAGCCAGAGCAGGACCGGGAGCCGGGCACCGGGCCCCGGCTCGGGGGTCCAGACGTTCAGGTTCAGGCAGTCGTCGCCGGGGATCACGGGGTCCGACAGGTACTGGGCGAACGCCTCCGAGTACGCCGGCTTCGGCGCGGTCGGCCCGAACGCGCCCGCGTCCCGCACCCCGTCCCAGGGCTCGGGCGGCCGGGGCGGGCGGAACCGCAGGGCGCCGAAGGGCGGGGCGGCGTACGGGATGCCCCGGAAGACCGCGATCCCCCGCTCGTACCGGCCGCGTACGGCTCCGTGGGGCGTTCTGACCACGGGGTCCGTCTGGTCTGCTGTCATCGCCCACCAGCCCTTCGCCACGCGCGCGTGCCTCGTCCCACCAAGAGCGCCACGGCGGCGGGACGTATTCCGGTGCACGGATCCGCAGCGTGGGCCGTCCGGCGCACGGCGGGGCAAGACGGGGACACGGGGGGGACGGAGCCGCCGACAGGGCTGGTCTGGCGCGCGAGCGCGGTCCCGCCGACAGGGCTGGTGTGGCGCGCGAGCGCGGTCCCGCCCGGAATGGGCCCCGCCGCGTGCCGCCCGTGACCCCCGTGGACCGTCCGGCTGCTCGCCGGGCCGAGCGGCCGGACGCGTGATGCCGGGGGCGGGCCCGGGCGCGGGAGGTCACCGGGCCCGGAGGGAACCGTTCGCCGGGCATGAAGCACTCCACGCGCGACGCCGTGGCCCTGGCCCTCTCCGTGGCCGCGGCCCGAAGGAGGACGTCGCGTTCGGCGAGAAGGGCCGACCCGGCCCGGGGGGAGGACTGAGCACGTGCCCGGCCGGCACGGCGAGGGCCGGGCACCTCCCGCAGGGGGTGCCCGGCCGTCGCGCGCCGGGCACTGCGCGGTCAGTCGCGCTCGCCCCGGTCAGCCCCGACGAGGGCCTCGACCACGTCCACGGCGCTGCCGTCGTGGTCGCTGCCGGCGGTACCGCTGCCGGTCTGGACGTTGGCCGCGCGGTCGACCTCCAGCCAGGAGTCGGCGTGGGAGTTGTCGATCACGGTGATCAGGCCTCCGGACGCGACCGCGGGCACGGCACCGGCCCCGAGGAGCGCGGCGGCCACCGCCGTGGCCATGCCGAGCCGCGGTGCGGCACCGCTCACACGCCCACGCCCTCGGGGGCGAGCCGCTCACGGGCGATGTTGCGCTCCAGCAGGCTGGTGGAGGCCTGCACGCCGACGCCGCTCGCGGGATCCACCTCCGGCAGCCGGCCGTCGGCCGCCTTCAGGCCGGCGAGCGCGGAGTCCATCGCCTCGTGCGCGGCGAACAGACACGGGGTGCTGTAGATGGCGACGTCCACGCCGAGCTCGGACAGCTCGCCGAGGGACAGCCGGGGCGACTTGCCGCCCGCGATCTGGTTGAACAGCAGCGGCTTGCCCCCGACGACCTCACGGATCCGCTTGATCCACTCGACGCTGCGCACCCCGTCGACCAGCACCACGTCGGCGTCGGTGGCCGCCAGCCGTTCGGCGCGGTGCAGGATGTCGTGCTCGTCGGTGGCGTCCGTGCGGGCGACGACGACCAGGTCCTTGCGGGTCTCCAGGACCTTGTGCAGTTTCTCCAGGTACTCCTCCAGGGGCAGGACCTGCTTGCCGTCGGCGTGGCCGCAGCGGCGGGGCCGCTTCTGGTCCTCCAGGATCACCCCGGAGGCACCGATGCGCTCCAGCCCCTCGACGACGTGACAGGCGACCTCGGGGTCGACGTACCCGTCGTCGATGTCGACCAGCAGGTGGTGGTGGGGGAAGGCGCCACGCAGCCGCTGGACGAAGGCCACCATGTCGGGCCAGGCGATGAAACCGATGTCCGGCAGTCCGTAGTACGAGGCCGCGAAGCCGAAGCCCGATACGAACATCCCGTCGTAGTGCTTGGCCGCGATCGACGCCGAATACATGTCGTACACGCCGATCAGCGGAGTGGTTCCGGGACCGGCGATGCGCTCGCGCAGCTTGTTTCCGTAGGTCAAGGTCGGCTCCTCCGGTGGGTGGGTGACGCGGGGCGGAAGGGGGACCGCCGCGTCTCGACGCCCTTTGCCAAGACAAGAGCATCTCTAGATAGTCACGTGACCTTCCCTCTACGCCAGCTTTACTCACTCCAACGGCGCAACGGGTTCACCGCAGAAACGTCACTGGGCGGCCGTTGCCGCCCAGGTGAGACCGCCGTTCAGGTGGGCCAGGAAGAGCGGGTCACGGTAGGCGCAGGCGGCGTGGCCGAGGGCCGTGTAGAACACGCGTCCGCCTCCCGGGCCCCGCTCGCGGCACCAGGCCAGCGGGTGGTCCGCGCCCATCCCGCCGCCGTCGTACGACGTCTCGTCGGCGCGCAGCAGCACGCGTGCCGCGCCGCCCGGGACGCGGTCGAAGTCGTACCACTCGTCGGTGAACTCCCAGACGGTGGGCAGCCGCCGGGTCGCGGGGTGGGCGGGGTCGGCGACGAGGACCCGGCCCGGCTGGTGGGCGGGGTGCCGGGTGAAGCGGGCGCCGAGGAGTTCGCCGTAGTACGGCCAGCCGTACTCGGTGCAGGCCGCCGCGTGCACCCCGGCGAAGCCGCCGCCTGACCGGACGTACCGCTCCAGCCGCTCGCGCCCGGCCGGGGTCAGCACGTCACCGCTGGTGGAGAGGAAGACCACGGCCGCGAACGACTCCAGCGGCCGTTCGAGGTCCGCGGGGTCCTCGGTGTGCTCGCAGGCGAACCCGCCCAGCGCCCGGACGGCGGCGACCGCGTCCGGGAGGGAGTCGTGGCGGTAGTCGGTGGTCCGGGTGTAGAGGAGGAGACGAGGAGGCATGGCACGGGACTCTAGGCGCGGGCACGCCGGGTCGGCAGGGCGGTCCGGCGCCGCCGGGTGAGACGTGCCGCTCGGCCGGTCCGCACCGCCCGGCCCTTCGCCGGTGCCGCGCAGGGGGAGCCCTCCCAACGCTGCGGTGTCGCGCGGGGCGTTCCCGGGGCGTTCCCGTAACCCGCCGCGCGGTGAACGCGATTCCGCCGCTCCTGGACCGCGCTGCACCCGGCCTGGGCGCGACGGTCACCGAGTTCACGCGGCGGACCGGGGCCACTCCCGCGCCCGGCGGCTGCGCCACACCCGCTCTTCACCCGCCAGTGGTCACCGGACCGCGGTAGCGACCTACGCGGGGGCCTGGAGCCACCCGCAGCAGCCCGCCGGTGTCCGATTCCTTCAAGACGGGCTGACCGGCCGCCGCCTACGGTGACCGCATGACCGTACGATTCGCCGTGATCGGCCTGGTCGCCTCCGACCTGGCCGCCTCCCTCGCCTTCTACCGCCGCCTCGGGCTGGTCTTCCCCGACGGAGCCGAGGACCAGCCCCATGTCGAGGCCGAACTGCCCGGCGGGCTGGTGCTCGCCCTGGACACCGAGGAGACCATCCGTTCCTTCCACCCGGGCTGGCGGCCGCCCGCCGGCGGAGGGCGGGTCGCGCTCGCCTTCCGCTGCGACTCCCCCGCCGAGGTCGACGCCCGCTACGAGGACCTGGTGGCCGCCGGGCATCACGGGGAACTCAAGCCGTGGGACGCCTTCTGGGGGCAGCGGTACGCCACCGTGCACGACCCCGACGGCAACGCGGTCGACCTGTTCGCCCCGCTACCCGCGCCCGGCGAGTAGGTCCCCGAGCGGCATCCCCGCCAGCCGCCGCACCTCCCGGGCCAGATGGGGCTGGTCCGCATAGCCCGCCCGGACCGCCGTCTCCGCGTACGGCGTCCCGGAGCGGGCGAGGGCCAGCGCCCGCTGGAGGCGCAGGACGCGGGCCAGGGTCTTCGGGCCGTACCCGAAGGCGGTCAGGCAGAGGCGGTGCAACCGGCGCTCGCCGAGGCCCAGTCCTGCGGACGTCGCGGCCACCGTGCGGCCCGTGTCCAGGCACTCCACCACCCGGCGCAGCAGTGGGTCCGGGGCGCCGGCCTCCGCCGCCCGGTGGAGGGCGATGTCCTCCAGTGCGCTCGCCGGGTCGGGAGCCGCCGCGATCCTGTCGCACAGCCGGCGGACGCTCGCGGCGGGCCAGAGGTCGGCCAGCTCCACACGCAGGTCGCGCAGTTCGTGCGCCGGAACGCCGAGCAGCGCGGGCGCGGTGCCCGGGAAGAAGCGGATGCCCGCCCAGGAACGCGCCGGGCCCTCGGGGAGGTAGGGACGGGTGTCGGGACCGGCTACCAGCAGCCGCCCCTCGCTCCACAGCAGATCCATGCACCCGTCGGGCAACACGGGCCGGACACCGCCGCTGACCGGAGAGTTCGTCCACACGACCGCACCGGCCAGCCTGGACACCCGCTCCACGTACACGGCGGCCAGCGTACGCCGCGGCGATGGCCGTGCGGGGCCTGCGCGCAGGGCAGGACCCCACTTCCGGCCGGCACCGCCCCGCCGGCCCCGGCACACCGCGGGGTCCGCACCCGGAGGTGGAAAGGGCGGTCACGGGGTCGCCGGACGGCCGGACGGTCACCGCAGCGGATGCGCCGTGTCCCCGTTCCCGTCCTCGCCCCCGGCGCGCCCGTTCCCCTTGTGCGCGTGGTGCGGGTTCTTCGCGTGGGTGCGCAGGCGGGCCGTCACGTCCTCCGGGGGCAGGAAGCGGGACCAGCGTTCGGGGAACTCCGCGGGCATGTCGGGATCGTCGGGGTCGGTCTCCCGGGCCGCCGCGGCGAGGGCGACGTACTCGGCGACCTGCGCGTGCCGCACCCGCTCGTTGGCCTCGCGCGCGGCGGCCGTGGCCGCGGCCGGCCAGACCCGGTCGATGGCCGCGTTGACGGCCGCGCCGACGAGCACGGCGAACGCGGACACACCGATCCACAGCAGGACGGCGACGGCGGCGGCGAGGGAGCCGTAGATGGTGGCGCCCTCGATGGTGCTGGTGAGGTAGATGCGCAGCAGGAAGCTGCCGAGCACCCACATGGCCAGGGCGACCAGCGCGCCGGGCACGTCCTCGATCCACGGGGAGCGGACCGGCACGGACACGTGGTACAGCGTCGTCAGGAAGACGATGGACAGGACGATCACGACCGGCCAGTACAGGACCTGGACGACCGTCTCCGACCAGGGCAGGATCCGCACCACCGCATCCGGCCCGGCCACCATCAGCGGCAGCGCCACCGAGCCGATCAGCAGCGCCACGATGAAGAGCAGGAACGCCATGATCCGGGTCTTGACGATGCCCCGGACACCGTCGAGGCCGTACATGACGGTGATGGTGTCGATGAAGACGTTCACCGCGCGGGAACCCGACCACAGGGCGAACAGGAAGCCGATGGAGATGACGTCGGGCCGGCCGCCCTTCATCACGTCGTGCAGGATCGGCTCGGCGATGTCCTTGACGCCCTTGTCGGACAGCACCGTGCGGGAGGCCTCCAGGAGGTTGGTCTCCAGGCTGTGGATGGTGTCGGCGCCGGTCCAGTCGTCGACGTAGCCGAGGAGTCCGATCAGGCTCAGCAGCAGTGGCGGCACGGACAGCAGCGTGAAGAACGCCGCCTCGGCCGCCAGGCCCAGGATGCGGTACTCCATGCAGGAGTTGACGGTGTCCTTGAGCAACAGCCAGGCGGTCCTGCGCTTGGAGACGTTCCGGTAGAGGGCTCTGGCGCGGTGGAGCCGACCGGCCGGCCGCTCGAGGGGTTCACTTGCTGGCTGCACGTCCTAACGGTAGCCGCCGCACCGGCCGATCCTCACCTTCCGGGGGCGATCACCGGGGGACGCATCGGTGGACGCGTCGATTTCCGGCGCTGTGCCACTCTGGGAGCCATCACCGCCGCCGTCCCGGGTAGGTTCGCAACCATGGCAGGCACCTCCACCCACACCGTGACGAACCAGCCGCCGCCGCTGGCCGGCTACGACGTCTTCACCGCCGACCGGGCCCTCGTCGAGGCCGTCGACCGGTACACCGGGGCCGATGTCCTGGAGGAGGTGCGCGCCGAGCTGTCCGCGCTCGGCCGGGCCGCCGGTTCGGCGCAGCTGCACGAGTGGGCGGCGCAGGCCGACGAGCATCCGCCCCGGCTGCGCAGCCACGACCGGTACGGCCACCGGATCGACGAGGTCGACTTCCACCCGGCCTGGCACCGGCTGCTCGGCAAGGGCGTCTCGGCCGGGCTGACCGGCGCCTGGGCGCGTCCGTCGGGGCACGTGCGCCGGGCGGCGGGGTTCCTGGTCTGGACGCAGGTCGAGGCCGGCACCTGCTGCCCGCTGTCGATGACGCACGCGGCCGTGCCCGCCCTGCGCGCCGACGCCGAGCTGGCCGCCGAGTGGGAGCCGCGGCTGGTGTCCACGATCTACGAACGGGAGCTGCGGCCCGCCGGACAGAAGCCCGGTGCCCTGTTCGGCATGGGCATGACCGAGAAGCAGGGCGGCAGCGACGTCCGCGCGAACACCACCGCGGCGCGGCCCCTCGCGGAGGACGGCGCGTACCTGCTGACCGGGCACAAGTGGTTCTGCTCGGCGCCGATGTCGGACGCGTTCCTGGTGCTCGCGCAGGCCCCCGGGGGGCTCACCTGCTTCCTGGTCCCGCGGGTCCTGCCCGACGGCACCCGCAACGTCTTCCGGATCCAGCGGCTGAAGGACAAGCTGGGCAACCGCTCGAACGCCTCCGCGGAGGTCGAGTTCGACGGCACCTGGGCCCGCCGGGTCGGCGAGGAGGGGCGCGGGGTGCGCACGATCATCGGGATGGTCGCCGCGACCCGGCTGGACTGCGCGCTCGGCTCGGCGGGACTGATGCGGCAGGCGGTGGCGCAGGCCGTGCACCACTGCGCGCACCGGGAGGCGTTCGGCGGGAAGCTGGTCGACAAGCCGCTGATGCGCAACGTCCTCGCCGACCTGGCGCTGGAGTCGGAGGCGGCGACCGCGCTCGCGCTGCGGCTGGCAGCGGCCTGGGACGACGGCGGCGAGCAGGAGCGGGCCTTCCTGCGGCTCGCGGTGCCGGCGGCGAAGTACTGGATCACCAAGCGCTGCGCCCCGGTGGCCGTGGAGGCCGCCGAGTGCCTGGGCGGCAACGGGTACGTGGAGGAGTCCGGCCTGCCCCGGCTGGTGCGGGAGTCGCCGCTGAACTCCATCTGGGAGGGCGCGGGGAACGTGCAGGCGCTGGACGTGCTGCGGGCGCTGCGGCGGGAGCCGGGCGCGCTGGACGCCTGCCTCACCGAGATCGGCCGGGCGCACGGCGCGGACCACCGGCTGGACCGGGCGGTGAAGGACCTGTTCACCGAACTCGCCGACCTGGACGGTGTCGAGGGACGTGCCCGGCGTCTGGCGGAGCGGCTCGCGCTGGTCCTCCAGGGCTCCCTGCTGGTGCGGTACGCCCCGCCGGAGGTGGCCGACGCCTTCTGCGCCTCCCGCCTGGGCGGCGACCACGGCGCGTCCTTCGGCACGCTGCCGGCGGGCCTGGACCTGGAGTCGGTGGTGGATCGAGCGCGGCCCGCCTGACCTGGCGTACCCGGCCGGGGGCCCCGGAGGGAGGGGGTGGTGCTGCGCCGACACGGCACCACCCCCCACCACCTGGGTCAAGTCTCGGCCAGGCACCGGCGGTTCACCAGGGTTGCAGAGGGTTGCAACTTATGGGGGCACATGCGCGGAGTCTGTGCCTCCGCCATGTCCGGAACGGCAGTATGAGAGGCACAGCCGGACCGGAAACCGCCGCCCGGACGGCTGCGCACGTGTCTTTCGACGCCCCTTTCCGGGAGGACCGCAGTGGTGAACCCGCCGATGAACGTGGCGCGTCTGGCCGCCGTGGACGCGGCGCAGGCGGCGCGGGTGCTGAGCGAGGTGCGCGAGGCCACGCTGGCCGGCCAGCGTACGCGGCTGGCGCCCCGTCCGGTGATCGAGCAGTCGTGGGGACGGATGCTGCGCAGCGGTGTCGACCCCGAACGCGACTTCAGGTCCGGGCTGTTGCCCTCGGACGAGGTGCGGCGCCGGCGGGAGGAGTCGCCGCTGCGGCATGTCCTGCCGGTGCTGCGGGAGGGGCTGCTCTCGGTCGCGGACGTCGCCCGGCACATCATGGTCGTCGCGGACGCCGACGGGCGCGTGCTGTGGCGGGAGGGAGCGCCGTCGGTCCTGCGGAAGGCCGACGGGCTCGGCTTCGAACTCGGCGCGGACTGGCGGGAAGACGTCGTCGGCACCAACGGGGTGGGCACCCCGGCGGTGGTACGGCGGCCGGTCCAGGTGTTCGCCGGCGAGCACTTCGTACGGTCGCACGTGTCGTGGACCTGCTCGGGCGCGCCGATCACCGATCCGCGGGACGGGCGGCTGCTCGGCGTGGTGGACGTCAGCGGCCCGCTGGAGACCATGCATCCGGCGACCCTCGCCTGGGTGGACTCGGTCGCCAAGCTGGCCGAGGCACGGCTGCGGGAGCTTCATCTGGCCTCGCTGGAGCGGCTGCGGGCGGTGGCGGCGCCGGTGCTGGCCCGGCTGAACGGGCGGGCGCTGGTGGTGGACCGCGACGGCTGGGCGGCGGCCGTGACCGGAATGCCGTACGTGCGGCGGGTGACGCTGCCCAGGACGCTGGCGCCGGGCCGCCGTTGGCTGCCCTCGCTCGGTTCCTGCGCGGTGGAGCCGCTGGCCGGGGGCTGGCTGCTGCGGGCGGAGGAGGAACCGCGCGCCGGTGCCGGCCGGATCGTACTGGACCTCGGCCGGCCGGGCCGGTGCACGATGACGGTCACGGCCTCGGCGGGTTCCTGGTCGCGGGAACTGAGCCCGCGCCACGCCGAGTTGCTGTTCCTGCTCGCCGAGCACCGTGCCGGGCGCGGGGCGGCGGCACTGGCCGGGGACCTGTTCGGCGATCCCTCCCGGACGGTGACCGTACGGGCCGAGATGTCCAGGATCCGCAGGTATCTTGGGGACCTCCTTCAGCACCGGCCGTATCGTTTCCGTGACGATGCGGAAGTGGACGTGATCCTTCCTGAGGATGCGTCCCACCTGCTCCCCCAGTCGACGGCACCAGCGGTGACCCGTAAGCGGAATGCCGCGCACGACGTCCGCACCGAGCAGCCCGAACAAGGGTGACCGTCCGGCCCGCGCGTGCGTCTTCCGCCCATCTGCGCGGTCTTGGCCCTGCGCGGCTCCTTCCTGCCGTAGCATCCCGTACGGGCCTCCCCACCTGCTCCTCGCGTCAACCCACGGATCGTGAGACGCAGTTGGCCCGCCCTCTGGAGGAGAGATGAAGCATCGCGGCAGACACCGCCGACGCAGACGGGGCGCGGCGCTGCGCGCGGTCCTGACCGGCACCGCGCTCGCGCTCACCGCCGCGGCCACCCTGATCAGCGCCTCCCAGGCCGACGTCACCGACGACCCGGGCGCGTTGAAGCCGCTGACCTCCCCGGCGGACACCAGCCGGCTCCGCCTCCAGGAGCACCGCGTCCCCGCGCGCTCCCTGGACCGGCTCGCCGCCGCGATGGGCCATCCGGTCGGCGTGGACGCGGTGCTCCGGAGCACCGACCGGGTCATGCGCCAGGGCGACGGCTGCTCCGCCGGCGACCGCGCCTCCCTGCCCGTCGCCCCGGCCGCCTCCCGCGCCTACTGCTGGGACCCGGCCGACACCGCCACCGACGACTGGCGGCCCGCCTCGGTGACCACCTCCGGGGACGCCGACGAGGACGGCGTCTGGGGCACCCACCGGGTCCTCCTCGCCGGCTGGACCCACCGCACCACCACCGGCCGCCCCGCCGAGCGCGGCCTCGCCCGGGTCGCCTTCGTCGACGCGGACGACCCCGCCCACCTCTCCTACCGCTGGGTTCTCCTGGTCGTGCCGGTGGACGGCGGCCGGGACTACCGGGGTCTGACCTCAGGCGTCTCCGGCATGGTCTGGCACCGGAACAAGCTGCTGGTCACCGCCACGGCCGGCGGCGCCGACGCGCTCTACGTCTACGACCTCGACCGCATCCAGCGCACCACGGTCGACGGGCCGGCGATCGGCCGCGTGGCCGGCGGCTGGTCCGCCGACGGCCACGACTTCGTGCTGCCCGCGGTCGCCTCGTACCGCTTCACCTCCGGCCGCTGCGCCCCCTCGGGCCCGCCCTGTCCCGGCGCACTCGCCCTCGACCGCGGCACGACGCCCGACAGCCTGGTCGCCGCGGAGTGGACCGCGCCCGGCGGCGACCGGCGCGCCCGGCTGTGGCGGTACGCCTTCAGCGACGATCCGGCGCGTCCCGGGCCGCTCGCCACGGACGCCTGGGGGCGCGCGGACGCGGTGGAGGCGTACCGGACCCGGGCGGACGGCATCCGGGGCCTGCTGTCGTACCGGCAACCCGGGACGGACCGGCCGTCCTGGTATGTGGGACGGCTGCCCGAGTCGCAGGACGGGCACGGCGGGCTGTGGCGGCAGGACACGCGGGGCGCCCGGGCGGCCCGCTGCGGCGCCGACGCCTCGGACCGCTGCTGGGCGCAGGACGCGGGCTCCCTCTCCTACTGGCAGGAGACCGGCGAGGTGTGGTCGCTGTCCGACCGCATGCTCTTCGCGCTGCCACTTGCCGAGCTGGACCGCTCCCTGGACTGACGACTGGCCTGCACCACCCGACTCCGGACGCGTTGCCCCGCTCGGCTCCGGACGCGTTGCCCCGCCCGGCCCCGCCGACCGCTGTGCCCCTCGGCCCCAGAGGCAGGCGCGCACCCCTCCGCCGGGGACGGGCAGTGGCCCTCGGCCCCCAGAGCGAATGCGCCCCTCGACGGCGAGGAGGGTTCGGACCCTCAACTCGGACGGGCGGACACGCGCGTCCCCCAGCCGGCACCGGCAGTCCCGCCCTCGGCACCAGGGGCGTACACCCCTCCGCCGGGAGCTGCCGCGACCCTCGGCCCGAGAGCGAATGCGCCCCTCGACGGCGAGGACGGCCCCGCCCCTCAGCTCGGACGGGCGGGCACGCGCGTCCCCCAGCCGGCACGGCACGCACCCCTCCGCCGGGAGCTGCCGCGACCCTCGGCTCCGAGAGCCATCGTGCCCCTCGGCTGCGGGGGTGGCCCTGCCCCCGAGCCCGTACCGGCGAGCACCCGCGTCCCTCGGTTCGGACGGGCTGCCGTGTCCCCGGCAGCAGGGGCTGTCGTTCCCCTCGGCCCCGAGGGGAACGTCCTCGTGCCGCTCGGCTCCGGACGATGTCGCCGGACCCGATCGACAGACCGGGCAGCGGGATGGTTCGCTGGCCCGCATGAGCAGCGCCCCTGTCACCACCTGGTCCCTCGAGCAGACCTCCCCGGCCGACCTCCTGCCCGCCGACGCCCCCGACGGCGACGTCCGGATCGTCCGCGCCGAGGTGCCCTCCCCCGAGTTCAGCCGGTTCCTGTACGCCTCGGTCGGCGGCGACATCCGCTGGACCGACCGGCTGGGCTGGACCCACGCGCGGTGGCGGGAGTACCTGGAGCGGCCCGGCGTGGAGACCTGGGTCGCCTACGACCACGGCACCCCGGCCGGCTACGTCGAGTTGGAGGCGCAGGACGAGGGCGCGGTCGAGATCGTCTACTTCGGGCTGATCCCCGCCTTCCGCGGCCGGCACATCGGCGGCCACCTGCTGGCGTACGGGACGGCCCGCGCGTGGGACCTGGCCGAGCGGTGGCCCGGGCGGACGCCGACGAAGCGGGTGTGGCTGCACACGTGCAGCAAGGACGGGGAGTTCGCGATGGCCAACTACCAGCGGCGCGGCTTCAAGCTGTTCGACACCAGGGTGGAGCTGGAGCCGGACGTGGCCACGCCGGGCCCCTGGCCCGGCGCATACCCGGCCTGACCTGCCGGGACAAGCCCTCCGGCGACGCTTGTGAGCGACGACACCCTTGTCCCACATTCCGGGACATGGGTGTCCGCATGATGGATGAAGCTGGACTGTGTCCAGATCGCCGTGACACGCTTCCGTCATGCGCGGAACTGGAATTGCCTTGGTGAGTCGGCGGCACGTCGACCTCGGCCGCATGTCCAGCGCCATCTGTCCGGCGAGCTGACGCCTCCCAGCACCGCCGCTCCCTCTCGTACCTGATCCCGTGTGCGCAATGACGCGCACCCATGCCGCATGCGCACGCACGCGCAGGTCAGCCGCTCACCCGCCTGTCCCGAAGGACGTACCTCCATGGCCGCCACCCCACAGAACCCCGCCGCCTCCGCGCCCCGCCGCAAGGTGAGCCGTCACCGCGGTGAGGGCCAGTGGGCCGTTGGCCACTTCACCCCGCTCAACGGCAACGAGCAGTTCAAGAAGGACGACGACGGTCTCAATGTGCGGACACGCATTGAGACGATCTACTCCAAGCGCGGCTTCGACTCGATCGACCCGAACGACCTGCGCGGCCGGATGCGCTGGTGGGGGCTGTACACCCAGCGCAAGCCCGGTATCGACGGCGGCAAGACCGCGATCCTGGAGCCGGAGGAGCTGGACGACGAGTACTTCATGCTGCGCGTCCGCATCGACGGCGGGGCGCTGACCACGGCACAGCTGCGGGTGATCGGTGAGATCTCGCAGGAGTTCGCGCGCGGCACGGCGGACATCACCGACCGGCAGAACGTCCAGTACCACTGGATCCGGATCGAGGACGTGCCCGAGATCTGGGAACGGCTGGAGGGCGTCGGCCTGTCCACCGTCACCGCCTGCGGTGACACCCCGCGTGTGATGATCGGCTCCCCGGTGGCGGGCATCGCCGAGGACGAGATCATCGACGCCACGCCGGCGCTGGAGGAGATGAAGCGCCGCGTCCTGAACAACAAGGCGTACTCCAACCTGCCGCGCAAGTTCAAGACGGCGATCTCGGGTTCGCCGCTGCTGGACGTCGTGCACGAGATCAACGACGTCGCGTTCGTCGGCGTCCGCCACCCCGAGCACGGCCCGGGCTTCGACGTCTGGGTCGGCGGCGGTCTGTCCACCAACCCCAAGCTGGGCGTGCGGCTCGGTGCCTGGGTGCCGATCGACGAGGTCCCGGACGTCTACGAGGGCGTCATCTCGATCTTCCGCGACTACGGCTACCGGCGGCTGCGCAACCGGGCCCGGCTGAAGTTCCTCGTCGCCGACTGGGGCGCGGAGAAGTTCCGCCGGGTGCTGGAGGAGGAGTACCTCAAGCGCGAGCTGGTCGACGGGCCCGCCCCGGAGCAGCCGGTGCAGCAGTGGCGCGACCACATCGGTGTGCACCGGCAGAAGGACGGCCGGTTCTACGTCGGTTTCGCACCGCGCGTCGGCCGGGTCGACGGCGCCACGCTGACGAAGATCGCCGACCTCGCGGAGGCGCACGGCTCGAGCCGGGTCCGCACCACCGTCGAGCAGAAGATGATCGTTCTGGACGTCGAGCAGGACAGGGTCGACTCCCTGGTGGAGGGCCTGGAGGCGCTGGACCTCACCGCCCGGCCGTCCTCCTTCCGGCGCGGCACCATGGCCTGCACCGGCATCGAGTTCTGCAAGCTCGCCATCGTGGAGACCAAGCAGCGCGGCTCGCAGCTGATCGACGAACTGGAGCGCCGGCTGCCGGACTTCGACGAGCCGATCACCATCAACCTCAACGGCTGCCCGAACGCCTGCGCCCGTATCCAGGTCGCGGACATCGGTCTCAAGGGCCAGCTGGTCCTGGACGACCGGGGCGAGCAGGTCGAGGGCTACCAGGTGCACCTGGGCGGCGCGCTCGGGCTGGAGGCGGGCTTCGGCCGCAAGGTACGCGGCCTGAAGGTCACCGCGGAGCAGCTGCCCGACTACATCGAGCGGGTGCTCAAGCGGTTCCAGGCCGAGCGGGAGGACGGCGAGCGGTTCGCGACCTGGGCGGCGCGGGCGAGCGAGGAGGCGCTGTCGTGAGCGAGCGGGCCGCGCCCTTCTACTGCCCCTACTGCGGCGACGAGGACCTGCGCCCGAGCGGCGAGGGTCACGGCGCCTGGGAATGCGCCGCGTGCAACCGCGCATTCCGGCTGAAGTTCCTCGGGCTGCTCGCCCGGGGGCTGCAGCGAGCCGACAACGGAGGGGACGACCTGATATGACGACGGCTCAGGAAGAGCGTACGACCGAGGAGTTGAAGGCACTCGCCGAACAGGCGGGCCGTGACCTGGAGGACGCCTCCGCGCTGGAGATCCTCCAGTGGGCCGTGGACACCTTCGGCACGAAGTTCTGCGTCACCTCCTCCATGGAGGACGCCGTGGTCGCCCATCTCGCCTCGCGCGTGCTCAAGGGCGTGGACGTCGTCTTCCTCGACACCGGCTACCACTTCCCGGAGACCATCGGGACCCGGGACGCCGTGGAGGCCGTGATGGACGTCAACGTCATCACCCTCACGCCGAAGCAGACGGTCGCCGAACAGGACGCCGAGTACGGCCCGAGGCTGCACGACCGCGACCCCGACCTGTGCTGCGCGCTGCGCAAGGTCCGGCCGCTGGAGCAGGGCCTGGAGAACTACCAGGCGTGGGCGACGGGCCTGCGCCGCGACGAGTCCCCGACCCGGGCGAACACGCCGGTCGTCGGCTGGGACGAGAAGCGGCGGAAGGTCAAGATCTCGCCCATCGCCCGCTGGACGCAGGACGACGTGGACGCGTACATCACCGAACACGGCGTGCTCACCAACCCGTTGCTGATGGACGGCTACGCCTCCGTCGGCTGCGCCCCGTGCACCCGCAGGGTCCTGGAGGGCGAGGACGCGCGGGCCGGCCGCTGGGCGGGCCGCGCGAAGACCGAGTGCGGGCTGCACGGATGACGAACGAGCGGATTCAGGAGAACCACGTGACGACCGGAGCCACCGTCTGGCTCACGGGTCTGCCGAGCGCCGGCAAGACCACCATCGCGCACGAGCTGGCGGACCGGCTGCGTGCCGGGGGCCACCGTGTCGAGGTGCTCGACGGCGACGAGATCCGCGAGTTCATCTCGGCGGGCCTCGGCTTCTCCCGGGAGGACCGGCACACCAACGTACAGCGCATCGGCTTCGTCGCCGAGCTGCTGGCGCGCAACGGCGTCAAGGCGCTGGTGCCGGTGATCGCGCCGTACACGGACAGCCGGGACGCGGTGCGCAAGCGGCACGAGGAGAACGGGACGCCGTACCTGGAGATCCATGTGGCGACCCCGGTCGAGGTGTGCAGCGTGCGCGATGTGAAGGGGCTGTACGCCAAGCAGGCCGCGGGCGAGCTGACCGGGCTCACCGGGGTCGACGACCCCTACGAGGAGCCGGAGACGCCGGATCTGCGGATCGAGTCGCAGCACCAGACGGTCCAGGAGTCGGCCGCGTCGGTGTACGCGCTGCTGAGCGAGAGGGGACTGGCATGACCACGGTCGCCACGGTGGACGAGGGCACGGACAGCCCGTACGCGCTGTCGCACCTGGACGCGCTGGAGTCCGAGGCGGTCCACATCTTCCGCGAGGTCGCGGGCGAGTTCGAGAACCCGGTGATCCTGTTCTCCGGTGGCAAGGACTCCATCGTCATGCTGCACCTCGCGCTGAAGGCCTTCACCCCCGCGCCGGTGCCGTTCGCGCTGCTCCATGTGGACACCGGACACAACTTCCCGGAGGTCCTCGAGTACCGCGACCGTGTGGTGGCCGCACATGGCCTGCGGCTCCATGTGGCCTCCGTCCAGGACTACATCGACCGCGGTGTGCTCAAGGAACGCCCCGACGGCACCCGCAACCCGCTCCAGACCCTCCCCCTGACGGAGAAGATCCAGAGCGAGAGGTTCGACGCCGTGTTCGGCGGTGGCCGCCGCGACGAGGAGAAGGCCCGCGCCAAGGAGCGGGTGTTCTCCCTGCGCGACGAGTTCTCCCAGTGGGACCCGCGCCGCCAGCGCCCCGAGCTGTGGAACCTGTACAACGGCCGGCACGCCCCCGGTGAGCACGTCCGGGTCTTCCCGCTGTCCAACTGGACCGAGCTGGACGTCTGGCAGTACATCGCCCGCGAGGGCATCGAGCTGCCGGAGATCTACTTCGCCCACGAGCGCGAGGTGTTCCAGCGCGGCGGGATGTGGCTGACGGCCGGGGAGTGGGGCGGGCCGAAGGACGGCGAGACGGTCGAGAAGCGGCAGGTGCGCTACCGGACCGTCGGCGACATGTCCTGCACCGGCGCGGTCGACTCCGACGCCGACACGATCGAGAAGGTCATCGCCGAGATCGCCGCGTCCCGGCTGACCGAGCGGGGCGCGACCCGCGCCGACGACAAGCTCTCCGAGGCCGCGATGGAAGACCGCAAGCGCGAGGGGTACTTCTAAGCATGAGCACGACCACGACCGAGGCGCTCCCGGCCACCACCCTGCTGCGGTTCGCCACCGCCGGCTCCGTCGACGACGGCAAGTCCACGCTCGTCGGGCGGCTGCTGCACGACTCCAAGTCGGTCCTCGCCGACCAGCTGGAGGCCGTCGAGCGCGCCTCCGCGAGCCGGGGCCAGGACGCCCCCGACCTCGCGCTGCTCACCGACGGCCTGCGCGCCGAGCGCGAGCAGGGCATCACCATCGACGTCGCCTACCGCTACTTCGCGACCCCGCGCCGCCGGTTCATCCTCGCCGACACCCCGGGCCATGTGCAGTACACCCGCAACATGGTCACCGGCGCCTCCACGGCCGAGCTGACGGTGATCCTGGTCGACGCCCGCAACGGCGTGGTCGAGCAGACCCGCCGGCACGCGGCCATCGCGGCCCTCCTGCGCGTCCCGCACGTCGTCCTCGCCGTCAACAAGATGGACCTCGTCGGGTACGAGGAGAGGGTGTTCGCCGCGATCGCCGAGGAGTTCACGGCGTACGCGACCGAGCTGGGCGTCCCGGAGGTCACCGCGATCCCGATCTCGGCGCTGGCCGGCGACAACGTGGTGGAGCCGTCCGCGACCATGGACTGGTACGGCGGCCCGACCGTGCTGGAGCACCTGGAGACCGTGCCGGTCAGCCACGACCTGGCGCACTGCCACGCGCGGCTGCCGGTGCAGTACGTGATCCGGCCGCAGACCGCCGAGCACCCGGACTACCGGGGCTACGCGGGCCAGATCGCGGCCGGCACCTTCCGCGTGGGCGAGCGGGTCACCGTCCTGCCGTCCGGCCGCACCTCGACGATCTCCGGCATCGACCTGCTCGGCGAGCCGGTCGACGTGGCCTGGACGACGCAGTCGGTGACGGTGCGGCTCGCGGACGACATCGACGTCTCGCGCGGCGACCTGATCGTGCCGACGAAGGACGCCCCGGCCACCACGCAGGACGTGGAGGCGACCGTCTGCCACGTCGCCGACGCGCCGCTGACGGTCGGTCACCGGGTGCTGCTCAAGCACGGCACCCGCACGGTCAAGGCGATCGTGAAGGACATCCCGTCCCGGCTGACGCTCGACGACCTGTCCCTGCACCCGCACCCGGGACAGCTCGTCGCCAACGACATCGGCCGGGTGAAGATCCGCACCGCCGAGCCGCTGCCGGTCGACTCCTACGCCGACTCGCGCCGCACGGGCTCCTTCATCCTGATCGACCCCGCCGACGGCACCACGCTCACCGCGGGCATGGTCGGCGAGTCGTTCGCCGCCCCCGAGCCGGTCAAGGACGCTGCCGACGACGACGGCTGGGACTTCTGAGATGAACCCCACCGACTTCTACTCGACGTTCGCCAAGGAGGGCGGCCGTGTCGGCAGCGGCGCCCTCGGCAGCGGGCAGGGCGGAGTGGCGCGATGTGTGCGCTGACGTACGCGCACCGCTTGCGCGCCCCGTCCCCCCACCCGACGTCCCGGACGCGACGAAGACCCTTGCCGAACTCCCGGCCACGACCTGAAAGCCCGTGACCGCCGGGCCAACGAGAGGAAAGCCTCCCGTGCCTGCCAACCGCTCCACCCTGCTTCGCCGCGGGATCGCCGTGATCGCCGCACTGCCCCTGTTGTCCCTCGCGGCCTGCGGCTACGGGTCCGACTCCAAGGACGACAACGCGGGCGCCAAGATCGCCACCGGCGCCAAGAAGATCGACGGGCTCGGCTCCGTCAAGATCGGCTACTTCGGCAACCTCACCCACGCCACCGCCCTGGTCGGCAAGCAGAAGGGCTTCTTCCAGAAGGAGCTGGGCGCCACCGAGGCCAAGTACCAGGTGTTCAACGCCGGTCCGTCCGAGATCGAGGCCCTGAACTCGGGTTCCATCGACATCGGCTGGATCGGCCCCTCCCCGGCGATCAACGGCTACACCAAGTCCGACGGCCGGAGCCTGCGCATCGTCGGCGGTTCGGCCTCCGGCGGGGTGAAGCTGGTCGTCAACCCCGGGAAGATCAAGTCCCTGAAGGACGTCAAGGGCAAGAAGATCGCGACCCCCCAGCTGGGCAACACGCAGGACGTGGCGTTCCTCAACTGGGTGGCCGAGCAGGGCTGGAAGGTCGACGCGCAGAGCGGCAAGGGTGACGTGTCCGTCGTCCGCACGGACAACAAGGTGACCCCGGACGCCTACAAGTCCGGCTCCATCGACGGTGCCTGGGTGCCGGAGCCGACCGCGTCCAAGCTGGTCGCCGAGGGCGGCAAGGTGCTGCTGGACGAGTCCACGCTGTGGCCGGACAAGAAGTTCGTGATCACGAACATCATCGTGTCGCAGAAGTTCCTCAAGGAGCACCCGAAGGCCGTCGAGGCGGTCCTGAAGGCGTCGGTCGAGACCAACAAGTGGATCAACGCCAACCCGGACGCGGCGAAGGCCGCGGCCAACAAGCAGCTGGGCATCGACTCCGGCAAGGAGCTGCCCGCGAAGGTCCTGGACCCGGCGTGGAAGTCCGTCCGGTTCACCGACGACCCGCTGGCCGCGACCCTCGACACCGAGGCGAAGCACGCCGTCAAGGCCGGCCTGCTGGAGAACCCCAAGCTGGCCGGCATCTATGACCTCACCCTGCTGAACAAGGTCCTCAAGGCCGAGGGCGAGCAGACCGTCAGCGACGCCGGACTCGGCGCCCGGTAAGTCCCGTAGCCGATGAGTTCCCAGGAGGTGACGACCATGGCAACGACCTTCGCCGGGGCCGCCGAGACGGTCGAGCACGCGGCGCGCATCGAGCACGTCTCGAAGTCCTTCGCGACACCGGGCGGGCAGCAGCTCGTCCTGGACGACATCAGCCTGGATGTCGCACCGGGTGAGTTCGTCACCCTCCTGGGGGCCTCGGGCTGCGGCAAGTCGACGCTGCTGAACCTGGTGGCGGGGCTGGACCGGCCCTCCGCCGGCAGCATCGCGACCAACGGGCGTCCGGCCCTGATGTTCCAGGAGCACGCCCTGTTCCCGTGGCTGACCGCGGGCAAGAACATCGAACTCGCCCTCAAGCTCAGGGGCGTCGCGAAGAACGAGCGCCGCGAGCGGGCCGAGCGGCTGCTCGAACTGGTGCGGCTGGAGGGCTCGTACGGCAAGCGGGTGCACGAGCTGTCCGGCGGTATGCGCCAGCGCGTGGCCATGGCCCGCGCGCTCGCCCAGGACAGCCAGCTGCTGCTGATGGACGAACCGTTCGCGGCGCTGGACGCGATCACCCGCGACCTGCTGCACGACGAGCTGACCCGGATCTGGGCGGAGACCGGCGTGTCCGTCCTGTTCGTCACGCACAACGTGCGCGAGGCGGTACGGCTCGCGCAGCGGGTGGTGCTGCTGTCGTCCCGGCCGGGCCGGGTGGCCCGTGAGTGGCGGGTGGACATACCGCAGCCGCGGCGCATCGAGGACGCGCCGGTCGCCGAACTGTCCTTGGAGATCACCGAAGTCCTGCGGGGGGAGATCCGGCGTCATGGCCAGCACTGAGACCAAGACGGTCACGGACGCGGGGAGCGTCGAGGCGGGCCTGGACGCCCTGGAGGTCGTCCCCGCCGGCCGTACACCGTTCCGGCAGACGTTCACGGCGAAGATCCTGCCGCCGGTCGTCGCCACCGTGGTGGTGCTGGTCGTGTGGCAGGCGCTGATCTCCTTCAAGATCGTCGACGATCCGACGAAGCTGCCCTCCCCCGCCGACGTCGGCGGCGAGTTCAAGCGTGCCTGGGTGGAGGGCACGCTGCTGGGCTACATCTGGACCAGCGTCTCGCGCGGTCTGCTCGGCTTCCTGTTCGCGCTGGCCATCGGCACCCCGCTCGGTCTGCTGGTGGCGCGGGTCAGGTTCGTGCGGGCGGCCATCGGGCCGGTGCTGTCCGGTCTGCAGTCGCTGCCGTCGGTGGCGTGGGTGCCGCCCGCGGTGATCTGGCTGGGCCTGGACAACTCGATGATGTACGCGGTGATCCTGCTCGGCGCGGTCCCGTCGATCGCCAACGGCTTGGTCTCCGGCATCGACCAGGTGCCGCCGCTGTTCCTGCGGGCGGGCCGCACGATGGGCGCGACGGGGGTGCGGGGCGCCTGGCACATCGTCCTGCCGGCCGCGCTGCCGGGCTATCTCGCGGGCCTGAAGCAGGGCTGGGCCTTCTCCTGGCGCTCGCTGATGGCCGCGGAGATCATCGCCTCCTCCCCCGACCTCGGCGTCGGCCTGGGCGCGCTGCTGGAGAACGGCCGCAACGCCAGCTCCATGTCCATGGTGTTCGAGGCCATCTTCCTGATCCTGTTCGTCGGCATCGCCATCGACCTGCTGATCTTCAGCCCGCTGGAGCGGTGGGTGCTGCGCAGCCGCGGCCTGCTGGTGAAGAGCTGACCATGCGCCGTCCCGTCCTCCTCGTCATCGCCCACGGCAGCCGCGACCCGCGGCACGCCGCGACCGTGCACGCCCTGGTGGGGCGGGTGCGGTCGCTGCGGCCGGGCCTGCGCGTGGAGACCGGGTTCCTGGACTTCAACGTCCCGTCGGTGCACGGGGTGCTCCGGTCGCTGGCGGCGGAGGGCGTGCGGGACGTCGTCGCCCTGCCGCTGCTGCTGACCCGCGCGTTCCACGCCAAGGCCGACATCCCCGCCGTGCTGCGGGACGCGCCGGGGCGGCTGCGGATCCGGCAGGCGGACGTGCTCGGCCCGTCCCCGCTGCTGTTGTCCGCGCTGGAACGGCGGCTGTACGAGGCGGGCCTGTCGCCCGCCGGCAAGTCCTCGACCGGGGTCGTGCTGGCCTCGGCGGGGTCCTCCGACCCGGAGGCGATCGCGGTGATCGCCGACATCGCGCGGGAGTGGTGGCACACCGGTTGGTGCGCCGTGCGGCCCGCGTTCGCCTCCGCGTCCCTCCCCCGCACCGAGGACGCGGTGCGTGAGCTGCGCGCCCTCGGCTGCGAGCGGGTCGCCGTCGCGCCGTACGTGCTGGCCCCCGGCTTCCTGCCGGACCGGATCGCGCGCGGCGCGGCCGGGGCGGACGTGCTCGCGGAAGTGCTCGGCCCCGCACCGGAGGTGGCACGCGTGGTACTGGAACGGTACGACAGCGCGCGCCGCCCGGCCCTGACGGCACTCGGCGCGTAACCGCCGCGCGGCCTTGTCGAGCCGCCGGCGTGCGGATTCGCCGGCGGCCCCATGGTGGCCTGGCCCGGCGTTCCCGGTGCCGCCGGCGGCGGCTCGGTGCCCCCGCCCGTCACGGCACGCTCCCACCTGCCCGGTTTCCTCGAAAATCCCTCCCGGGCACTTCCGGATCTGCTGGGATGGACCCCTGAGCACTATCGGGGGAGAACGGTTCGCGTGGCCGGTCGGGAGTTCGGGTGTCACCTGGGGTTGCCCAGGGCCCTGTCGGGGCTGCCGCTCAGCCCGCTCGTGCCCGGGTACGGCGCCCTCGCCGCCGCCCAGCACGCGGCGGGCCTGCGCCATCTCGGAGAGGCGCTGGGGGCGGGCACCGGCGGGTTACGGGTCCTGGACGGGCTGTTCGTGCCCGCCGGGACGCAGGGCCGGCGCCGGGTGGACGCGCCGCTGCTGGAGGGGCTGGCCCGGTCCGCGGGTCCCGCCGTCGCCCCGCTCGCCGCGCGGCTGGCCGAACTGCACCGCGCCGACCCGCAGGCGCCCCGCCGGATCGTCCTCTACCAGCTGATCAACCTGCTCCAGGAGCGCCCCGAGGGCGACCACGGCTCCGCCGTGCGCGAGGCGGGCGTCCACCCCGACGAGGCGGCCGGTCTGCTCGCGGCGGCCCGGCTGCGCCCCCGGCTCGACCGGCGGCAGCGGGACGCCGCCGAGTCCCTGGCCGACGCGCTGGCGCAGGCCCGGCTGCACCGGCTGCGCACCCTGCTGGACCGGCTGCCCGCGGACGGTGCCGACCCCGCGCTCGCGGCCGTGCGGGACAGCACGGCCGAGCGGCTGCGCGCGGTGCAGGACGCCCTGCGGGAGGGGCGGCGGGCCGAGGAGCGGGGCGACCGGGAGACGGCGGGCGCCGCCTATCTGCGGGCGCTGCGGACGGCCGGTGACGACCGGCGGGCCCTGGGCGCGCTGGTCCGCCTGCACGGCCGCCGGCCCGCGCTCGGCGCCGGACTCCGCGCCGACCACGTCGAGTTGAGCTGGAAGGACGACCGGGAGACGCCCGGCGAGTGGCGGCTGCTTCGGCTGTACCGGGACGGCCGGGGCAGGCCCGCCGTACGCGGTGTCCCCGGCTCCGCCACCGCCGCCGGCCCGGTGCGGGACACCGGTGCCGAACCGGGCGGCACGGTCCGGTACGCCGCCCTGCCGCTGCGCGACGGCCTGGTGGACGGGCCGCCACTGGTGTCCCGGCGGCTGCTCGTCGCCCCCGAGGTGGAGCACCCGGTGCTGACGGACGGCCCCGCACGGATCGACTGCTCCTGGCGGCGGCCCGACGCCGCCGCCGAGGTCACGGTCGAACACACCGGGCCGGACGGGAGCACCGCGCGCCTCACCGCCCGCGCCGACGGGTTCACCGCGACCGGCCTGCCGCCCGGTGACCACGTCTTCCGCGTCGTGTGCCACTACCGGACGCCCGACGGCCGTACGGTCCCCTCCCCCGGCCTGCGCGTGACCGCCACCGTGCACCCCTGGCCCGAGCCCGTGCGCACGCTGACCGCACGGCCCGTGGAGGGGGGCGCCGTGCGGTTCGCCTGGACCGGGGCGGAGGGCGCCGAGGTCCGGCTGGTGACCTGGCCCGGCGGGGCGCCGGAGCCGGGCACCGAGCTGCGCACCGACGCGCTGCCGCCCGCGCTGGACTGGCCCGGACGGGGGGACGCCCTGTGTCCGCCGCCCGGCACGTACACCGAGGTCGCCTCCGTCGCCGTACGCGGGGCGCGGGCGCTCGCGGGGCCGGTGGCCGGCGTGGAGGCCGTACGGCCCGTGCCCGGGCTCAGCGCCCACCGGCTCCCGGACGGACGGGCGCGGATCGTGCTGGACTGGCCCGAGGACGTCCCGCACCTGGTGGTCGGCTGGACGCCGGTGGGGTCCGCGGGCGGCGGGGAACGCACGGTCACCGCGCACGCCTACCGCCGCGGCGGACTGCACCTGCCCGTCGGCCCGGGGGCCGTCCGGGTGCGGGCCGTCCCGGTGCCGCGGGTGCCCGGCGCCGTGGTCGTGGTGCCCGGCGCGGCCGAGGCACTGGTCCCGGCGGACGCCGCCGTCTCCTACCAACTGGTGCGGTCCCCGCGGCGGTTGCTCGGCCGTCACCGTCGCACGCTGCTGCGGGTCACGCTCAGTGCGCCCGGCGGCCTCGCTGAGGTCCCGGAGTTCGTGTGCGTCGCCCGCGGCGGCACCCTCCGCCCGCGCGACGCCGCCGACGGCACCACGGTCCTGCGGATCCCCGGGCCCGAACTGGCCCGGCACGGCAGCCTCGAACGGGAGCTGCCGGCCGCACCCTGCCCGCCCCCCTACACCCTGCGCGGCTTCCTGCTCGGGGAGCACGCCGCCTCCGTCCGACTCGAGGAACCCTCTCTCACCAGCCTGGTGGTGCGCTGAGCCATGACGACCGTGATCTGTCCCTACTGCTTCACCCGCGCGTCGGCGGCCCGACTGCCGTACCGCTGTCTGATGACGCCGAACGGGGTGCGCGGCGGCGCGCCCTGCGGGCCGCGGCCGGACGAGACATGGGCCGCGTTCATGGGGCCGGGCGTGCCCCCGGCGGCCCGGATGCGCGGCCCGGTGTTCACCCCGGCGCGCAGGCTCGCCGGACTCGCCGGGCCCGGCGGCTCCGGCAGCAGCGTGCCCTGCCCCGACTGCGGGGTGCCGACGCCGGTGCGGGTGTGCGGGTCCTGCCACAGCGACCTGCCCAGCGACTACTGCGACCAGAACAGCCGGATCATCGCCCTGGTCGGCGCCAAGGCGTCCGGCAAGAGCACCTATGTCGCCGTGCTGCGCAACGAGCTGGACCACCGGGTGGGCCAGGCCTACCACGCGTCGCTCGCGGCGATGGGGCAGCACACGCAGGCCAGGGACAGGGAGATGGCCGAGGACCTGTACGAGCGGCTGCGGCTGCCCGACGCCACCCGGCCGGCCGCGCTCGGCTTCAACGATCCGCTGCTGTACCGGCTCAGCCTGCCGCGGCGCGGGCTGCTGGGCGGCTCCGGCACCCGGCACACCACACTGGTCTTCTTCGACGCGGCCGGCGAGGACCTCGCGGACGCCGAGGCGATGGACCGCTACACCCGCTACCTGAGCGCCGCCGACGGCATCATCCTGCTGGTCGACCCGCTGCAACTCGGCTCCGTGCGCGACCGGCTGCCGGTGCACGACGGTCCGCCGCTGCCCGTGGTGGAGACCTCGCCCCGGCAGATAGCCGCCGACCTCGCCGCCCAGCTGCGCACCCACGGCAAGGGCGGGTCGGGCGGCCGGGTGACCACCCCGATCGCCGTGGCCGTCACCAAGACCGACATGCTCAGGCCCCTGCTCGAACCGCACTCCCCGCTGCTGCACAACGCCCCGCACCCGGGCGGCGCCTACGACGCGGAGGACCGGCTCGCCGTCCACGAGGAACTCCGCGCCCTGCTCACCGACTGGGACGCGGACGCGCTGCTGCGCCAGCTGGAGCACGACTTCGACCGGTTGTCGCTGTTCGGACTGTCGGCGCTGGGCGCGCCACCGCCCGCGAACGCCCCGGCGGACGTGCCGAAGTCGGGGCCGCAGCCGGTGCGGGTGGAGGACCCGCTGCTGTGGCTGCTGTCCCTGCGCGGACTGCTGCCCGTCCGCACGGCCGGCAAGGACAGGGCCACGGCCGGGAAGGAGCGTGTGCGGTGAACCTGGCCCAGTTGCACTACACCTCGGCACCGCCCGGCCCGGACGGGTCCGGCTTCCGCTTCACCGCCGTCAGTCCCGGCGTACCGGCCACGCTGCTGCGGGAGGCCGAACAGCTCATCGGCTACGAGCCGCCGCGCGACCTGCCGGACCGGCCGGACGGAGAGCAGCTGAAGTCCTTCCCGCGCTCCCTCAGCTGCACCGAACTGTCCGACGGCGGGCGGCTGTTGTGCCGCTCGGTGTACACCGGCGCGGACTACAGCGGGCGGTGGGGCAACTTCCACGCGCACGCCGTGCACCTGCCTCCCGGTGTCCGGCTGCCGGACGGCGCGCTGCCGATCACCGCGTGGGAGTCGCCGCGCTGGGCGGACGCCACCCCGCCGGGTGGACGTCCGGAGCCGATCGACCGGTTCGCGCCGTCGGGGCTGCTGCGCCGGGACGGGCTCGTGGCGTTCGCCCGGTCCCGCGCGGACCGGCTCGCCGCGTTCTTCGCCGACCTGCGCACGCTGGCCGACGGCAGCGACGCCCGGCAGATCGTGCTGGTGGAGCGGGACAGCGCGGACGTGGCCCAGTGGATCGCGCTGGCCTGTACGGTCCTGCCGCGCGAGCTGGCACACCGGCTGACGTTCACGACGTACACGCGGCGCCCGCAGCAGGCCCGCCAGCAGATCGTCGGGGCGCTGCCCTCCTCGGAGCCGGTCGGGCACGACCACCGGTTCCGGGTGCACGACGGCACCGGCCGGGCCGCCGCGCAGCCCGTGGCGGACGTCTGGGCCGATGTCTGCGCGCGGATCTGGACGGCCGGGCGGCCGGAGCTGTTCCGCGACACGGTCGGCGGTGCCGGGGACACCGCGGGTGAGGCCGGTCGCCTCGCCGTCACCGCGCTCGCCGAGCGCATCGCCCTGCCCTCCGCCGCCCGGGCGGCGGCGGCCCGCTGGGCCACGGACCACGCCGCCGTACTGCCCGTGCCGACGCTGACGGCCCTGGTCGAAGAGCTGGCACGGGAGACCGGGAGGGGCCCCGGCGATGTCACGGACTCCGGGGACCACAGGGCCGCCGGGGGCGCTGGTGACTCCGGGGAGGCCACGGACTCCGGGGACTTCGGGGACGGCGAACCGGGCGCCCTGGCCGCGCTGTTGGCCCGGCTGGACGGACAGGTGCCCACGGCCGTCTCGGCTCCGCTCGCCGCCCGGGTGCTGACGCTGGCGGTCCGCGGCCGCGGCCCGGTGCCCGCGCTCGGGGCGGGCTCGCTGACCCCCGAGGTGCGGGCCGCGCTGGCCCGGGACCTCGCGCCGGACCTGCGGCACGGCATCGCGGACACCACCGGCCCGGCGATCGGCCGCCCCTTGGAGCTGCTGCGCGTCGCCGACCTGCTCGACGTCGACTGCACCGACCTGCTCCCGGAGTACGCGGGCCGGGCCGCCCGGGAGCTGGTGAGCGGGGAGCCGGCGGGTGACCGGACGGGGGTGGCCGGAGGGCCGGCGCGCGACCGGGCGGCGGTGAGCGCGGAGCCGACCGGCGACCAGGTGCCGACGGGCGTCAGGCCGGCGGGCACCCGGTCCGACGCCGCCCTCCTCGACGCCGTACACGCCCACCCCGCCCTGCGCACCGCCCTGTTCGGGGCGCTGAACGCGCTCGCGGCGGCTCATCCGGTCGCGGTCGCCGGGCGGCTCGCGGGGTACGGGCTGCCCCTCGCCCCGGACCCGCGCTTCCCGCATCTGCGGATGTGCGTCCTCGGGGACGCGGCCGGTCCGGCCGGCGGTGACCGGCGCGGCCGGCTGCGCGCGGTGCTGCACACCGCCGGGGTCTCGCCGCACGCCGATCCGGCCGTCCTGCACACGGCGTTGCGTCTGGTGTGGCCCGACGAGCTGCCCACCGGCGAGGAGGCGAGCCTGCTGCTGAACGAGCTGGGCTCGGACGCGCACCGGCTGGCCGGCACCCGGGACCTGCTGGTCGCCGCCGCGCTGGCCGCCCCGGCCGAGGACGCCGCCGTCCCGCTGCTCGCCGCCGACCTGCTGCGCTGCTTCACCACGGAACTGGCCCCGGCGCACCGGGCGCCGCTGCTCCTGCTGGAGTTCACCGCGCTGCTCGGCACCGACGGCGAGGGC
Organism: Streptomyces sp. NPDC046870; assembly: GCF_040704595.1. Taxonomy (NCBI): domain Bacteria; kingdom Bacillati; phylum Actinomycetota; class Actinomycetes; order Kitasatosporales; family Streptomycetaceae; genus Streptomyces; species Streptomyces sp. NPDC046870. The sequence goes on from NZ_JBEYXM010000008.1 coordinate 76,301, forward strand.
GAGAACTGGGTGGAACGGGTCCGGGCGCTGCGGGACGGCGCGGTCGAGCCCGTGCCGGATCAGGTGACCCGGCGGGTGCACGACGCCCTGGCCCGGCGGCTGCTGACCGTGCCGGTGCCGGAGAGCGAGCTGTACGCGCTGGCCCGCTCCGGCGACCCGGCGCTGCTGGCGGCCTACGAGCGGGCGGCGCATGGTGCCGCGGTGGCCGAGCGGCTGCGGACCGTGCCGTCGTACGTCGCCGCCCGCTTCTGCGACTGGACCGCGTACCAGGACACCCATCCGGGCTGGGAGGCGACCCGTACGGCGCTGCTGGCCAAGGTGCTGCGGCCGGTGGTGCGGGCGCTGCCCGCCGAGGACCAGGCGGCGGTCGAGGAGGCGCTGCGGCGCACCGGCCGCGGCCGGCTGGACGCGTACCGCGCGTGGAACCGGCCGGGTGCCCTGGGCCGGCTCGCGGGCCGGCTGACCGGGCGCGGGCGCCGGGAGGACGCCCGGGCGACCTGGCACGGGGACGTCCAGCCGCCCGCCGGCGGAGGTGCCCGGTGAACACGGGAGGCGGTGACTCGGACCTGCACCTGGCGTCGCAGGTGCTGCTGGCCCTGTTCGTCTGGTCGGGGCTGGTGGCCGTCGCGGTGTGCCTGTTCCGGACGCTGTGGGAGTTCCTCGGGCGGGGTGTGCGCGCGGTGTGGCGGGGGCTCGGGCCGTGGCAGGCGGGCCGCCTTGACCCGCGCCTGCCCGGTGTCGGGGCCGCCGAGCCCGCCGAACCCGCCTACTGGTGGCGGCAGTCGTGGGCGGACGCGGCGAGTGCGGCCCGGGACGGCATGCGGGTGCTGTGGCGGGCCTTCGCCGATCCCTGGATGGACCGGACCGTACGCAACCTGTTCCGCGGCCGGCGTCCCCGGGGGCGCCGGGTCCGGGCGTCGCTCGGCCGGTTCCTGCTGGTGACCCTGATCGCCCCCGGTACGGCGGCGGGCGCGCTGGTCGGCGCGGTGCTCGCGACCGTGCTGCTCGGCTGGGCACTGCTGTTCCTCGCGCTGCTGGTCGGCGTGGTCTGGCTCGGCTGGGCGGCGGCGGTGCCGCTGCTGCGCGGGCTGGAGCGCGGCTGGGCGCTGCTGCGGGGCCTGCGCGTGACCTGCCCCCACCCCGGCTGTTACGCGCCGGTGCCGCTGGCCGTGCACCGCTGCCCCGGCTGCCCGGCCCGCCACGCCGAGCTGCGGCCGGGCCGGTACGGCGCCCTGTGGCACGTGTGCGGCTGCGGGCGCAGGCTGCCCGCCACCCGGCTGACCGGGCGGGGCAGGCTGTCGGCGCTGTGCCCGCGCTGCGACCAGGTCCTGCCGCAGGCGGTGGCCACCACCCGGGTGGTGCACACACCGCTGGTCGGCGGCACCTCCTCCGGCAAGACGATGCTGATGGCGGCCATGGTGGAGGGGCTGCACTCCTGGGCCCGGGAGGGCCGGCTGCGCGTCGAGTGGGCGACCTCCGCCGACCGCGGTGCCCACACGGGCGTCAGCCGGCAGCTGAACCGGTCCGGCTGGGCGCACGCCACGACCGGCGGGCCGCCGCGCGCCCTCATGCTCACCGTGGCCCGGGGCCGGCGGCGCCGGCTGCTGTACCTGTACGACCCGATGGGCGAGTCCGTGAGCGACGCCGAACGGGTGCGTGCGCAGGGGTACTTGGCGCACGCGGACGGGGTCGTCCTGGTCGCCGACGTCCTCGCCGATCCCACGGTGCGCGGCCGGCTCGGTCCGGCGGACGCCGAGCGGGCCCAGCGGGCGCGGCCGTCGGCGCAGGGCCCGCGGACGACGTACGAACGGCTGACCGGCGAGCTGGCCGCGCTGACCGGACGGCGGCGCCGGCTGCCGGTGGCCGCGGTCGTCACCAAGCGGGACGTGCTGGACCGGCTGACCTCGCTGCCGGCGCCCGGCGACGGCCGGATCGACCACTGGCTCGGCGACATCGGCCTGGGGGCGCTGGTGCGGGCCCTCGGCCACGACTTCGGGTCGGCCCGCTACTGGGCGGTCAGCTCCCACGCGGCCACCGGCACGGGCCCGTTGGAGAGCGAGCAGCGGCGCGCCGCCGAACCGGTGCTGTGGCTGCTCGCCGCCTCCGGGCTGCGTACCGGCCCGCTGACCGGGCGGACCGGCGGCGGGGCGGGCCGGGTGCCGTGGCCCCGGCGGCGGCCGGACGGCGCCCGGCAGGGCGGCGGGGACGGCGACAGGGAAGGCGGGTACACCCCGGCATGAACCATGTGACTCCGTCCGCCGGCCGGGCCCGGAGGGTGATGGCGGGCCTGTTCGTCACCGCGCTGCTCCTGGCGGCCGCCGCGCTCGTCCTCGGGGTCTGGCTGGTGCTGCCCCGGCCCTGACACCTCCCTTGACGACCTGCTCCCACATGATTCCCTCTCACCTGAAAGGAACTGCGGCGTGAGTGACATTCCCGGCGGGCCGATGGCCAACCGGCCGGTCCACTTCATCTGGCTGCTCGACTGCTCGTACTCGATGCAGGGCGAGAAGATCGCCAAACTCAACTACGCGATCAGGGAGGCCGTTCCGGAGATGCGGTCGGTGGCCCACGACAACCCCGCGGCCCAACTGCTGCTGCGCACGGTCACCTTCTCCACCACCGCGCAGTGGCACCACCAGACCCCGGTCCCGGTGGACGACTTCACCTGGCAGGACGTGCAGGTGGACGGCATGACCAACCTCGGTGAGGCGCTGCACCTGGTGGCGCGCGAACTCCAGACGCCGCCGATGCCGCAGCGGGCGCTGAAACCGGTGCTGGCGCTGGTGTCGGACGGGGTGCCCACCGACGACTGGAAGGCGGGCCTGAAGGCCGTGGACGCCACCCCGTGGGGTCGCAAGGCGGTCCGGGTGGCCATCGCGATCGGCGCGGACGCGGACCGCGGGGTGCTCCAGGAGTTCCTCGGCAACCCCGAGCTGCAGCCGCTGGACGCCAACAGCCCCAAGCAGCTGGCGGCGGCGATCCGCTGGGCGTCGACGGCGGCCGTGAAGGCGGCCTCCCAGCCGGTCGCCGGTGACGGGTCCGGGGTGAGCACGGCGAAACAGCCGTACGCGCCGCCGGTGCTGGACGACGACGATGACGACGACGTGTGGTGACGCTCGGGGTGCGGCGGTGGGAGACGCTGGCCGGCAGCGTCCAGGGCGTCGGCAAGCAGCGCAACCAGGACTGGTACGCCTGCCAGGGCACCGGGTCCGGCCCGGACCCGCTGGTCCTGGCGGTGGCCGACGGGCACGGCTCGGCGGTGCACGCGCGCAGCGCGCTGGGAGCGCGGTTCGCCGTGGACCGGTTCCTGGTGCTGGCCGGCGCCTTCGGGCGGGCGGCGCACGACTGCCACGAGCCGGGGCGGCTCGCCCGGCTGATGACGTACGCCCGGGACGACTTCCCGCGGGCGCTCGTGCACGAGTGGCGGCAGGAGGCCCTCGGCCACTGGGACCGCAACCGCCCGGTGGTGGAGGAGGCCTCCCGGGAGCCGGGGACCGAGGAGAAGCTGGTGCTGTACGGCACCACGCTGATCGGCGCGGTGCTCACGCCGTGGCTGTTCGTGGCCTGGCAGATCGGCGACGGTGACCTCGCGGTGGTGGAGCACGACGGCACGCTGGTCCGGCCGCTCGCACCCGCCGAGGAGGACCTGGGCGACGAGACCGAGTCGTTGTGCGGGCGGGAGGCGTGGCGGGCGATGCGGATGCACTGGGCGCCGGTGTTCGAGGAGGCGCGGGCGCCACGGCTGGTCGTGCTCTCCACGGACGGCCTGTCGAAGAGCTTCGCGTCGGGCGACGGGTACCGCGAGTTCGTCAGCGGGCTGGCCGGGCGGCTCGCCCAGGAGGGCGGCGCGGGTGTCCGCGAAGCCCTGCCGGACTGGCTCGCCCAGGCGTCCCGGTACTCCGGGGACGACACCACCCTGGCGGCGGCGGTGCGCCCCGCACGGACCCCGGCGGACGCCCCGGAGGGGCCCGTGGAGCACGGTACGGCGGACGCGCGGACACCACCCGGCCCGGACGGCGGCGAGGTGGACACGGAACGGACAACGGAGACGTAGATGAGCGGCATGCTCGATGACGGGACGCGCCTCGCGGCGGAGAACGGTGACGACGTCGAGATCCTCGGCTTCCTCGGCGCGGGCGGCCAGGGCGAGGTGTACCGGGTCCGGACACCGGACGGGGAACGGGCCCTGAAGTGGTACTACCCGACCTGCGCGACCACCGACCAGGAGGCGATCGTACGGGAGCTGGTGACCCGGGACTTCGCCGACGACCGCTTCCTGTGGCCGGAGGCCTTCGTGCCGGAGCACCGCGGCTCGTTCGGCTATCTGATGGGGCTGCGCCCGGACCGCTACAAGGGGCTTCCGGCGCTGTTCCGGCGGCAGTTGCGCACCAGCCCGCGCGCGTTGCTGACGGCCTGCCTGTACACGGTGGAGGCCTATCAGGCGCTGCACTCGCGGGGCATCGCCTACCGGGACATCTCCTGGGGGAACATCTTCTTCGACCCGGACACCGGTGACGTGCTGGTCTGCGACAACGACAACGCGGTGGTGGAGGGCGACGCCAGCGGCATCTCGGGGACCATGGAGTTCATGGCGCCGGAGCTGGTGCGCGCGGACCCGGGCGCGCGTCCGGGCACCCAGTCCGACCTGCACTCGCTCGCGGTGCTGCTGTTCATGCTGCTGATGAACCACCACCCGCTCAAGGGCCGGCGCGAGCTGGGCATCCACTGCCTGGACGAGGCCGCGGAGCGCAAGCTGTACGGCAGGAGCCCGCTGTTCGTGTTCGACCCGGCGGACGACGCCAACGCGCCGGACCCGCTGGAGCACGCGACCGTGCTGGCCACCTGGGACGCGGCGGCGGAGCGGCTGCGGGAGCTGTTCCGGCGGTCGTTCACGACGGGGCTGCGTGATCCCGCGGCACGGGTGCGGGAGTCGGAGTGGCGGGACGCGCTGCGGGCGGTGCTGGACGCGGTGGTCGAGTGCGCCGCGTGCGGGCGGCAGAACATGACGGAGCCGGGTGAGAACCCGCCGCCGCGGGACTGCTGGGGGTGCGGGGCCCGGCTGGTGCTGCCGCCGCGGCTGACGGTGACCACTCCCCCGCCCCGCACCGAGCACCACATCCGGCTGCGCCGCGCCGCCCGGGTGCAGGCCCACCATCTGCTGCCCGAACCGGCGCGGCACGACTGTTCGGACGCGGCGCTCGTCGCGGAGCTGGTCGAACACCCCAAGAAGCCGGGGCGGTTCGGGCTCGCCAACCGCTCGCGGGAGACCTGGACGGGCACCCGCTCGGACGGCACCGTGCAGAAGATCGAACCCGGTCAGACGGTGCCGCTGCGGTCGGGGCTCGACCTCGACCTCGGCGGCGGGGTCCGGGCGGTGGTGCGAGCCCGGTGACGTGGCAGGGCCGAAGCCCCGTGGCGGCGGGGCTCCGGCCGGTCACAGCCCCAGGGCGTTGATGAGCTGCTGGGTGAAAGCCAGGCTGCCGGTGCCGGCCGAGGCCGCGATGGCGATCGTCTCCAGCGCGGAGCGGATCCGGCCGCGGTTCGGCGGCAGACCGTCCTCGGCGGACTCCTGGAACTGGGCCTGGATGATCTCGCCCTGGGGCACCAGTTCCGGGTACTCGGCGCGCAGCGTGTCGGTGAGCCGCTGCGCGAGGTCCATCATGGTGGGCAGATCGGGGTGAGCGTGGTTGATCTGGATCTGCCCGTGGTCGCCGAAGTTGGCGGGGCCGTTGACGTTGCCGAAGTTGTAGGTGCTCATGTCCTGTCCTCGCTCGCGGTCCGGCGGCGCGCCCCGGACCGGAGCAGCCGTCGGACGGATGGGGTTGCGGTTACGGCCTCGGCGCGGGCGGACCTGATCCCGCGGGACCGGGGCCGCCCTGGGCTCCCGGGCCGGCCTGGGGCCCGGGACCTTGCTGCCCGCCCAGGAGGATCGTCCCGTGGGCGCCGAAGTTGCTGGGACCGCTGACGTTACCGATGTTGTAGGTCTGCGTGTTGATGACCTGTACGGCCTTGTCGAAGGAACCGGTGTCGATGTTGTGGTCCCGCAGGAACCGTTCCGTGGCGGTCAGCACGCCCTGCTGGAGCCGGAACAGGAAGTCCTGCGCGTCGGTGCGTTCGGTGTAGCCGGCCTCGTCCCAGGCGCCGAGGTCCTCGCGCAGGCTGCCCGTGGCGCCGTAGTCGTGGCGGACGTGCTGCTTGGTGATGGCGCGGCGGGCCCTGGCCAGCGCCCGGTCGTGGTCGCCGCGCCAGCGGTGGCGCCGCAGGATGCGGCCGAGGGCGCCGCGCAGTTCGGGGCCGGTGCGGCGGGTGGCGTACCGGAACAGGTCCCACCAGCGTTCCCAGGGGGCGACCGGGAGCCGGTCCACGCGGTAGAAGCGGCCGTCCAGCGGCGGTATGGCGTAGGCGGCCACCTCCCAGGTCAGGCTGGGGTGCTGGAGGATCGCCCGCAGGTACATGGAGACGATCAGCCGGCCGCCCTCGCCTACCCGTTCCAGGCACAGGTGGGTGCGCATGCCCGCCCCGGGCGTCTGCAGGCCGGCCTGCACGAGCTGCCTGGGGATCTGGGCGCGGGGCCGCCGGGTGGGGTCGGGCACCAGCTCGGGTATGAGGTGGGCGTTGCTGCCGAGGACGTAGAGCCGGTTCCTGGCCCGCAGTCCCTGGAGCCCGGAGATGTTCTCCATGTGCCGTGCCACGTAGGTGTGCAGGTCGATGACGTCGAACGGGCGCATCGGCAGTTTTCCGCCGCCCGGGGCGTCGGCGGGCCTGCTGACGTCGATGGGCTGCCAGACGGCTTCCTTGATCTTGTCGCCGCTGCCGACGAACGGCTTGGTGTAGGCGGCCTCGTCGGCGTAGGGCAGGACGTTGGCGCGTTTCAGGTCGTGCAGCGCGGCCTCGGCCTCGGGTTCCACCGGGGGTGCGGTCCGCTCGGGTCTGTCGGTGGAGAGGAACACGTCCCGTGCCGTGTCGCGGCTGCGCGCCTGGGCGTGGCGGACCAGTGTCCAGGCGACCGCGTAGGCGCCGAGAGGGCCGAAAATCGCCACCCATCCGAGTGACCGGTGTCCGTTGACCAGCCCCCAGAGCCCGACGAGGAGGGTGACGGGTACGGCCGTCTGGAGGCAGGCGAGCCGGCGGTCGAGGGCGGCGCGGCGGCGGGTGGCCACGCGCGCGTGCCGGGCGAGGGCGACGAAGTTGATGTTGAGGCTGAGCCCGATGGCGTTGAGCCGGTCCCCGGTCAGCATCCGGTCGGCGTACAGGGCGAAGTCGTCGTCCAGGTGCACCGAGGCGCACAGGCGCCGGGTCACCCCGTCCTTGCGGTACTGCGGCAATGACGGCAACGCCCTGCCCGTCACACTCATCCGTCCGTCCCCCTCAGGCCTTCCGCGCGGTTCACCCTAGGGACAACCCCGCGGGTTTGTCGCCTGGTTCGGCGAGGGGCGGTGCCGGAGGACGGTCGTGTGGTATCGGCCGTCGCGGTCCGGCGCTCCCCTGTGACGTCGGACCGCGGCGGCTCTTGGTTCTGCGCCGGACGGCGCCGCCGTGTCACACGTCCGGTGCGGCCGGGGCGCCGGAGGGGCGTTAATCGGCCAACCTGCTCCGGGTCAGTCGAAGCGGAGCGCACCGGTGCGGGTGCGCTTCAGTTCGAAGAAGTCCGGGTGCCGGGCCAACACCCGGAAGCTCTCGAAGAGTTCGGCCGCCTCGGCGCCGCGCGGGACGGCGCGCAGCACGGGGCCGAACCACACGGTGCCGTCGACGTGGAGGGTGGGCGTGCCGACGTAGCCGCCGGTCTCCGGCTCCGCGCCGGCCTCGTGGCCGCGGCGGACCGCGTCGTCGTACGAGGGGTCGTGGGCGGCGGCCGACAGGCCGGCGGGGAGTCCCAGCTCGGCCAGTGACTCGGTGATCACCGTGTCGAAGTCCTCGACGCCCTGTTCGTGGATGCGGGTGCCGAACGCGGTGTACAGGTCGCGCAGGACCTTGTCGCCGTACCGTTCGGCGGCGGCCACGGCGACCCGCACGGGACCGATCGAGCGGTCCACCAGGTCGCGGTACCAGTCGGGCAGTTCGTTGCCGGTGTTGTGCAGGTACAGGCTCATCGCCCGGAACCGCAGGTCCAGCGGGCGCAGCCGCTCGACCTCCAGCAGCCAGCGGGAGGTGATCCAGGCGAAGGGGCAGGCGGGGTCGAAGAAGAAGTCGACCCGGGCCGGGGCGGTGGCGGCGACCGTGGCCAGGGTGGGGGCGGTGACCGTGGCGGCGGCGTCCGTGTCCGTGCTGCGGTGCGTCATGGCACCGACGCTAGTGGGCCGGTGGCCTGGAATCCCGGCCCAATCCACTGCACCTTCTTTGGCCCATTTCAGCCGACGGTCACGCGCCGCACCGCCTCGTCGGCCAGTCGGACCAGATCGGCGACGGGCAGCGAGCCCGCCGCCCGGTGCTCCCGGGCGAACCGGTTGGCGAGGTTCTGCAGCAGTTCGTTCAACGGGGTGGGGACGCCGTGCAGCCGGCCGAGCAGGACGATCTCGCCGTTGAGGTAGTCCGCCTCGATGGTGCCGGTGCCCCGGACGAGGGACTGCCAGGAGGAGCCGCCGCCGCGCGGAGCGCCGTCCAGCGGGACCAGGGTCACCTTGTCGCCGCGGGCCGCGCGCTGCTCCTCCGCGCCGGCGTACGGGATGCCGGCGGCGTCCAGCACGGCCTCCCCCTCGGCCCGCACGCGCGCGAACAGGGCCCGCGCCTCCTCCCCGGCCACCGGCCCGCTGACCGCTTCGAGCGCGTTGCCGAGGTTCCCGAGGAGCTTGGCGTACTGCCAGCGCACCACGTCGGGCACCACCGGCGCCTCGAAGTGGGCGTCCGCGAGGTCGGCGGCGATCCGGCGCGCGGTGTCGTCGGTGCCGTGCGGCACCCGGCCGAGGTGCAGGACGCCGGTGAGCGGGCTGCCCGCGGCGGAGACGACGCCGGGCTCCACGAAGGTCGACGGCAGCCAGACACAGACGCCGTACACGTGCCGGAAGCGGCGCAGCGCCAGCCGGCCGCTCTCCACGCCGTTCTGCAGGCAGACCAGCGGCAGCAGTTCGGCCGCGGTGCCGCCGCCGGCGACGGGCACGTCGCCCCAGATGTCCAGGGCGGCCACGGTGTCCTGGGTCTTCACGGCGAGGACGAGGACGTCGTCGGCGCGCAGTTCGCCGAGCGGTCCCGGCCCGTCGACGGCGGGCAGCCGGTACGCCGACTCGCCCTGCGGAACCCGCAGTCGCAGCCCGTGTTCGCGCAGGGCTGCCAGGTGCGGGCCACGGGCGACGAGGACGACCTCCCGGCCGGCCTGGGCCAGCCGCCCGCCGACGGCACCGCCGACCGCACCGGCCCCGATGATGATGTAGCGCATGGGCAGAGCCTCGCACACACGTCCGGCCCGGCGCGTTCCCGGTTGCGGCGAAGCGGGCCCTGGCGGCTGACCGGGCACCGCGTCCCTGAGAGCCGCCCCCGAGAACCGGCGATAGATGTAGGGGGCCGCCGTCCTCCCCAGCGGTGATCCGGGCCCCGCGCGGTTCACCGGGCAGTACGACGAGATGGCTTTATCCCGCCCCTACCGTCGAACAGGAGCAAGCAGACGTGGCGGCAGGGGGCCGTCACCGCACACGAGGGGGCAGACCCGTCATGGGGAACACAGAGGTGCGGGGGCTGGCCGCCCGCGCCGGCGGCTGGAGCGCCCGGCACCGCTGGGCGGCCGTCGGCATATGGGTGTTGTTCGTCGTCCTGGCGATGGGCCTCGGCTCGGCCGCGGGCCGGGTCGACGTCAACGAGAGCGACCAGCTCAAGGGCGAGACGCACACCGCCGCGACGATCATCGACGACGCCGGGATCAAGGAGCCGGCCGGGGAGACGGTCCTCATCCAGTCGAAGGACGCCGCCGTCAAGGCCACCAGCCCGCAGTTCCGCGCGGCCGTCGCCGACGTGGTCCGGGCGGTCCGGGGCACCGGCAGGGTGACGGGCGTGACCTCGCCGTACGACACGCACACCGTGTCCCGGGACGGCCGCAGCGCGCTGGTCCGGTTCGACGTGCGCGGTGACGCGGAGACGGCCGCCGACCGGATCGAGCCGGTGCTCAAGGCCGTCGCCGGGGTGCAGAAGGGCCACGACACGCTGCGGATCGAGGAGATCGGCGGCGCCAGCATGCAGAAGCAGTACAAGGACGCCTTCGGGGACGACTTCCAGCAGGCCGAGTACTCGGCGGTGCCGGTGGCCCTCGGCATCCTGCTGATCGCGTTCGGCGCGCTGGTGGCCGCGCTGCTGCCGGTGGCCCTCGCGATCACCGCGATCATGGCGACGATGGGCCTGATGGGCCTGGTCAGCCACCTCCAGCCGATGAGCGACACCGCCAACTCCGTGATGCTGCTGGTCGGTATGGCCGTCGGTGTCGACTACTGCCTGTTCTACCTGCGCCGCGAGCGGGAGGAGCGGATGGCCGGCCGCGACGCCGGCACCGCCCTGCGGATCGCCGCCGCGACCAGCGGCCGGGCGATCATCGTCTCCGGTGTCACGGTGTGCGTGGCGATGGCGGGCATGCTGTTCACCGGGCTGGCCGAGTTCGAGGCGATGGGACTGGCCTCGTTGATGGTGGTGGCGGTCGCCATGGTCGGCTCGGTGACGGTGCTGCCCGCGCTGCTGTCGCTGCTCGGCGAGCGGGTCGAGAAGGGCCGGCTTCCGTTCCTGGGCCGCCGCAAGCGCGCGGGGAACGGGGACAGCCGCTTCTGGACGGCCGTGCTGCGGGGCGTGCTGGCCAAGCCGCTGGTCTCGGTCGTGGTCGCGGCCGGCGCGCTGCTGGCGGTCGCCGCGCCCGCGCTCGGCATGAAGACCCAGCAGCTCACCCTGGACCAGGAGTTCGGCGACTCGCTGCCGATCGTGCAGACGTACAACCGTGTCAACGACGCCTTCCCGGGCGGCAGCGAACCGGCCCAGGTCGTCGTCAAGGCCAAGGACATCAACGCCCCCGAAGTCCACCGGGCGCTGGCCGACTTCAGGCGGCAGGCGGTCACCTCGGGCGCCTCGCGCGGCCCGGTCGACGTCAAGCTGTACGACGCCCGCAACGTGGCCCTGGTGTCCGTGCCGCTGGTCGGCGGCTCCGACATGGACCGGGCGACACGGAGCCTGGAGAAGCTGCGCGACCAGGTGCGGCCCGCCACGCTCGGCAAGGTCGACGGCGTGCAGGCGCCGGTGACCGGGCAGGTCGCGGGCAACAACGACTTCAACGACCAGCTCATGGGTTCCGTCGTCCCGGTCTTCGTGTTCGTGGTCGTCTTCGCCTTCCTGCTGATGCTGCTGTCGTTCCGCTCGCTGACCGTCGCCCTCACGTCGATCGTGCTCAACCTGCTGTCGGTGGCCGCCGCCTACGGCATCCTCGTCGCCGTCTTCCAGCACGGCTGGGGTGCCTCGCTGGTGGGCGCGGAGGGCGTCGGCGCGATCGTCACCTGGCTGCCGCTGTTCCTCTTCGTGATCCTGTTCGGGCTGTCGATGGACTACCACGTGTTCGTGGTCTCCCGGATCCGCGAGGCCCGGATGCGCGGCCGCACGACGAAGGACGCGATCCGGCACGGCGTGGTCACCACGGCCGGGGTCGTCACCAGCGCCGCGGTCATCATGGTCGCCGTGTTCGCGATCTTCGGCACGCTCTCCATGCAGTCCATGAAGCAGATGGGCGCGGGCCTGGCCGCGGCGGTCCTGATCGACGCCACGGTCATCCGCGGGGTGCTGCTGCCGGCGGTGATGGCGCTGCTCGGCGAGCGCAACTGGTACCTGCCCAAGTGGCTCCACCGCCTGCCGGACCTCACCCACGACGAGACCCCGGAGCCGGTGGCGGCGCCGGTGCCCGACCGGGGCGAGCGGCTGACCGTCTGATTCCGCGCGGTGCCGCAGGGCCCGCCGGTTCCCGCTGGGAACCGGCGGGCCCTGTCCGTGCTCTGGTCGTCCGGCAGGTACGCCGTCTCCCGGGGAAGGACCCACATGGACAGGCGGAGTCTGCTCGAGGGCGCGCCGGCCGTGCCCTCGGCCGTGCCGCCGGCCACCCCACCCGCCCGCGCTGCGAGGCGCGGTGCCGGGGCCCCCGAGCCCGGCGTCATCCGAACGGAAGCTCCTGACCCGCGCGGCGGCCCGGCAGTTCCGCCTCGATGAGGTCGGCCGCCCGCCGGGTGCCGCCCTCCTGCGCCATCTCCGCCTGCACCTCCTTGAGCCGGCGCGCGACCTCGGGGTCGTCCACCAGGGCGAGCGCGGCCTCGCGGAGGCGGTCGGCGGTGGCCTCCTCGGCGGGCAGGTGCCGGGCGACCCCGAGCCCCTGGAGCATGTCGGCGTTGCCGAACTGGTCGACGGCCTGCGGTACGGCGATCATCGGCGTCCCGGTCGCCAGCCCCTCCTGACTGCCGCCGGCTCCCGCGTGCGTGACGAACAGGTCGGCCTGCCGCAGGATCGCCAGCTGCGGCACCCAGTCGCGCACCTCGACCCGGGCCGGCACGTCGCCCAGCTCGGCGCGGGTCACGTGCCGGCCGACCTGGAGGACGACGTGCCAGCCGGGCAGGTCGCCGAAGGCGCGCACGCACTCCCGGTAGAAGGCGGGCTGCTTGGTGAAGGCCGAGCCGAGCGAGACCAGGACGACCTTCTCCGCACCGGCGGGCCGCTGCCAGTCGCCCTGGTCGGCGCGGTCGCCCTGGCAGGCGCCGACGAAGGTGTAGACGCGCTCGTCCACCCGGTCGGCGTGCGGCTGGAGCGCCTTCGGGATGAGCACGAGGGAGCGCGCGGGGTGGCCGGCGAAGGAGTCCGGGTCCTGGCGGATGCCGTTCTCGGCCAGCCAGGCCGCGAACCGGGCGTAGTACGCCCGTCCGCGCTCGGTCTTCCTCGGCTCGGCCCACATCGGCTCGGCGACCTCCTCCTCGTACCCCTCCCAGGCGACGAGGTTCGGCGAGAGCGAGATCGCCGGGACGCCCCAGCGGTGGGCCAGGACACGGGCCGAGTAGGAGGTGATGTCGTACAGGACGAGGTCGGGGATGTCGTCGGCGTAGGCCTCGGCGAGCTGGGGAAGCGCCTGGACGGCGTTGTCCAGGAACGGCTCCACGTTGTCCAGCAGGGTGGTCCCCCAGGCCGCCGGGTCGGCGTCCGGGCCCGGCAGGGTGGAGGTGTAGAGCACCGGCCGGGCCCCGGTGGCGGCCACCTTCCCGGCGAAGACGGGCGGGATGGCGTAGGTGACGCGGTGTCCCCGGGCGACGAGTTCACGGATCACCTCCAGGCTGGGGTTCACGTGGCCGTGGGCGGCGACGGAGAACATGGCGATGTGGGCGGGTGCGGTCATGCCGGGAAGGCTAGGCGAGACGAGACGTCTCGTTCAATCGATTTCGCGCGCGGTACGACAGCGTGTCCCGGGCCGCACCGGGCCCCTTCGCCGCCGGCCGCGCTCAGCGTTGGTAGCGGGCCAGCACCAGGTTGCCGTCCCTCTCCAGGCGGCGGCGCAGTTCGGCGAGGCCGATGGCGCCGCTGTAGTACTCCTGGTAGGCGGGGGTGGCGACCTTGTCCTTCCACTCGGGGTAGCCGCGCACGGACTGGGCGGGCGCCGGGCGCAGCCGGGACGCGAGGGCCGTGCCGGTGGCCCAGCCGTTCTCCGTGGTGTGCAGGGCCGGGTCCTTCAGGGCCTCGGTGCCGGTGGGCAGCATCCAGTCGCCGAGGGCGAGGCGGACCATGTTCCTGGGCCGCAGCAGGAAGTCGATGAACGCGACCGCCTCCTTCTTGTGCGGGCAGTCGGCGGAGACCGACAGCGTCTGCGGGCTGACGCCCTGGATGAGCCCGTCGGCGCCCGCCGGCGCGGGCAGCACCTCCCAGTGGAAGCCCTCGGGAGCCTGCTGCGCGATCTGCTGGCGGTAGGAGAAGCCGAGCGGGACCATCGCGTACCGGCCGCCGAAGAAACCCGGCAGTGTGTCCGAGCCGCCACTGCCCAGCGTGGAGGCGGGCGCGCTGTGGTCGACGGCGACCTGGTCGTGCACGGTGCGCGGTACGACCGCGTCCCCGGCGGTGAACCGTACGGTGACCCTCCCGTCCGCGCCCCGGTGGAACAGCCGGCCGCCGGCCGACAGGGACAGGTTGAGCGTGGCGGAGACGGGCTCCTTCAGCGGCCAGGCGACGCCGTACCGCCCGGGACCGCTGAGCCGTTTGGCGACCTGCCGGAACTCCGCCCAGCTCCACGGGTGTTCCGGTGTCGGTATGCGCACCCCGGCCGCGCGCAGCCGGTCCGCGTTCGCGATCAGGACACGGGGTTCCTGCAGGAATGGCACGCCGTAGACGCCGTTCCCGAAGGTGGCCGCCTCCCAGCTGCTCGCCGGTATGCCGGACCTGAGCCGGGCGGGCAGCAGCCCGGTCAGGTCGGCGAGGTAGCCGCCGTGGGCGAAGTCGGCGAGGTCGTCGGAGGCGTCGTGGATGACGTCGGGGGCCTCACCGCCCTCGAAGGAGGTGAGCAGCTGGTCGTGCACGCCGTCCCAGCTGCCCTGGACGTACTCGACCTTGACGCCCGGGTGGGACGCGTTCCACTCCTCCACCAGCTCCTTGTTGGCGGTGACGGACTCCTGCTGCCAGGCCAGGGACTGGAAGCGCAGGGTGATCGGGCCGCCGTCCGTCCGGCCGCCCGGGGAGCAGCCCGCGAGGAGCAGCAGGAGCACGGCCAGTGCCAGGGCGCTCCTGGTCCGCATCGGCTTTTTCGCGCCCATCAGCTCTTCACCGCCCCGGCGAGCAGGCCGCCCGTGATCCGCCGCTGGACGAGCGCGAAGACGGCCACGGACGGCAGGGTCGCGAGGAACGCGGCGGCGGCGAGCGGGCCGAGGTCGGCCACGCCCTCCGCGCCGATGAAGTGGGTGAGGATCACCGGCAGGGTCTGCCTCTGCGGGCTCTTGAGCAGCACCAGCGCGAAGAAGAACTCGTTCCACGCGGTGACGAACGCGAACAGGGCCGTCGCCGCGATGCCGGGTGCCAGCAGCGGCGCCGTCACCGACACGAGCGTTCTCAGCCGCCCGGCGCCGTCCACGGCCGCCGCCTCCTCCAGTTCGGCGGGCACCGCCCGGACGTGCCCGGTGAGCATCCACAGCGCGAACGGCAGCGCCCAGACCACGTACACCAGCACCAGCCCGGTCAGGGAGTCGACCAGCCGTAGGTTCTTCAGCACCAGGAACAGCGGGACGATCACCAGCACGAAGGGGAACGCCTGGCTGACCACCACCCACCCCGTGGCGGCCCGGGTCAGCCGGGAGCGGTGCCGGACCATGACGTAGGCCGTCGGGGTCGCGAGCAGGACCGCGACGACGGCCGTGCAGAGCGCCACCAGCAGGGAGTTCAGCGCGGCGTGCGCCAGCGGCTGCTCCGCGAACGCCTGCCGGACATTGGCCAGGGTGGGGTGGCGCGGGATCCAGGTGGGGTGCGGGCTGCCCAGCTCGCGGGGGGCCTTGAGCGCGGTGGACAGCAGCCACAGCAAGGGGAAGGCCAGGAAGAGCAGGTAGCCGAGGAGGGCGGCGTACCGTCCGGCGCGGGCCGCGCGGCGGGGGCTCACGCGTCCTCACCGCCCCGCAGCCGGCCGGCCAGGAACACCGCGAGCAGCACCGCGACCACCGCGACGAGCACGCAGCCCATCGCCGCCGCGTAGCCGAACTGGCCGTACCGGAACGCCTCTTCGTAGGCGAAGAGCATCGGCAGCCGGGTCTTCCCGCCGGGTCCGCCGTTCGTGAGCACGTAGACCAGGGCGAAGGAGTTGAGGTTCCAGATGAGGTTGAGCGCGGTGATGGCGAGGGCCACCGGTCTGAGCGCGGGCCAGGTGACGGCGCGGAACCGGCGCCAGGCGCCCGCCCCGTCGACCGCCGCGGCCTCGTGGAGTTCACGCGGGACGTTCTGCAGTCCGGCGAGCAGGGCGACCGTGGTCTGCGGCAGGCCCGCCCAGACGCCGACGACGATCACCGCGGGCAGCGCGGTGGCCAGGCCGCTCAGCCAGTCCCGGCCGGTGCTGAGGCCGAGGTCGCGCAGGGTCTCGTTGAGCACGCCGGCGTCCGGGTTGTAGACGAGGCGCCACATGATGCCGACGACGACCTCGGGCATCGCCCAGGGCACGATCGCGAGGGCGCGGGCGAGGCCGCGCAGGCGTAAGTCCTGGTTCAGCAGGAGGGCCAGACCGAGCGCCAGCAGGAACTGCGGCACGGTCACGCCGGCCGCCCAGACCAGCCCGATCCGGAACGACTCCCAGAACAGGGTGTCGTGCAGCAGGTCCCGGAAGTTCAGGGCGCCGATCCACCGGGTGGCGGACGTGCGGCCGGACTGGGCGTCGGTGAAGGCCAGCCCGATGCCGTAGAGCAGCGGGCCGACGCTGAGCAGGAGGACCGGGACGAGGGCGGGCAGGACCAGGAACCAGGCGCCGTGATCGGCGACGCGGCGACCGGCCGGCCGCCGTGCTCCGGCCGGTGGTGTCCGTGCTTCGACCGCTGCTGTCACGGAATCAGCCCCTTTGCCCGCTCCGATTGGCGTGTTCATGTTCGTGAAGGCCCGGTACCCCGTCAAGGGACCGCGCACGACGGCCGGGGCCGCGCCCGGTGGCCGGCCCGGGTCAGTGCGAGACTGACCGGGGACCGGACAGACACGGCACGGGAAGACGGCACGGAGGCAGGACGATGGACGAGGCACGCGCGCGGGACGTACTGGCCGCGGCGGGAGTGCTGCCGGACCGGGCCCGGGACGCACGGCTCCTGGCCCTCGGTGAGAACGCCGTGTTCGCGGCCGGCGACCTGGTGGTGAAGGTGGGCCGGGACGCGGAGCTGCTGGGGCGGGCCGAGCGCGAACTGGCCGTCGCCGGCTGGCTGGCCGAGGCGGGCGTGCCGGCGGTCCGGGCGGCCGAGCCGAAGCCGCTGCTGGTGGACGGCCACCCGGTGACCGTGTGGCACCGGCTGCCGGATCCCGTACGACCGGCCGAGCCGCGGGACCTGGCCGCTCTGCTGCGCGATGTGCACGCACTGCCCTCTCCCCCCTTCGGGCTGCCGCCCCGCGATCTGCTGGGCGGTGTGGAACGCTGGCTGCGGCTCGCGGGCGACGCGATCGACCCCGAGGACGCGGCCTTCCTCCGTGCGCGCCGCGACGGCTTCGCCGCCCAGGCGGCGGCGCTGACACCGCGTCTGACGCCGGGGCCGATCCACGGGGACGCGCTGCCGCGCAACGTGCACGTCGGGCCGGACGGGCCGGTCCTGGTCGACCTGGAGACCTTCTCCGCCGATCTGCGCGAGCACGACCTGGTCGTCATGGCTCTCTCCCGGGACCGGTACGGGCTGCCCGCCGAGGCGTACGACTCCTTCACCGAGGCATACGGGTGGGATGTGCGGGAGTGGGAGGGCTGCGCGGTCCTGCGCGGCGCCCGGGAGACGGCGAGCTGCGCGTGGGTGGCCCAGCACGCGCCGTCCAACCCCCAGGCGCTGGCCGAGTTCCGGCGCCGGGTGGCGTCGCTGCGGGACGGGGACGCGACGGTGCGGTGGTATCCCTTCTGAGGGTCCCTCCGGACGCGCCGTGCCGAGGCCGGCGAGCCCGGCGTGACCCTAGGCCGGCTGGTCCTCGGTCAGTTCCCGGAGGGGCCAGCTGCCGTCGACCACCGCGTCCGCCTCGCCCTTGCGCCGCAGGAACGCCTGGAAGTCCGCCGCCCACTGCGCGCACCACTCGATCTGGCTGCGGTGCAGTTCCGCCGGGGCGAGGGACGCTATCTTCGGGTGGCGGTCGGCTATCGCGGACGCGAGCCGTGCGGCGGCGAGGGCGTCGGCGGTGGCGTTGTGGGCCGCGCCGAGGACTATGCCGTACTCGGCGCAGACCGCCTCCAGATTCCGTTTGCCGCGGCGGTAACGGTCGACCCAGCGGTCGATGGTGTACGGGTCGACGACCGGGGCGGGGTGGGTGCCGCCCAGCCGGTCGGTCAGGGACGGCAGACCGTACCGCCGCAGTTCCGCCGAGAGCAGTGTGAGGTCGAAGGCCGCGTTGTAGGCGACGACCGGAACGCCCGTCTTCCAGTACGACACCAGGACGTCGGCGATGGCGTCGGCCACCTGGTCGGCCGGGCGGCCCTCGGCCGTCGCGCGTTCGTTGCTGATGCCGTGCACGGCGACCGCGTCGGCCGGGATCTCCACGCCCGGATCGGCCAGCCATTCCCGGCGCCCCATGGGCTCACCGGCCTTGACCTCGATCACGGTGCCCGTGACGATGCGCGCCTCGCGCGGATCGGTCCCTGTCGTCTCCAGGTCGAAGCCGATCAGCAGCTCCTGGTGCCAGCCCATGGGCGGCCCCCCCTTCTTGGTGGTGCTTTCCCCCAGTGGCCTCCACCATCGCACGCGGCACTGACAATCAGACGCCGGCGTTCCGCTTCTCGGCCCCGAACCGGCCCGCGCCGGGCCGCACTCGGTCCCGGCCCTTCAGGACACGGGACGCGAATCCGCCCAAGTCAGCTCGAACTCCTCGCGATACGTCGGGAAGAGACCGGCTTCGCCCACATCGTCCGACTTGACCAGCCGACTGCCGTTGCGCAGCACCAGCACCGGCGACTCCATCCCCCGCGCCCCGCGCAGATAGGACTGCACCACGGCCATGCCGTCGGCGCCGTCGCCGTCCACCAGGTAGGCGGTGAAGCGGGGCGTCTCGTCGTACACCTGGATCTCGAACGCGCCCGGGTCGCGCAGCCGGGACCGCACCCGGCGCATGTGCAGGATGTTCATCTCCACCGAGCGGCTCAGTTCGCCCCGTTTCATCCCGAGTTCGCGCTCGCGGCGCTTGACCGAGCTGGAGGCCGGGTTGAGGAAGAGCAGCCGCACCCGGCAGCCGCTCTCGGCGAGCCGGACCAGGCGCCGCCCGGAGAAGTTCTGCACCAGCAGGTTGAGGCCGATACCGATGGCGTCGAGCCTGCGGGCGCCGCCGAAGATGTCCTCGGCCGGGAACCGGCGCAGCAGCCGCACCCGGTCGGCGTGGACGGCGACGACGTCGGCGTACCGGTCGCCGACCAGGTCCTCGACCGCGTCGACGGGCAGCCGGCGCGCCGAGGGGACGTCACCGCCCGCGCCGAGCATCTCCAGCAGCCGAGCGGAGGCTCGCTCGGCCTGGCTGAGGACCGCCTCGGACAGGGCCCGGTTGCGGGAGACGACGTTGCGGGTGACCTCCAGCTCGTCCAGGGCGAGTTCGAGGTCCCGCCGCTCGTCGAAGTACGGCTCGAAGCACGGCCAGTGCTGGACCACCAGCTCGCGCAGCTGGGGCAGGGTGAGGAAGCTGAGCACGTTGTCGTCGGCCGGGTCGAGCAAGTAGCCCTTGCGGCGGCTGACTTCGCGGACGGCGACCGCGCGCTGCACCCACTCCTGCCCGGCCGGGCCGGCCGCGGCCACCACCCACTCGTCGCCGTGGACCGGTTCGTAGATCGGCCGGAGCACGGCCGCCACGACCGCGCGCAGCCGCTGTTCGACGAGGTTCAGCCAGATGTAGGCCCGGCCCGCCCGCTGGGCGCGGGTGCGCACCTCGCGCCAGGCGTCGGCGTCCCAGTCCAGCTCCGGACCGATGGAACCCGCGTCCATCGGCCGGGCCAGGGACACCGCGCCGGGCGGGACGTCTGTGGAGTTTCCCTCGTGACCCTCGTCACCAGGAGGCAGCTCCAGCCCTCCCGAGCCCACCCGTGCACCGCCTTCCGCTCCCCCGGGCCTTTCCCGTCTCAACGATCAAGGAAGGGTACTCCGCGAGCGGTCGGCGGTGCAGCCGGATGGACAGGTCGGTTTCCCGTCTGCTGGGCTCAACTACGCCATTCCCAGTGTCCGTTCTGCCATGCCAGCTCCTTGGGAGTGAGCGGATTCATAGCCGTGACGTCCCGCGGGGCGATGGAGAAGCCCTGCCAGTGCACCGGCATGGGCTGCTGGTCCTCGTCCCGGGCGATGTGGTGGAAACCGACGTTCACCCAGACCACGGGGTGCGTGAGGGTCTGGCCGCCCACCCACTTGTCCACGGACTTCGGGTGGCCGTTCGCGCACGTCGGGTTGTTGCTGGCGAACAGCTCGCACTTGTCGTACTCGGTGACGTACATGTCGTGCTTGGTGAAACTGCGCCCCGGGTACCTGGTGGTCGGCCCGGGCACCAGTTCGTACGAGCGGGCGTGGCCGTCCTTGTTCTTGCCGGTGGCGCTGACCACCCGCCACCAGCGGTAGGTCTTGTAGTCGCCCGCGAGTTCCTTGCCGACCTTCGTGCGGGTGGTTTTGGCGGTCGGGCCCTCCCGCCCGGCGGCGGCGCTGACGGTGGAGTCGTACTGCTCGACCTTCGTCCTCGACGAGCCGTCGAGGCCGAAGTCGAGCCGCCAGAAGACGTTGTGGCTGTGGCTGGTGGCGTAGTCCCGGGCGCCCTTGCCGATGGGCCAGCCGCGTCCGTCCTGGGCGTTGTAGTCCTCGAAGGAGAGGCTGCCGGTCGCGCCGACGTTCATGGTGACCGTGCCGTCGTCCTGGAAGCGCCATTCGGTGATGTACTCGTACCAGCCGACCTGGTTGACCGTGTAGACCAGCAGGTCCTTGCCCTGTTGCTGGTAGGTCTTGCCCGACTGGAAGAGGTCGTGCATCCGGTAGGCGTGGCCACGCGAACGGGTGGTCGTACACAGGCCCTTGACGTTCGGGTGGCTCGGGTCGCCGTCCGGGACCTTGACGGTCTTGATGGTGCCGCCGGGGCACTCGCCGGGCGACAGCTCCATCAGTTCCTGGGCGAAGTCCTGGCCCGTGAGGTCGTAGTACTCGTGCTTGCCG
The DNA here is from genome assembly GCF_040704595.1 of Streptomyces sp. NPDC046870. Classification (NCBI taxonomy): domain Bacteria; kingdom Bacillati; phylum Actinomycetota; class Actinomycetes; order Kitasatosporales; family Streptomycetaceae; genus Streptomyces; species Streptomyces sp. NPDC046870. The sequence continues at coordinate 97,081 of NZ_JBEYXM010000008.1, forward strand.
TCGTCGTACGGGACGTGGATCTGGCCGAGTCTGGCGCTGTTGAGGACCTTGATCGGCGTGGCCTCGCCCTTGGGCTGGTAGGAGATGTTCTCCAGGACGAGGCCGGCCTTGCTGTCGTAGCGCCAGCACATGCGCCAGGTGGTGCCGGTGGTCAGCTTCTGTTCGATCGTGTAGGCGGCGCTGCAGCCGGGGACCGCCGCGGCGGGCGCGGTCTGCGGCCGGGCCGCGGCCGGGCCGGCGAGCGTCGTCGCGCCGGCGGCCAGCGCGGCCAGGGACACGCCGACGGCCGCGGTCGTGCGGGCGGCGCGGCCGGTGACTCGCGGCCGGACCGCGCCGGACAGGTGCTTCTCGGGCATGAAGAGGTGACTCCCTTACCGGAGGTACGGGTGTGAAGGCCGGGCGGCGGCCGGTCAGCCGCGGTCGAGGGCGGCGGTCTTGCGGGCGCTCAGGTCGATCACGAGGTCCCTGGTGTCGATCCACGGCCCGTTGCGGACCTTGGAGAACAGCCGCACGCACCGGTGGACGCCGCACTTGTCGAGCACCGCGGGCTGGGCGCCCGGCGAGGCCTCGTAGATCCCGCCGCTGAGCTCCAGCTGGTCCGGCGAGGTGAGGTCCTTGCCGGTGGCGTCCTTGTAGTCCGCCTTGAGGCCCGCGCCCAGCGGGCCGGCGATCAGGATCCGGGCCGCCTCGGCGTTCTCGGCGCGGCTCGGCGGCGGCTGGACGCCCTGCTGGGTGCCGGTCCGCTCGACCTTCCCGGTCCTCAGGTCGACGGTCCTGGTGACGAGGGTGTCGTTCCGGTAGTCGTAGAAGGTCACGTCGGCACGCCGTGGCGCGTCCGGGTCGTCCGCCTCGGCGGCCTTCGGCTCGGCGAGGTCGGCGCTCAGCAGCTGCGGTCCGCGGTCGCCATCGACGTCCCGGGCGGTGGCCGAAAGCCGTCCCGCCGCGGCGGTCTTCTCGGCCCGTCGCAGCTCGTCGTCGGTGAGCGGGTCACGGCCCGTGCCCTGCTTCTCCTCGGCCGGTGCCGGCTCCACGACACCGGGCGGCGCGGCGTCCGGGTCCTGCCCGGCCTGCCGTGCGGCCCGCGTGCCGCCGCCGGCCCCTCCGGAGTCGTCCGCTCCCGCCGTGCCCGGCAGGGTGATCGCCACCATCGCGGCGGTCCCCGCCGCCGCGAGGGCCGCACCGGTCAGTACTTTGCCCAGATGGCGGTGGACTGTCTCACGCACATTCTCCCCCTACTCCCCCCTGGTCCCCGGGAGTACGTAACTGCCCCGCTGGTTCGGCGCACGGCGGGTACCAGAACCGCCGAGCGCACTGGTCACTTGATAAGAGGGCACGCGAGCCACGGGAGGTTGCCTCACTTTCGGACGAGACTCGGGGCCGACGCGGCCCCCGGCGGACGGCACACCTGGGAGAGTCGTATCCATGCAGGTCTGGCCTGGCGAGGCATATCCGCTCGGCGCCACCTATGACGGCGCCGGAACCAACTTCGCGGTCTTCACGGAGGCCGCTGACCGAGTAGAGCTGTGTCTGCTGCACGACGACGGCTCGGAGACGGCGGTGGAACTGCGCGAAAGCGACGCGTTCGTGCGGCACGCGTACGTGCCGGGCGTGATGCCCGGACAGCGGTACGGGTTCCGGGTGCACGGGCCGTACGACCCCGGACGGGGACTGCGCTGCAACTCCGCGAAACTGCTGCTCGACCCGTACGCGAAGGCGATCAGCGGGTCGGTCCGGTGGGGCGAGGAGGTGTACGGCTACCACTTCGGGGCGCCCGAGAAGCGCAACGACCTGGACTCGGCGCCGCACACCATGACCTCCGTGGTGATCAACCCCTACTTCGACTGGGGTGACGACCGCCCGCCGCGCACCGAGTACCACCACACGGTGATCTACGAGGCCCATGTGAAGGGCCTGACCATGCGTCACCCCGGGCTGCCGGAGGAGCTGCGCGGCACCTACGCGGGCCTCGCCCACCCGGCGATCATCGAGCACCTGACCAAGCTCGGGGTGACGGCGATCGAGCTGATGCCCGTGCACCAGTTCGTGAACGACCACCGGCTGGTCGACATGGGCCTGAACAACTACTGGGGTTACAACACCATCGGCTTCTTCGCCCCGCACAACGCGTACGCCTCCTGGGGCGACCGCGGCCAGCAGGTGCTGGAGTTCAAGTCGGCGGTCCGGGCGCTGCACGAGGCCGGGATCGAGGTCATCCTGGACGTGGTCTACAACCACACCGCCGAGGGCAACCACCTGGGTCCGACGCTGTCCTTCAAGGGCCTCGACAATCCGTCGTACTACCGGCTGACGGAGGACCCGCGCTACTACATGGACACCACGGGCACCGGGAACTCGCTGCTCATGCGGTCCCCGCACGTCCTCCAGCTGATCATGGACTCGCTGCGGTACTGGGTCACCGACATGCATGTCGACGGCTTCCGCTTCGACCTCGCGGCGACCCTCGCCCGGCAGTTCCACGAGGTGGACCGGCTGTCGTCGTTCTTCGACCTGGTGCAGCAGGACCCCGTGGTCTCCCAGGTGAAGCTGATCGCCGAGCCGTGGGACGTGGGCGAGGGCGGCTACCAGGTGGGCAACTTCCCGCCGCTGTGGACCGAGTGGAACGGCAAGTACCGGGACACGGTCCGGGACCTGTGGCGGGGCGAGCCGCGCACGCTCGCGGAGTTCGCCTCCCGGCTGACCGGCTCCTCCGACCTCTACCAGGACGACGGGCGCCGTCCGCTGGCCTCGATCAACTTCGTCACCTGCCACGACGGCTTCACGCTGCACGACCTGGTCTCGTACAACGAGAAGCACAACGACGCCAACGGCGAGGACAACCGGGACGGCGAGAGCCACAACCGGTCGTGGAACTGCGGGGCGGAGGGCGAGACCGACGACCCGGAGGTGCTGCGGCTGCGCGCACGGCAGATGCGGAACTTCATCGCCACGCTGATGCTGTCCCAGGGCGTGCCGATGATCAGCCACGGCGACGAGTTCGCGCGCACCCAGCGCGGCAACAACAACGCCTACTGCCAGGACAACGAGCTGTCCTGGCTGGACTGGCCGGAGTCCCTGGAGAGCGACCTGCTGGAGTTCACACGGGCGATGGTGTGGCTGCGCCGCGACCATCCCGTCCTGCGCCGGCGCCGCTTCTTCCACGGCCGTCCGGTGGAGGGCACCCACGACGATCTGTCCGACATCTCCTGGTTCACCCCCGAGGGCGGCGAGATGACCCAGCAGGACTGGGACTCGGCGCAGGCGTCCGCGCTGACCGTGTTCCTGAACGGCAACGCCATCTCCGAGCCCGGCCCGCGCGGGGAGCGCATCACCGACGACTCCTTCCTGCTGATGTTCAACGCCTCCTCCGAGCCGCTGGACTTCCTGGTGCCGGTCGATCACGGCCGCCAGTGGCAGGTGGTCGTCGACACGGCGCGCCCGGAAGGAGTGCCGCCGGGAGCGGGGGCGAAGGTGGCGGCCGGCGACCGCATCACCTTGCCGGACCGCAGCCTGACGGTGCTGCAACGGCCGGCCTAGGAGGTGTGAGGGTCGCGCACCGCGGGGCCGTTCGACGCGCGCGTAGGGGGTGTCGTCGCCTACGCGCGCGTGGCGGCCGTCCCGGTGGCCTGCGCGTGCGGTGCGAGGGGGCGCGCGCTTCGCTCGGCCCGCACTCGTCGGTCTGCCCGTCGCCGGCCCGGCCGTCGCCGGTCCGGCCGGGGTGCTCGGCCATCCGGCGTACCACGAGGGGCACGGTGGTGCCCGCGGCGGCCCCGAGGAGGGCCGGGACGGGTGCCGGACGTGCGGTGGGGCTGTGCCGGTGACGAGTGGGGCCACGGCGGGCGTGCCGGCGGACGGGGGCCGTGAGCATCACCCCCGCCGCCCCTGCCTCGCGGCGCTCGGAACCGGACACGCGGGCGTGATCCGGGCAGAGGTCGATGACACGAAAGACGGCGAGCGGGGTACGTAGGTTCCCATGACTTCTGCGCGACCCGGACCGGGGGTGCCCACGGCCACCTACCGGCTGCAGCTCCAGCCCGCGTTCCCGTTCGCCGCCGCCGAAGCGGCCGTACCGTACCTGGCGTCGCTCGGCGTCTCGCATCTGCACCTGTCCCCCGTCCTGGAGGCCGTCCCGGGCTCCGTGCACGGTTACGACGTCGTCGACCACACGCGCGTGCGCGCGGAGCTGGGCGGCGAGGAGGGGCTGCGCGCGCTGGCGCGCACGGCGCACGAGCACGGCCTCGGTCTGGTGGTGGACATCGTGCCGAACCACATGGCGATGTCCCCCCGGCACAACCCGGCCCTGTGGGAGGTGCTGCGCGAGGGGCCCGGATCGCCGTACGCGCGCTTCTTCGACATCGACTGGGAGGCGCAGGGCGGCCGGGTGCTGCTGCCGGTGCTCGGCGGCCCGGTCGGCTCGGAACTGGCGCACCTGGTGGCCGACGGTGACGTCCTGCGCTACCACGACCACGTCTTCCCGCTCCGCCCCGGCACCGAGCACCTGCCGCTGCCCCAGCTGCTGGACGCCCAGTGGTACCGCCCGGTGTGGTGGCGGCTGGCCCGCACGGAGCTGAACTACCGGCGGTTCTTCAGCATCTCGGAGCTGATCGGGGTGCGCGTGGAGGACCCGGAGGTGTTCGACGCCACCCACGGCACGATCCTGCGGCTGCTGTCGGAGGGCGTCTTCGACGGGCTGCGGATCGACCATCCCGACGGTCTCGCCGACCCCGACGGCTACCTCGCGCGGCTGCACGAGGCGACCGGCGGGCGCTGGACGGTCGTGGAGAAGATCCTGGCCGACGACGAGCACCTGCCGGGCTCCTGGCCCGTCGCGGGGACCACGGGCTACGACGCCCTGCGGCAGATCGACGGCCTGTTCACGGACCGCACCGGTGCGTACGAACTGCTCGGCCGCTACCGGGCCTTCGCTGCGCCGCAGACGGACCGGGGCGGCAACTGGGAGGCCACGGTCCGGCGGGCCGCCTACAAGGTGCTCACGCACGAGCTGGCCACCGAGACGGACCGGCTCACCCGGGTGGCGGCCCGGCTGTGCGCCGCCTCGCCCGACCTCTCGCTGCGCGACCGCGCGCCCTGGGCGCTGCGGACGGCCGTGGAGGAGCTGCTGGTCCGGATGCGCGTCTACCGCCCGTACGCCTCCGGCGACGCGTCCGCCGTGATCACCGAAGGGGCCGCCGAGGAGGCCCGGCTGGCCTTCGTGGTGCCCGAGGAGGCGGGGGCCGTCGGCGTCGTGCGCCGGCTGCTGGTCGAGCCGCCCGGTGACCCGTCGGCACCGGACCACGCCGACCGGGTGGAGTTCCGCACCCGGTTCGCGCAGACCGCGTCGGCACTGCGCGCCAAGTCGGTGGAGGACACGGCGTTCTACCGCTACGTGCCGCTGCTGTCGGCGACCGAGGTGGGCGGCGATCCGGGCGGTCCGGGGGTGGCCCCGGAGGACTTCCACGCGTACTGCGCGCGCGTGCAGCGCGATTGGCCGCTCACCGGCACGGTCGTCTCCACGCACGACACCAAGCGCAGCGCGGACGTGCGGGCCGCGCTGGCGGTGCTCACCGAGTGCCCGGACCGCTGGGCGGAACTGCTCGCCGAGGTGACCCTGCCCGAGGAGGGCGTGCCGGACGGACAGCTGGCCTGGGCGGCCTGGCAGACGGTCTTCGGGCTGGGGCCGGCCGAGGAGGAGCGGGTCCAGCAGGCGCTGCTGAAGCACGTGCGCGAGGCGGGCATGTACACCAGCTGGACGGAACAGGAACCGCCGTACGAGGAGGCGGTGGCGTCCTTCGTCGCCGCCGGGCCGTGCGGGCCGCCCGGCGAGCGCGTGGCGGCGTTCCGGAAGGCGTTGGAGCCGTACGTGCGGGCCAACGTCCTGGGCACCGCGCTGGTCCACCTGACGATGCCGGGGGTGCCGGACGTGTACCAGGGCACGGAGGGCGAGTACCGGGCGCTGGTGGACCCGGACAACCGGCGGCCGGTGGCGTTCCCGCCGGAGGCACCCGGCGAGAAGGACGCGCTGACGGCGGCGGCGCTGCGGCTGCGCGCCCGGCGCCCGGACGCCTTCGGCGCGGACGCGTCGTACGAGCCGCTGACGGCCGAGGGCCCGGCTGCGGACCACTGCCTGGCGTTCGCCCGCTCCGGATCGGTCGTCACGGCGGTGACCCGGCTGTCCCTGCGGCTCTCGGAGGCGGGCGGCTGGCGGGACACCCGCCTCCCGCTCCCGCCGGGCCGCTGGGCGGATGTCCTGACCCCGGGCCGCGAGTTCACAGGCGAGGCACCCCTGGCCGAACTCCTGGACCGGCTGCCGGTGGCCCTGCTGGAACGGGTGGCGGAGGACTGAGGACGCCGGGCCGGGACCGGCGTGCTGTGGGGCGCGCGGCCGTCCGGCGGGCGGCTGCCCGACGGACGGCCGCGCGGCAGGCAATCGTAGGTTCGCACGCGGCTGCCAGGCCCAGGGCCGCACGACCGTCCGCACCGTAGCCGGCCGGAGCGGTCACCCGGCACACCGCTGTGCGGCGCTCGGCTTCCCGTACGCCGTCAGGCTTCGGGCGGCTCGCACGCCTCGTCCGGGCCGTGGGGGCCCAAGGGCGGCCAGGCCGCGCGCAGGAGGTCCACGAAGGCCGCGGCGGCACCCGTGGGCGGCACGCGCGCGTAGACGGTCAGGGTGCGTCTCCAGGGCGGGTCGGGCGTGAGGACCACGCAGTCCTCGCCGACGGCCCCCCGCACGATGTGGGCGGGCGCGGCGCACACCCCGACACCCGCGGCGGCCATGCGGACGGCCGTCGAGGTGTGCTCGGTCCACACCGCGGTCCGGGGCCGGAACCCGGCGTCCGCGCAGGCCCGGTCGAGGAAGCGTTCACCGTGCACGACGGGTTCCATGGCGCAGCGGATCCAGGCGTGGTCGGCGAGTTCCGGGAGCGTGACCGTCGTACGCCCCGCGAGCCGGTCGTCGAAGGGCACGACGAGGACGACCTCCTCCTCGCCGACGGGCACGACGGTGCCGGGCCGTCCGGACGGCTCGGGGCCGACGGCGAGGTCGGCGGTACCACGCTGCACCGCCTCCTCCAGGGCCTCGGCGGTGGCGTACTCGTGCAGGCGCAGCAGGACCCGGGGGTGGGCCGCCCGCCAGCGGGCGAAGACGTCGGGCAGGGCGCCGACCGCGATGGAGTGCAGGGCCGCGACGTGCAGCTCGCCGCCCTCGGCGCCGACGGTGGCGCGGGCCGCGCGACGGGCCTGGGCCGCGCTGCGGACGGCGAGTTCGGCGTGCGGCAGGAAGGCACGGCCCATCGGGGTGAGGCGCACGCCCCGGGGCAGGCGCTCCAGCAGGGCGCCGCCGACCGACTTCTCCAGTGCCTTGTCTGGTGCGAGAGCGCGGGCTGGGTGACGTGCAGGGCGTCCGCCGCGCGCGTGAACGACGCCTCCTGGACGACCGTCACGAAGTACTCCATCTGGCGCAGGCTCACGTCCCCGGATCCCTCCCCGTCCTGGCATGAAGATCGTGCATGGAGTCCACAACAACATTGCCTTGGACTCATGACAACGGGTGGACGGAGGGTGGATGCCATGACCATCGACACGGGCATCAATACATCCGACGTGATCGTGATCGGCGGCGGCACCGGCGGCTACAGCACCGCCCTGCGCGCCGCCGGTCTGGGCCTGGACGTCGTCCTCGTCGAACGCGACAAGGTCGGCGGAACGTGCCTGCACCGGGGGTGCGTCCCCAGCAAGGCGATGCTGCACGCCGCCGAGCTGGTCGACGGGATCGCCGAGGCCCGCGAGCGCTGGGGCGTGAAGGCGACCGTGGACTCCGTCGACTGGGGCGCGCTGGTGGCCACGCGGGACGACATCGTGGCGCGCAACCACAAGGGGGTGGAGGCGCACCTCGCGCACGCGGGCGTGCGGGTGGTGCGAGGCGGCGCGCGGCTGACCGGACCCCGCACGGTACGGGTGGAGAGCACGGGTACGGACCGTACGCCGGGCGTGCGCCAGGAGGGTGCGCCGGGCGTGCGGGATCTCACCGCGCGCCGTGCGCTCGTCCTCGCGACCGGCTCCCGCCCGCGCACGCTCCCGGGGCTCGATCCGGACGGACGGCGCGTGGTGACGAGCGACGACGCCCTGTTCGCGCCGGGGCTCCCAGCCTCGGTCCTGGTGCTCGGCGGGGGCGCGATCGGGGTGGAGTACGCCTCCTTCCACCGGTCCATGGGCGCCGAGGTCACCCTGGTGGAGGCCGCCGACCGGCTCGTGCCGCTGGAGGACGCCGACGTCAGCCGGCACCTCACGCGCGGTCTGAAGAAGCGCGGCATCGACGTGCAGGCGGGCGCACGGCTGCTGGACGCGGAGGTGCTGGACAACGGCGTACGCGCGCGCGTGCGGACCGCCCGGGGAGAGACCCGGACACTGACGGCGGAACGGCTGCTGGTGGCCGTCGGCCGGGCCCCCGTCACCGAGGGCCTGGGCCTGGACGCGACCGGGCTGACGACGGACGAGCGGGGATTCGTCGTACCGCAGGACTGGGACCGGCTGGAGACGGCCGTGCCGGGCGTCCACGTCGTCGGCGACCTGCTGCCGCCGCCCTCGCTCGGCCTCGCCCACGCCTCGTTCGCGGAAGGGCTGCTGGTGGCCGAGACCGTGGCCGGGCTTCAGTCGCCGCCGGTCGACTACGCGACCGTGCCCCGGGTGACGTACTCCTCGCCGCAGACCGCCTCGGTAGGGCTGGGCGAGGCGGAGGCACGCGCGCGTGGGCACGAGGTCGACGTCAACACGATGCCGCTGACCGCCGTCGCCAAGGGCATGGTGCACGGCCAGGGCGGCATGGTGAAGGTCGTGGCGGAGGCCGGCGGCGGGCAGGTGCTCGGCGTCCACCTGGTCGGCCCGAACGTGTCGGAGATGATCGCCGAGAGCCAGCTGATCGTCGGCTGGGACGCCGAACCCTTGGACGTGGCCCGGCACGTGCACGCGCACCCCACCCTGTCGGAGGCGGTCGGCGAGGTGTTCCTGACGCTCGCGGGACGCGGCCTGCACCAGCAGTGAACCCGCGCAACGCGGGGGCGCGGGCGGGGGCGGCCCCCCGCGTCCTGGCGCTCCCGGGAGCCTCCCCCGCCCGATGCTTGACAGTTCACCCTTCGCGTGGGGGACTGGGAGGTGCGAAGCCGGGCGGACAAGTCGGGGGTGAGTCCTCTGCCGGAGCTGCGCTATCCCAGCGTTCCCGAACTGGTCGCCGCCGCTCAGGCGTTGGCGGCTCAGGAACCCGGGCTGTGCGCGCTGCGCCAGGTGGGCGTCTCGCGCGCGGGCAGACCCCTGCACCTGCTGTCGGTGGGGCACGCCCGCCGTGCGGTGCTCGTGGTGGCGGGCGCGCACGCCAACGAGCCGACGGGCGGCTCCACCCTGCGGGTGCTGGCCGAAAGAGTGCTGGCGGAACGCGAGTTGCGGACGGACACCTCCTGGCACTTCCTGCTGTGCGCGGACCCGGACGGCGCGAGTCTGCACGTCACCCCGGCGCCGCGCAGCCTGCTCGAGTACCACCTCGGCTTCTACCGGCCCACGGGGGCGGAGCAGCCGGAGTGGTCGCCGTCGGTGCTGCCTCCGGACCGGCTGCCGCCCGAGACACGGACGCTGACCGGGGTCATAGACGAACTGCGCCCGTACCTCCAGGTGACCTTGCACGGCACCGATCTGGGCGGCAGCTGGGTGCAGTTGACCAGGGATGTGCCGGGCCTCGCCGAGCCGTTCGCCAAGTCCGCGGCGGAGCTGCACATCCCGGTGGAGACGGGGGCCTCGGACGCGGCGGGCTGGCCGGCCTCCGGTCCCGGGGTGCATGTGATGCCCGGCCCGGAGACGGGCGTGGCCTACCCGAGCCTGCCGGACGACGCCCGGCACAGCACCTGGTACCACGCGCACCGGTACGGCGGGCTGACGGCCGTGGTCGAGGTGCCGATGTGGGCCAGCGACCTGGTGGACGACCCGGCGCCGCACCCGGCACCGGCGGCGGCCATGCGGCGCCTGGCCACACGGCTGCTGCGGGACTCCCGGGAGGTCGAACGGATCCTCGCCGAGGCGCTGCCCCGGCTGGAGGGCCTGGACGGGCCGCTGCTGCGGGCCTCGCGGTGGGCGCTGGAACTGATCCCGGGCCTCGCCGAGGACTGGACCCACACGTCCCCGGCGGGCACGACGATGGCGTACGTCGGCAGTGTCGACGCGTTCGGACGGCGGCTGCCGCTGCGGGCCGCGGCGATGCTGCTGCGGGTGCTGCGGGAGGCGGACGACCGGGCGGCGCCGCGCCTGGAGCAGCTCGTGGCCACCTGGTGCGACGCCTTCGCCGAACGGTTCCGGGCCCGCTGGGTGCCGTTGGAGCACCAGGTGGAGCACCAGTCCCGGACGGTACTGGTGGCGGCACAGCAGGCCCGCGACCGGGCGGCCTGAGCCGGGGGCGGCGCGGGTACGCGGAGCCCCCGCGCGGGAAGGATGCGCCAGCCGGCGCGCCGAACGCACCCGCGCCGCACGTACGCCGGCTCACGCCCCCGGCTCATCGCCCCGCCCGTCAGCCGTCCAGGGCGAACACCGACCCCGTCCGCGCCCGCATCACACACGCGCTGGTGTACGTGTCCTGGAAGTCGACCAGCCGCCCGTCCCACCGCCCGCGCGCGTGGACCGTCACCGGGGCGAAGATCATCGGGCAGAAGACCTGCTTGGCCGGGATGCGCTCGATGGCACCGCCGGCGGCGGCCAGCTCCGCGCAGGCCTCGGACGCGCGCGCGTGTCCCTGGGGCGGCTCGCACAGCAGCAGCGCGCCGCGGCTGTCCTCGGACCGGGCGTCGCCCTTGGTGACCGTGAGGAAGAGCCAGTTGCCCGGCAGGGCGTCACGGGAGGCCGCCTGGGCCGGACCCGCGGTGAGGAGGCCGGCCGCGGTCAGCAGGGCGCCGGCCGCCGCTGCCGCTCTGGTGATGTACGTCATGCCCCGTTGCATCGGCACGGCGGCCCGCCTTCCGCAGTGTGGCTCACCCGATCGGCACCGCACACGCGCGTGGCTGCGCGTCCGTTCGAACGGAACCGGCCGGGCGGGGCTCAGCTCGCCGCGAGCCGGAACGCCATCCTGCCGAAGGCGACCTGGTCGCCCTCGCGGACGGCGACCGCGCCGATCACCCGGCGGCCGTTGACGGTGGTGCCGTTGGTCGAGCCCAGGTCCCTGAGGACCCACAGGCCGCCCTGGTGGCGGAGTTCGGCGTGCACGCGGGAGACGGTCTCGTGGTTCAGGCGCAGCCCGTTCGCGGGGTCGCGGCCGATGCGCAGCGGATGGGTGTGCGCCGGGTGCGGCAGCTGCAGCTTGGGCAGCCGCTCGGCCTGCCAGGCCCGCCGCAGCCGTACCGTGAACCCGGAGACGGCCTCCACGGTGCCGAGGAGCGCGCGGGAGAAGCGGTTCTCCTGGGGCAGGTCGGCGACGAGGGCGACGAGTTCGTCGGAGCGGCGGGCGGCGAGCGCGAGTTCCACGCGGCGCACGAACGTGTCGTGCGAGAGCCGGCCCATGGCGACGCCGTCGCGCAGCACCCGCAGCGCCTGGTCGCGCTCCGCGTCGGACAGGCGCGCGGGATAGGTGGAGAACTCGAAGGACGACGTCACGCTGGTGATTGTCGGGCAGTGAACCCCGGGTGTCCAGAATCCGGGGAATCGGTGCCGGTCCGTGGGTACTTCCGCGACACCTCGCGGCAAAGGGCCGATTCGAGAGCGGATTGATCGTCCGGAGCGGCACGATGGAGACGCGGGACAACACGGTGAGCAGACGAAGGGGAACCGTCCGTGCAGTTCGAGGTGTGGGCACCGCAGGCAGACCGAGTGACGCTCCATTGCGAGGGCACCACGCGCGCGTTGGCGCGCGATCCCGCGCGCGGGGGGTGGTGGACGGGCGAGGCGGAGGCCGGGGACGGCGCCCGGTACGGGTTCGCGCTGGACGACGGCCCCGTGCTGCCCGACCCGCGCTCGCGCCGCCAGCCGGACGGCCCGGACGGGTTGAGCGCGGTCGTGGACCACGAGCGGTACGCGTGGCGGGCGCGGTGGGCGGGCCGCGGGCTGCCGGGCGCGGTGCTGTACGAGCTGCACGTGGGCACGTACACCCGGGAGGGCACCCTGGACGCCGCCGCCGCCCGCCTGGACCACCTGGTGGAACTGGGCGTGACACACGTGGAGTTGATGCCGCTGTGCCCCTTCCCGGGGCGGCACGGCTGGGGCTACGAGGGCGTGTCGCTGTGGGCGGTGCACGAGCCGTACGGCGGCCCCGAGGCCCTGAAACGCTTCGTGGACCGGGCGCACGAGCTGGGTCTCGGCGTCGTCCTGGACGTCGTGCACAACCACTTGGGGCCCTCGGGGAACCATCTGCCGCGGTTCGGGCCGTACTTCACGGACACGCACACCACCCCGTGGGGTTCGGCGGTGAACCTGGACGCGCCCGGCTCGGACGAGGTGCGCGCCTTCCTGCTGGGCAGCGCGCTGGCGTGGCTGCGGGACTACCGGATCGACGGTCTGCGGCTGGACGCGGTGCACGCGCTGTACGACACGCGCGCGTGCCACTTCCTGGAGGAGCTGTCGGCGGCGGTCGACGGCCTCGCCGAGGAGGTGGGCAGGCCGCTGTTCCTGATCGCCGAGTCGGACATGAACAATCCGCGTTTCATCACCCCGCGCGCGCAGAACGGCCTCGGACTGCACGCGCAGTGGAACGACGACTTCCACCACGCCCTGCACACCGCGCTGACCGGCGAGTCGCAGGGCTACTACGCCGACTTCGCGCGCGATCCGTTCGCGGCGCTCGCCAAGACGCTCACGGGTGGCTGGTTCCACGACGGCACGTACTCCAGCTTCCGGGGCCGCGTTCACGGCCGGCCGCTGGACCGCGCGCGCGTGGCCGGGCACCGGCTGCTCGGCTACAGCCAGACCCACGACCAGGTCGGCAACCGCGCCCAGGGCGACCGGCTCTCCGCGCACCTCTCCCCCGGTCTGCTGGCCTGCGCGGCCGCGCTGACCCTGACCGCCCCGTTCACGCCGATGCTGTTCATGGGCGAGGAGTGGGCGGCCGGCACGCCCTGGCAGTTCTTCACCGACCACACCGACCCCGAGCTGGCGGAGGCGGTACGGCGGGGCAGGCGGCGGGAGTTCGCCGCGCACGGGTGGGCCGAGGAGGACGTGCCCGACCCGCAGGACCCGGCGACGCGCGAGCGGTCCTGCCTGGACTGGTCGGAGCCGGAACGCGAGCCGCACGCGCGCGTGCTGGCCTGGTACCGGCAGCTGATCGCGCTGCGCCACGCCCAGCCCGACCTCACCGACCCGGACCTCGCCGACACGAAGGTCGCGTACGACGAGGACGCCCGCTGGCTGGCCTTCCGGCGCGGCGACGTACGGGTGGCGGTGAACCTCGGCAAGGAGCCGGTGGCGATCCCGCTGGGCACCGGCCGGGTGGAGGTCCTCGCGGCCTGGGACCCGGTCGGGACGCCGGGCCCGGACGGGCTGCTTCAGGTGCCCGGGGAGTCGTGCGTGGTGCTCACCCAGCCCTGAGAGCCGGTGCCGGCACGGCCCTGAGGGGCCCTCGCGGCCCCGTCAGGGCTCCGGCTCGTCCTCCTGGAGGTCGGTGACCCGCTCCAGCAGGATCGGCTCCCAGGCGCGCCGCAGCTGGGTCCGCAGCAGGGGCAGGGAACCGGTCGTACGGCCTTCCAGGCGGTCGGTGAGGCGGATGACGGTGTCGCAGCGGGCCAGCCACAGGCCGCGCAGACAGGGGCGGGCGCCGTAGCCGGCGAGGGTGGCGGCGCGCACGGCCGGCGGGGAGCCGACGGCGAGGGCGAGCCCGGCGATGTCCTCGGCGGGGTCGCCGAGGGACGCCGCGGTCCAGTCCAGGATGCCGCGCACCCGTCCGTCGGCGCTGACCAGCACGTGCGCGCCGGTCAGCCCGTGGTGGGTGAGGACGGCGGAACCGGGCTGCGCGGCGAGCTGGGCCGCCCCGGGCGGGGTCAGCTGGTGCAGCCGGGCCGCGTCGAACTCGTCGGCGGCGGCGAGCCGTTCGGCCGCGTGGACGGCCATCCGGCGCAGCGCCTCCAGCGAGCGCGGGGCGGTGCGCGGCACGCCGAGCGCCTCGGCCTGGCGGGCCGGCACCGTGCGCAGTCCGCCGAGCAGCCCGGCGAGGTCGGCCTCCCCGACGGCGGAGACGTCGTGCTCGTCGGCCGTGCCGCCGGGCAGCCGGGTGTCGAGGGTGTAGGCGAGGCCGGGCGCCCAGTCGCCGTGCGCGACGCTGGCCGGGACGGCGACGGGCAGCTGCGGGCGGACCAGCTCGCGCAGGCGCAGTTCACGGCGGCGGCGGACGGAGGCCTCGCGGTCGGGCGCGAGGCGCAGCACATGGCGGCTGCCGACCCACCAGGTGTGCTCGCGGTCCTCCGTGACGGGCCGCACAGCGGGTCCCCCCGTGCCGTCGCCGCCCTCCTTGAGCAGCGAGCGGACCAGTCTGCGGACGGTGTCCGCGGTGGGTGTCGGTGCCTGGATCATGGGTCGCGCGTCGCCGTTCCGGGTGTCGTCGTACGTTCTCTCCTCGGGTCTCTCAGTCCACTATGACCATCTCACGGGTGGTGTTGTTGAGGCGGCGCCCGCCGTCGCCGGTGACCGTGACGATGTCCTCGATGCGCACCCCGAAGCGGCCGGGCAGGTAGACGCCGGGCTCCACGGAGAAGCACATGCCGGGCACGAGCGGCTGTTCCTCGCCCTCGATCATGTACGGCGGTTCGTGCGTGGTGACGCCGATGCCGTGGCCGGTGCGGTGGATGAAGTACTCGCCGTACCCGGCGTCCGCGATCACGGCGCGGGCGGCGCGGTCGACCTCCTGGCAGGCCGCGCCCGGGCGTACGGCCTGGAAACCGGCCTCCTGGGCGGCGCGCACGACGTCGTGGACCCGGCGCTCCTCCTCGGTCGGCTCGCCGACGTGGACGGTGCGGGTGGTGTCGGAGCCGTAGCCGTCCTTCAGGCCGCCGAAGTCGAGGACGACCATGTCGCCGGGACGGATGACCCGGTCGCCGACCTCGTGGTGGGGGTTGGCGCCGTTCGGCCCGGAGCCGACGATCGTGAAGTCGACCTGGGAGTGGCCGAAGCGGCGCAGCAGGCCGGCGAGGTCCTGGCCGACGTCGGACTCGCGGCGGCCGGCGAAGGGAACCTTCCGGATCTCCTCGAACGCCAGGTCGGCGGCGGCGCCCGCGGCCGCCAGGAGTTCCAGCTCGGCCGCGTCCTTCACGGCGCGCAGCATGGGCAGGGCGTCGGTGAGGGAGGCGTAGGAGGTGCCGGGCAGGGCCCGCTGGAGGCCCAGCAGGTGCATCGCCCAGGTGTTGTCGCTGATGCCGAACCGGCCGCGGTCGTCGAGGAGGGCGGCGGTGACGGCGTAGGGGTCCTTGCCGTCGGTCCAGTCCCGCAGCGTCAGCGCGGCGGCGCCGGCGGCCCGCTCGGCGTCCGGGGCCTCCAGGGTGGGCACGACGAGCACGGGGTCCCGGCCCGGCGTGAGGACCAGCAGGGTCAGCCGCTCCGTGACCGCTGTGGGCGTGTAGCCGGTGAGCCACACCATGTCCGGTCCCGGCGCCACGAGCAGCCCCGCGAGGCCGGCCTCCTCGGCGGAGCGCACGGCACGCTCCATACGGGCCCTGTGGTCGGCGGCGGTGAAGGGCGCGGGCGTACTACCGGTCATCCGGGCCTCCGGCGGGTGGGGAAACGGGGCGTTGGCGTCTCGGGCTGCATCCTGCCCGTCCGCACGGACCCACGCGAGCCGGTCCCGTGGACCGGCGTCCCGCGGTACGTCGAGAGGGCACTCGGGCATGGGTCCATGATGACGTGGGGGACGGATGGTGACCAGGGGGTTTCCCGGGGTGACCGGAGTCCGCGGCGGTGGGGGTCCCGGACCGGCTTCAGATCACCACCCCCGGGGTCACCGCCAACTGCTGGTAGCCGCCGCTCGCGTGGCGCACGGTGAGAAGCACCGTCTTGCCGGGGCGGGCCCGTCGGACGGCCCGGGCCAGGTCGGCGGCGGAGTCCACCCGGGCCTCGCCCCACTGGAGCACGACGTCCCCGCGGACCAGGCCCGCCGCGTAGCCGGGGCCGGGCACGTGCACGCCCACGACCAGGGCGCCGGCCTTCCGCGCGTCCACGGCCTCCACGCCCAGGGCGGGTCCGGGCGCGGTGGCGACAGGCGTGGGCGTGGCCCTGGCCGGGGGCGCCGGTGCGGGCGGCGGAGCCTGGTGCCGCAGCTCGGCGAGTCTGCTCATGCCGATCACCGTGGCGCCGACCGTGCCGACGCCGACGCCGCAGAGCACCAGCACGGTGCCTGCGCACAGGCCGCACAGCAGGGTCCGCAGCCGCCGTCCGCGCCGGGGCGCGGCGTGCGGGTGACGGACGGGGTCCGGGATGTCGTCCTCCCGCCGGTCCCGGCCGGGCATGGGCTTGGGACGCAACGCAGTCTGTTCCATGGTTCGCTCGCCTCCGGCTGGTGCTCTACCCGGGGCGGCGGGCCGTGACGAGACACGAAAGGGTGAGACTGCCCGGAGGGTGACGCAGGGTAGTACCAGTCGTCACGCCTGCCCGTTCAGCGCACCCTTCCGGCCCGTCCGCTCAGCCCGTGTGGCCCTCGCCGTGGCCGCCGTGCGCCCCGCCGTGGTCGAACTTCAGGGCCTCGGGCGGCATGACGACGAAGGGCCGCATCATGCCCATGTCCTCGTGCTCCAGCAGGTGGCAGTGGTACATGAACCGGCCGTACGCGCCGTCGAAGCGGCCCATGACCCTCAGCATCTGGTCGCCCGGCACCCGGAAGACGTCCTTGAGGCCCCGCTCGTTGGACGCGAGCGGTATCACCCGGCCGGCGTCGTACCGGATCGGCGTGCGGGTGCCGCCCACCGCCGGGTCGAAGCCGGAGACGTCGTACGCGTCCCGGCCCAGCAGCTGGAAGTCGGCGAGGTGGATGTGCATGGGGTGCACGATGGGCGCGAGGTTGAGGAAGCTCCACTGCTCGTGGCTGCCCTCGCCGATCGTGAAGCCGAGCCCGTCGTTGAACGTCCGCGCCGTGCGCCGGTACGTCCTGGTGGTGCCGTCGGGACCGGTGACCTGGACGATGCCCTCGGCCGGGAACGTCAGGCCGCTCGGGTCCTCGACCTCGGTCATCTCCCAGATCTCGGGGTGGCCGCCGGCCCCCTTGGTGGCGGGCGGGGTGAGCAGCACGAGCCGGTGGCCGTGCGGGGTGTCGTGGGTGAGGCGGCGGAAGGAGCCGGAGAGCACCTCAGGCAGTTCGAAGGTGTCCTCGGCGCAGCTCTGCCCGACCCGGAACTCCAGCACGGCCGGGCAGGGCACGTCTCCGGCCGGGTCGGGCACGCCGGCCGGCTGGTTGGGGCCCTTGTTCACCAGGCGCAGGGTGCGGCCCTGCAGTCCACGGAAGTCCACCAGCAGGTCGAACCGCTCGGCCGGCGCGGCGGTCAGGGTCGGCAGCTCCGCGTCGAAGTCGACCGGCACCGGGCGTGGCAGCAGTCCGCCGTCGCTGCCGATCTGGTGGACGATCCCCGGCACCGGCCGGTCGTCCTCGTCGATGAGGACCAGTTCGAAGATGCGCGCGTTGGAGGCGTTGACCAGCCGGAACCGGTGCCACGCCGGGTCCACGTCGGCGTACGGCCAGATGCGGCCGTTGACCGTGGTGTACGGGCCGGTGAAGGGGAGGGGGACCGGCTTGCCCGTCTCCGGGTTGCGCTGCTGGACGATCACCGTCTTGTGCAGGAGCCGGCCGTTGAGGCGGCCGTCCTCGTCGGTGTCGAGGTTGCGGTCGGCGACGACGAGCGGGATCTCCCGTTCGCCGGACGGCAGGCGGAGGGCGTCCTCCTCGTCGTCCCGGACGAGGTAGGTGCCGTACAAGCCCGCCATCACGTTCCACCGGGTGATGTTCATGGCGTGGTCGTGGTACCACCACTGCACCGCCTGGTGGTCGTTCGGGTACTCCGACAGCTGGGCGTCGCCGTGGCCGACGGCGTTGTCCGCCCAGCCGTCGTTGCCGCCGCCGGTCTGCGCGCCGTGCAGATGGGTCACCGACCAGGCGGGCAGGGCGGCGACGTCCTTGTTCGGCTCGGCGCCCTCGCGGCCGGGCTCGGTGGTGGCCTGCGGGCGGCCGTCCGTGCGCAGCGGCACCTCCACCGAGGTGACCGGGTACTCGCTGTCCTTGGGGATGCGGTTGGTCCAGGCGATGCGGACGCGCTGTCCCCGGCGCACCTCGATGGTCGGGCCCGGCACGTGCCCGTCGTAGCCCCACATCAGGGTCGGCGGCAGTTGCGGGTGCAGGCGCACCCAGGTCGGGCGCAGGGCGATCTCGGTCTCGCGCAGGACGTCGTCCGCGGCGGGCCGCAGGACCGGCGGCACGGTCAGCGGCGCCATGTACGGCGTCAGTTCGCGGCCGGTCCGGGCCTGCTCGCCCGCGGTCCCTACGGTGGGCCTCTCGATGGTCTCGGTCAAGGTAGAACACCCCCGTGTGTTCTGGCTCTGTTGTTCCCCTTACTCCCCAAGACTCCCGAGGACCCACCGAAGTTCCCTGAATGCCCGGTTCCGTACGCGGAGATTCGGCGACCGTCAGCCGAGCGACAGGGCGGGCGTGCGGCCGGGCAGGAAGCCGTGGGCACGGCGGCCGAGCCAGGCGGCCTTGTACCGGTCGACCTCCCGGTGCCAGTTGAGGATGCCGGCCAGCCAGTTCCGCAGGTCCTGCACATAGGCGTCCATGAGCGTCCGGGCCTCGGCCGACAGCTCGAAGTCGTCGTAGAGCACCGGGAGTTCGTGGGCGATCACATGCTCGAACTGCTGCATGCGCTGGGTCATCAGGTCGTGGACGACGCCGAGCGCGGCCGGATAGTCCACGCCGAAGAAGTTCTGCACGACCAGGACCGAGTTGTGGATCTCGCCCTCGTACTCGATCTCCTTCTGGTACGAGAAGACGTCGTTGAGGAGACAGGCGTAGTCGATGGCGGCGTTCTCCAGGGAGCGCACCGGACCGCTGGCGTAGACCTCGGCGGGGATCGCCGGGCCGTTGCCCATCCGGCACAGGCTCAGGGTGAGGTCCGAGCCGAAGGTGGAGCGCCGCATCTCCAGATAGTCGACCGGGTCGGGGATGCGGTTCTGCAACTGGTTGGAGAGTTCCCAGACCCAGCTCTCGGTCATCTTGTCCACGGCCGTCTTGAGGGTGCGCCGCTGGTCGGCGGTCATGTCGGCCGTGGTGCGCGTCCACAGGTCGCTCAGCCCGCGTTCCATGGCGTCGGCGGGAACGACCGTCGGCGTGCCCTCCACCGGCATGCACTGCGAGAGACGGGCCGTGGTCAGCCGGGCGGCGGCGAGATCCCGGCGGTGGCCGTACACCAGGGGGTAGTAGTCGTCGCCGTAGGTGCCCCAGGCGAGCCACCGCGCGCTGAGGTCGAGGGCCTCCGGGGTGGCGTCCGGGTCCAGGCCGGCGGAGCACAGGGCGAGGTCGTAGGCGGCGAGCTTGTCCTCGTCCCAGACGCCCTCCTGGAGGATGCCCATCTCGTGACACCAGTCGACGAGGTTGCCGCGGGCCCGGTCCAGGTGGGGGCTGAGCTGGAGCTCGAAGGGCATGTAGAGGTCGGGGATGCGGGACGGGCCGACCTTCTGGTAGGGCACGTGGGAGTAGGCGCGCAGCCGGTCCTGCGCGGCCGAGGCCAGCAGTGCGCCGACGTCGGCGGCGGAGGTGCCGGGGCCGTTCGGCGCCTGCCAGGGCGAGCTGGGGCGCGCGCCCTTGTTCATGTAGCGGCTGGAGCGCATGTGCCACTCGTGGCCACCGGACTGCCAGTCCTGCAGGCCCTTGGTGTAGGCGGCGACCGCGGCGGCCTCGGCGGGCGTGAGGCCCTTCTCCAGGGCGACGGCGGGGACCTCGGTGAACGCGGTGTGCTCGAACTGGTGCAGCCGGGAGGTGAGGACGTCGTTGACGGTGTCCGCGGCCTCCTGGGTGGTGCAGCCGAAGAACCTCTCCAGGACCAGCACGCCGTTGCTGTTCTCGCCCTCGTCCTCGACCTCGCGCTGGTAGGAGAACAGGTCGTTGCGCAGGTGGACGGCGTCGGAGAAGGTCTCCATGAGGACCCGCAGCGGCCGGGTGCCGGCGACGGCGGCGGGCACCTCCGCGGTCGCGTACTCCACGAGCCCCGCCGACCAGGGGGCGCCGCCGACCTTGCGGCGCATCTCGATGTACTCGACGGGGTTGGCGACGCGCCCCTCGTTGATGTTGGACAGTTCCCACATCGACTCGTTGAGCAGGTGCTCGGTGGCGACGGAGAAGCGGCGGCGCCAGTCCACGGACATCGACGGCACCGTCCGCGCCCACAGGTCCTTCAGCCCGGCCTCCACCGGGTTCTCCGGCTCCGGCACGGGGGTGGCGGGGTCGAGCGGCATGAACAGCGGCAGGCGGTCCAGGTGGGCCTTTCCGGCGGCGCGGTCCTGGGTGCGCTTGTACATGTCCAGGAAGTGGTCGTCGAAGAAGAACACCCACACGTACCAGTCGGTGATCAGTGAGAGAGCGGGTCCGTCGCAGTCGGGATGGGTGTAGGCGCACAGGAGGCCGTAGTCGTGCGCCTCCAGGTCGGCCTGTTCCCAGATCCCGGAGCCTTCCAGCATGCCCATGTCGCGTGCCCAGCGGGTGGAGTGGGCCCGGGCCTCGTCCAGGTGCGGATTGAGCCGCGCGGGATACGGCATGTAGAAGTGCGGGAGTTCGAACGGCTGCGTCATGGCCGGGCCCTACCCGTGGCCCCGGACGCCCATCCACCCGGCGGCACATGATCACACCATCGCGTGAACCACTCGGGATACCTGGAACTCCGGTGAGCGGTTGTGGCGTTGGGTCCCTTGCCGTGTCCGCGCGCGCGGGCCACGGTAGGCGCATGACCTCCTTCGTGCTGCCCCATGAGGTGCACGGCGACGGCGCCCACAAGGTGTTCGCCGTGCACGGCTGGTTCGCCGACCGGGCCGCCTACGCGGCCGTCCTGCCGGACCTGGACCGCAGGTCCTTCAGCTACGCGCTGGTGGACCTGCGGGGTTACGGCGAGGCCCGGGACGCGACGGGCTCGTACACGACGGCCGAGGCGGCCGTGGACCTGGTGGAGCTGGCGGACCGGCTCGGCTGGGAGCGGTTCTCGGTGGTCGGCCACTCGATGGGCGGGGCGGTGGCGCAGCGGCTGCTCGCCGTCGCCCCGCACCGGCTGCGCCGGATCGCCGGGGTCTCCCCCGTGCCCGCGTCCGGAATGCCGCTGGCCGGGGAGCAGGCGGCGCTGTTCAGGGACGCGGCGCACCGGGCGGAGAACCGGCGCGCGATCATCGACCTCACCACCGGGGGCCGGCGGCCCGCCGCCTGGCTGGACCGGATGGTCGCCCGCTCGCTGGAGCGCAGCGACCCGAAGGCGTTCCGCGCCTGGCTGGACTCGTGGGCGGGCGAGGACTTCACCGCCGACGTCGTGGGCAGCGAGGTACCGGCGCTGGCCGTGGCCGGCGCACTGGACCCCGCGCTGTCTCCGGAGGTCATGCGGCAGACCTGGCTGGCCTGGTACCCGCGCGCGGAGCTGACCCTGCTGCCGGGCGCCGGTCACTACGCGATGGACGAGACCCCGCTGGACCTGGTCCGTGCCGTCGAGGACTTCCTGCGGGCCGACGGCCCGGGCGGCACCGGGGCGGGCGAGGGGGCGTGAGCGTGCGGGACGCGCCGCCGGTCCCGGACGTCTTCGATCCGCGCCGGTACGCCGCCGGGGTGCCCCACGACGACTACCGCGTGCTGCGCGACCACCACCCGGTGGCCTGGCAGGAGGAGACGGAGGTGCTGGGCTGGCCGGCCGGGCCCGGGTTCTGGGCGGTGACCCGGCACGCGGACGTCGTGCGCGTGCTGAAGGACGCGGGGACGTACTCGTCGTACGTCGGCGCGACCCAGATCCGTGACCCGGACCCGGAGGACCTGCCGTTCATCCGGCGGATGATGCTCAACCAGGACCCGCCGGGGCACGGGCGGCTTCGGCGGCTGGTGAGCCGCGCCTTCACGCCGGGGCGCGTGGACCGGTTCGCGGCGGTCGCCCGGGAGCGGGCGCGCACGCTCCTCGGGGGCGCCGTGGAGGCGGCGCGGGCGGGGGACGGCACGGTGGACCTGGTGTCCGCCGTCACCGACGAGTACGCCCTGCTGAACCTGGCGGACCTGCTGGGCGTCCCGGAGGGCGACCGGCGGCTGCTGCTGCGCTGGACGCGGCGGGTCATCGGCTACCAGGACCCGGACGAGGCCGGTCCGCCGGTGCTGGACGGGGACGGCAGACCGGTGAACCCGCGGTCACCGGCGATGCTGGCGGACATGTTCGCCTACGCCGGACAGCTGGCCGCGTACAAGAGGCGGTATCCCGCGGACGACATCATGACGACGCTCGCCCATGACGCCGAACTCGCCGCAGCCGAGCTGGAGATGTTCTTCTTCCTGCTCACCGTGGCGGGCAACGACACCGTGCGCGCTGCGGCCCCGGGCGGGCTGCTGGCGCTGGCGGAGCACCCGGAGGCCTGCGAGCCGCTGCGCGCCGGGAAGGTGGCCGTGGCGTCCGCCGTCGACGAGCTGCTGCGCTGGCATCCGCCCGTGCTGACCTTCCGCCGGACGGCCGTGCGGGACACCGAGCTGGCGGGGCGCGTCATCCGGGCGGGTGACAAGGTCGTGGTGTTCCACGCCTCGGCCAACCGCGACGAGCGCGTGTTCCACGCCCCCGACCGGCTCGATCTCACCCGCTCCCCCAATCCGCACGTCTCCTTCGGGGACGGTCCGCACGTGTGCCTGGGCGCTCACTTCGCCCGGCTGCAACTGCGGCTGCTGCACGAGGAGGCGCTGCGCGTCCTGCCCGGGCCGCCGCGCCTGGCCGGGCCGCCCGGACGGCTGGTGTCGAACTTCGTCAACGGCCTCAAGTCACTGCCGCTGCGCCTCACCTGACGTGTTCCTCCCGCCGCCCTTCGGGTCGGTCTGGATCAGCGCGTGCGTGCCACTGGTCCGCCAGCTCTGCCCCTCGGCCGCCACCAGCCGGGCCTCGGTCGTCGCGGACAGGCCGGTGATCACGTCGGACTTGAGGGTGCGCAGGGCGGCGACCGGGCCGGGGAAGTACGCGGTCGCCTCCCGGAAGGGCGTGGTGGGCGGCCAGAGCCGGTCGCCCACCAGACGGCGGTAGTTGAGGTCGCCCTTGACGACGGTCAGCGTGGCCGCGGCGAACTCGGCGCGCAGGTCGTCCGGCATCGCCGCGTACGGCAGCGGGGCGCAGGAGAAGGGGTGGGCGCGCACGGTGAGCCGCCCGTCGGCCATGGCCGACCAGAGCAGGCGCCCGTACTCGGCGGCCGTCCCGTGGGCCGCGCGCAGCCGGTGCAGCGCGTCGACGACGTCGGCGGTGGTGGCGTCGGAGACGTAGTACGGGTACGGCTTGACGTGCAGCACCGCCCGCGCGGTTTGGCCCTCGGCGAGGAGATGCGCGATCAGCAGGAGATCGGGGACCAGTTCGCGGCCCGCGTTGTCCGCGACGAGCACGAGCGTGCCGGTTCCGGCGGGCGGCAGCAGCGACCACAGGGTCTCGCTGTCGTCGGCGACCAGCGCGGGGGCGGGTTCCCCGGCCTGTGCGGCCGCGGCGGAGAGCCGGAAGCCGAGGTCGGCGCGGTTGCCCCACAGCGAGCCGTGCAGCAGGGCGCGGGCCCGCTCGTCCTGCGGCTGGTCCCGCAGGCCGTCCAGGGCGGCCAGTTCCTCGTCGGTCTGCGGGGCGTCGAGCTCGGCGCGTTTGAAGGGGCGGAAGGGGTCGATGCCCTGCCAGGGGCCCGGCCCGAACCAGCCGACGGCGTCCAGCAGCCGGCGGTAGAAGTAGCTCTCGGCCCACAGCCAGGGCACGTCGTACCAGGACCGCCCGGCGTACTGGGCGAGGCCCCAGTCGTCCCACCGGTCCCGGTCCGGGGCATCGGCGGGAAGCGGTTCGACGGTCCCCTCGGTGCAGCTCTTCAGCAGCTCGTCCAGGGCTGTGTGCTGCGCGGGGCCGTACGGGAAGGCGTCCCGTACCTGCCGGATGATCGCGGGGTGCCGTTCGGCCAGCACGCTGTGCGGGAACGAACCGGGTTCGTCGCCGAGGATCACGGGTGCGAAGGGGATGTCGGGCATGTCCGTCACCGTATCGCGGGTGTCAGACGGCGCGGATCTCCCGCTCCAGCTGCGTGGCGAGCTTGACGTAGCGGGGGCGGCGGTGCACCGGGACCAGTCCGCGGATCATGAGGTGCCACATCTCGGCGACCCTGCGCGGCAGCCGTCCGACCGGTTCCAGCGAGCGGCCCGCGACCCGGGTGCCGATGAAGAAGCAGACGAGGGAGTGGGCGACGACGCCGACGTCGAGATCGCCGTGCACGTCGGCTTCCCGGACGGCTCCGGTGACCTTGCGGGTGGCGAAGTCGAGCCACTCGGTGAACGGGTGCCGCAGCGGCGGCCGTACGGCGATGTCCGCGGTGGCCAGGCGGAGTCCGGCGCGCGGCACGGGGTCCTCCACGGCGAGCCGGGCGATCCCGAACGTGGTGCGCATCAGGCCCTCCAGCGAGGAGCAGCCGCGGTTCTCGACATCGGCCACGAGCTGCCGCGCCGCCTTGGCCTGGAGTTCCAGGATGGCGTGGGCGAGGTCCTCCTTGGCGGCGAAGTGGAAGTACAGGGCGCCCTTGGTGACCTTCGCGTGTGCGACGATGTCGCTCAGGCTGGTGGACTCGTACCCGTGCCGGTCGATCAGATCGGCGGCGGCCGTGATGATCGTCGCCCGGGTCTGTTCGGCACGTAACTGCCTTGGCATCCTGGACCCCCTCCTCGCGCATAAAAGAACAGGACATGCGGTTTGTTTATGACTCGTTGCATACGATAACTCACCTAGCGGCAGCGGCAGTCCGGCGGACCACGCGCGCGGTACGCCACGCGTCATCGCCCCGCTCGACGCCGGCCGGCCGCCCCGCACCTCTTCGACCGGCGAGACCTCATGGTTCCCCCTTCGTCGCCGGCCGGTGTCCGGCAGCCGCAGGGCGACGGGTGCCGTCCCATGATCGCCACGATACGAGGCGGACGGCCGACTCCTCAATGGGGTGTGGAAGCAGGCGCAAAACAGCCGAACCGGTCGGTGCCTTCGCGCCCCCCGCGCGCGGTGCGCCGAACCGGCTGAACGCGGTCGCCGGCGGGGCCGTACTGGACCGCGCAGACCCGTTCCCGCGCCCGCCGAGGAGACACCCGGATGACTCGGACGACCCGGACGACCGCCCGCCTGAGCGTCAGGGCGGCCGCCGCGACGGCACCGCTCCTGCTCCTGCCGTGGGTGGCGGGGCCCGCCCAGGCGCACGGAGCCCCCACCGACCCCGTCAGCCGGGTCTACGCCTGCTCCCCCGAGGGGGACGCCGCCCGGACGCCGGCCTGCCGGGCGGCGATCGCGGCGAACGGCGGCCCCTTCACCGCCTGGGACAACCTGCGGGTGGCGGGGGTGGCGGGCCGTGACCGGCAGGTGATCCCGGACGGCCGACTGTGCAGCGGGAACCTGCCGGCGTACCGGGGGCTGGACCTGGCCCGGCGGGACTGGCCGGCGACGCGGCTGACGCCCGGCGGCCGCCTGACGCTGACCTACGCGTCGACCATCGCGCACACGGGCACGTTCAGGCTGTACCTGACCAAACAGGGGTACGACCCCTCGCGGCCGCTGACCTGGTCCGACCTGCCCGCGCGCCCCTTCGCCGAGGTCACGGACCCGCCGCTGCGGGACGGGGCGTACCGCGTGAACGCGACGCTCCCGGCGGACCGGACGGGGCGCCAGGTGCTGTACACGATCTGGCAGAACAGCAGCACGCCGGACACGTACTACGCGTGCTCCGACGTGGTCTTCCCGCAGCACGGGAAAGCCGCCGGGACGGCGGGGCCGACCCGGCCCGCACCGACGGCGCACTCACCGGCCGCGCCGGCGTCATCGGCCGCGGCGGCTCCTTCCGCCGCACCTGCTTCCTCGGAGCCGAAGTCACCGGCGGCCGGTTCGACCGCGGGATCCGGCCACGGTGAGGAGGGGGCCGAGACCGCCGTCGGCGACGGGGCCCCGGTCGCGCAGACCACGAGCGGCGGACCGGGCCCCTCGGCGCCACTGCTGGCGGGCGGCGCCGCCGCGGTGCTGGTGCTCACCGGGGGCGCCGCCCTCACTCTGCGGCTGCGCCGTCCACGACGGCGCTGAAGCGGACGATCCGGTCGGTCAGTTGACGTAGACCCGGGCTCCCGCGTCGGTGACGGGTGCGTACTTCGCCGTGAAGTAGCCGTTGGCGAAGCAGAGCGACGAGCCGGACGTCTTGGTGAACTGCTGGTTGGTGAAGGTGATGCTGCTGTCGGCGTTGTCGGCCTTGCCGGTCAGGCTGGGCGCCTGGTACACGCAGGTCACGCTGCCCAGCAGGGTGCGCAGCTGGACGGT
The DNA here is from genome assembly GCF_040704595.1 of Streptomyces sp. NPDC046870. Lineage (NCBI taxonomy): Bacteria > Bacillati > Actinomycetota > Actinomycetes > Kitasatosporales > Streptomycetaceae > Streptomyces > Streptomyces sp. NPDC046870. The sequence goes on from NZ_JBEYXM010000008.1 coordinate 123,555, forward strand.
GGCCTGGATGACGGAGCCGCTGGCGGGCGAGACGGTGAGGGTGCCGCTCGAGGTGACCGTCGCCGAGTAGGGCAGGTTGTTGATGGTGATGCCGTTGACGCCGAGGACACCGGTGACGTTGCTGGTGCAGGTGCTGCCGTCGAAGGTGTGCCCGGTGACGGACTCGGTGGCCGTGCCGGGTGCGGTCGGGTTGCCGGTGACCTTGGCCGTGAACTGCGAGCCGGTGCACTTGATCCCGCTGGTCCCGGTCGCGCTGGAGTAGAAGGTGGCGGAGGTGCCGGAGGCCAGCGGCGCGGTGAGGGTGTCCCCGACGGCGACCGCGGTGCCGCCGGTGCTGCCGGTGGTGAGGACCGTGCCGGCCGCGGAGGCCGGGGTGGCCCACGTGAGGGCGAGCGCCGTGGCGGTGCCGGCAAGGGCGAGGAGGGAGCGCGTACGCATGCGGGTGCCTCTCTTCCTGAGGTGGGGGGACAGATGAGGTGAGGTGGGGGGTGGAGATCGGTGCGGATGCCGCCGGCGCGGGGCCGTCACGCCTTCTCCGTACGCGGCGGACCCGCGACGGCGGCACACCGGGCACCGGCCGAAGGCCTCGGGGGAGGACCTCCGTGCCGGGCCGGGCACAGGGGCGGCACGGCACGGAGAGAAGGAGGAGAGAGAGACCGTGCCGGAGCCGCGCTGCGAGGTGGAGCGGTTGCCGTGACAGGGCCGGGAACGCGGCCGGTGCCGCATGAGGGACGCGGTGGGTGCCACGCCTGACGCGACGGGTGCCGCTTGCTGGATCCGGCGCCACGAATCCGAGGAAACAGGGGAAGTTGTAGACCTGATCAACCGTCAGGGTCAAGTGGTTGACGGGCAGTTGACCCAGGCAGGTTGCGGTCCACGCACATCCGACACCCTATTTTCACATCTCCCTTGACCCTTGATGTAACCGGCGGTAACTTCCTCGGAGGCTACTGCCGCGTAATGAGAAAGCCCTTGCGCCCGCCGGGAGTTGCGAGGAGGCGTACGCGGCACCCGCTGTCCGCGCCAGGACACCGCGCCACTGAAGCCCAACCCGCACTGATCCGCGCCCATGGGAGCAGACATGGCCTCGTCCCCGGACGTCCCGTCCGCCGGCAACACCCCCGACATCCCGGGAAGCGACACACCGCCCGAAGCCCAAAACGCCGCCGGGACCACCGCCGGCGACAGACGCGGCCGGGTCCGCGCCCGCCGGGCCGCCGTTATGGCGGTGCCCGCCACCCTGGTCGCCGCCGGCCTCGCGGTCCTCACCGCGCAGGGAGCGCTGGGTGTGCAGTTCGCCATCTCCGGCATGCCGTTCACCGTCACCGCCACGGAACTCAACGGCACCGGATTCGAGCAGTTCGGCGCGCTCGACAACATGGCGGACGGCAGCCCCAACGCCGGGGACACCGGCGGCCAGGTGCTCGTCGTCACCTCCGCGATCAAGCACGCCACCCTCACCAAGCTGTGCCAGAGCGTCGACCTGGGCGGCACCAACCTGCTGATCACCGCGGGCGGCGGAGCCGAGAAGGTCAGCGCCACCGACCTGACCACCGACTCCACCGAGCTGTCGGGTGACGCGGCGTTCGGCAACATCGAGATCGGCAACGACGCCAGCACGCTGACCAAGGCGGGCGTGAAGGGCCCGATCGGCGTCTTCAGCCAGCAGGCCGACACCGTGCGGATCGCCCATCTGCGGCAGACCAACTACGCGACGACCGCTGGCGTGTTCAAGCTGCCGGGTCTCAAGCTGCGCTTCAGCGACTCGGGTTGCTGATCGCCGTGCCGGACCGTCCACGTCAGGGACCGAGGCTCGCCTTCCGCGGCTGGCGTGCCCGCCGGCCGTTCTGGGGCGGGCTGCTGCTCGCCCTCGGCGGCGGCGAGATCCTGCTCACCGAGAAGGCCTCGCTGAAGGTCGTCCTGCACATCGGCATGCAGGGCCTGGCGGGCTATCTGCTGCCGACCCTCATGGTGCTGCTGGGCCTGCTGATCCTCTTCAACCCCTCCCAGCGGCTCTTCTACTCCATCACCGGCATGCTGCTCTCCCTGGGCAGCTGGCTCACCTCCAACCTGGGCGGTTTCTTCATCGGCCTGCTCCTCGGCGCCGTCGGCAGCTGCCTCGCCTTCGGCTGGCTCCCGGACCAGGAGCCACGCGTCAGCCGCCGCGAACGGCGCAGGCGGGAACGGGCCGAGGCCCACGCCCTGACGTCGGAGGGGGCGGGCACGGCCTGAGCGGGGGCCTGGGCGTGCCCACGTCCTGTCGTCGCCGACGCCTCCGTGCCGCAGGGGCCTTGGCGCGCACGCCCCTCGGTGCCGCAGGGGCCTTGGCACGCCGGGAGCCGGTGGCAGAGGGCGGAGGCGGACGCGGCCCGGCCGTCGACGCGGCCGGTCCCCCTGCCCGGGTTCTCGGAGCGGAGGCGGCCGGACCCGGGCCGGATCACCCGCCCGGGGTCACCCGAACAGGTGACTTGGGAACTTCTTTGCCCATGCCCGGAGTTCATCGGGCAGTCGGACGGTGGTGGAGTGCCGTCCGTGACGCGATGAACGAAGGAGCTACGGCATGGTGTTCAAGAGGCTGCTGGGCGCGATCGGGGTCGGCGGCCCCTCCGTGGACACGGTGCTGGACGGCGGCGCGGCGCTGCCCGGCGGCACCCTGACGGGCCGGGTGCTGCTGCGGGGCGGCGCGGCGGCCGTGGAGGTCGAACACATCGGCCTGGAGCTGATCGCCCGTGTGGAGGCGGAGCACGCGGAAGGCGAGAGCGAGGGCACGGTCGCCTTCGAGCGGTTCACCGTCGGCGGCGGTTTCCGACTCGGTGAGCAGGAGGAACGTGAACTGCCGTTCAGCGTCCCGCTCCCCTGGGAGACCCCGGTGACCGAACTGCGCGGGCAGCCGCTCGGCATCGTGCTGGGCGTGCGCACCGAGGTCGCGGTGGCCGGCGCCCGGGACAAGGGCGACCTGGACCCGCTCGCCGTCCGCCCCCTGCCCGTGCAGGAAGCCGTCCTGGAGGCACTCGGCGCACTGGGCTTCGGCTTCCGCGCGGCGGACCTGGAGTACGGCCGCATCGGTGGTACGGGCCAGCAGTTGCCGTTCTACCAGGAGATCGAGCTGACGCCCGCCCCGCAGTACGCGCACGCGGTGAACGAGATCGAGCTGACCTTCCTCGCCTCCCCCCTGGGCGTGGAGGTGGTCCTGGAGGCGGACAAGCGCGGCGGACTGTGGTCGTCGGGGCACGACGCCCTGACCCGTTTCACCGTGCGCCACGAGGACGCGCCGACCCTCGACTGGCACAGAGAGGTGGACGGGTGGATCCGCCAGGTGACCGAGCACCGTGACGCCTACGACAGTCACGCGACGTACGGTCACGACGGCGCGCACCTGCCCGGTCACCACTCCCCCGACGCCCACCACTCCGGCCCGGGATGGGGCACGGCCGTGGCCGCGGGCGCCGCGGGCCTCGCCGTGGGTGTCGTGGGCGGCATGGTGGCCGCGGAGGCCGTCGACGAGATCGGGGACTTCTTCGAGGGAGAGGAGGAGGAAGGCGACGAAGGTGACGAAGGCTAGGGACAGGAGCAGGGGCGAGGAGCAGCCGGAGGGGGTGTTCAGCCGGCGGAGCCCCGCGTGCCGTCCTTCTGCTTCATCGCCTTGGCCTCGCTCTTGAGGATGCGCACGGACTTGCCCGGCGCACGGGCGGTGTCGGGGAGCTTTCGGGACCCGAACAGCAGGGGGAACACGACCGCGACGATCAGCAGATGCCAGGGCTCAAGTCCGTTGCGGAGCATGACGGCCCCCTTCTTTGTCTCGCTTGTCTCACCCTGCGGCGAGGCGTCGCGACTCTTGGAAGACGGCTGAAGGACGGATGGACGACGGCTGGAGGACGGCGCCGTTCCGGGGTCAGAGCCCGTGGAGCCGGCGGGCCGGGGCGGCGGCGGGCGCCTCCCGCTCGGCGAGCCGGCCTACGACACGGTGGACGACGTCGACGAGGGCGGCCTGTTCGGCGGTGTCGACGAAGTACACCTGGCGGCGGCCCTCGCGGCGGGAGCGGACGAGGCCGGCGAGCCTGAGCTTGGTCAGGTGCTGGCTCACGGCGGGCAGGGCACCGCCGACCCGCTCGGCGAGGCCGGTCACGTCGCTCTCGCCCTGGGTCAGCGCCCACACGATGTGCAGCCGGGCGGGCGAGGCGAGCAGTCCGAAGGCGGCGGCCGCCTCGGCGAGCACCTCGGCGGAGGGGTCCTGGTGGCCGGTGCCGGGCACTGTCACCGCTGTCGCCTTCCTCCGCGGGATCGTCATGGCTTCGCCGTGGGTTCGTCGTGAGTGCGTTGCCGTGTTCCGGCTGTGTCCGCCGGGTTCGCGCACACAGTGTAGATCCGTGGAACTTCCCGGCCGCCCCATTAGTTTCTACGTTGCTGTAGAAGTTACCGTCGGGCTGCCGGAAGCAGCCGGCGGACGATATCGAGGAGTACGCATGGCCCTGTGGGACCGCATCAAGGACTCGGCGTCGCAGATGCAGACGCAGTTGGTGGCGAAGAAGAACGACCTGAAGAGCGGCGCGTTCCGCGATGCGAGCATGGCGATGTGCGCGCTGGTGGCCGCCGCCGACGGCACGGTGGATCCGTCGGAGCGGCAGCGGGTCGCTCAGCTCATCGCCGGCAACGAGGTGTTGCAGAACTTCCCGGCGGACGACCTCCGCCGGCGCTTCGAGGAGAACCTGAACAAGCTGACGGCGGACTTCGCCTTCGGCAAGGTGAGCGTGCTGCAGGAGATCGCCAAGGCGAAGAAGAAGCCCGCCGAGGCGCGGGCCGTCATCCAGATCGGCATCGTCATCGGTGGCGCGGACGGCGACTTCGACAAGGACGAGCAGGCCGTGGTGCGCGAGGCGTGCTACGCGCTGGACCTGCCGCCGCACGAGTTCGACCTCTGAGCCCTGGGTATGGCGCGTGGACGGGGGCACGTGCGACGAGCTCGGACGTGCCCCCGTCCACGCCCATGCCGAACGGAGCCCACCCCTCCGGTAGCCGGCCCCTCCGGTGCCTGCCGCTGACGTTCCGGTCCCGCGCTCACAGCTGCGCGAGGCGGGGCAGCAGTTCGGTCGCCGTCTCGACGTCCCCGGTCAGTGGGCGGTCCTCCAGACCCGTGGGGAGCACGGCGGCGGCGAGCGTGAGGGCGGGGAGAGCCGGCGGTTCCGGATGGAGACGCAGGGCCCTGACGGCGGACACCAGTTCGCAGGCGAGGACGGTGGCGTAGGCGGCGCGGGCCCGTTCCGTCTGGCGGGCCGCCTGCCCGGCGAAGCCGGCGGCCTCCTCCAGACCGTGGGAGAGGACGGCGTGCCCGGCCGAGGCCGGCGCGGCGGCGGCGGCACGCAGCTCGGCGAGCGCCGAGTTGGCGGTGTACTCCAGGATCATCGTGCCGGAGCTGCCGGCCGGGCCGGTGGCGAGGAAGGCGGGCAGGCCGGTGAGGTCGGGGCGGCTCAGCGCGGAGAGCCGGGCGGCGGAGAGCTGCGCGGTCTTCAGCAGGGCGAGGTTCAGGCCGTCCAGCGCCAGCGCGAGGGGAGCGGCGAAGAAGCCGCCGTGGTGGTAGAGGTGGCCCTCGGGGGTGAGGACGGGGTTCTCCGAGGGACAGTTGATCTCGGTCTCGACGATCCGGCGCAGCGCGGCCGAGGCGTCGAGGGCGGCGCCGTGCACCTGCGGGAACGCGCGGAATCCGTACGGGTCCTGGATCCGCCGGTCCGCTGCCGGGGGCCCGTTCCCCACGCCCCCCGTCGCCGGGTCGTCGGGCAGGCCGAGCAGACGCCGTACCTCGGCGGCGGCACGGGCCGGGCCGGGGTAGGGCCGCAGGGCGTGCACCGGCGCCGCGTACGCCTCCGGCGAGCCCGACACGGCGGCGAGGGACAGCGCCGCGACCACGTGCGTGGCCCGCAGCAGCAGTTCGGTGCCGTGCCCGGCGAGGGCGGCCTGGGCGAGGGCGAGCGCGTTGCTGCTGAGCAGCGCCAGGGCGTCCCCGGCCCGCAGCGTGACCGGAGCGGGCAGCCCGCCGGCGGCCCGGTCCCCGTCGCCGGCGCCCGCACCGACGCCCCCGGGGCGGGCCTCGCCGACGTGCGCACCGTCGGCCGTCCCGGTCAGGTCCGCCGTTGCCAGGGCCGCTCGCTCCGCACCGGCATCCACGGCACCCACGCCGACGGCCCCGAGGACCCCGGCGCCGGCGGGTGGCCGTTCCTCACCGAGCGGACCCCCGGCCGGCATCGCCGCCGGTGCGCCCGGCGCGTCCTCGGGTGTCAGCCACGGGCGTTCGCCGAGGAGGGTCAGGCCCGTCTGGGCCAGGGCCGTCAGGTCGCCGGTGCCCACGCCGCCGTACTCGTTGACCGCCGGGTGCACGCCGAGGCGCAGGGCGTCGGTGAGGGCGGTGACGAAGGACGGGTGGATGCCGGAGCCGCCGGCCAGGAGCTGGTTGGCGCGGATCGCGAGCATCGCGCGAACCGTGCGGGCCGGCAGCAGCGGACCGGCCCCGCCCGCGTGACTGCGCAGCAGACGCAGGCCGTGAGCGGTCTCCTCGGCCGGGTCGACGGCGACCGAGCGGTGCGCGCCGACGCCGGTGCCACGGCCGTACCAGCGGCCCGTGGCGGCGAGCCGGTCGGCCGTCTCGCGGGCGCGGCGGAGCCGCTCCAGGGCGCCGGGGTCGACGGCGGGTACGGCCGCACCGTCCGCCAGCCGGATCAGGGCGGGGAGGGCTAGGCCGCCGCCGTCGAGCGGGACGCGGGTGTCCCCTGGCTGCGGGGGCACCCGCGTGGGCACGTCCACGGTGGTTCCTGACGATTCCTGGTCGTTCTGGTCGTTCCGGTGGTTGTGGTCCGGTCAGCCGAGCCCCGCCGGACTCAGCCGAGGCCCGCCGACTTCAGCCACGCCTTGGCGACGTCCAGCGGGTCCTTGTTCTGGGCCTGCACCTGGGTGTCCAGGTCCAGCAGGGTCGCGGTGTCGAGCTTGGCGGAGACGGCGTTGAGCGCGGCGACGCCCTCCTTGGACAGCGCGCCCTTGTAGGCGAGCGGCTGGACGTTCTCGAAGCCGAACAGGTTCTTCGGGTCCTGGAGGACGACGAACTTCTCCTTGGAGATGTTCGGGTCCGTGGTGAAGATGTCCGCCGCCTGCACGGCGTCCTTCTTCAGCGCCGCCAGCGTGAGCGGGCCGCCCGCGTCCAGCGCCTTGAAGGACTTGAACTCCAGGCCGTAGACGGACTTCAGGCCCACCAGGCCCTGCTGCCGGGTCTGGAACTCCGGCGAGGCGCCGATGACCAGGTCCTTGGCGACGTCCTTCAGGTCGGCGATGGAGGACTTCTCGGTGAGCTGGTACTTCTTCGCGGTGGCCGCGTTGACCGTGATCGAGTCCTTGTCCTGCGCCGGCGCCGGGTCGAGCAGCGTGAGCTTGGAGTCCAGCTTGGCGCTGATGGCGTCCGTGGTCTCGGCGAGGGTCTTCGGGGCGGCCTTCGGGTCGAGGTAGGCCAGCAGCGCCCCGTTGTACTCGGGCAGGACCGAGATGGAGCCGTTCTTGATCAGCCCGTAGGTCGTCTCGCGGCTGCCGATGTTCGGCTTGTACGTGACCTTGATCCCCTTGGCCTTGAGTGCTTCGCCGTAGATGTCGGCGAGCAGGGTGCTCTCGGGGAAGTTGTTGGATCCGACGACAACGGTGTCGCCGCTGGCCTTGCTGTTGTCCGACAGGGGGTTGTCGGACTTGCCGTCGTTGGAGGAACAGCCCGCCAGCAGAGCCGTAGCCGCCGCGAGAGCGACCGCCGCCGCGCCTCGGTTCCTCCGGATGGACCTGCTGATGTGGGTCGTGGAAGTCACCCACTGATCCAATCCAGCCAGTTCTCGGTCAGTCAAGGGCATCAGATCACCGATTGGCCTCGATCTGCGGTCACCCGTGCACACAGAGCATTCTCTTTGTAACGGATTCTTGATGAAAGGTGAGCTGATCGACACCTCAAGAGGCCTGTAGTCTCACCCGAGTTGGTATCGACCACAGCGGTGCGCGGGGCCCGCTTCGGTGTCGTGACGCAGGCGTTCCGGGGGCGACAGCCCTCAGGTCCGGGAGTGACGGCTCCCCCGGACGAGACACCCATGAAGGAGGCCCGGTGTCCACGAACCAGGTGGACGCGCCCGCCCGGCACGCCCCCACCCGGGGCGGAGCACGGGGATTCGCCGACCGCTGGCCCTTCCGGCGCAAGCTCAATCTGCTCGTCGGCATCCCCCTCGCGGTCATCGCGGTCCTGCTGGCGTACCTCTTCACCGACCTGGTGCGGCAGTCGTCGAGCGCCGCCTCGGCGGCCCGGCTGGTGCGCGACAGCGCCCAGGTGGCGCGGCTGGTGGACCGGGTCGAGGCCGAGCACCAGCAGGCCATCCTGCTCTCCACGCGCTACGAGTCCGGGGACGCGAAGCCGTCGACGTCCGCCTACCGTGCGGCGCAGCACGCGGTCGACTCCCAGGTGGCGAAGGTGCGCGAGGCGTTCGGGGACCGGCTGCCGGAGGGCGAGGCGCAGGCGCTGCGCGGGGTCGAGGGCCTCACCAGCCTGCGCACCTCGGTGGAGCAGTCGTACCTGCCCGCCGACAACATCGACCCGGCCTACGCGGGCGCCGCCCAGAGCCTGATCGACGGCCTCGGCCTGGACCGCGACGCCGACCTCGCCGAGACCTTCACCGGCAGCCTGCTGGACTCCCTGCTGCGCGCGGACGCCGCCCACGGCGCCTTCGAGACCAACGTGTTCGCCGCCACCACCGGTGACACCAACGCGCAGATCGAGTTCACCAGCGCGGTCGGCGCCTACGAGCTGTACACCCACCAGGCCGAGCGCTTCGCCCGGTTCGCCACCGAGGCGCAGGCCGAGCGGTTCTCCGGCATCGAGCACACGCGGGCGGAACGAGAGATCACCGAGGCGTACGCCGAACTCCAGGTCGGCGTCGGCCGGCTGGAGACGACCGACAAGGGGCTGCTGCGGCGGGCGGTGCAGGACGCGCTGACCGACTACCCCGCCTACCCCGAACAGGCCACCGCCCGGCTGAAGATCACCACCGCGCTGATCGGCCAGATCGCCGACCGGGCCGACGGCGCCGCCGACGGCGCCCGGTGGCGGGCCGGCCTGCTGCTGAGCGGCGCGCTGATCGCCTTCGCGCTGTGGATCGCCTTCGCGGTCCTGGTGCGCCGCTCGGTGGTCCGGCCCGTGCAGGCGCTCACCGGGGCCGCGCGGGAGGTCGCCGAGGTCGCCGGGCGGGAACTGGCCCGGGTGGCCGACGACGACGCCGAGGACGACGGACCGCCCCGGCTGCGGGACATGCCGGTCACGGCCCGCGACGAGATCGGCGACCTCGCGGAGGCGTTCAACCGGGTGCAGACCACCGCCGCCGCGCTGCTGGAACGCCAGGTGCTCAGCCGGCGCAACACCGCGGAGATGTTCGGCAACGTGGGCCGCCGGGTCAGCAACCTGACCACCCGGCAACTCGCCCTGATCGACGCGGTGGAGCGGGGGGAGACCGACCCGGCGCTGCTGGAACGGCTGTACTCCATCGACCACATCGCCGTACGGCTGCGCCGCAACGCCGACAGCCTGATGCTGCTGGCCGGCATCCGCGAGACGGTGCTGGACGCGGGCCCCACCGCACTGTCCACCGTCGTACGGGCCGCGCTCGGGCAGATCGAGGGCTACCAGCGGGTACGGCTGTACGCCGCGTCGGACGCCCTGGTCGAGCCGGACGTCATCGGTGACCTCACGCTGATGGTGGCCGAACTCCTGGAGAACGCGGTGTCGTTCTCGCCCGAGGGCAGCCCCGTCGAGGTCACCGTCCGCTCCGGCGCCGAGGGCACGCACGTGGTGATCACCGACCACGGCCTCGGCATGAGCGCCGAGCGGCTCGCCGAGGAGAACGCCCGGCTGATCCGCCGCGAACGGCTGGACCTGGTGCCGACCAAGGTGCTGGGCCTGTTCGTGGTGGGCGCGCTGGCCCGCCGCTGGGAGATCGCGGTCGAACTGACCCGCACGCCGGGCGGCGGTGTGACGGCCGAGGTGACGCTGCCGGCCTCGCTGCTGCTCGCCCCGGGGACGGAGGCCGCGCCGGCCGCGGCGCCCGCGCCGGTGGCCGCGGTGTCCGGCCCGGTACCCGCGCGCGGCGCGCTGGCGCCGGACACCGCCCACGAGAAGGCACCGGCCGGCGGCACCGCCCCGGACGAGCCCGCCCGCGCGGAACACGGCGGCACGCTCCCCCGCCGGATCCCCCGCCACGCACCGCGCGGCGCCGACGCGCCGGCCCCTTCGGGGGAGGAAAGGCCCGGGACGGCCGAACACGGCGCGCGCCCGTTGCGCCGCCGGGTGCGCGGAGCCACGCTGCACACCACCGCCGGCGCCGCGCCGACGGTGCCGGAGACCGTACGACCGCTGGACGCCGAGGCCGTCCGCGACGCGCTGGAGGAGTTCGAGGACGCCGTGGAACGCGCCCGACGGGACAGCGACACGGTCAGCTTCGCCCGCCCGGTGAGCACCGACGCGGCTCCTCGGCAGAGCGGCACGGCCACGGTGACACGCCGGGACGGCGCGACGACGGCACCGCACCAGCCCCGCCCGGACACCACCCCGGCCCCCGCACAGCCCCCGCGCCCGGACGGCACCCCGGCCGCCGGACCCCCACCGCCCCCCGCCCCCACAGCCCCGACCACCCCGCCGCACGACCCGAACCACCTTCCGGAAGGAGCCGAGCAGTGAGCACGTCGACAGGTGACAGCCCGACGGGCGGCACCACGCCGACCGACCTGCAGGCAGCCGCGGCCGACTTCACCTGGCTGCTGAACCGCTTCGCGACCGAGACCGCCGGCGTCGTCGACGCCATCGCCGTGTCCTCCGACGGCCTGCTGATCGCGGTGTCACAGCTGCGCGAGCACGCCGACTCCGAGCGGCTCGCGGCGATCGTGTCCGGCATCACCAGCCTGGCCGCGGGCGCCTCCGGCAACTACGGCCTCGGCGGACTGAACAAGGTCATCATCGATCTGGAGGGCGGTCACGTCATCGTCTCCGCGATCGGCAGCGGGGCCGTGCTCGGCGTCGTCACCGACAAGGAGGCGAAACTCGGCAACATCGCCTACGAGATGACGCTGTTCGCCAACCGCGCCGGTGCCGCGCTGAGCCCGCAGCTCGTGCTGGAGCTGAAGAACAGCGTGGGCACGGCGGCGGCCCGCTGAGGAGGAGAAGGTTTCCATGGCGGACGGCATGGCGGACGGCATCGCGCCCCCGGGCCCGGACCCGGTCGGCCCCGTCCCCGCCGTACGGCCGTACCTGGTCACCGCCGGCCGGGTCGCCGACGCCGCCTCCGGCCGGGCGCTGCCCGTGGAGACCCAGGTGGTGTCCACCGCCGACGGTCTCGACGCGCTCGGCCGGCTCTCCTTCGAGCAGCACGACATCGTCGCCGCCTGCCGGCTGCCGCAGTCCCTCGCGGAACTCGCGGCCCGGCTGCGGCTGCACCTCAACGTGGTGCGCGTCCTGGCCGAAGACCTGCGCGAGGCGGGCCAGCTGGCGGTGTACGTGCCGGACGCCGAGGCCACCCACGACGCGTCCGTCCTGCGCAGGGTTATCGATGGCCTGCGGGCCATCCCCGACTCCCGAGGGGTACCGAGTGACACCGACTGAACCGCTCCTGGCCCGGGGCCCGGCCGCGCCTGCCGCGGTACGGCCGCCGCTGCCGGTGAAGATGGTGATCGCGGGCGGTTTCGGCGTGGGCAAGACCACGGCCGTCGGCGCGATCTCGGAGATCGAGCCGCTGACCACCGAGGCGTCGATCACCGAGGTCGCGGCCGGTGTGGACGACCTGACGCACACCCCGCGCAAGACCACGACGACCGTCGCGATGGACTTCGGCTGCATCACCATCGACCCGACGTTGAAGCTGTACCTGTTCGGCACGCCCGGGCAGGAACGGTTCGGGTTCATGTGGGACGACATCGTGGAGGGCGCGGTCGGCGGGCTCGTCATCGTCGACACCCGCCGGCTCGACGACTGCTACGCGGCGGTGGACTACTTCGAGCACAAGGGCATCCCGTTCGCCGTCGCGGTGAACGCCTTCGACGGCCGGGTGGAGCACGCGCTGGAGGACGTCCGCTGGGCGCTGGACGTCTCCGACGGCGTGCCGGTCGTGGTGTTCGACGCCCGGGAGCGGGGCTCGGTGCGGGACGCGCTGCTCGTCGTACTCGAACTCGCGCTGGCCCGCACCGAGCGGTGACCGTCAGGCGCTGCGGCGTACTCCCGGCGACACCGTGAGCCGGGACGCCGCCCAGAACACGGCGAGGGTCGCGAGGGCGAGGCCGGCGACGAGCGTGGCGCCGCCGACGACCTTCTCGTAGTTCTTCTGGTAGAGGCCGTCGATGATGTAGCGGCCGAGGCCGCCGAGGCTGACGTAGGCCGCGATGGTGGCGGTGGAGACGATCTGGATGGCCGCCGTGCGCAGGCCGCTGAGGATCAGCGGGAGCGCGACCGGGACCTCCACCTGGAACAGCACGCGCGCCTCGGGCATGCCCATGCCCCGGGCCGCGTCCACCGGGGACGGGTCGACGGAGCGGACCGCCTCGTAGGTGGTGACCAGGATCGGCGGTACGGCGAGCACGACCAGCGGGATCATCACCGGCAGCAGCCCGAAGCCGATCCAGATGAACATCAGCACCAGCAGGCCGAAGCTGGGCAGTGCGCGGCCGGCGGTGGCGATGAGCGCGAGGGCGTTGCCGCCGCGCCCGGTGTGGCCGGTGAGCAGGCCGACGGGCAGCCCGATCGCGGTGGCGATCAGCAGGGCTTCCAGGGAGTACTTGAGGTGCTCGGCGAACCGGGTGGGGATGCCGTCGTAGCCGTGCCAGTGGGCGCTGTCGCTGAAGAAGGCGTGCGCGAAGTTCAGGACGTTCACCGGGTGGCACCCTTCCGCGGCATCCAGGGGGTGAGGAGGAGGCGGACGAGGACCAGCACGGCGTCGGCGAGGATGCCCAGCACCGCGATGGTCAGGACGGAGTTCACGGCCAGTGCGGGCCGGTGGTAGGTCTGGGCGTCGTAGAGCATGTTGCCGAGGGCGCCCTGGTTGCCGATGAGCATGCCGACGCTGACCAGGGAGATGCTGGAGACGGTGGCCACCCGCAGTCCGGCGATGATGGCGGGTACGGCGATGGGCAACTGGACCTGGAAGTACCGGCGTACGGGTCCGAGGCCCATGGCCTGGGCGGCGGCCAGCGTCTCCGGCGGCACCGAGCGGACGCCGTCCACGATCGCCGGGACGAGCACCACCAGGCTGTAGAGCGCGAGCGGGATCATCACCGTCGTCTCGCTCTGCCCGAAGTAGTCGATGAGGACGACGAAGAAGGCGAGCGAGGGGATGGCGTACAGGACGGTGGTGATGCCGAGGACGGGCGGGTAGATCCAGCGGAACCGCACGCACAGCTGGGCGACCGGGAGCGAGACGAGCAGTCCGGCGAGCACCGGCAGGAGGGCCTCGCGCAGATGCAGCCCGATGAGACCGGGGTAGCTGTGCTGGAGGTCGCTCGGAAGGTCGAAGAAGCCGCTCATCGCCCGGCCTTCGCGTCGGCGTGCTCCGCCACCCGGCTGTGGGCGGCGCGGATCGCCTCGCCGATGACCTGCTGGGAGACGACACCGACCGCGCGTCCCTCGCCGTCCACCGCGACGGCCCAGCCGGTCGGCGAGAGCACGGCCCCGTCGAGCGCGGTGCGCAGCGAGTCGGTGCCGGGCACGAACGGCCGTCCGTGGTCGAGGAGTCGTTCCCGGTCGATGGCGCCGGCGGTGAGCCGCTCCGGTTCGCTCCAGCCGAGCGGCCTGCCGTCGAGGTCGGTGACGAGGAGGTACGGCGCCGTGGCCGCCCGGGCGGCGAGCTTGCCCGCGTCGGCGTCGATCGGGACGACGGGCCCGGTCTGCAACTCCAGCCCGGTGGACGGGAAGAAGGAGAGCCGGCGGATGCCGCGGTCGGCGCCGAGGAAGTCCTCCACGAAGGGGTCGGCGGGCGCGCTGAGCAGTTCGGCGGGCGGGGCGAACTGGGCGAGCCGGCCGCCGGTGCGCAGCACGGCGACCTTCGTGCCCAGCTTGATCGCCTCGTCGATGTCGTGCGTGACGAAGACGATGGTCTTGCCCAGCTCGTCCTGGATGCGCAGGAGTTCGTCCTGGAGCCCCTTGCGCACGACGGGGTCGACGGCGGAGAACGGCTCGTCCATCAGCAGCACCGGCGGGTCGGCGGCGAGGGCGCGGGCCACGCCGACGCGCTGCTGCTGGCCGCCGGAGAGCTGGTACGGGTACCGCTTGGCCAGCGCGGAGTCGAGCCCCACCCGCTCCATCAGCTCGGCGGCCCGGGCCCGGGCCCGCTGCTTGGTCCAGCCGAGCAGCCGGGGCACGGTGGCGATGTTGTCGAGGATGGTGCGGTGCTGGAAGAGCCCGGCGTTCTGGATGACGTAACCCATCGACCGGCGCAGGGTGTTGACCGGCTGCTGCCGGATGTCCTGGCCGTCGAGGAGGATGCTGCCCTCGCTGGGCTCCACCATCCGGTTGATCATGCGCAGGGTCGTCGTCTTGCCGCAGCCGGAAGGCCCGACGAGGACGGTGATCGCGCGGTCCGGTATGTCCAGCGACAACCGGTCGACCGCGACCGTGCCGTCGGGATACCGCTTCGTGACTGAATCTATCCGTATCAAAACGCCGCGTACCCTTCGGGCGACCGGTCCTGGGCTGATACGGGGAGAGTCTAGACCGCCAGTGTTTCGGCACTTTGGCGGGAGAGCGTTCAGCCCCGGTCTCCCGGCAGCGGTGGCCCCCGTGACGCGAACCGATCCACCGCGCCGCACCCGGCACCCGCGCGGGATCATGCGCCGGGGCGGCCGGGGCGCCGGCCCCGGCCGCCCCGGCGGTCCCGCTCAGGGACTTCAGCCCTCCTGGGGCTCCAGCCGCAGCGAGATGGAGTTGATGCAGTACCGCTGGTCGGTGGGGGTCGGGTACCCCTCGCCCTCGAAGACGTGCCCGAGGTGGGAGCCGCAGCGGGCGCACCGCACCTCGGTGCGGACCATGCCGTGCGAGCGGTCCTCGATCAGCTCCACGGCGTCGGTGTCCTTCGGGTCGTAGAAGGACGGCCAGCCGCAGTGCGACTCGAACTTGGTGCCGGAGGTGAACAGCTCCGCGCCGCAGGCCCGACAGGAGTAGACGCCCTTGGTCTTGGTGTCCGTGTACTCACCGGTGAAGGCCGGCTCGGTGGCGGCCTGGCGCAGTACGGCGTATTCGGCGGGGGTCAGCTCCGCGCGCCACTGCTCGTCCGGCTTCTCGACGTCGTACGACATCAGTTCTCAGCCCCTTTACTGCGACAGGCGGTCCAGGATCAGCGGGCCCAGGTCTGTCACGTCTCCCGCGCCCATGGTGAGAACGAGATCACCGGGCTTCGCCATTCCCGCGACCACCGCGGGGATCTCCGCCTTGCCGGACACGGCGGTGACGTCGGCGCCGGCCGCGCGCGCGGCCTCGATGATCAGCTCGCTGGTGACGCCGGGGATCGGGTCCTCGCGGGCCGGGTAGATGTCGAGGACCAGCGAGGCGTCGGCGAGGGCCAGCGCCTGCCCCATCTCCTTGCCCAGCTCCTGGGTGCGGGAGAAGAGGTGCGGCTGGAAGACGACGAGGATGCGGGCGTCACCGGCGGCGGCGCGCATGGCCTCCAGGTCGGCGGTCATCTCGGTCGGGTGGTGGGCGTAGGAGTCGATCACCTGGACGCCGGCCGCCTCGCCCTTGAGCTGGAGGCGCCGCTTGACGCCGGTGTAGGCGGCGAGCGCGGGCGCGAGCCGGGCGGCCGGGATGCCGAGGGCGGCGCCGGCGGCGAGTGCGGCGACCGCGTTCAGGGCGTAGTGCCGGCCCGGCACGGACACCCCGAAGGTCAGCTCCTGCCCGTCCAGCACCACGGTGACCTGGCTCTTCAGCCCCTGCGGGACGATCGACAGCACGCGTACGTCCGCGTCGGCGGCCTCGCCGTAGGTCACGATCCGCACGTCACGGTCCCGCACGCGCCGGGTCAGCTCGCGGGCGCCCTCGTGGTCGGCGGAGACGACCAGGGTGCCGCCCTCGGTGATCCGGTCCACGAACGCCTCGAAGGACTCGTGGATCTCGTCGATCGAGGCGTAGTTGGCGTGGTGGTCCAGCTCGACGTTGAGGACGATGGCGACCTCGGGCGCGTACTTGTGGAAGCTGCGGTCCGACTCGTCGGCCTCGGCGACGAAGATGTCGCCGTCGCCGTGCAGCGCGTTGGAGCCCGGCGCGTCCAGGTCGCCGCCGATGGCGTACGACGGCTCCAGGCCCAGCTCGGTGAGCGAGACCGCGAGCATGGAGGTGGTGGTGGTCTTGCCGTGCGTACCGGCCACGGCGATCGGCCGCAGCCCCTCCATCAGCGCGGCCAGCGCGTCGGAGCGGTGCACCACCGGGATGCCCAGCTCGGCGGCGCGGGCCAGCTCGGGGTTGTCCTTCCGGATCGCCGACGACACGACGACGCAGCTGGCGTCGTCGGCCAGGTGCTCGGCGGCGTGCCCGATGTGCACGGTGGCGCCCAGCGCCCGCAGCGCCTCGGCGGTCGCCGACTCCTTGGCGTCGCTGCCGGCGACCTCGGCCCCGCGCTGGGCGAGGATCTTGGCGATCCCCGACATCCCGGCGCCGCCGATGCCGATGAAGTGCGGTCGGTCCATGGCGTCAGGAAGGCCGGGTGCCATGCGTTTCTCCCCAGAGACGGTACGAGCTAGAGCGGGCCTAGCCTATGCGCTCGGGCACCGGGCGCCTCGCACGCACCCGCGCCCCGCGGCCGCGCCGCGCACCCGGACGCCGACCGGGGGCCGGTCCTATGCCTTGCTGTGCGAGAACAGCTTCAGCACCGGCACCCCCACCTTGTGCCGGGCCCGGGAGGCCCAGTCCCGGTGGAAGAACTCCTCCACGTAGTGCGGGTCCGTCAGCACGATCACCTCGTCGGCGCCGACCTCGGCGACCAGCGACTTCAGCGCGTCCAGCGGGTGCTCCTCGACCAGCCGCCCCTCCGCCCGGCTCCCGGCGGCGCGCAGCGCCTGGAGCGACACGTCCAGGGCCTGCTGCCCCACGCTCCGGGCCTCCTGCCCCTCCGGCGTCTCCCCTTCCCGCACCGCCTCGTCGAGTTCGCCGAGCGCGATGTCGTCGATGGCCCGCAGCAGCCGGTCCGCCTGCTCGCCGCGCGGCTGGAGCAGCACGTGGAAGGAGACGGGCTCGTCCCCGTGCAGGGTGGTGACGAACTCCACGTCGGCGGCCGTCAGGGCCTTCTCGATCATCAGAACGCTTGTGAACACCAGGCGCCTCTCTCCTCGGAGGGCCCGGCAGGGCCCGTGCGGAAACCATCCTTCCCCGTGATCGCACGGGTACTGCCGGACCATGCTGCTCGCCGGAAGCCGACCGCGACGGCCGATTCCGCCGGCGTCAGGACCGACAGTGACGTCAGCACCAACGGTGACGTCAGGTCCGACAGTAACGACCGAACAGAAATCCGTCCTGCTCCAGCAGGGACGCGAGTTCGAACCGGTGCGGGACGGCCACCGACGGCCCCCCGGCGATCCGCTGCGCGTTCCCCGCGGTCAGCGTCGGCGAGACGGTCAGACACAGCTCGTCCAGCACGTCCGCGGCGATCAGCTGGCCGAGCAGCCGGGGCCCGCCCTCGGTGAGCAGCCGGGTGTGGCCGAGGCCGGCCAGGGCCTGGACCGCGCGGGCGGGCTCCACCCCCATGCCCTCGCCGGCGATCACCACCTGGGCGCCGGCCCGCTCGGCGGCGGCGATCCGGTCGGGGGCGGCCGCGGCGCCGGTGAGGACCAGGGTGGGCACCAGGGGCGAGGTGAACAGCGGCAGCGTGAAGTCCAGCTCCAGGCTCGCGGTGACGATCGCGATCGCCGGGACCGGGGTCTGTCCGGCGGCCGCGCGGGCCGCGGCGAACTCGTCCCGGACACGGGCGGGCCGGTACCCCTCCTGCCGCACCGTCTCCGCACCGACCACGACGACGTCCGCGAGCGCCCGCAGCGTGCCGAAGATCCGCATGTCGGTGGCGCTGGAGATGGGCTGCGAGCGGCCCTCGTGCTGGGCGGCGCCGTCGAGCGAGGAGACCATGTTGGCCCGCAGCCACGGCCGCGGGGCGCCCGGCGCGGGCTCCGGGTAGGCGTACGCGGCGGCCAGCTCGGCGAGGCTCCACTCCCGGTCCACGGCCGCGCCGGCCCCGACGGGCGGGCGGACCTCGCCTTCCGAGCCGTCCCGGCCTGCCGGGCTCACCTCCCCCTCCGGACCGCGCCCGGGGGTCCGGGCACCCCCTGCGGGGGCCTGGGCTGCTGTTTCTTCGGTCACAGGGAACAGGCGTCGCATGCCGTGCAGTGTGACACGGCGCTTAGCATGGACAACTGTGTCGTCCTCCACCGCCGCCCCCGGTTCCAGCCCGCTGCCGGAAGCCGGCCCCCTGTCCCTGTGCGCCCGTGAGCCGCACGTGCCCGCGGAGCGGCTGGTCGCCGAGATGGTGCCGCCGCCGCGGTTCGACTCGGTCCGCTTCGCCACGTACATCCCGGACCCGAACCAGCCCAGCCAGACCGAGGCCGTCCAGGTCCTGGAGGGCTTCGCGGCCGGACTGGGCGGGGCGCACGCCTCCGGCCCCGGCCGGCGCGGCCTCTTCGGCTTCGGCCGGGCCAAGGCGCCCAAGGCCCCGGCCGGCCCGCGCGGGGTGTACCTGGACGGCGGTTACGGCGTCGGCAAGACCCACCTGCTCGCCTCCCTGTGGCACGCCACCCCGGCCGAGCCGTCCCGCAAGGCGTTCGGCACCTTCGTGGAGCTGACCAACCTGGTCGGCGCGCTCGGCTTCCAGCAGACGGTGCGGACGCTCTCCGAGCACCGGCTGCTGTGCATCGACGAGTTCGAGCTGGACGATCCCGGCGACACGGTCCTGGTGTCGACGCTGCTCGGCAAGCTGGTCGAGGCGGGCGTGGCGCTCGCCGCCACCTCCAACACGCTGCCCGGCAAGCTGGGCGAGGGCCGGTTCGCCGCCGCCGACTTCCTGCGGGAGATCCAGGGCCTGTCGGCCCACTTCCGCACCCTGCGCATCGACGGCGAGGACTACCGGCACCGCGGCCTGCCCGAGGCTCCGGCACCCTTCTCGGACGAGGAGGTCATGAAGACGGCGTTCGCCACCGAGGGTGCCTCGCTGGACGACTTCGGGCGCCTGCTGGAACACCTGGCGAAGGTGCACCCGAGCCGGTACGGCGCGCTGACCGACGGGGTGCGGGCGGTGTGCCTGACCGGCGTGAAGCCGGTGCCGGACCAGTCGACGGCGCTGCGCCTGGTGGTGCTCGCGGACCGGCTCTACGACCGCGAGGTCCCGGTGCTGGCCTCGGGGCTGCCGTTCGACCGGCTGTTCAGCGAGGAGATGCTGAACGGCGGCTACCGCAAGAAGTACTTCCGCGCGATATCCCGGCTCACCGCGCTGGCACGGGACGCGAAGGGCCTGGTCGGCGACTAGCCGCCACTCCGGCCGGTCAATAGTTGATCACACAGTGCGGGTCAAGGGCGGCTTCGCGCCACCCGACCCGCACTTTTCACGCTCTCTTGCGCGCTTAACGCGCAGTTAACCCTGCAAAGGGCTTCGCGGGGTTAACGTGTTTCTTGACCATCCATTGACCAACCCTTGGTCTGGACAAGAAACATGAACGCGGCGGAGGGGGGCGCATGTTCCGAGGTACGACCGTTCGGACGCTGCTCACCCTCCTCGGCGTGACGCTGCTCGCCTTCCAGCTCTTCACTCCCGCGGGATCCTTCGCACCCGCGCACACGTTCGGTCAGGCGCTGGCCAAGGCCGAGACCGGAACCACCCCCTCCGCACTGCCGGCGCGCGAAGGGTCCGCGGACAAGGTCCGCGCCCCCGGCCGCCCAGGTGACCCCGCGGGCATCCCGCACGTCCGCGACCGGCAGCGCGGCCCGGCCTCCGGCTGCGCGCAGGAGCGTGCCCTCATATCCGGCCGAATGGCCGAAACGGGCCCGTCGGAGCCCTCCGGCGGACCGCACCGCCTCACCCCGAGAGCCTCCAGAGCCCACACCCCGGCGGCGCTCCAGGTCTTCCGCTGCTGACGGACGGGCGGCTCTCTCCCCCCACACAACCGTCGTGCACGTCCGACGCGCCGGGCAGGCGCGCCAGGAGGAACCCACACACATGCAGCCCCTCATCGACAACGCCCGTACCTTCGGACAGCGCCCTGAGGAGTTCGCCAAACTCGCCGAAGGCCAGTCCCCGCAGGTGCTGTTCATCACCTGCTCCGACTCCCGGGTCGTCCCGGCCCTGATCACGGGCGCCCGCCCCGGCGAGCTGTTCGAGCTGCGCACCGCCGGCAACATCGTCCCGCCCCACGCCTCCGAGCACCCCACGAGCGAGGCGGCCACCATCGAGTACGCCGTGGAGGTGCTCGGCGTCCGCGACATCGTGGTCTGCGGCCACTCGCACTGCGGTGCCGTCGGCGCGCTGGTGCGCGGTGACGACCTGACCGCCGTACCGGCCGTGCGCGACTGGCTGGCCTCCGCCACCCCGCGCCCGGCCGGCGCGGCCGAGGACCCGGAGGTCGCCGAGGGCGTGCAGAGCCACGTCCTGACCCAGCTGCTGCGACTGCGCTCGTACCCCTGCGTCGAACGCAGGCTGAAGGAGGGTCAGCTGGCCCTGCACGCCTGGTACTACGAGGTGCACACCGGCGCCGTACGGACGCACCGCCCGCAGACCGACACCTTCGAAGCCCTGTGAGTGCGCCGATGACCGACAACCGCACCCTCATATCCCGTTTCCCCCACCTCAGGCAGGACTTCGCCGCCTCCCTGGTGGTCTTCCTGGTCGCGCTGCCGCTGTGCGTGGGCGTGGCCGTCGCCTCCGGGGTGCCGGCCGAACTCGGCCTGGTCACCGGCATCGTGGGCGGCATCGTCACCGGGCTGATGCGCGGCAGCAGCCTCCAGGTGTCGGGACCGGCGGCCGGCATGACCGTGCTCGTCTTCGAGGCGGTCAAGGAGTTCGGGCTGCCGGTGCTCGGCGTGATCGTGCTCGTGGCCGGCGTCCTCCAGGTGGCCATGGGCCTGCTGCGGCTGGGCCGCTACTTCCGCGCCATCTCCGTCTCCGTCGTCGAGGGGATGCTGGCCGGGATCGGCCTGGTGATCATCGCCGGACAGCTGTACCCGGCGCTGGCGGCAAAGGCCCCCGACTCCGGCCTGGGCAAGATCGCCGGGGTGCCCGGCGCGTTCCTGGACGCCCTCGGCGACACCGGCGCCCTGGCCTCGCTCGCGGTGGCCGCGGGCACGATCGCGGTGCTGGTGCTGTGGAAGCACACCCCGGCCCGGGTGCGGGCGGTGCCCGGCCCGCTCGCCGCGGTCGGGCTCGCCACACTGGCCGCGTTCGCGCTGGACCTGCCGGTGGCCACCGTGGAGGTGCGGGGTCTGCTCGGCTCGATCCAGCCCCCGCCGCTGAGCGCCTTCGGCGAGCTGGCCGGCGTGGGGCTGCTGGGCACGGTCGTCGCCTTCACCCTGATCGCCTCCGCCGAGTCGCTGTTCAGCGCGGCGGCGGTGGACCGGCTGCACTCCGGTCCGCGCACCCAGTACAACAAGGAGCTCGTCGCCCAGGGCGCCGGCAACATGGTGTGCGGGGTGCTCGGCGCGCTGCCGATGACCGCGGTGATCGTGCGCAGCGCGGCCAACGTGCAGGCCGGTGCCCGCACGAAGGCCTCCCGGGTCATGCACGGCGTCTGGCTGCTGCTGTTCGCTGCGCTGCTGCCCGGCGTGCTGGCCTACATCCCGGTCCCGGCCCTCGCGGGCATCCTGATCCACGCGGGCGCCAAGCTGGTCCCGCTGCGGTCCCTGACCGTGCTGTGGCGCGAGCACCGCGGGGAGGCGCTGGTCCTCGCCGCCACGGCCGTCTCCATCGTGGCGGTCAGCATGTTCGAGGGCGTGCTCATCGGCCTGGCGCTGGCGGTGGTGAAGACCGCCTGGGAGGCTTCGCACGTCAGGCTGGAGATCGTCGACAAGGGCGCGGGACCGGTCGAGGCGCACCTGTCGGGGAACGCGACCTTCCTGCGGCTGCCGAAGATCCTCGACAGCCTGGAGTCGCTCCCCCAGGACCGTCCGGTCCGGCTCGACCTGTCCGGGCTGCACCACCTGGACCACGCCTGCCGTACGGCCCTGGAGAACTGGGCCGCGCGGCACAGCGCGGCGGGCACGGAGCCGGTGCAGTTGCTCAAGGCCGCCTGAGGGACCGCCCGTGGGGCCGTGGAGCCGGGACCTCTCGGCATCCCGGCCCCACGGGCCTATCGTGGCAACAGCAGACAAACCGGCCTCTGGACGAGGAGGTCACCATGGTCGAGGACCTTCTGGTGACCCTGGCGGCGGTGGGCTCCGCCGGTGTGGTGTACCTGGCGATGGCGGCGCGGGTCGTCAAGCAGTACGAGCGCGGCGTGCTGTTCCGGCTCGGCCGGGTGGCGGGGGACGTACGGCCGCCGGGCCTGACCCTGATCCTCCCCTTCGTGGACCGGCTGCAGAAGGTCAACATGCAGATCGTGACCCTGCCGATCCCGGCCCAGGAGGGCATCACCCGCGACAACGTCACCGTCCGGGTGGACGCGGTGGTCTACTTCCGGGTGGTCGACGCGACGAGCGCCCTGATCAAGGTCGAGGACTACAAGTTCGCGGTGTCGCAGATGGCGCAGACGTCCCTGCGGTCGATCATCGGCAAGAGCGACCTGGACGACCTGCTGTCCAACCGCGAGAAGCTCAACCAGGGTCTGGAGCTGATGATCGACAGTCCGGCGGTGGGCTGGGGCATCCAGGTCGACCGGGTCGAGATCAAGGACGTGTCCCTGCCGGACACGATGAAGCGGTCGATGGCCCGTCAGGCCGAGGCGGACCGCGAGCGCCGGGCCCGGATCATCAACGCCGACGCCGAACTGCAGGCCTCCAAGAAGCTCGCCGAGGCCGCCCAGCAGATGTCGGGGACGCCGGCCGCGCTCCAGCTGCGGCTGCTGCAGACGGTGATGGCGGTGTCGGCCGAGAAGAACTCGACGCTGGTGCTGCCCATCCCGGTGGAGCTGCTGCACTTCCTGGAGCGGGGCGCGCAGCCCTCGCTGCCGGAGAGGGAGGGTCAGGACCGGGAGCCCGCGGCGCACACCGACGGCGCACCGCCTCCCGGCTGACGAGCGCCTGCGACACCGCGAACCGGACGGAAGGAGCACGTGTGCGCAACAAGCCGGCCAGGAAGCTCCAGGAACTGCTGAGGCTGCCACCGGGCGAACGGGTCGACCTGTCCCGGTACGACGCCCGGGCCACCCCCGGCGCCCCGGACGGCAAGCGGGCGGCGGAGGCGGAAGCGGACCGCATGGGCAGGCAGCTGGCCCGGCTCCAGGAGCGGCTGTGGGCGGCGGCCACCGCGGGCGACCACCGCCGGGTGCTGCTGGTCCTCCAGGGCATGGACACCAGCGGCAAGGGCGGCACGGTCAAGCACGTGATCGGCCAGCTGAACCCGTCGGGGTGCCGGATCACGGCGTTCAAGGCGCCCACCGATCAGGAGCGGGGGCACGACTTCCTGTGGCGGGTGCGGCGGGCGCTGCCGGAGCCGGGCGAGATCGGCATCTTCGACCGCTCGCACTACGAGGACGTGCTCATCGCACGCGTCCGGCACCTCGCCCGGCCGGCCGAGATCGGCAGCCGTTACGGCCTGATCAACGACTTCGAGCGCTCCCTCGCCGAGGACGGCGTCACCCTCGTCAAGTGCTTCCTGCACCTCTCCTACGACGAGCAGCGGCGCCGCCTGCTGCGCCGGCTGGACCGCCCCGACAAGCGGTGGAAGTTCGCCCCCGGCGACATCGACGAACGCGCCCTGTGGCCCGACTACCAGAAGGCCTACGAGCTGGCCCTGGAGCGCTGCGCGGCGCCGTACGCGCCGTGGTACCTGGTCCCGGCGGACCGCAAGTGGTACCGCAACTGGGCCATCACCCGGCTTCTGCTGGAACGGCTGCGGGAGCTGGACCCGCGCTACCCGGAGGCGGAGTTCGACGTGGAGGAGTGCCGGGAGCGGCTGCTGAAGCAGACGTGAGCGGGAGCCGCACGGCGCGGACGGATGCCCAGCGGGGCCGGGACCCCGACGCGGACGGGCCGGTCTTCGGCGGGGGCCGATGTCAGTCGGGTACGGGCTCCGGCGGGGGCGGATTCCGACGCAGGCGGACGGGGCAGCCCGGGCGGGTGCGGCGGCGGAGGCGGACGAGCACCCGGGCCCGGTCCCGACGGGGTCGACGTCAGCCGGGCCGGAGTCCGGCGTGGGCGCACGGCAGCGCGTGGCGGCGCGCCGCGGGGGACGGGCGTGAGCCGGGGCGGGGTCCCGGCCCCGGCAGATGTCAGCCGGGCCCGGTTCCGGCATGGACCCAAGTCAGCCGGCCCCGAATCCGGCGCAGGCACACGGCAGCGCGAGCCGGGCCGGGCTGCGGAAGGGGACGTGGAAGGGGGGCGGGTTCCTGCGTCGTGACGGGCTGTCCGGCGGTGGCGGGTGCCGCAGGAGCCCCGGCGGCTCGCCCACGACCCGTCGGTGACGCCCGCGGCCCTCCCGCCCGAAGCGGGCCGGCCCCACCGGGTGCCGGTGCGGGGGGCGGGTGCGCCCGGGTGGGTGAGGCGCGGACGTGTGTCGGGGTGGGCGGGGTACCCGGCGGGCATGCAGGAGCAGCGGAAGGTCACCGATTCGTACTGGCTGCGGACCGCCCCGGGGCCGTCCCACCCCGCCCTGGACGGGGATCTCGACGTGGACGTCGCCGTCGTCGGCGCGGGCATCGCCGGGCTGAGCACCGCCTATGAGCTGGCCCGCGCCGGGCGGCGGGTGGCGGTGCTGGAGGCCGGGCGGGTCGCGGGCGGCGTCACCGGCTTCACCACCGCCAAGCTGACCGCCCAGCACACCCTGGTCTACGACCGGCTCCGGCGTACCCGGGGCGTGGAAGGGGCGCGTCTGTACGCCCGGTCGCAGTCGGAGGCGATCGAGCACGCGGCGGCGCTGGCGGCCGAGCTGGGCATCGACTGCGAGTGGGAGACCCGGGACGCCTACACCTACGTCCGGGACCGGTCCCGGGTGGCCGAGGTGCGCGCGGAGGCGGAGGCCGCCCGGGAGGCGGGGCTGCCGGCCGTGTTCACCACGGAGACCGGGCTGCCCTTTCCGGTGGCGGGCGCGGTCCGGGTGACCGGGCAGGCGCAGTTCCACCCGGTCAAGTACCTGCGGGCGGTCACCGCCGATCTGCTCGCGCGCGGCGGCGAGGTGTACGAGCGGACGCGGGTCACCGGTCTGACGGAGGGCGAGCCGTGCCGGCTGACGACGGAGGCGGGCGCCACGGTGACGGCACGGGACGTCGTGGTCGCCACGCACTACCCGGTGTTCGACCGCGCCCTGCTGTTCACCCGGCTCTCCCCGCGCCGGGAACTGGTCGTCGCCGGGCCGCTGGGCGACGGACCGGACCCCCACGGCATGTACATCACGCCGGACGAGAACACCCGCTCGGTGCGCACGGCGCCGTACGGCCCGGACGGGCAGCGGCTGCTGGTCGTCACCGGTGAGCACTTCACGCCCGGCACCGGCGATCCGCAGGCGGGCTTCGAACGGCTCGCGGGCTGGGCCGAGGTGCACTTCCCCGGGGTGAGGCTGGACCACGCCTGGGCCACGCAGGACAACGAGTCCACCGACACCGTCCCGCTGGTCGGCCCCCTGCACCCCGGCGCCCGGCACACCTATGTCGCCACCGGCTTCGGCGGCTGGGGCCTGAGCGGCGGCATCATGGCCGGGCTGCTGCTCAGCGCGCTGATCACCGGGCGGGGCAGCGCCTGGCAGGAGCTGTACGACCCGCGGCGGCTGAAGTCGGTGGTGCGCGAGGCGCCGTCGCTGCTGAAGACCCAGGCCGAGGTGGCCCGGCACTTCGTCGGCGACCGGCTCAAACCGACGGTCGCGGTGGACGACCTGGAGCCGGGCGACGGCGCGCTGGTCCGGTCCGGCGCCGAACGGCTGGCGGTCCACCGTGACGAGGAGGGCGCCCTGCACGCCGTGTCGGCCCGCTGCACCCACCTCGGCTGCCTGGTCGCGTTCAACCGTGCCGAGCGCGCCTGGGAGTGCCCCTGCCACGGCTCGCGCTTCGCCGTCGACGGCACGGTGCTCCAGGGCCCGGCGGTCGAACCGCTGGAACAGCGGGAACTGGACCAGCCCCCGGCCGGCCACGGCGGCGAGCAGTCGCCGCCGCGCGGGTGACCGTACCGCCGCGCCGCGGAACATATCACCATACAAACGCACATTCAGTCCTACGTTCGTACGGTGATCCCACGAGCACGTCATCTCATCGCCGTCTGCCTCCTGGGCGCGGCGCTCACCGCCTGCGGCGCCGCGGGCGGTGAGCGGCCCGCCCCGGCCGCCTCCCGCGTCTCCGCGCCCCCTTCTCCCGCCCGTCCGCCCGTGCTCGCACCCGGCCCCGGCGGGCTGACCCCGGTCTTCGAACACGGCCCGCGCACCCGGGGCAAGACCGTCGCGCTCACCTTCGACGCCGACATGACCGCCGACGAGGGACCCCGCGCGGCCTCCGGCGAGCACTTCGACAACCCGGGCCTGATCGACGCCCTGCGCGCGCTGAAGGTGCCGGCGACCGTCTTCATGACCGGCCGCTGGGCCGACGAGTACCCGGCCGAGGCCGGCGCCCTGGGCCACGACCCGCAGTTCGAGGTGGCCAACCACTCCTGGAGCCACTACGCCTTCACCGCCGACTGCTACGGCCTGCCGACCGTCGACGCCGACGGCATGCGGGCGGACGTGCAGCGCGCGTACGAATCCCTCCGCGCGGCCGGCGTGCCCCACGCGATGCCCTACTTCCGCTTCCCCGGCGGCTGTTACGACCAGCGGGCGCTGCGCGCGCTGAGCGGGCTCGGGGTGACCGCGGTGCAATGGGACGTGATCAGCGGTGACGCCTTCGCCACGGACGCCGACGCGGTGGTCAAGCAGGTGCTCAACGGGGTGAAGCCCGGCTCGGTGGTCGTCATGCACTGCACCCGCAGCGCGGCCCCGACGACCGAGCGGGTCGTCCGCACGGTCGTACCGGAGCTCCGCGCGCGCGGCTACCGGTTCGTGAAGGTCTCCGAGCTGATCGGCCAGGCGGGCGACGGCCGCTGACGTCCTACGCTGAAGGTATGAGCGACGAGGACTACTGCACGATCGCCGGGACGGCGAAGCCGGCGAAGGCCGACGGACCGCCGTACGCGGAGTGCGTGCTGTGCCGGGAGCCCACGGAGTACCCGGAGTCGTACAAGGGCCTCACGCTGTGCCCCGTCTGCGAGTGGCAGGAGGCGCAGCGCACCGCCTGCTCAGGGTGAGCGGCGCGCGACGAGCCGGCCGGTCGCGGCGAAGGCGGCCGCCGTGAGCACGACCGCGCCCGCCAGCGGCAGCAGCGGCACCGGTACCCGGCCGGTCCGCGATCCGGTGACCAGAGCGCTGACCGCGGCCTGCGCCGGGGAACCGGCCGACACCACCGCAAGCAGCGCGCCGAGCAGCAGCGCCGGGACCGCACGCCCCCTGGAGCGCAGCACCGGCCGGCTGGTGAGCGCACCGACGGCCGCGCCGAGCAGGGCGCAGACGAGGGCGCCCGGCAGTCCCGCGGCGGCGGCGCGGAGCCGGGGCACCGGGACCCGGTGGCCGTCGCTCGCCGGGTCGCTGATCAGCGTCACCACCACGGTGGCCGCCAGCCCGAGCAGCACGGCCACGAACAGCGCGGTGAGCAGGCAGGCGAGGTGTGCCCGGGCGGGGCCGCGGGCGGCGGCGACGCAGGCCCGGGCCGCGGGCGGCTCCGCGGTGACACAGATCCGTACCAGCCAGGCGGCCACCGGCAGCAGACCGGCGGCTGTGTAGCCGAGCGACCCCAGCACCGGCTGGCCGCTCTGCACGCCGACGCCCAGGAACGCGGCGTAGAGGATCACCGGGGGCAGCCAGCGCTGGGAACGCAGCAGCAGGTCGGCCTGGTAGCGCAGGAGCGCGGTCATGGGCGGCTTCCGGGGTCGGGGGGCAACGGGTCGTGGGACGGTGGTTCGACGCGGACCACGTGCCAGGGCGGGCGGGCCGTGAGCAGGGCGCGCAGCACGGTGTCGGAGTGGGAGGCGGGTACGGCGAGCCGGTGACAGCCGGGGTCGGTCTCCTCGGCGGACACCGCGATCCGCACCGCGTCCGGCGGCAGCCGCCCGCCCGGCGCGCCCCGCACGGTGACGACCGTGAGCGGTCCGGCCGGCGCACCCGGCGGGCCGGTACGGCGTCGCAGGCCCCCGTCGGTCACCGCGTAGACCGCGTCCGGCGCCCCGGCGAGGCGGCGCGGGTCGTGGTCCACGAAGACGACGGCGCCCCCGGCGGCCGTCCGCTCGGCCACCGCCCGCTCCAGTTCGGTCCGCGCCGCCGCGTCGAGGCCGGTCCAGGCCTCGTCCAGCACCAGCAGCTCCGGGCCGGCCAGCAGGGCCTGTGCGACGGCGACCTTCTGGCTGCCGCCCTTGGACAGCCGCGCCATCGGCGTACCGGCGTACGCGCCCGCCCCGAACCGCTCCAGCCAGGTGTCCGCGGCGCGGGCGGCGGCCTCCCGGCCGAGGCCGTGGACGGTGCCGAGATGGGTCAGATAGCCGGCGGCCGTGAAGGGCAGGGCGGACGAGAACCGCTCCGGCACGTACGCCGTGCGCGGGCGGCCGCTGATCCGCCCCTCGCTGGGCGCGTCGAGCCGGGCGAGCAGCCGGAGCAGGGTGGACTTCCCGCTGCCGTTCGTCCCTTCGATCCGGGTGAGGGTGCCGGGCGCGACGACGAGGTCGACGCCACGCAGCACCCAGGGGCCGAGGATGCCGTAGCGACGGCCCACGGCGGTCAGGCGCAGGTCACGGTCCATGGGGGCCCTTCTGTCGCAGTGGAACCCGTGCGGGAGGCCGTGCCGGTACGGCGGCTCACCGTGCGGACAGTCCGGTGGCCGAGACCCGGACGTCGGACGGCGGAGCGCCCGGGAAGGCCTCGACCCCGAAGGCGGCCGGGTCGATCCGACACTCGTCGTTCCCCATCGGCCCGATGCCGGACGGCAGCCCCGGCTCGGCCCGGCGTGCTGACTCATGGCACTGCCCCTCCAGTCCCTTCCACCGATCAAGAGGGGCGAGGTGGCCGGCCGGTTCACCGGTGTCCGCGGAAATCTCCCGTGAGCGCACCGCGCGTTGATCGGTCCGTCCGGGGCTTCGTAGGCTGGGCTCCCGTGAGCCACGTTCCCGCCCCCACCGCCGACAGCCCCGCCCAGCCCGCGCGTGATCCGCGCGACGAGGCGCCCCAGTTCGTCCTGCCGCTCGTGGTACGGATCGAGCGGGGCACCCCACCGGCCCGTACCGACGCCCTGGAGACCGCCGCCCGGGCCGTCCTGACCCTGCTCGGCGACGAGCGGGCGCACGGCGACGGCGAGTGGGCCGAGGCGGTGCGCGGCTGGGAGGACGCCCGGATCCGGAAGGTGGTCCGGCGGGCCAGGGGCGCGGAGTGGCGGCGCGCCGAGGCGCTGCCCGGGATCACGGTGACGGGCGCCTCCGCTGAGGTCCGGGTCTTCCCGCCGGTCCCGCTGGACGGCTGGCCGAAGGACCTGGCGAGGCTCCAGGTGTCGGGCACCGAGCTGGACGACCCGGAACCGCCGGCCCCCGCCGACCCGGCCGGCCGGCCGGTGCTCTGGCTGAACCCGGACCTGGAGATGTCGGCCGGCAAGGCGATGGCCCAGGCCGGCCACGGCGCACAGCTTGCCTGGTGGGCCCTGCCGGACACCGCCCGCGCCGCCTGGCGCGACGCCGGCTTCCCCCTCGCCGTCCGCACCGCCTCCCCTGCCGACTGGCCCCGCCTGACCAGCAGCGGCCTGCCCGTGGTCCGCGACGCGGGCTTCACGGAGATCGCCCCGGGCTCCTGCACGGTGGTGGCGGAACACCCGGGCCTGCGCTGACCGGGGAGCGCCCCGCCGTCCCGCAACCTCAAATGTTGCTCTGAACGCGACAGCAGGGGGTTCGACGGCGGTCGCCGGGGCCATATCCCCGTCACTCGACGCAGCAGCGCGGGCCGAGGAGGGGGAAGCACCATGCGGCGACTGGGGACCGGGATCGGGTGGCGGCCGGAGATCGCGGACGCCGTGGAGCGCATGCCCGGCATCGACTGGGTGGAGGTCGTGGCGGAGAACGTCTGCCCCGGCCACCTGCCCCAGTCGCTGCTGCGGCTGCGTGAGCGCGGGGTGACGGTGGTCCCGCACGGCGTGTCCCTCGGTCTGGGCGGCGCGGACCGGCCCGACGAGGGGCGGCTGACGGCGCTCGCCGAGCGGGCGGAGGCGTTCGGTTCACCGCTGGTCACCGAGCACATCGCCTTCGTCCGGGCGGGCGGCGCGCTCACCGCCTCGCCGCGCCTGGAGGCCGGCCATCTGCTGCCGGTGCCGCGCACCCGGGACGCGCTGGACGTGCTGTGCGAGAACGTCCGCATCGCGCAGGACGCCCTGCCGGTGCCGCTGGCCCTGGAGAACATCGCCGCGCTGTTCTCCTGGCCGGGCGAGGAGCTGACCGAGGGCCAGTTCCTGTCCGAGCTGGTCGAGCGGACCGGCGTGCGGCTGCTGATCGACGTGGCCAACCTGCACACCAACCACGTCAACCGGGGCGAGGACCCCGCCGAGGCGCTGGCCGCGCTGCCCCTCGACGCCCTCGCCTACGTCCACGTCGCGGGCGGCTTCGAACGGGACGGCGTCTGGCACGACAGCCATGCGCACCCCGTGCCGCGTCCGGTCCTCGACGTCCTGACCGCTCTCGCCGCCCGGGTCGAGCCGCCGGGAGTGCTCCTGGAGCGGGACGAGAACTTCCCGGAACCGGCGGAGCTGGAGCGGGAGCTGGACGCGATCCGGGACGCGGTGACGGTCGGGCGCGCGGCGGGGAGCCCGGTGGGGGGTACGACGGAGGCGCCGGCCCTCGGGGGTGCGCGGACCGGGGGTGTCGGTGTCCTGGCGCGGCCGGTGGCGGAGCCGCTGGCGGGCGTGCGTGAGCGGGTGGGGGTCGCGCAGACCGCCGTGCTGTCGTCGCTGGTGGCGGGTACGCCGGTGCCGGAGGGGTTCGACCGGGTGCGGATGGGGGTGCAGGCGCGGGCGCTCGCGGCGAAGCGGGCGGGGGTCGTGGCGAAGATGGCGCCCGAGCTGCCGGTGATCCTGGGGGCGGGGTACCGGGAGGAGTTCCTGGAGTACGCCCGGCAGCGGCCGATGCGCGGGGGGTACCGGCTGGACGCGCTGGACTTCGCCGGCCACCTGCTGAAGCTGGGGCGGCCGGGCGACGCGGGGGCGCGGCGCGAACTGCGGGACTGGTGGCTGGACCGCTCGGGCCCGGCACCACGCAAGCGGGGGCTCGTGGAGCGGGTACTGCGCCGCCGGGTCTGACGCGGCCCCGCGCCGCCCGGACCGGGCCGCGCCGACCGGCACCGGCCAAGTGCCGCCACGCCCGGCGCGGACGGCACCCCCACAACCGACGGCGCCGCGCTTGCGCAGGAGCACGGAGAACCCCCCGACCAGCCACGACGCACCGCAGTCGCCCGCGGCCCCGCACCGACCCCGGCGGCACCGCGAAGCGCCGCCCCGGCCCCCAAGTAATATGCCAACCCCGCACCCACCCCAAGCACACCCCGGCGTGCGGCGCAGGAGGCATCATGCGACCGCGACCGCGTCCCCCGATCAACGGCCGAGGCATATTCAGCGGCACCGGGCTCATCGTCACCGGCCTGGCGGCGACGGTCGTCGCGCTGCTCGTGCCGCTGTGGTCGTACGCCGACCGGCAGGACGACCCGGCGAGCGCGAGCGTGCTCAGCGCGCAGACGGTGACGACCCCGTACGGCCCGCTGTCCGCGCAGGACCGGGACTTCGTCACCAAGGTGCGGCTGGCCGGGCTGTGGGAGCTGCCCGCCGGGGAACTGGCGCAGCGGAAGGGGACCACGCCCGCCGTCCGCACGGCCGGCCGCCACCTCGTCGACGGCCACACCTCCCTCGACGCACACGTCCGGACGGTCGCCACCCAGCTCGGCATCGCGCTGCCCAACGAGCCGAACGAGCAGCAGAGGCAGTGGCTCGCCACCCTGGACACGGCTCAGGGCCAGGACTTCGACCGTCAGTTCGCCGGCCTCCTGCGGCTCGCGCACGGCCGGGTGTTCTCCCTGGTCGCGCAGATCCGGGCCGGGACCCAGAACTCCCTGGTGCGCGATCTCGCCGACGACGCCAACGCGACCGTCCTGGACCACATCAGGATCCTGGAGGCGACCGGGTACGTCGACTTCGGCGCACTGGCCAGGGATCTCGCGGCCTCCGCCTCCCCGGTGCCGACCCCGTCGGAGGTCGATCCCGGCGCGGCCGTACCGGTCGAGCCGTCAGCAGCCGATCCGTCAGCGGGCGATCCGTCAGCGGGCCAGGCGTCGCAGGGCCGGACGTCGCCCGGCGAGACCGTCCCGCTGCCGCCCGCCACCAGCAGCCCGCCGCCGGCCACGACCAGCCCCTGACCAGCCCGGAAAGCGGAACGTCACAGACCGGCAACACCGCGTCCGGATCATGGATAAGGCATGGCGTCCACCCAGTCCCCTGGCATAGAAACACGTCATGTTCTGGGTCCTTCTCCTGCTCCTGGCCTGGTCTTTCGCCGGAACGGCCTGCGCCCGGCTGTGCCTGGCGGCCGTCCGCTCGGCAGCCGCGGACGCGCGTGACGCTCCGGCGGACGGAGAGCGTGATCTGACGCTGTACGAGGCGGCCTTCCTCTCCGGCGGCCCCGCGCGGGTCGCCGATGTGACCATGGTCTCCATGGCCCGCCAGCGCCGGCTGCTGCTCGCGCACACCGGTTGGGCGACGGTCGTGGACCCGCGGGGCCGGGACGAGATGGAGCGGTCCGTCATAAGGGCCATAGGGCCGGAGGGCCAGTCGCGGATCGCGCCCGTACGGGCCCGGGCGGCCGGCGCCGAGGCCGTGCGCAGGCTGGCCGACGGACTGGTCCGCGCGGGTCTCGCGGTGCCCGAGGGCACGGGGACGACCGTGGGGGCCGCCGTCCGCCAGGTGCGGGCCTCCGTGTTCGTCGTCGCCGCGCTGGGCGTGACCGCGCTGCTGCTGCCCGTCCAGACCGGGACGCCCCGGCTGCTGGTGGGCCTGTGGTTCGCCCTGCCCCTCATCCTGGCGCTGAGCTGCCTGGCCATCGCCCGGTTCGAGGTGCATCCGTACTCGCGCTGGGCGTCTCCGGCCGGACAGCGGCTGCTGAGCGCGCTGGCCGGCGGGACGGCCGGGGACGAGCGGTCGTTCCTCACCTCCGTGGCCGTGCGCGGCATCCGTGCGATAGGCGAACCGGAGTTGCGCGCGGCCTTCACCCACCGCGACCAGCCCTGGCGGGAGTGACGAGCCGGGGGCGGTCCGGCGGGGGCGGCTTCCGGGGGGCGCACAGGGGGCATTGCGGCCGACACCGGCCCGACGGTGCTTGCCTTGCCCCACGGACGACCGAAATATCCCTTCTGTCGTCGTGGGCCATGGCAGCCGTGCCATCGCCGCCGCGCACCGAAGGGATACGCGATGAAAGCTGCCGCCCTCTACTCGGCCGCCGGTTCCTTGCTCCTGACCACCCTGGCCGCGGCCCCGGCGGGCGGCGCACCCGGCACCCCCGGCACGGCGGGCGCCCCCGGCGCGGCCGAGCTGCGCGGCACCGCGGTGGCCGTGGCCCGCGCCCGGGCGGCCGGGATCGACTTCGGTCCGTGCTCCGCCGCCGACGTCCCCGAGGCACCGGCCGGCGTGCGGTGCGGCACGGTGAGCGTCCCGCTCGACTACGCCCACCCGAACGGCAAGCGGATCCGGCTGACCGTCAGCCGCGCCGAGGCCACCCACAAGGACCCGCGCAACAGCAAGCGGAGGGTGCCCCGGCAGGGCGCCCTGGTCTTCAACCCGGGCGGCCCCGGCGCCTCCGGCATGTACTTCCCGCTCATCGGCACGATCCCGGCGTGGCAGCGGGTCGCCGCCGCCTACGACCTCGTCGGCTACGCCCCGCGCGGCGTCGGCCGGTCGGCACCGCTGTCCTGCGAGGACCCGAAGCACTTCTTCAAGGCGCCCACCGCGGCACCGACGCACCCCTCGGAGGCGTACAAGCGGCAGCGCGTCGCGCAGGCGAAGGCGTACGCGCGCGGCTGTGCCCGGCGGTCCGGCAGCGGGCTGCGGTTCTACAACTCGCTCAACAACGCCCGTGACCTCGACGTCCTGCGGGCCGCGCTGGGCGAGGACCGGCTGACCTTCATGGGGGCGTCGTACGGCACCTACTTCGGGGCGCTGTACGCGACGATGTTCCCGTCCCACGTGCGGCGCATGGTGCTGGACTCGGCGGTGAACCCGGACCCGCAGAAGATCTGGTACCGCAGCAACCTGGACCAGTCGGCGGCGTTCGAGGAGCGCTGGGCGGACTTCCGTGAGTGGATCGCCCGGCACGACGACGTGTACCGGCTCGGTGCCACGCCCGCGCGGGTGCAGCGCAGTTACGACACCGCGCGCGAACGGCTGGCCGGGAAGGCGGCGGGCGGGACGGTCGGTCCCGGCCAGTTGCAGGACGTCTTCCTGGCAGCCGGGTACTACGACGACTTCTGGCCGAGCCGCGCGGCGGCGCTCTCGGCGTATCTGCACGGCGACCCGAAGCCGCTGGTCCGGCTGGCCACACCGAGCCCGGAGAGCGCCGCCGAGGCGGAGAACGGCAGCGCGGTGTACACGGCCGTGGAGTGCAACGACGCGCCCTGGCCGACGGACTGGGCGGTCTGGGACCGGGACAACACGCGGCTCGCCCGGGTGGCGCCCTTCGAGACCTGGGACAACGCGTGGATGAACCTGCCGTGCGCCTACTGGCCGGCGCCCCGGCAACGGCCGCTGGACGTGCGGACCGGGGTCGGCGAGCTGCCGCCGGTGCTGGTCCTGGCGGCCGAGCGGGACGCCGCCGCGCCGTACCAGGGCGCGCTGGAGATGAACCGGCGGCTGGCGGGCTCGGTGCTGGTGACCGAGCGGGACGCGGGGACACACGGCGTCGGCGGCGGGCCCAACAGGTGCGTCAACGGGTACCTGGAGGCGTACCTGCTGGAGGGCCGTGTTCCGGCGCGGCACGCGTCCTGCGCGCCGCGCCCCGAACCGGTCGCCTCCAACGCTTCCGCGGACGACCGGGTGCGGCGGGACGCGCTCAAGGGGAAAGCCGCCCGGCGTTAGGCGCGCCCGCCGGGGTGCCTGGTCAGGTCGTCGGCCGGCTGCGGCTCGTACGGCCTGGTCACGACGTTCCCCGGGCCTTTTCGGAGGCGCTTCAGGCGAGGTCCGCCACCAGTTCGCCGATGTCCTTGCGGCGGCCCGTGAAGAACGGGACCTCCTCGCGGACGTGCATGCGGGCCTCGGAGGCGCGCAGGTGGCGCATGAGGTCGACGATGCGGTACAGCTCGTCGGCCTCGAAGGCCAGGATCCACTCGTAGTCGCCGAGGGAGAACGAGGCGACCGTGTTCGCGCGCACGTCCGGGTAGCCGCGGGCCATCTTGCCGTGGTCGGCGAGCATCCGGCGCCGGTCCTCGTCGGGCAGCAGGTACCAGTCGTAGGAGCGGACGAAGGGGTAGACGCTCACGTAGTCGCGGGGCGTCTCGTCGGCGAGGAACGCCGGGATGTGCGAGCGGTTGAACTCGGCGGGGCGGTGCAGCGCCATGTTCGACCACACCGGCTCCAGCGCGCGGCCGAGCCTCGTGCGGCGGAAGAGGTTGTACGCCTCCTGGAGCTGGTCGCTGGTCTCGGCGTGCCACCAGATCATGAGGTCGGCGTCGGCGCGCAGCCCGGAGACGTCGTAGGTGCCGCGGATCGTCACGTCCTTGGCGGCGAGCTGGTCGAACAGCTCCTGGACCTCGTCGGCGTATCCCGCGCGGTCCTCCGGGAGGACGTCCTTCAGCCTGAAGACGGACCAGAGGGTGTAGCGGATGACCTCGTTGAGGTCCTTGGCCAGCTTGCCCTTGTTCGGGATCCTGCCGGACTCGGTGGTGGGGGCGTCGTCACTCATGGTCCCTATTCTCCCGCTCCGCCGTGCAGGCTCTGCACCGGGTCGGCCGTCAGCGCCCGGACCCCGGCGAGGTCGCCGCCGAGCTGGTCCACCGCCGCGTACGCGCTCGCGACGCAGGCCGGGACGCCGACGCCGTCGTACTGGGCGCCGCACACCGCGAGCCCCGGGAGCTTGGCGATCTGCTCGCGGACGCGGGCCACGCGCGCGTGGTGCCCGACGGGGTACTGCGGCAGGCCGTCGGTCCAGCGGGTGACCCGGGTCCGCAGCGGAACCGCGTCCAGGCCCGTGGCCTCCCGCAGATCGTGCCGGGAGACCTCCACCAGACCGGCGTCGTCCCGGCCGAGGACCTCCGTCTCGCCGTAGCGGCCCACGGACGTGCGCAGGACGACCACGTCCGGGTCCTCCTCGGCGATCCAGCCCCACTTCTGGGAGGCGAAGGTGGCGGCCTTGATGGTCCGGCCGTCGACGGGCGGCACCAGGAAGCCGCTGCCCTCGGGCAGGCGCAGGTCGGCACGCCGGTAGGCGAGGGTGACGAGGGCCATGGAGGCGTACTCGACGGCGGCCAGCTCGGCGGCGGCGCCCGGGGACTCGGCGCGCAGCAGGGCGGCGGCGGCCGGGGCGGGTACGGCGACGATCACGGCGTCGGCGTGCAGCAGGCGTTCCCCGGCGGTGATCCGCCAGCCGCCGGCCGCGTCCCGGCGCAGTTCACGCGCGGGCGTGCGGGTCAGGATCTCGCCGCCCCGCGCGCGCACCGAGTCGGCGACCGCCGACGGCAGCCGCCCGACCCCGCCGGCGATGCCCATGAAGACCGGCCCGGTCTGCTGCCGGGCGGCGGCCTTCGCCTGGATCTCGCGGACGCCCTGGGTGAGGGAGACGTGGGCGCGGGCGGCCTGGAAGAGCTGCGGGACGGCGGAGCGCATGGAGATGCGGTAGGCGTCGCCCGCGTACACCCCGCCGAGCAGGGGTTCGACGAGCCGGTCGACGACTTCGCGGCCGAGCCGGGCCGCCACGTACTCCCCCACGGCCACGTCGTCGCCGGTCTCGGTGCGGGGCAGGCCGGCGTCGCGCTCGATGCGGGCCACGCCCTCGTCCGAGAGGACGCCGGTCAGGGCGGCGGCGGTGCCGGGCACGCCCATCACATGGCCCTTGGGCATGGGCCGCAGGGCACCGCGGGTCCAGATCGAGGCGGTCGCGGTGGCGGGCGGCTGGAGCAGCTCGCCCAGTCCCGCCTCGCGCGCGAGGGCCACCGCCTCGGGGCGGCGGGCGAGCAGGGACTCGGCACCCAGGTCGACCCGCACGCCGGCGATCTCGCCGGGCAGCAGCTTGCCGCCGACCCGGTCGCCGGCCTCCAGCACGGTCACCCGCGCCCCGCGCCCCAGCAGCCGGTGCGCGGCGGCCAGTCCGGCGATGCCGGCCCCGATGACGACGACGTGCCCCGGGCTCCCGCCCGGCGCGCTGCTACCCGTTGCGCTCATGCCCCCACTCTCTCAGACCCCACCGGCACGCCCGCCGGGAGGCGGTGTCCGGGACGAGTCCGGACCGTGACCGCATCGGAACCGGCCCCGTCGATCGTTCCCGCGCGCCCGGCCGTCGAAGGACCGTCCCAGCTCACGACCCCCGGGGGGTACCGCCCATGCGCACACCACGGACCGCACGCCGCCGCCGGACCCTGGCCGGGGTCCTGCTCGCCGCCTGTCTCGCGCTCGCCGGGTGCGGCGGGGCCGGCGAGCTGGGCGGCTCCTCCAAGGCCGCCTCGGACGGCAAGGCCGCGGCGGCCGGCGCCCGCGGCGGCACGGCCGGTGAAGGCAAGGCGGAGGGGGGCAGGGCCCTGCGCGGGACGCCGAGGCTCACCCCGGACGCGATCATCCGCACCGCGTCCCTCACCGTCGAGGTCGCGGACGTGCCGAAGGCCCTGGAGGCGGCCCGGAGAACCGCCGAGGACGCGGGCGGTTACGTCGGCAACGAGACGACGAACCGCGACGAGGACGGGCACGAACGGACCCGGGTCGTGCTGCGCGTGCCGACAGAGAAGTACGACGAGGTCCTCACCGGCCTCCAGGGAGCGGGCCGGGTGGTCGACCGCACGGCCAGGGCGGTCGACGTCACCGACCAGGTCGTGGACGTGGACAGCCGGGTGGCGTCGCAGCGGGCCAGTGTGGCCAGGATCCGCGCGCTGATGGACAAGGCGGCCAAGCTGAGCGACGTCGTCGCCCTGGAGGGGGAGCTGAGCAGCCGCCAGGCCGATCTGGAGGCGCTGCTGGCCCGGCAGGCTTCCCTGAAGGACCGCACCGCCCTGGCCACCGTCACCCTGTCGCTGTCCGAGGCCCCGGTGCGGCGGGCGGACGGCTCGCCGGGCTTCACGGACGCGCTGGCGGGCGGTTGGCACGCGTTCGCCGACGTGCTGCGCTGGATCGCGCTGGCGCTCGGCGCGGCCCTGCCGTTCGTGGCCCTCGCCGTGCTGCTGGTGCTGCTGTGGCTGCGGGTCGTACGGCCCCGGCTGCCGCGCCGTGCGGAGCCCGCGCGGGCGACGGCCGCGCCCGGCCAGCTGCCGTCGGTCCGTC
This sequence comes from Streptomyces sp. NPDC046870, assembly GCF_040704595.1. NCBI lineage: Bacteria > Bacillati > Actinomycetota > Actinomycetes > Kitasatosporales > Streptomycetaceae > Streptomyces > Streptomyces sp. NPDC046870. The sequence continues at coordinate 162,228 of NZ_JBEYXM010000008.1, forward strand.
CGGCAGCCGAGTCCGCCGAGCCGGCCGGGCGGGGCGCGGCGGACTGAGCCGGACGGAGCCCGGGAGGGCGGCCGGGACGGAGGGAACCGCGCCCCGTAGCGTGTTGCCATGAGGATGAACGGTGAGCGGGGCAGCGGCGGCAGGGAACGGCTGGTCGTGATCGGCGGCGACGCCGCGGGCATGTCCGCGGCGTCGCAGGCACGACGGCTGAAGGGCCCCGAGGAGCTGGAGATCGTGGCCTTCGAGCGCGGCCACTTCACCTCCTTCTCGGCGTGCGGCATCCCGTACTGGGTGGGCGGCGAGGTCCCCGAGCGGGACCGTCTCATCGCCCGGACGCCCGAGGAGCACCGGGCGCGCGGGATCGATCTGCGGCTGCGCACCGAGGTCACGGAGATCGACGTGCCGGGACAGCGGGTACGCGCGCGTGACGTCGATTCCGGCGCGGAGTCCTGGACGCCGTACGACCGGCTCGTCATCGCCACCGGCGCCCGCCCGGTCCGTCCGGACCTGCCCGGCGTGGACGCCCCGGGCGTGCACGGCGTGCAGACCCTGGACGACGGGCAGGCCCTGCTGGACACGCTGGCCGGCACGCGCGGCCGCAGGGCGGTGGTCGTCGGGGCCGGCTACATCGGTGTCGAGATGGCCGAGGCGCTGATCAACCGGGGCTTCGAGGTGACGGTCGTCAACCGCGGCAAGGAGCCCATGTCGACGCTGGACCCGGACATGGGCCGGATGGTGCACCGGGCCATGCAGGGCCTCGGCATCACCATGGTGAACAACGCGGAGGTCACCAAGATCCTCACCGGGGACGACGGCCGGGTGCGCGCGGTGGCCACCGAGCACGCCGAGTACCCGGCGGATCTGGTGGTCCTGGGCATCGGCGTCCGCCCGGAGACCTCCCTCGCCCGCGCGGCCGGCCTCCCGCTCGGCACCCACGGCGGGCTGCTCACCGACCTCGCGATGCGGGTGCGCGGGCACGAGGACATCTGGGCGGGCGGCGACTGCGTGGAGGTGCTGAACCTGGTCTCCGGGCAGGAGCAGTACGTCCCGCTCGGCACCCACGCCAACAAGCACGGCCAGGTCATCGGCACCAACGCCGGCGGCGGTTACGCCACCTTCCCCGGTGTCGTCGGCACGGCGGTCAGCAAGGTCTGCGACCTGGAGATCGCCCGCACCGGGCTGCGGGAGAAGGACGCCCGCCGGGTGGGGCTGTGCTTCGAGACGGTCACCATCGAGTCGACCAGCCGCGCCGGCTACTACCCCGGTGCCGCCCCCATGACGGTCAAGATGCTCGCCGAGTCCCGCACGGGCCGGTTGCTGGGCGTGCAGATCGTCGGCAGGGAGGGGGCGGCGAAGCGGGTCGACATCGCGGCGGTGGCGCTGACCGCGCAGATGACGGTGGAACAGATGACGGCCCTGGACCTGGGCTACGCCCCGCCGTTCTCACCGGTGTGGGACCCGGTCCTGGTGGCGGCGAGGAAGGCCGCCGCGAAGGTGCGGGCGAGCTGACCGGCGAGGGGGCGCGGGGGACGGCCGGCCCCGGTGGCGCCGCGTCCCGCGGCGTGCCTACGCCGTGCCGGTGATCCGCGGCAGGGCCGAGACCGCCGCCGGCTGCTCCCCGGAGGGCTTCGCGTGGGACGCCGGCGGCCGGGTGGACCGCAGCCGGTAGCTGACCGCCTCGTCCAGGGTCACGGGCCGCTGCATCTGCGTGGCGAGCCGGCCCGCCTCCTGGCCGAGCCGCGCGACGTCCTCCCAGGGGAGGCGTACGACCAGAGAGATCTCCGCCTCACCGTCGGGCAGAGCGTGCATCGCCGAAACCTGCGGAGCGTTCGTCATCGCCTGTTCCTCACGTCGGTTGTGAAGGGATACGCACACGCGCCCGGTGGCGTTCACCGATTCGTACGCCCGATCGCGGGCACTACTCCTGTGTGGTCATCCCCGTTCATGACGTGAACCCGGTGCGCCGCACCCCCTGGGTGACGTACGCCCTCATCGCCGCCAACGTGCTGGTGTTCATCACCACGCCCGGCATAGCCGGCTCCGTGGCGGGCAGCAGCGAGCTGGCGCAGCTGTGCCACCTCCAGGCCTTCATGGACCATTACGCGGCGGTCCCCCGGGAACTGATCCACCATCAGCTGCCCCGGGTCGTGCCGACCGGGGACGTCGGCGTGGGCCCCGGCGGCCCCGGCTGCGTCGTCGGGCCGCCCGGTTACGACAAGTCCCCGGCGCTGTCCGTCTTCACGGCGATGTTCCTGCACGGCGGCTGGCTGCACCTGCTGGGCAACATGCTCTTCCTGCTGATCTTCGGCAACAACGTCGAGGACCGGATGGGCCACATCCGCTACTTCCTCTTCTACGTCGTCTGCGGCTACGCGGCCGGCTACGGCTTCGCGCTGCTCAACGACAGTTCCTCGGACCCCCTGATCGGCGCGTCCGGCGCGATCGCCGGCGTCCTCGGCGCCTATCTTGTCCTCTATCCGAGGGCCAGGGTGTGGGTCCTGGTGCCGTTCCTGGTCTTCCTGCCGCTGAGGCTGCCCGCCTGGCTGGTGCTGGGCTTCTGGTTCGGGCTCCAGGCGGTGTACTCGTCCGGGCACGGCGTGTCCGGCGCGGGCACGGTGGCGTACGCGGCGCACGTGGTCGGCTTCGTCGCCGGCATGCTGCTGGCCTGGCCGCTCAAGCCCGGCACGCCGCCCCCGCCGGAGCCGCCCGGCCTGCTGTTCGGCAGGCGCGCGCGGCCCCACTACACCTGGTGAGCCGGCCGGCGGCTCAGCGCGCGGTGGCGGTGTGCACGTACTCCACGAGCCGGGTCAGCGCGTCCGGGTCGGTGTTCGGCATGACGCCGTGACCGAGGTTGAAGACGTGGCCCTCCAGGCCGGCGGCGGCGTCGAGCACCTCACGGGCCTTGGCGGCGACGGTGTCCTTGTCGGTGAACAGGACGGTCGGGTCCAGGTTGCCCTGGAGCGCCTTGCCTGGGCCGACGCGGCGGGCGGCCTCGTCGAGCGGGACGCGCCAGTCGGCGCCGACGACGTCCGCACCGGCCTCGCCCATGAGCTTCAGCAGCTCACCGGTGCCGACGCCGAAGTGGATGCGCGGGACGCCGTACCCGGCGACCGCGTCGAAGACCTTCGCGGAGGCCGGCATGACCGACGTGCGGTAGTCGGCGGGGGCCAGGGCACCGGCCCAGGAGTCGAAGAGCTGGACGGCGCTCGCGCCGGCCTCGATCTGGACCTTCAGGAAGGCGGCCGTGATGTCGGCGAGCCGGTCCAGCAGGTCGGCCCACAGCTCGGGGTCGCCGTACATCATCGCCTTGGCGTTCTCGTACGTGCGCGAGGGGCCGCCCTCGACCAGATAGCTCGCGAGGGTGAACGGCGCGCCCGCGAAGCCGATCAGCGGGGTGGCGCCCAGCTCACGGGTGAGCATGCCGATGGCCTCGGTGACGTAGGGGACGTCCTCGGGGGTGAGGTCGCGCAGCCGGGCCAGGTCGGCGCGGGTGCGGACCGGCTGCTCGACGACCGGGCCGACGCCGGGCTTGATGTCGAGGTCGAGGCCGATGGCCTTCAGCGGGACGACGATGTCGCTGAAGAAGATCGCCGCGTCCACGTCGTGCCGGCGCACCGGCTGGAGCGTGATCTCGGTGACCAGCTCGGGCCGCATGCACGACTCCAGCATGGGAACGCCCTCGCGCACCTTGCGGTACTCCGGCAGGGAGCGGCCGGCCTGGCGCATGAACCACACCGGGGTGTGCGGCACGGGTTCGCGCCTGCACGCCTTGAGGAAGGCGCTGTCGTACGTCGCTGTCGGCTGCGGGGTGTCATTGGCGGTCACGAGGCAAGTTTCGCACGCCGTCGGGCGGGGACCGGGCCGGTGTCCCCGCCGGCCGGGCGCAGCCGCGTAGATCACAGCGGGTGTCTTGCCCTGCACGACGCCCCCGTTCCCCTTACTCTTCCCCGCATGGCTGCGGCTCACGGACGAATGTCGGACAGCGCTGACGGAACGGACGACGTGAAGGACACCGAGGAGGCGGACGGGCACCCGGGTGCCTCGGGTCCGCCGGCTTTCCGCACCGCGGTCGAGGCCCTGCGCGCCGGCCGGCTGCGGCCGCAGGTCGAGGTGGAGCCGACGCCGGCCCCGCAGCGGCTCGCCCCCTACGCGTACGCGGTGGAGGCGGTGGTGGTGGACGGCGAGCAGGAGCTGGCCGACGGGCGTCTGGTGCTGCTGCACGACCCGGCCGGGCACGACGCCTGGCGGGGGACGTTCCGGCTGGTGACGCTGGTGCGCGCGGAGCTGGAGCCGGAGATGGCCGCCGATCCGCTGCTGCCGGAGGTGTGCTGGTCGTGGCTGACCGGGGCGCTGGCCGCGCGCGGGCTGGGCTACGGCGAGCCGAGCGGCACGATCACGCGTGCCAGCTCGCACTACTTCGGCGGACTGGCCGAGCGGCCGGCCGCCTCGCAGATCGAGATCCGGGCCTCCTGGACGCCCCGCGAGGGCCTGGGCGGGGTGCCGGACACGGCCGCCCACCTGGCCTCCTGGTGCGATCTGCTGGCACAGGTCGCGGGTCTGCCGCCGGCCGGGCCCGGGGACGCGTCGGTGGTGACCCTGCCGCAGCGCAGGGGTCCGCAGTCCCGGTGACCGGTCGGCTCTCGACCCTTCATTGACCGTCTCTTTGTCGATACGGCCATTTTCCGTACTCGAATCGCACCCGCTCGAACCGACTTGATCTTCGGATGATCGATCGCGTGTCCGAATTGCACAGATTGTTACTCACTAGATCGTGATCATTCTCTAAAGGCGGACGAGTTTGCTGCCGAAGACGACTGTGACCTTGAAAGCACGGTTCGTCCCGGCTTCATCCCCACAAGCCGGCCCCGTCCCCCCACCCAGGAGGCCTGGTGTCCGTTCTCCTCGAGCAACCCGCAAGCCTGGTCGCCTACCGCCCGAACAAGCCGACCGCCATGGTGGTCGTGGCCGACCCCCGCGTCCGCTCCACCGTCACCCGCCATCTGTGGGCGCTCGGCGTGCGCGATGTCATCGAGGCCTCGTCCATCGCGGAGGCTCGTCCCCGCATCGGCAACCCGCGCGACATCTGCGTCGCCGACGTCCACCTGCCCGACGGCTCCGGCCTCACCCTGCTGTCCGAGACCCGCGCCGCGGGCTGGCCCAACGGACTCGCCCTCTCCGCCGCCGACGACATCGGCGCCGTCCGCAACGCGCTGGCCGGCGGCGTCAAGGGCTACGTCGTCACCGGCACCCGCACCAACATCGGGCTCCCCGCCCGGCCCGGCGCCGCTCCCCTCGGCGCCGCCGCCCGTATGCACCGCCGCCCCCCGGGTGCCCCGAGCCACCCGGGCGGCTACCGGGAGCTGTCGGGACGCGAGGTCGAGGTGCTGCGGCTGGTCGCGGAGGGCCAGTCGAACAAGGCGATCGGCGTCTCCATGGGCCTGTCCGCCCTGACCGTGAAGAGCCACCTCGCCCGCATCGCCCGCAAGCTCGGGACCGGGGACCGGGCCGGCATGGTGGCCGTGGCCCTGCGCACCGGCATCATCCACTGAGCCCACCGGACGCACCCCTTCGGCGGACCCGGCCTTCACTCGTGTGAACCAGCCCTTTCCCCGAGCTGACTGGTTTACGCCCCTCTCGCGCCCGTCGACGGAACGTTCCGTCGACGGGCGCGGTCCACACACGGATACCCTTGACAGGTGACCGACGCCCAAGACACCGCAGCAGACAGTTCCCTGCGCACCACCGGGGGCACCCCTCCGGACGACGCAGGTTCTTCTGTGACGGGGGCGCCGACTCCTTTGCTGGAACCGCGCGAGGGCATCCCGCCCGTGATCGCCGACGAGGCGGCCCTGGACCGGGTGGTCGCCGCCTTCGCCGCCGGCACCGGCCCGGTCGCCGTGGACGCCGAGCGTGCCTCCGGCTACCGCTACGGGCAGCGCGCCTACCTGGTGCAGCTGCGCCGCGAGGGCGCCGGGACCGCGCTGATCGACCCCGTCGCCTGCCCCGACCTGTCCAGCCTCGGCGAGGCCCTGTCCGGCGTGGAGTGGGTGCTGCACGCGGCCACCCAGGACCTGCCCTGTCTGCGCGAGATAGGCATGGTCCCCAGCCGCCTGTTCGACACCGAGCTGGCCGGCCGGCTCGCGGGCTTCCCCCGGGTCGGTCTCGGCGCCATGGTGGAGGGCGTCCTCGGCTTCGTCCTGGAGAAGGGCCACTCGGCCGTCGACTGGTCGACCCGCCCGCTGCCCGAGCCCTGGCTGCGGTACGCGGCGCTCGACGTCGAGCTCCTCGTCGACCTGCGGGACGCCCTGGAGAAGGAGCTGGACCGGCAGGGCAAGCTGGAGTGGGCCCTGCAGGAGTTCGACGCGATCGCGTCCGCGCCCCCGGCCGAGCCGCGCAAGGACCCCTGGCGCCGCACGTCCGGGATGCACAAGGTGCGCCGGCGCCGGCAGCTCGCGGTCGTGCGCGAGCTGTGGCAGACGCGGGACCGGATCGCGCAGCGGCGGGACGTCTCGCCGGGGAAGGTGCTGAGCGACACGGCCATCGTGGAGGCGGCGCTGGCCCTGCCCGGCAATGTGCACGTCCTCGCCGGGCTGAACGGGTTCGGGCACCGGATGGGCCGGCGGCAGCTGGAGCAGTGGCAGGCCGCCGTGGACCGCGCCAAGGCCCTTCCCGACAGCGCGCTGCCGCAGCCGGGGCAGCCCGTGACCGGGCCCCCGCCGCCGCGTGCCTGGGCCGACAAGGACCCGGCCGCGGCCGCTCGCCTGTCCGCGGCCCGGGCCGGGGTGACGGCACTGGCCGAACGGCTCACCATGCCCCAGGAGAACGTGATCTCTCCGGACACCGTACGGCGGATCTGCTGGGAGCCGCCGGCCTCCGTCGACGAGGACTCCGTGGGCGCCGCGCTGGCCGGCTACGGCGCGCGGCCCTGGCAGATCGAGCTGGTCACGCCCGTGCTGGTCGACGCCCTGTCGGCCCGGGGCTGAGAAGCACGAGGCCGGCGAACGGGCCCCTCCCCGCTCCTCGCACGCGGGCGCCCAGGGTCCGCCGAAGGGGAAAAGGGACGTCGAGATCACGCCAAGATCCCGGGGCGGCAGGCAGCGGGCGTCCTCCCCGGTCTGGGAGGTGGCCGGCGTGAACGGGGGCACCGCGGATGTGACCTTCACCGCTCCCGCCTCCCGGACTGTGCAGCTACGTTACTCATAAGTAGCATGGGTTCTGAGCGCGCGCTCAGCGCAACGCAGCAGTGCCATCCCGCACAGGAGGAGAGCCATCGTGCCTCGTACCGTCAGGGACGTCGTCTTCGTCGACGGCGTCCGTACCCCGTTCGGCAAGGCGGGCCCGAAGGGCATCTACCACGAGACCCGCGCCGACGACCTCGTCGTGAAGGCGATCCGGGAGCTGCTGCGCCGCAACCCCGGTCTGGACCCGAAGAAGATCGACGAGGTCGCCATCGCGGCGACCACGCAGATCGGTGACCAGGGTCTGACCCTCGGCCGTACCGCCGGCATCCTCGCGGGTCTGCCGCAGTCCGTGCCCGGTTACTCCATCGACCGCATGTGCGCCGGCGCGCTGACCGCCGTGACGACCACCGCCGGTTCGATCGCCTTCGGCGCCTACGACGCCGTCATCGCCGGTGGTGTCGAGCACATGGGCCGCCACCCGATGGGCGAGGGCGTCGACCCGAACCCGCGGTTCGTGAGCGAGAAGCTGGTGGACGAGTCGGCCCTGTTCATGGGCATGACCGCGGAGAACCTGCACGACCGCTACCCGCACATCACCAAGCTGCGCGCCGACGAGTACGCGGTGCGCTCGCAGGAGAAGGCCGCCAAGGCGTACGCCAACGGCAAGATCCAGGCCGACCTGGTGCCGATCTCGGTGCGCCGGACCAGCCCGGAGGGCGGGGAGACCGGCTGGGGCCTGGTCACCGCCGACGAGCCGATGCGCCCGGGGACCACCCTGGAGAACCTGGCGAACCTCAAGACGCCGTTCCGTGTGCACGGCCGGGTCACCGCCGGCAACGCGGCCGGCCTGAACGACGGCGCCACCGCGTCGATCATCGCGAGCGAGGACTTCGCCCGCGAGAACGGCCTGCCGGTCAAGATGCGCCTGGTGTCGTACGCCTTCGCGGGCGTCGAGCCGGAGGTCATGGGCTACGGCCCGATCCCGGCCACGGAGAAGGCCCTCGCCAAGGCGGGCCTGTCCATCTCCGACATCGGCCTGTTCGAGATCAACGAGGCCTTCGCCGTGCAGGTGCTGGCCTTCCTCGACCACTACGGCATCGCCGACGACGACGAGCGCGTCAACCAGTACGGCGGCGCCATCGCCTTCGGCCACCCGCTGGCCTCCTCCGGCGTCCGCCTGATGACGCAGCTGGCCCGCCAGTTCGAGGAGCAGCCGCACGTCCGCTACGGCCTGACCACCATGTGCGTCGGCTTCGGCATGGGCGCGACGGTCATCTGGGAGAACCCGCACTTCGAGGGGGACAAGTGAGCACCACCGCCGAGCTTCTGAAGCAGGCCTCGGACCTGTTCCCCGACGAGGTCGTCACCAGCGCGCACCTACGCCACTTCGACCTCCCCTTCGGCGCCGGCCGCTTCGCGCTGATCACGCTGGACAACGGCCTGGACCACACCAAGCCGACCACCTTCGGCCCCGCCTCGCTCGCGAACCTGAACACCGCGATCGACCAGGTCGAGAAGGAGGCCGCGGACGGCGAGATCGTCGGTGCCGGCATCACCGGCAAGCCGTTCATCTTCGCGGTCGGCGCCGACCTCAAGGGCGTCGAACTGCTGAAGGAGCACGAGCACGCGCTCGCCATCGGCAAGGGCGGCCACGAGGTCTTCAAGCGTCTGGCGAAGCTGGCCGTCCCGACCTTCGCCTACTACAACGGCGCGGCGATGGGCGGCGGCGTCGAGGTCGGCCTGCACTGCACCTACCGGACCGTCTCCAAGGCGATCCCGGCGTTCTCGCTGCCCGAGGTCTTCCTCGGCCTGGTGCCCGGCTGGGGCGGCTGCACGCTGCTGCCGAACCTGATCGGCCCCGAGAAGGCCGTCTCGGTCGTCATCGAGAACTCGCTCAACCAGAACAAGCAGCTCAAGGGCCAGCAGGTCTTCGACCTCGGGATCGCGGACGCGCTCTTCGAGGGCGCCGACTTCCTGGAGCAGTCGCTGATCTGGACCGCCCAGGTGCTCAAGGGCGACGTCAAGGTCGAGCGCCCGGTGATCGACCGCGGCGAGGCCTGGGACCAGGCCGTCGCCAAGGGCCGCTTCATCGCGGACTCCAAGGTGCACGGCGCGGCCCCGGCCGCCTACCGCGCCCTGGACATCATCGCCGCCGCGAAGAACGAGGACCTCCAGCAGGGCTTCGACGCCGAGGACCAGGCCCTCGCCGACCTGATCATGGGCGGGGAACTGCGCGCCGGCATCTACGCGTTCAACCTGGTGCAGAAGCGCGGCAAGCGTCCCGCCGGCGCCCCGGACAAGAACCTGGCGCGCCCGGTCACCAAGGTGGGCGTGGTCGGCGCGGGTCTCATGGCCTCCCAGCTGGCGCTCCTCTTCCTGCGCCGCCTCGAGGTGCCGGTCGTGCTGACCGACATCGACCAGGAGCGGGTCGACAAGGGTGTGGGCTACGTCCACGCCGAGATCGACAAGCTGCTCGGCAAGGGCCGGATCAACCAGGACAAGGCCAACCGCCTCAAGGCCCTGGTGACCGGTGTCCTGGACAAGGCGGAGGGCTTCTCCGACGCGGACTTCGTCATCGAGGCCGTGTTCGAGGAGATCGGTGTCAAGCAGCAGGTGTTCGCCGAGGTCGAGGCGGTCGCCCCGGCGCACGCGATCCTCGCCACCAACACCTCGTCCCTGTCGGTGACGGAGATGGCGTCGAAGCTCAAGCACCCCGAGCGGGTCGTGGGCTTCCACTTCTTCAACCCGGTGGCCGTCCTGCCGCTGCTGGAGATCGTCCGCGGCGAGAAGACCGACGACGCCTCCCTCGCGACCGCGTTCGCCGTCGCCAAGAAGCTGAAGAAGACCGCGGTGCTGGTCAAGGACGCCCCGGCGTTCGTCGTGAACCGCATCCTGACCCGCTTCATGGGCGAGATCCAGAACGTCATCGACGAGGGCACCCCGGTCGAGGTCGCCGAGAAGGCGGTCGAGCCGCTCGGTCTGCCGATGTCCCCGCTGGTGCTGCTGGAGCTGGTCGGCCCCGCCATCGGTCTGCACGTCTCCGAGACGCTGCACGGCGCGTTCCCGGACCGCTTCACGGTCTCCCCGAACCTCAAGGCGGTCGTGGAGGCGGGCAAGCGCGGCTTCTACGTCTACGACAGCGGCAAGCCGGAGCTGGACCCGGAGGTCGCCGCGCTGCTCAAGCAGGGCGACGTCGTGCTGACCGAGGAGCAGGTACGGGCGCGGGTGCTGGACGCGGTGGCGCAGGAGATCGGGCTCATGCTCGACGAGGGCGTCGTCGCCGAGGCCCAGGACATCGACCTGTGCCTGATCACGGGCGCCGGCTGGCCCTTCCACCTGGGCGGCATCACGCCGTACCTGGACCGTGAGGGCGTCAGCGAGCGCGTCAACGGCAAGCGGTTCCTGGCGCCGGGCGTGGCGAGCGTCCCGGCGTGACGCTCCACCGGTGAACGCCGGGTGCCCGCACTCCGCCCGGGGTGCGGGCACCCGGCGTTTCCGGGTGCCCGCCCGGGCTCAGGCCCCGGCGGGGCGGCCGTCGTCGACGTGGACGACGTGGAGCTCCCTGCCGTCCCGGTCGCGGCGGGAACGCCCGAGGATGCCCACGGCCAGGTGCGAGGGGTCCTCGGACTCCGCGAGGGCGACGAAGGTGACGACGTCCGGGTGGTGGCTCGTCACCAGCCAGCCCTCGCCGTTGTCCAGTTCGAGCACCCGGAAGTCGCCCGCCGGACCGCCCACGCTCACGGGGCCGTACTCGCGCAGGATCCCGGTGGCCCGGTCGGCGAGCCCTCCCCCCGGCTCCTCCAGCACCACACACGTGCCGTGCTCGAACAGCACCCACGGTTTCCCGGATCCGGCGAGGAGACGCCGCCAGGCGTCGATGAGTGTCTCGGTGTCCACGACGGCCATCACATCACGGCGCGCTCAGACCTCCCGCCACGCCTCCAGCGCCAGCCCCGGCTCGTCCTTGCGCCGGGTCAGCAGGAGCCGTCCGCCCGACGGGGACAACGTTGCCGCCACCACCCGGTCCTCCTCGTCCGTCGTCAGGGACACCAGCGCGTCCAGCGGGAGTTCGGGACCCGACTCGGTCCACCAGGCGCCCGCCGACTCCCGTTCGGTCGGGTACGCGGCGAAGGCGACGCGGCGGCTCTCGGTCCGCTGGACCAGCAGGGTGCAGTCGTGGCCGTCCAGGTCGCAGCGGACCGCCGACACCGGTCCCGGGCCGGCCGCGGGCAGCACGGTGACCGGCTCGCCGCCCGGACGCCAGGCGCACAGGTCGCCGGAGGCACCGGTGTAGAAGACGGTCGTGCGCTCCGGGGAGGTGGCCAGGGCGCGCAGGGTGCCCGGGCGGACCGGTGCCTTCAGCGCCTCCTGGAGCACGGGCTGGGCGCCCGGCTCCTCCTGACGCCAGTACAGCAGGCCCTGGGGGACGGTCGCGTACAGCTCGACCCGGCCGGACTCCCCCGTGACCGCCGCGAGTCCGTCGTGGACCTCCTTGCCCTTCAGGTCCCGCCAGGGGTCCCAGCCGCCCTTCTCCTTCTGGGCGAGCATGCTGACCCCGCCGCCCTTGTTGCGGACGAAGACATGGGCGCGGCCCTGGGCGTCCACCGCGACGGCGGGCGTGCCGGTGCGGTCGCCCTTCTTGTCCGGGTGGCCGATCGGGTGCCAGTCCAGGGCCGCCAGGTGCGGGCGGAAGTGCGTGGAGTGCACGAGCCCGGACTCGCCCTTGACGGTGGGCCGCCAGGAGACCAGGTGGGCGTAGCCGTCGGCGCCCTGACCGACCGCCAGGACGGTGTGCAGTCTCTGCTCGCCACCGACCTTGCGCGGGGCGGACCAGGGGCCGCGGGGGCCGCGCTCCGCCCGGCACAGGACGGCGTCGCCCGACAGCTGGTAGACACTGAGCCGGCCGTCTCGGCCGCGGAGGAGCCAGTCGCCGTTCACCGGTTCACTTTAAGCCGCCCGGTACCGGCCCCGGGGTCCGGCCCCGGCCGTGAGCCGTGGTCATGGCACCCTGGGATCCATGACCGGCCCGCTGGACCCCGCTGCCCCTCCCCCCGCCCCTCTGCTCGTCGTGGTGGACGGCGCGAACGTCGTCGGGTCGCGGCCGGACGGCTGGTGGCGGGACCGCAAGGGGGCGGCCGAGCGGCTGCGGGACCGGCTGGCGGGCGAGGGCCTGCCCGGGCACCCGGGGCCCGTGGAGATCGTGCTCGTGGTCGAGGGCGCGGCCCGGGGCGTGACGTCCGTACCGGGAGTGCGGGTGGAGTCGGCGCCGGGCAGCGGGGACGACCGGATCGTGGAGCTGACCGCCGAGCACGCCGGCCGGCCCCGCCTGGTGGTGACCGCCGACCGCGAACTGCGCCGCCGTGCGACGGCCCTGGGCGCGGAGGTGACGGGCCCCCGCACGGTCCTGCCCTGAGCCGCAGCACCCCTGCACGGGAGCCGGGGAGGTCCACGGGCCGGCACCCGGCGTCAGCGCCCGAGAATCCACCGCTCTCCGACGGCACCGGGCCCCGGAGCGCCGGCGAGGCCCGCCCGTGGCGACTCCCGGCGCTCGGGAGGCCGCCACCGACCCGTCCGGGCCCGCCGCACCCCCGCCGAGCCGTGCCCCGCCGCCCACGGCTCAGCGCGCGGCAGGACTCCGGAGTACGCCCGCCGACGCCCCAAAGGCCCGGCCTCGCCGTCAGCCCTGCGGCACCCGGGCGTACAGGACCGCGCCGTCCACCCTGGCCACCTCCGTGTAACCCGCCGTCAGCAGCCGGTGCAGGGTGGGGAGCCGGGCGGGGGCGTACGGCTTGCCGCGGGAGTCGTCGACGACCAGGGCGGGGGCGTGCGCGGTCATCTCGCGCCGGAAGACCGGCCAGGCACCGGCGACGGCGTACTTCTCGCCGACCTGGGGTCCGTCCCGGCCGCCGCTGTAGTTGGTGAGCAGGCCCGCGGTGAGGTAGCGGGTGGCGGGGGTGCGGCCGGCCAGCCAGTACGTCTCCGGGTGTATCCCCCAGACGAGGACCCGGTCGGCGGGTGCCGTGCGGTGCGCGAGGGCCGCCGCCAGCCGTTCGGCGTGCGCGAGTTCGGGGCGGGGGGCGAGCAGGCCCCAGGCGACGAAGAGGGCGCAGCAGCAGGCCGAGGTGAGCAGGGCGGCCGGGTGCCCGTCCCGGCGCAGGACGTGCAGCGCGGCGGTGGCCAGCAGGGCGAGCGGCGGGGTGAGTTGCAGGTAGTAGTGGCCGAAGAAGTGGCAGCCGAGGGCCACGGCGACGGCCGAGGAGGCCAGCCACAGCCACAGCCACGCCTCGGCCGCTCCGGTCCGGGCGCCCCGCAGGGCCCGTACGACCGGGGGGAGCAGCCCCGCCGACGCCACCGCCAGGAGCGCGGTGTTGGTCAGCGCGCGGGCCAGGACGTGGAGTTCGGAGCCGGTGACGGAGGCGTAGGCGGTGGAGCCGGTCACCGTCCAGAACAGGAAGCCGGCCGGGTCCGTCGCCAGGGCCGCGCCGAGCACGGGTGCGGCGCAGCCCGCCGCCAGCCGTGGCAGGCCCGCGCGGGTGCCGCCCCGCTGGTGCAGCAGCCAGGCCACGGGCAGCAGCACCGCGCCGCCGGTCTGCTTGGTGAGGAACGCGGTGGCGACGGCGACCCCGGCGGCGCCCCAGCGCCCCCGGTCGGCGCACCACAGGGCGGCGGCCGTCCAGGGCAGTATGAACACCTCGAAGGTGGCGGCCTGCGCGTCCTCGGGGTTGAGCCCGACGGAGACCAGCAGGTACAGCACCCCGGCGGTGCGGCCGGAGCGCTCGCCCCAGCGGCGGCGGGCCAGGGAGGCCAGCAGGGCCGCGGTGAGCAGCTGCGCGAGGACGGCGAGCACCCGCAGCGGGGTCAGGGAGCCGGAGCCGCAGAGCGCGAACGCGGCCTGGTAGAGCCAGGGCAGCAGCGGCGGTTTGCGGTCCACGACGGTGTCGTACAGCTCCCCGCCCTGGGCGAGCAGCCGCGCCTGTACGGCGAGGAAGCCCTCGTCCGGGTTCCACAGCGGCCGGCGGAAGGAGGGGATCCGGGTGACGCAGGCCAGGGCGGCGAGGAGGGGCAGCAGCCGCGCCCAGTACGCCGTCCGGGTGACCGTGGTCCGTGCGGGGGCGAGCGGGGCGGCGAGCATGATCGCACGCTATCCGGCCCCGCCGTCCCGGCCGAAGCGGGACATACGGGGCCGGGCCTCGAGTGTGCGGGTCACCCGGCCGCCTTCGGCGGGCGCGCGGCCTCGCCGGCCGGGGTCTGCTCGCGCCGGGCGAGGCGGCTGTGCGTACGGCCGTAGAAGAAGTAGACGAAGAAGCCGATGACCATCCAGATGGCGAACCGGATCCAGGTCTCGGCGGGCAGGTTGAGCATCAGCCACAGCGAGGCGCACACGGACAGGGCCGGCACGACCGGGACCCACGGGGTGCGGAAGGCGCGGTGCAGGTCCGGGCGGGACCTGCGCAGGATGATGACGCTCACGGCGACGACGATGAACGCGAACAGCGTGCCGATGTTCACGAGTTCGGCGAGTTCGCTGAGGCTGGTGAAGCCCGCGACGATCGCGATGACGCCGCCGAGCAGGATGGTGGACCGGTACGGGGTGCGGAACCGCGGGTGGGTGTGCGAGAAGAAGCGGGGCAGCAGGCCGTCGCGGCTCATGGCGAAGAAGACCCGGGACTGGCCGAGCAGCAGGATCATGCACACCGTGGTCAGGCCGACGGCGGCGCCGAAGCTGATCAGGCCCGCGTACCAGGGGTGCCCGGTGGCCTTGAACGCGTCGGCGAGGGGCGCCTTCACGGACAGCGCGCTGTACTTCTGCATGCCGGTGACGACGATCGACACGGCGACGTACAGGGTGGTGCAGATGATCAGGGAGCCCAGGATGCCGCGCGGGACGTCGCGCTGCGGGTTGCGGGTCTCCTCGGCGGCGGTGGCCACGACGTCGAAGCCGATGAACGCGAAGAAGACCACGGAGGCCGCGGTGAAGATGCCCATGACGCCGAAGTGCGAGGGCGCCCAGCCGAACATGAGCTGGACGAGGGGGGCCTTGAGGTTCCCGGCCGCCTCGGCGGACTGCGCCTTCGGGACGAAGGGGTCGTAGTTGCCGCCCTTCACGAAGAAGGCACCCGCGATGATCACGACGAGGACGACGGCGACCTTGACGGCGACGACCACGGAGGTGACCCGCGCGGACAGCTTCATCCCGATGACGAGGATGGCGGTGAGCACCAGGACCAGGGCCGCGGCGAGGATGTCGAAGCCGAAGCCGGTCGCGCCGTCCCGGCCGGAGAGGGCCTGGGGCAGGTGCCATCCCGCGTTGTCGAGCAGCGAGGCTATGTACCCGGACCAGCCGACCGCGACCACGGCCGTGCCGAGCGCCAGTTCGAGGACCAGGTCCCAGCCGATGATCCAGGCGGGGAGTTCGCCGAGCGAGGCGTAGGAGAAGGTGTAGGCGGAGCCCGCCACGGGGACGGTGGAGGCGAACTCGGCGTAGCAGAGGGCGGCGAGCGCGCAGACGACACCGGCCACGACGAAGGACAGCGACACGGCGGGGCCGGCGGTGTTCCTCGCCGCCGTGCCGGTGAGGACGAAGATTCCGGTGCCGATGATGACACCGACGCCGAACACGGTCAGGTCGAGGGCGGTCAGCGACTTCCTGAGCGAGTGTTCGGGTTCCTCGGTGTCCTGGATGGACTGCTCGACGTTCTTCGTCCGGAACAGCGCGTTGCTCACGTACCTACCTCCCACGCTTGTGAGACCTCGATATGGCTCAACATGATCGAGAGGGCCTGGGAGCGTATTCCCCGGCACAGGCAGGTTCACGCAAACGGGCCGGTTCCGCCACCGGGGGAGGGGGCGGAACCGGCCGGGGTGAGGCGTTCGCCAGGGCCTCTCGTCTGGATCCGCCTGATCCAGACGAAAGACCCTAGTCGCGCGCGGGCTCCACGGAGTCCACGGCACCCGCCGTACGGTCGAACCGCCCGTCCAGCTTGGAGACGAGCCCGGTGACCTGGCGGGCGATGTCGGGCGCGGTCAGCCCGATCTCGGCCATGACCTCGGCGCGGGAGGCGTGGTCGAGGAAGCGCGGCGGGATGCCGAAGTCGCGCAGCGGCACGTCCACGCCCGCGTCCCTGAGGGCCTGGGCGACGGCGGAGCCGACACCGCCGACGCGGCTGTTGTCCTCGACGGTGACGACGACCCGGTGCCGTTCGGCCAGCGGGGCCATGGCCTCGTCGACGGGCTTGACCCAGCGGGGGTCGACCACGGTGGTGGAGATGCCCTGCTTGTTCAGCAGCTCCGCGATCTCCAGGCACATCGGGGCGAGCGCGCCGACGGAGACCAGCAGCACGTCCGGCCGGTCGGTGCCCGGCTCCCGGAGCACGTCCATGCCCCCGATCCGGCCCACGGCGGGTACGGCGGGGCCGACGGCGCCCTTGGAGAAGCGCACCACGGTCGGCGCGTCCTCGACGGCGACGGCCTCGCGCAGCTGGGCCCGCACCTGGTCGGCGTCGCGCGGCGCGGCGAGCCGCAGCCCCGGCACCACCTGGAGGATCGACATGTCCCACATGCCGTTGTGCGAGGCGCCGTCGGTGCCGGTGACGCCGGCCCGGTCGAGCACGAACGTGACACCGCACTTGTGCAGGGCCACGTCCATGAGGACCTGGTCGAAGGCGCGGTTGAGGAAGGTGGCGTACACGGCGAAGACCGGGTGGAGCCCGGCGTACGCGAGGCCGGCGGCGGAGACGGCGCCGTGCTGCTCGGCGATCCCGACGTCGTACACCCGCTCGGGGAAGCGCTTGGCGAACTTGTCGAGACCCACGGGCTGGAGCATGGCCGCCGTGATGGCGACGACGTCCTCGCGCTCCTCGCCGAGCCTGACCATCTCCTCGCCGAAGACGGAGGTCCAGTCGGCGCCGGAGGAGGCGATCGGCAGCCCGGTGTCGGGGTGGATCTTGCCGACGGCGTGGAACCGGTCGGCCTCGTCCTGGAGGGCGGGCTGGTAGCCGCGGCCCTTCTCGGTCAGGCAGTGCACGATCACCGGCCCGCCGAAGCGCTTGGCCCGGGCCAGCGCGGACTCCAGCGCCTCGATGTCGTGGCCGTCGATCGGGCCGACGTACTTCAGGCCGAGGTCCTCGAACATGCCCTGCGGGGCGATGAAGTCCTTCAGCCCCTTCTTGGCGCCGTGCAGGGTCTCGTACAGCGGTTTGCCGACGACCGGGGTGCGGTCGAGGATGTCCTTCGTCCGCGCCAGGAAGCGCTCGTAGCCGTCGGTGGTGCGCAGCGTCGCCAGGTGGTTGGCGAGCCCGCCGATGGTGGGGGCGTACGACCGCTCGTTGTCGTTGACGACGATGACCAGCGGCCGGTCCTTGGCCTCGGCGATGTTGTTGAGCGCCTCCCAGGCCATGCCGCCTGTCAGGGCCCCGTCACCGATGACGGCGACGACGTGGCTGTCGCGCCGGCGCAGCTGGTTGGCCTTGGCGATGCCGTCGGCCCACCCGAGCACGGTGGAGGCGTGGCTGTTCTCGATGACGTCGTGCTCGGACTCGGCCTGCGAGGGGTAGCCCGACAGACCGCCCTTCATCTTCAGCCTGGAGAAGTCCTGCCGGCCGGTGAGCAGCTTGTGCACGTAGGACTGGTGGCCGGTGTCCCACAGCACCTTGTCCTTCGGGGACTCGAACACCCGGTGCAGGGCGATGGTCAGCTCCACGACACCGAGGTTGGGGCCCAGGTGCCCGCCGGTCTTGGAGACCTCCTGGACGAGGAAGGTCCGGATCTCCTGCGCCAGCTGGTCCAGCTCCTCCAGGCTGAGCCGGTCCAGATCGCGCGGTCCCCTGATGCGGGTCAGCAGCGGCACCCGTGCCTCCTTGCAGTAGAGCTGATCGAGCTGTTGCCGGGCTTGGACGAGTCTAATGTTCCGTCCTCACGCCCGACGGCCGGGCGGGGGGTCCCGACTCACGCGAACGGCTGTACCCGTGCGACGGGCCCCGACACGCCCTTGCCCGGCACCGTGGGACGGTGCCGGGCAAGGGCGTGGTGCGTCGGGCGCGCTCAGGCGCGGCCGGCCGACTTCTGGGTCTTGCGGGTGATCGAGTCGATGACGACCGTGGCGAGGAGCACGCCACCGGTGATCATGTACTGGATCGGGGTGGCGATGCCCTGAAGGGCGAGGCCGTACTGGATCGAGGTGATCACGAGGACACCGAGCAGCGCGTTCCAGGTGCGGCCCCGGCCGCCGAAGAGGCTGGTGCCGCCGATGACGGCCGCGGCGATGACGTTCATCAGCAGGTCGCCGGAGCCGGCGCTCTGGTTGGCGGCAGCGATCTTGGAGGCCCAGAACAGACCGCCGACCGAGGCGAAGAAGCCCGCGATGGCGAAGACCGACACGCGCACCAGGGTGACGTTGATACCGGCGCGGCGGGACGCCTCCACGCTGCCGCCGAGCGCGAAGACCTTGCGGCCGTACGCGGTGCGGCGCAGCACGAAGTCGCTGCCGACCAGGACGACCACGAAGAGCAGCACCGCGAGCGGCAGACCCTTGTACTGGTTGAACATGACCGCGACGCCGAACGCGGCGACCGCGAGCAGCACGGTGCGCAGCACGATGTCGCTGAGCGGGCGGGACGGGATGCCCGCGAGTGCGCGGCGGCGGTTGCCGAGGAAGGCCGACAGGAAGTATCCGGCGACCGCGACGAAGGCCAGGAGGTAGGCGGCGGCCACGTCCGAGAAGTAGTACGTGGTGAGCTTGCCGACCACACCGTCGCCGTCGATGTTGATCGTGCCGTTCGAGCCCAGGATCTGGAGCATGAAGCCGTTCCAGAACAGCAGGCCGGCCAGGGTCACCGCGAACGCGGGCGCGCCGATCCGGGCGAAGAAGAAGCCGTGCAGGGCACCGATGACCGCGCCGGCCGCGAGGGCGGCGAGGACGGCGAGCCACTCGTTGACGCCGTGCGTGACGCTCATCACGGCGGTGATCGCCGAGGAGACACCGGAGACGGAGCCGACGGAGAGGTCGATCTCGCCGAGCAGCAGCACGAAGATGATGCCGACCGACATCATGCCGGTGGCCACCATGGCGACGAAGATGTTGTTGAGGTTCTCCGCCCCGAGGAAGGCGGAGTTCAGGCTCTGGAAGATCGCGCAGATGGCGATGAGGCCGATCACGACCGGCAGGGCGCCGAGGTCGCCGGCGCGCATCTTCCGCTTGAACTCGGTGACGTAGCCGGCGAAGCCCTGTTCGCGCACGAGCAGGCGGGGGTCGACGGCGGGGGCGGCGTCGGCCGCGACGGCGGGCGCGTCGACGGGCTCGGCCTGGGTCTTGTCGATGCTCACTTCTGAGCCTCCGCGGTGGTGCGCGCCGCACGACGGGTCACGGCGTTGTCCGTGGCGCCGGTGATGGCGGAGATGATCTCTTCCTGCGAGGTCGTCTTGACCTCGAACACGCCGTTGTTGCGACCGAGCCGCAGGACGGCGACCTTGTCGGCGACGGCCTTCACGTCGGCCATGTTGTGGCTGATCAGGATGACCGCGAGGCCGCGCTCGCGCAGCCGCTCGACGAGGTCGAGGACCTGGGCGGTCTGCTCGACGCCGAGGGCGGCGGTCGGCTCGTCGAGGATGACCAGCTTGGGCTCGCCGAGCATGGAGCGGGCGATGGCCACGACCTGGCGCTGACCGCCGGAGAGCGACGCGATCGGGATGCGCACGCTGGGGATGCGGATGGAGAGCGTCTGGAGCAGCTCGCGCGAGCGGCGCTCCATCTCGACCTCGTCCAGGACACCGCGGCGCTTGATCTCACGGCCGAGGAACAGGTTGCCGACGACGTCGATGTTGTCGCACAGGGCGAGGTCCTGGTAGACCGTCGCGATGCCCAGGTTCTGGGCGTCGTGCGGCCGGTTGACCGTGACGGGGCGGCCCTCCCACTCGATGACACCGTCATCGATGGGGTGCACACCCGCGATCGTCTTGACAAGGGTGGACTTGCCGGCGCCGTTGTCGCCGACGAGGGCAACCACCTCTCCGGCGTGGACCTCAAGCTCTACGTCGGTGAGCGCCTGAACGGCACCGAATCGCTTGGAGACCCCGCGCAACGCCAGCACGGGCGTAGCGGACACGTGAACCATCTCCTTCGCCGCCCGAGCCTGACCCCGGCGGGAGGTTGAACATGAAGAGTGAGGGGCGTTCCGTCCGGCGCCCCGCCGTTGTGCTGCGGGGCTGTCGGCGGCGGGGCGCCGGACGTGCCGGCACGGGGCGCGCGGACAGTGGGCGCGCGCCTCCCGTGCAGGCCGGTGGGGCCGCCGCCTGGGCGGCCCCCTGGGGTGTTACT
The DNA here is from genome assembly GCF_040704595.1 of Streptomyces sp. NPDC046870. Taxonomy (NCBI): domain Bacteria; kingdom Bacillati; phylum Actinomycetota; class Actinomycetes; order Kitasatosporales; family Streptomycetaceae; genus Streptomyces; species Streptomyces sp. NPDC046870. The sequence goes on from NZ_JBEYXM010000008.1 coordinate 182,721, forward strand.
TCAGGCCGATCTTGGCGCAGGCGGCCTTGTACTTGGCCGTGCAGATCTCGTTGGCCGTGTAGTAACCCTGCTTGATGACCGTGTCCTTGATGTTGTCCTTCGTCAGCGAGACTACCGGGACGATGACGGACGGGATGCCCTTCTCGGTGCCGCTGTCGACGGTGCTGGCACCGAGCGAGCTGTCGACCTTGCCGGTCTTGGCGATCGAGACGGCCATCTTGGCGACGGTCTCGGCCTCCTGCGGGTAGGACTTGAAGACGCTCATGTACTGCTCGTTCGCCACGATGCGCTGCACGCCCGCGAGCTCCGCGTCCTGGCCGGTGACCGGGGGAAGCGTCTTGAGGCCCGCGCCCTTGAGCGCGGTGATGATGCCGCCCGCCATGCCGTCGTTGGCGGAGTAGACGCCGACGATCTTGTCCTTGCCGAGGGCGGAGATGGCGCCCTCCATGTTGGCGTTGGCGTTCTCCGGCTTCCACTCCTTGGTGTCGTACTCCTTGCCGATGTTCACCTTGCCGTCGAGCACCTCGTGGGCGCCCTTCTTGAACTGCGCGGCGTTCGGGTCGGTCACGGAGCCGTTCATCATGACGATCTTGCCGGACTTGGCCTTGCTGCCCAGGGCCTTCAGCAGGGCCTCACCCTGCGTCTTGCCGACCTCGACGTTGTCGAACGAGGTGTAGGCGGCGATGGGGCCCTCGGCGAGGCGGTCGTAGGCGACGACCGGGATGCCCGCGTCCTTGGCCTTCTTCACGCCCTGGGCGACCGCCTTGTAGTCGACCGCGTCGAGGATCAGCACGTCGACCTTCTTGGTGATCATCGTGTCGATCTGCTGCGACTGCAGGGTCGCGTCCTGCTTGGCGTTGAGGTACTCGACCTTGCCCTTGCCGTTCGTCAGATCCTTGATCTGCTTCTCGATGATGGGCTTGTCGAACTTCTCGTAGCGGGCGGTCTGGTTCTCCGGCAGGAGCAGACCGACGGTGATGTCATCACCCTTGTGGGTGGTCGTCTTCCCGCTGTCACCGTTGCCGCCGGACTCCTTCGCGCTGCCGCAGGCGGCGAGCGAGACGGTCATTGCGGTGGCACAGAAAGCAAAGGCAGCACGACGCATGCGCTTGTTCACTCTTCAAACCTCCCTGACGAGGCCGCGTCGTTGCGGCCGAGGTGGCTGGAAGTCAACTCGGCCGCACGTGCGACGTCAAGAAGTAAATCCTTAACGAGATGGCAACGGTGCCATCCGTTCTCTAAGTGAAGGCAGGAGCCGCCACGGGCAGTGCGCCCTCCAAAAGGGTCGAATCGCCCATCTCGCTGAGAGCGAGGGCGAGCGCTCCGAGCACCTCCGCACGGCCGCCAAGTGCCCCGGGGAGAACGGACAGTTGGCGCGCCGCGCTGGGAATGGCGTAGCGGCCGACGGACTCCCTGATCGGCCCGAGCACCAGCTCACCGGCCTCGGCGAGATCACCGCCGAGGACCACCCGGCTCGGGTTCAGCAGGTTGCAGAGATTGGCCACCCCGCTTCCGATGTGGCGGCCGACGTCGGCGATCACCCGACGGCAGCCCGGGTCACCGTCCCTGGCCAGCCGTACGACGCCTTCCATCGTCAGGCTGGAGCCGTGACTGGGCTGGAGCAGCGGGAGCACATAGCGGGCCGCCGCGAACGTCTCCAGGCAGCCGCGGTTCCCGCAGCGGCAGACCGGGCCGGATTCATCGAGTGTAATATGCCCGATTTCTCCTGCCGTGCCGCCCGGTCCGCGATAGATCTTCCCGTCGATCACCAGACCGGCGCCGACACCGCTCGCGACCTTGATGTAGGCCAGGTCCCGGACGCCCTTGCCACTGCCCCAGACCAGTTCGCCCAGGGCACCGAGGTTGGCGTCGTTGTCCACGTGCACCGGCACGCCGAGCCGTTCGCGCAGCTCCTCGGCGGGCTTGGTGCCGCCCCAGCCGGGCAGGATCGCGGTCGAGCCGAGCGTGCCCGACTCGACGTCGATCGGACCCGGCACGCCGAGCCCCACGCCGGCCACCTTGGCCCGGTCCACGCCCGTCGCCGCGATCAGCCGGTTGACCAGTTGTTCCGCCCGGTCGAACCCCTGGTCGGCGGAGGCGTCGACGTCCAGCGGCTCGGCCTCCTCGGCCAGCACCTGATGGGCGAGGTTCCCGACCGCGACCCGGAGGTGGGTGTGCCCGAAGTCGACCCCGATCACGATGCCGGCGTCCCCGCTCAGGCTGACGCTGCGGGCCCGCCGCCCGCCTGCCGACGTGGGCGTGACCTCGACGGTTCCGCCGTCCTTCAGCTCCCGCACGATGTTCGAGACGGTCGCGGCGGACAGCCCGGTCGTCCGCGCGATCTCCGCCTGCGTCAGGGACCCGGCCAGGCGTACGGCACGGACCACCCGCTCCAGGTTGGCCCGGTGCAGTGACGACTGCGACCCTGGAGTCTCCACGACGACCTCCTGAGCGCGGGGCCGCTTCGGCGAGGCCCCGTGTATGTCCAACTAGTGAACTCTAAGCTGAGCCGTTCTGGGTGACTCCCGTCAAGAGGTTGAACCGTTTCCGGGTACACGGACACGCCGACGCACACCTGCCCGGGCGACGGGACGGTGTGCGTCTCACGGCGGTCGCGGGCCCCTCCCCGCCGGGTCGGAGCCCCTATTTGAGCGCCCCCGCGGTCAGCCCCTGCACCACCTGGCGCTGGAAGACGATGTACGCCGCGAGTACCGGCAGCATCGCCATGACCAGGCCCGCGAAGAGCCCCGACCAGTCGCCCTTGTAGCCCTGGCTGGCCGCCAGCTGCACCAGTCCCTGGGTGAGGACCTTCTTGTCGGGGTCCGTGTTGAGCACCGTGGGCAGCATGTACTGGTTCCACTGACCCAGGAAGTTGAAGATGCCGACGCTGATCAGACCTGGCTTCGCCATGGGCAGCATGATCTGGAAGAACGTACGCGAGTGCGACGCCCCGTCGACGAAGGCCGCCTCCGCCACCGAGGTGGGCAGGGTGCGGAAGAACGCCGTGAGGAAGAAGACCGTGAACGGCAGCGAATAGGCGATGTAGACCAGGATGAGGCCGTGGATCGTGTTCAGCAGTCCCATGTTGTTGACCACGTAGAACAGCGGGACCAGCGCGAGCATGATCGGGAAGCTCATGCCGCCGACGAACAGGTAGTAGATGAAGCGGTTGCCCGGGAAGTCGAAGCGGGCCAGCACGTACGCCGCCATGGAGCCGAGCACGAGGGTGCCGATCAGCGAGCCGCCGACCACCAGGACGGTGTTCAGGAAGTAGTCGCTCATGTTGGCGTCGGTCCACGCCCGCGCCCAGTTGCCGAAGTGCAGCCTGTCGGGCAGGGACCAGGGTGAGCCGAAGATGGAGCTGTCGTCCTTGAAGGACGTCATCACGGCCCACACCAGCGGCAGGACCACCATGATCGCCCAGATGACCAGGATGCCGTGGGAGAAGACGTTGAGGACGTTGCCCTCCCTCTTCCGCCCGGAGGGCGACGCGGCCGGCGGCACGTCCACCTTGGACACGCCGGCGCCGGACTCCGCCGGCAGCGGCGCGGGGGTCTCGGTCGTCTTCATCGCTTCAGTACTCCAGCCGCTCGCGACGGCCCAGCCTCATCACGACCGCCGCGAACGCGAGCGTGACGACGAGCAGGGCGACGCCGATGGTGGTGGCGTAGGCGGCCTGGCCGTCCCGGAACGCCTTCTGGTACACGTACAGGACCATCACGGTGGTCGAGTAGTCCGGGCCGCCCGGTCCGGTCGTCATGATCTGTACGACCGCGAACGACTCGGCGCCGAGCGCGAGGATGCCCATGTACACCCAGCCGGACTGCACGGTGTCCCACAGCAGCGGCAGGGTGACGCGGAAGAACGTGGTGAAGCGGCTGGCGCCGTCCAGCAGCGCGGCCTCGTACAGCTCGGCTGGGATCGAGGCCATGCCCGCGGAGAACAGCACCACGAAGAACCCGACCGTGGACCACACCAGCACCGCCATCACGCACCACAGGGCGAGGCTCGGGTCGCCCAGCCACAGCGGCTGCACGCCGTCGAGGCCGATACCGCGCAGGAGCGAGTTGATCGCGCCGCTGTCCGGGTTGTAGGCGAACGCGAACAGCAGCGCGACGATCGCGATCGACAGCACCTGCGGGAAGAAATAGACGATCTTGTAGAAGGACGAGCCCCGGACCCCGGAGATCACGGGGCCGCCCCTTCTGCGCCGTCCGCCCACGTTGATCATGAAGGAGAGGAAGAGCGCCAGACCGATCGTCACCACCGGCAGCACCAGAGCGAACAGCAGACTGTGCTGTAGCGACTTCCAGAAGATGTCGTCGTCGAACATCCTCTTGTAGTTGTCGAAGCCGACCATTCGGAATTCGGGGCTGAGGCCCGTCCAGTCCGTGAACGAGTAGTAGATGGACTGGATGAACGGCCACACCACGAAGAGCGCGTACAGTCCGAGGGGCAGTGCCAGAAACCCCACGATGAACCGGTACTTGCCGTGCTGCATCGCCACTCCGGTGCTGTCAGGGTGCTGGATTACTGGTGCTTGTAGTGCTTGATCGAGGTGTCCTTGGCCGCCTCGTCGGCGAAGCCCTGGATCTTCTTGATGGCCTCGGCCGGGGTGAGTCGTCCGGCCATCATCTCGCCGAGACCGGACACGCCGATCTTCTCCTTCTGCAACTGCACGTACCAGTCCTGCAGCCGCGGGTTCACCACGTTGGACCCCGCCTTGTCCAGCGCCGCCACGCCCGACTCCAGACCCGGCGTGAGGCTGATGCCGCTGGTGCCCCCGTTGTACGCGGTCAGCGACTTCACCTTGGCGGTGAAGTTCTTCGAGGACGCCTCGGAGAGCATGATGCGCAGCTGCTCCATGCCGCCCTCGGCGTTCTTCGCCTTGGCCGGCACGATGAAGGGCTCACCGCCGGAAGCCCAGATGGTGCCGAACGGCAGCTTGTCGGAGGAGTCGATGCCGGTGGGCGCGGACACCGCGAGGTCGAAGTCGGCCGGGATGACGTTGGCCGACTCGTTCTCCACCCAGGAGCCGTTCGGGATGAACAGCGCCTCGCCCTTGGCCCAGGCGGTCTGGGACTGGATGTGGTCCAGGCCCGGGGTGCCCTTGAGCACGTAGCCCTTCTTGTACAGCTCGTAGTAGGCCTCGAAGCAGGCCTTGACCGCGGGGTGCTTCCAGGCGTTCGGCTCCAGGTTGTCGATGGCGTCGAGGACCTCGCGGCCGCCCACCTTGGCGATCATCGGGTAGAGCGAGAAGGGGATGTAGTACGGGTACTTGCCCGCGTACGTCCAGCCCGCCATGCCCTTCTTCTTGGCCTTCTCGCAGACCGCCAGCATCTGGTCCCACGTCTGCGGGTACTCCGCGTCCAGCGAGTCGAGGGCCTTCTGCGAGTACCAGACGCCGTAGACCGTGTAGGCGTAGTACAGGATCCAGACCGGCTTGCCGTCGAACTGGCCCATCTCCACGATGCCGGGGCGCAGCGTGTCGCGGACCTTCTTGGCCGGGTCGTCGTACGACGGCGCGTCCAGCAGCGGGGTGAGGTCCGCGAGCTGGTTCTTGCCGACGAGCACCCCCATGTCCATCTGCTCGGCGCCGGAGTTGTCGATGAGGTCCGGCGGGTTGCCCTGGTTGAAGCGGGGCTGCAGGGTCGACTGGATCTTCTGGGTGGCGGCGAACTTCACCTTGGCCTTGGGGAAGTCCTTCTCGTAGACCTTCACCGCGTCCTCGGCGTATTCCTTGCCGAAGCCGCCGTCGAAGAGGACGAACTCCATGCCCGCGGTGTCGTTGACGCCGAGGGGGTTCTTCGCGGTCTTCTTGCCCGCCTTCGCCTTGTCCTGTCCGTCACCGCCCCCGCTGGCACAGGCGGACAAAAGGCCCATTCCCGGGGCCGCGACCAGACCGAGTGCCGCGGACCGCTTGATCAGGTCACGACGGCCTACACCTTCGACGCCGTGGTGCGCAGTGGATCCCATGCTCAAGTCCTCGCCTTCTCCAGGACTCAGGCGGTGAACCGGATCCTCCCCGGCACCGCTGTCGGGTAGTGCTGGGTCGTGCTGGAAACGCCGACAGGTATAGTCCACTTCCCGCCAACTGAGCAAGATCGAATGCAGGGTTCGCGTTGGGTCTTTTCCGAGTTGAGACCTCGCGGAAATATGAAGGCCCGCGGAACGGCCCGCCGGAAAAAGTCGCGACATAACTCCCTGAATGCCACAGCCAACACCCTTGACATCCCGGGCCACTTGACCACCTACTGGTTCCTGCGCCCTGTAGTTGACAACGTTGTCCGGAGGGGGCGCAGGAGGGGAAATCGGTAGATGCAGCGGAGAACGCGGCACAGATGGGGCCCGGCGGTCGTCCTCACGGCCGCCTTTGTCATGGCCGTCGGCGCGCAGGGCGCGGCGGTCGCCCTGCCCGCCAGGGCTCAGGCGCCCGACCGGGAGTTCGCATCCTCGTTCGAGGCGGGCGACCCGGCGCCGGACTGGCTGAACACCGTCGACACCGCACGGGACGGGACCAAGCGCGCCTCGGGCGTCGACGGCGGGTACAGCACGGGCATCCCGGGCAATGTCACCGACCATGTCACCGAGGTCCGGGCCAGCGGCGAGAACACGGGCGCCGGCGAGGTCAAGGAGAACCTCGTCGACGGCGAGCCCGGCACCAAGTGGCTGACCTTCGAACCCACCGGCTGGGTGGAGTTCGACCTGGACAAGCCGGTGAAGATAACGACGTACGCGCTCACCTCGGCCAATGACTTCGACGAGCGCGACCCCGCGGACTGGACCCTGAAGGGCTCCGCCGACGGCAAGGACTGGAAGACGGTCGACACCCGCTCGGGCGAGAACTTCGCCGAGCGCTTCCAGACGAAGTCGTACGACCTCGCCGAGCCGGCCGAGTACCAGCACTTCCGGCTGGAGGTGACGAAGAACGCCGGCGCCGCGGACATCCTCCAGCTCGCCGATGTGCAGTTCTCCACCGGCAGCGGCGGCGGCAGCCCGGTGCCGCAGGACATGCTGACCCTCGTCGACAAGGGCCCGAGCGGCTCCCCGACCGCCAAGGCGCGGGCCGGGTTCACCGGGAAGCGTGCCCTGCGCTACGCCGGCCGGCACACGGCGGCCGGCCGGGCCTACTCGTACAACAAGATCTTCGACGTGAACGTGAAGGTGGGCGGCGACACCCGGCTGTCGTACCGCGTCTTCCCGTCGATGGCCGACGGCGACCGCGACTACGACGCCACCAACGTCTCCGTCGACCTGGCCTTCACCGACGGCACCTATCTGAGCGGCCTGGGCGCGCTGGACCAGCACGGGTTCCCGCTCACCCCGCGCGGGCAGGGCGCGTCGAAGGCCCTGTACGTCAACCAGTGGAACAACGTGTCCGCGCGGATCGGCTCGGTCGCGGCCGGCAAGACCGTCGACCGCATCCTGGTGGCGTACGACTCCCCCGACGGCCCGGCGAAGTTCCGCGGCTGGCTGGACGACGTGACCTTGAAGCCGGTCGCGCCCGAGAAGCCGAAGGCGCACCTGTCGGACTACGCGCTGACCACCCGCGGCACCAACTCCAGCGGCAGCTTCTCGCGCGGCAACAACTTCCCGGCGACGGCCCTGCCGCACGGCTTCAACTTCTGGACCCCGGTGACCAACGCGTCCTCGCTGAGCTGGCTGTACGAGTACGCGCGGGCGAACAACGCGGACAACCTGCCGACGATCCAGGCGTTCAGCGCGAGCCATGAGCCGAGCCCCTGGATGGGCGACCGGCAGACCTTCCAGCTGATGCCCTCGGCCGCGTCCGGCACCCCGGACACCGGCCGCGAGGCGCGGGAACTGCCCTTCCGGCACGAGAACGAGACGGCTCGGCCGTACTACTACGGCGTCCGGTTCGAGAACGGCCTCAAGGCCGAGATGGCCCCGACCGACCACGCGGCCGCCCTCCGCTTCACCTACCCCGGTGACGACGCGAGCGTGCTGTTCGACAACGTCACCGAGCAGGCCGGACTCACGCTCGACAAGGAGCACGGGACCGTCACGGGCTACTCCGACGTGAAGTCGGGCCTGTCGACGGGCGCGACCCGGCTGTTCGTGTACGGCGAGTTCGACAAGCCGGTCACCGACGGCGGCTCCAGCGGGGTGAAGGGCTTCCTGCGCTTCGACGCGGGCGCCGACCGCACCGTCACCCTGCGCCTGGCGACCTCGCTCATCAGCGTGGACCAGGCGAAGGACAACCTGCGCCAGGAGATCCCGGACGGCACCTCCTTCGACACGGTCAAGGACCACGCCCAGCGGGTCTGGGACAAGCTGCTCGGCAAGGTCGAGGTGGAGGGCGCGACCCCGGACCAGCTGACCACGCTGTACTCCGGCATGTACCGGCTGTACCTGTACCCCAACTCGGGCTTCGAGCGGGTCGACGGCAAGGACCGGTACGCCTCGCCGTTCTCCGCGATGCCGGGCCCGGACACCCCGACGCACACCGGCGCGAAGATCGTCGACGGCAAGGTGTACGTCAACAACGGCTTCTGGGACACCTACCGGACCACCTGGCCGGCGTACTCGTTCCTCACGCCGTCCCAGGCGGGCGAGATGGTCGACGGGTTCGTGCAGCAGTACAAGGACGGCGGCTGGACCTCCCGCTGGTCCTCCCCCGGCTACGCCGACCTGATGACCGGCACCTCCTCGGACGTGGCCTTCGCCGACGCCTACGTCAAGGGCGTGAAGTTCGACGCGAAGGCGGCGTACGACGCGGCCGTGAAGAACGCGACCGTCGTCCCGCCGATGTCGGGCGTGGGCCGCAAGGGCATGTCCACCTCGCCCTTCCTCGGCTACACCTCGACCGACACCCACGAGGGCCTGTCGTGGGCGATGGAGGGCTACGTCAACGACTACGGCATCGCGAAGATGGGCGAGGCGCTCTACAAGGAGACCGGCGAGAAGCGCTACCAGGAGGAGTCGGAGTACTTCCTCAACCGGGCCCGCGACTACGTGAACCTGTTCGACGCCAAGGCCGGCTTCTTCCAGGGCCGCGACGACAAGGGCGACTGGCGCGTGGACTCCGCGAAGTACGACCCGCGCGTGTGGGGCTACGACTACACGGAGACCAACGGCTGGGGCTACGCCTTCACCGCCCCGCAGGACAGCCGCGGCCTGGCCAACCTGTACGGCGGCCGGCAGGGCCTGGCCGACAAGCTGGACGAGTACTTCGCCACCCCGGAGACGGCCTCCCCCGACCTCGTCGGGTCCTACGGCGGTGTCATCCACGAGATGACCGAGGCGCGGGACGTCCGGATGGGCATGTACGGCCACTCCAACCAGGTCGCGCACCACGTCATCTACATGTACGACGCGGCCGGTCAGCCGTGGAAGGCGCAGGCGAACGTCCGCGAGGCGCTGTCCCGGCTGTACACCGGCAGTGAGATCGGGCAGGGCTACCACGGCGACGAGGACAACGGCGAGCAGTCGGCCTGGTACCTCTTCTCCGCGCTCGGCTTCTACCCGCTGGTGATGGGCAGCGGCGAGTACTCCATCGGCTCCCCGCTGTTCAAGAAGGTCACCGTGCACCTGGAGAACGGCCGGGACCTGGTGGTACGGGCGCCGGGCAACAGCCCGAAGAACGTCTACGTCCAGGGCGTCATGTTCAACGGCCGCCCCTGGAAGTCGACGTCGCTCCCGCACTCGCTGCTGTCCAAGGGCGGGGTGCTGGACTTCTTCATGGGCTCCAAGCCGTCGGCGTGGGGCACCGGGAAGGACGCGGCGCCGGTCTCGGTCACGCGGGACGACAAGGTGCCGACGCCCCGCGCGGACGTGCTGAAGGGTGACGGCCCGCTCTTCGACGACACCTCGGCGACGAGCGCGACGCTCACCTCGGCGGACCTCCCGGCCAAGGCCGGTGCACGACCGGTCCAGTACACGCTGACCTCGGGAGCCGACCGCACGAAGGCGCCGACCGGCTGGACCCTGGAAGGCTCCACCGACGGCACGACCTGGCGGACCCTGGACCACCGCTCCGGGGAATCGTTCACCTGGGACCGCCAGACCCGCGCCTTCACCATCGCCGCACCGGGCACCTACACGAAGTACCGCCTGGTCCTGGACGGCGAGTCGACCCTGGCGGAGGTGGAACTGCTGGGCTGAGCGGGGACACCGGAAAAAAGGGGGGGCGGGCCCGGATGGGCCCGCCCCCGTGCCGTGTCCGCGCTCGGACCGTGCGCTCAGCCCGTGGCGAGGGTGAAGACGTGCAGATCCGTGTTGGCCGGGAGCGTGACGCTCTTGATCTGCTTGCCGGCCGGGGCCTGGTACGGCTTGGTGGCGAAGACGTACGTCGCCACCGGGTCCTTGTCCGCGCCGGCGACGTTGCGGTACGCGGTCTTCGCGACGACCTCGTTGCCGTACTGGACGGAGCCGCCACCGCCGCCCACGGTCCAGTCGGTGAAGGACAGGTCGACGGTGCCGGTGGTGCCGTCGGTGTAGGTGACGGACGCCTTGGTCTGCTGGTTGCCGTTGACGGCGCTGCCGATGAAGGACAGGGCGCCCGCCGGGCTGTCCAGCAGGATGGTCTGGCCGGACGCCGAGGCGTTGTCGGGGCGGCCGGCGGGTGAGGCGGGCCAGGTGAACGCGAGACCGCCGACCGTGGCCTGCTTGCCCGGGGTGAGGCCCGCCGCGGCGAGCGCCTGCCGGGAGTAGCTCCAGCCGCCGCCGTCGTAGTCGGCCTCGTCGTGGTCGCCGTCGTCGTCGGAGACGCCGGTGCTGTTGTAGGCGGCGAGCAGGGTGCCCGGGGCCGCCACGGTGAGCGCCACCGGCTGCTCGTAGGAGGAGTCGCCCGAGGTCACCGTGACCCGGACGTCGGCGAAGCCCTGCCCGGCGTCCCGGGCCGCCGTGAGCGTGATCTCCTGGGCGCCGTCGGTGACCTTGCCCTCGGCGGGCGTGGCCGTCACCCCGGCCGGGGTCCGCACCTGGAAGCGGACCTCGGGACCGGTGCCGCCGGTCAGCGACAGCGCACGGATGCCGATCTTCGTGCTGTCACCGGGAGCGAGCGTGGCCGTGGTGGGCCCGACGCCGATCTGGTACGGCTGCTCGCCCTGCCGGAAGGACGGCGGCGGGCTGCCGGCGCCCCAGTCGCGGTCCGGGGTGGTGGACAGCGTGTAGTCGAGCCGGCCGCCGTCGCGGACGAAGGACGCGGGCAGCCACGGCCGGTCGCTGCTGCGGCCGTTCACCTTCAGGGACCGGATGTACGGCGCGTCGGCCGCCGCTCCCGTGGCGCGGACGGAGATGTCGTTGCCGTGCGGCCGGTCGATCTCGATCCGCTCGAACAGCGGCGAGGCGAGGACCAGTTCGGCGCGGGACGGCACCTGCGGGTACATGCCGAGGGCCGAGAAGACGTACCAGGCGGACATCGCGCCGAGGTCGTCGTTGCCCGGGATGCCGCCGGGCTCGGTGGACCACAGCTGCCGCATCGCCGCGCGGACGGTCTGCTGCGCCTTGTAGGGGGCGCCGGCGTAGTCGTACAGGTAGGGGACGTTGATCGACGGCTCGTTGTCCAGTTCGGACTTGGTGCCGCCGTTGCCGGTGAAGGCCCAGCCGCCGTCGGCGTCGTGGAAGAAGTCGTCCAGCCGGGCGAGCGCGGCCTCCCGGCCGCCCAGCGCGGCGAAGAGGCCCGCCGGGTCGTGCGGGACCATCCAGGTGTACTGGGCGGCCGTTCCCTCGACGAAGCCGTTGCCGGTGTCCGGGGTGAAGCCGGTGACCCAGCTGCCGTCGGCCTTGCGGTTGGCGATGTATCCGCCGTCCGGCGCGGCGGCGACGTTGAAGTTGTTCTGCCACCACTGGGCGCGGCGGGCGAAGGTGTCCGCCGTGTCCTTCTCCCCCGCCACGCGGGCGAGTTGGGAGATCGCGAAGTCCGCGGTGGACATCTCCAGGGTCTCGGCGGCCCCGCCCCAGGCGTTGGACACGCTCGGCATGTAGTGCAGCTTCAGGTACTTGTCGAGGGAGGGGCGCTGGCCCGCCGACAGCACGGGCTTGCCGGCCGGGGACAGGTCCTGCGGGGTCGGGACGGTGGCCGCCCGCACGAGGGACTTCAGGGCTCCGTCGAGGTCGAAGTCGGTGCCGCCGAAGGCGCGGATGCCGGCGAGCGCGGTCGGCGAGGGGTCGCCGTTCATGACATGGGTGCCGCTCGCGCCGTGCAGCCAGCGGTCCCAGACGCCGCCGTTCTGCCGGGCCAGCTCGTACAGGGACTGCGCGATGTCCGAACCCGTCCGCGGGTCGAGCAGTGTCAGCAGCTGGACCTGGTCGCGGTAGACGTCCCAGCCGGAGAAGGTGCCGTACTGGGCGTGCCGGCGGCGGTCGACCGTGTGCACGCGGCCGTCGGCGCCCCGGTACCTGCCGTCGGCGTCGCTGATGACGTTGGGGTGCAGCAGCGCGTGGTAGAGGGCGGTGTAGAAGGTGGTGCGGTCGGCGTCCGTGCCGCCGCCGACCCGGATGGCTCCGAGCCGCTCCCGCCAGGCCCGCCGGGCCGCCTCGCGGACCGCGTCGAAGGACCGGCGGGGCGGGTTCTCGGCGGCGAGGTTGGCGGCGGCGGCCTCCCGGCTGACGTAGGAGATGCCGACCTTGACGTTGACCGGGCCGTCGCCGGGCGCGAACTCGACGTAGCCGCCCGCGCCCTTCCCCGCGACCGGCCGCCCCCCGTGCGAGAAGCCGCCGGTGCCGCCGGACGCCTCGCGGGACCCGGGGTCGAGCCGGTCGTCGTGCCAGGTGCCGGTGGCCTGGAAGGCGCGGTCGAAGCGGGCCGTGAAGTAGAGGGTGTAGTAGGAGCGTTGGCCCTCGGGGTCGAGGTAGCCGCAGAAGTTGCCGGAGGTGACCGAGCCGGAGATGGTCCGCGTGTCCGGGTCGATCGTGACCGTCGAGTCCTCCGAGCCGACCTCGGAGTTGGCGGTGCGCACGAGCAGGGAGGCGGGCTTGCCCGCCGGATAGGTGAAGCGGGCCGAGCCGGTGCGTGCGGTGGCGGTGAGGTCGGCGGTGACGCCGGAGGCCAGACCGACCTCGTAGTGGCCGGGCTCGGCGGTCTCGTCGGTGTGGCGGAAGTCGGAGGCGTAGACGGCGTCCTTGGTGTCGCTCGCCGGGGAGGAGGTGACCTCGCCGGCGTACGGGAAGAACGGGATGTCCCCGCTGCCGCCGGCGCAGCCGGTGCCGGACATGTGGGTGAGGCTGAAGCCGCGGATGCGGGTGGCGTCGTACTGGTAGCCGCCCGGCGCGGCGGTTCTCGTGGCGTCGCCGCGCGTGTTCTCCGGGCTCCAGGAGAGCATGCCGAACGGCACGACGGCGCCGGGGAAGACGTCGCCGCCGTTCCTGGTGCCGATCAGCGGATCGACGTACGGGGTCGGGTCCTTGACGAGGCCGGGGGGCGCGGTGGTCGCCGCCAGGGCGGGAGTCGCCGTGCCGGCGGTCGCGAGGAGCGCGGACAGCAGCAGGGAAACGGGTCTGAAACGCATGACGCGGCCCTTCCTCCTAACGGACGGGTCGCGCACCACAGGTCGCACAAGCCGCAGGGACAGTAACGTGCGCCACCGGTACCACGGAAGACCGCGTACGCGCCGGGAGGCGTACGCCCTCATCACCCGGCCGGACCAGCCAAGTGGGTTGACATCGTTGTCGGTTGAGGCGGTAGAGTCATGAGCACGACGACTGACAACGATGTCGCTCGCCATCTCGCCGCACAAGCCACGCGGTTCCAGGTCATTTCCCTCCGGACAGGCAGCCCACCCCCCTCGCCTGCCCGGCTCGCGGACCCGGTGCGTATGCCACCGGGTCCGCCCAGAGCGCGCGGCCGTGTTCCCGTGCCCGGCGCAGCACCAGCCCCCCGGCGATCGAGCCCGGGGCGCGGCAAGTCCTTCGCCGCCCTGCCCCGCTTCCCCGATCAGGTCGGTGACGCCCGGTGCACCGTGCGGCCCCGGCCGGCGGCGGCCCCGCCCTCCGGGCGAGTGGCGGCATTCGCACGGACGGGACTTCGTGGCGCCGCGGAGTGGGTACCCGGCTGTTCTCGCCGGCCGCCGCCCGAGGAGGCCGGCGAGCCGCTCGGCCTCCTCGGGCGACGAGGCTGCCGGAGCGGCCGGCCCCGGCTTCGGTGGCAGGCCGCCCTTGACATGAGTCCACTCAAGTTTTATCCCGATTGATAGGCAATTCGGTTCGGAACGCGCAGCTCGCGGTGGGTGGGGAGGTGACCCGCACAGTGGAGCTGGACCTGTACGCGGTGCTCGGTGTGGCGCCCTCCGCCACGGCCGAGGTGATCACCTCCGCCTTCCGCCGCAGGGCGTGGGAGCTACGGCCGGACACCCGGGTGGACGCGGTCGCCGCGGCCCGGTTCGACGAGGTGCGTACGGCCTACGAGACGCTCCGGGACCCGGTGCGGCGCGCGGCCTACGACCGGGCGTACGAGCGGTCGTCCCGGCGGCGGCACCACGTCCCGTCCGGCGCCGCCGCGTCGAGCCCGCTGTCCCGCCTCCGGTACCTCCTGGTGCCGGGCGGCACGGCTCCCGGGCCACCGCTGCGCGCGGGACCGGTGCACTGGGAACCCGGTGAGCGGCCGTAGGGCACGGGCCGACGAGGAAGAGGGAGCACGCAGATGGCGCGTCCGGTCGGAATCGATCTCGGTACGACGAACTCGGTGGTCTCCGTCCTGGAGGGCGGCGAGCCCACCGTCATCACCAACACGGAGGGTGCGCGGACCACGCCGTCGGTCGTCGCGTTCGCCAAGAACGGCGAGGTGCTGGTCGGCGAGGTCGCCAAGCGGCAGGCCGTGACGAACGTGGAGCGCACCGCGCGCTCCGTCAAGCGGCACATGGGGGACCATGCGTGGCGGTTCCCCGACCAGGGGGACGTCGACGGCAAGCGGTACACCGCGCAGGAGATCTCCGCGCGCGTGCTGCAGAAGCTGAAGCGGGACGCGGAGGCGTACCTCGGCGAGGACGTCACCGACGCGGTGATCACCGTGCCCGCGTACTTCGACGACGCCCAGCGTCAGGCGACCAAGGAGGCCGGTGAGATCGCGGGCCTGAACGTCCTGCGGATCATCAACGAGCCGACGGCGGCGGCGCTGGCGTACGGGCTGGACAAGGAGAACGACCAGACGGTCCTCGTCTTCGACCTGGGCGGCGGCACCTTCGACGTGTCGCTGCTGGAGATGGGCGAGGGCGTGATCGAGGTGAAGGCCACCAACGGCGACACGCGTCTCGGCGGCGACGACTGGGACCAGCGGGTCGTGGACCACCTGGTCACGCAGTTCAGGAACAACTACGGCGTGGACCTGGGCAAGGACAAGATGGCCGTGCAGCGGCTGCGGGAGGCGGCGGAGCGGGCGAAGATCGAGCTGTCGTCGTCCAGTGAGACCTCGATCAACCTGCCGTACATCACCGCGTCCGCGGAGGGGCCGCTGCACCTGGACGAGAAGCTCACCCGGGCCCAGTTCCAGCAGCTGACCGCGGATCTGCTGGAGCGCTGCAAGGCGCCGTTCCACAACGCGATCAAGGACGCCGGGATCAAGGTGTCCGACATCGACCACGTGGTCCTGGTGGGCGGTTCGACGCGGATGCCGGCCGTGACCGAGCTGGTGAAGGAGCTGACCGGCAAGGAGCCGCACAAGGGCGTGAACCCGGACGAGGTGGTGGCCGTCGGCGCCTCGCTCCAGGCCGGTGTGCTCAAGGGCGAGGTCAAGGACGTCCTGCTCCTCGACGTCACCCCGCTGTCCCTCGGCATCGAGACCAAGGGCGGCATCATGACCAAGCTCATCGAGCGGAACACGACGATCCCGACCCGGCGTGCGGAGATCTTCACGACGGCCGAGGACAACCAGCCGTCGGTGACCGTGCAGGTCTACCAGGGCGAGCGGGAGATCGCCGCGTACAACAAGAAGCTCGGCATGTTCGAGCTGAGCGGCATCGCGCCCGCCCCGCGCGGGGTGCCGCAGGTCGAGGTGGCCTTCGACATCGACGCCAACGGCATCATGCACGTCTCGGCGAAGGACCTCGGCACCGGCAAGGAGCAGAAGATGACCGTCACCGGCGGTTCGGCGCTGCCCCGCGACGACATCGACCGGATGGTCCGGGAAGCGGAGCAGCACGCGGAGGAGGACCGCAACCGGCGGGAGGCGGCGGAGACGCGGAACCAGGCCGAGCAGCTCGTCTACTCCACCGAGAAGCTGATCAGGGAGAACGGCGACAAGATCCCGGCGGACGCGAAGTCCGAGACGGAGACCGCGCTGGCCGAGCTGAAGGAGAAGCTGAAGTCGGAGGACACGGCGGCGATCCGGCAGGCCCTGGACCATGCCGCGCAGGCCGCGCAGAAGATCGGTACGGCGCTGTACGAGCGGTCGCGCAGCGAGCAGGCCGGGCAGAGCGGGCAGGCGGCCCAGGACGGCCGGACCGGTGCGGGTGCCGGTGCCGGTGGTACGGCGGGCTCCGGCGGGGACGACGAGGTGGTGGACGCCGAGATCGTCGACGACGACAAGCCGGAGGCGGGCTGACGATGGACGGGGCGCGGACGCGGAGCTCGGACGAGGCGGAGCGCCTGCTGCGGGAGCGCACCGCCGATCTCCAGCGGGTGAAGGCGGAGTACGACAATTACCGCAAGCGGGTGCGGCGGGACCGCATGGCCGTGCGGGAGATCGCCGTCGCCAACGTGCTGACGGCTCTCCTGCCGGTGGTGGACGCCGTGGACCGGGCGTGCGCGCACGAGCCGCTGACCCCCGGCCTGAAGGACATCGCCGACACGCTGCGCAATCAGCTGGGTTCGCTGGGGCTGCAGACGTTCGGGGAGGAGGGCGAGCCGTTCGACCCGGCGTGCCACGAGGCGATCGCGCACCACGCGGCGCCGGGCGCGCGGCGGCTGGTCTGCGCGGAGATCCTGCACCCCGGCTACCGCATCGGCGACCGCCTCCTGCGCCCCGCCCGGGTGACGGTGACGGGACCGCCGTGAGGCCGGGCGGGAGCCTTGAACAAGCAACGGTGACCGCGGCGGCCCCGGGGAGCGGAGGCCGCCCGGGGACCGGGAGGCGGGGCGCGGTCCCGGGGGGCGGAGGGCGACGCGGCCGTCGGGCGGCGGGGGCGGATCCGCCGTAACCGGCCGGCCGGACGCACCCGGCCCGGCCGGCAGCCCACGGACCGGCGTCCGCTCCCGCGCAGACCGGGCGGGCCGAGGCGCCGTGGCCGCCGGCCCGAGCCCGGACCGGCCGACGGCCCCGCGACCGCCGCAGCGCCGGCAGACGGACCCGCCGCGGCCAGGCGTGCCCGCACGCCGTCCGGCCAACGGGGCACGGCCTCGCGGCGGCCTCCGTGACCTCTGGGTGACCTCTGGGCCACCGCGACCGCCCGTCCCGGCGTCCGGCCCGGCTGACAGACCGAAGGACCGCCACGCTCCCTCCCCCACCGCCCCGGTCCGACGGACCCCGGACCACCGCAGCCAGGCGCGCCCGCCCGCCACCGGCCAACGGCTCGCGGCCTACGCGCCCGCGCCGGCGCCCGACCGGTCGGTGACCTCTGGGCGACCGCGACCGCCGACGACCAGCTTCCGATCCCGCTGACAGACCGAAGCACCGCCACACCCGTCCCACACGGACCCGGTCCAGAAGACCCCCCGGACCGCCCGCCCGCACCCCGTCCCGCCAACGGCTCGCGGCCTACGCGCCCGCGCCCGACCCCCCAGCATCCGACCCCGCTGACAGGCCGAAGGACCGCCACACCCGTCCCCCACGGACCCGGCCCCGAAGACCCCAGGACCACCGCAGCCAGGGCCCGCCCGCACCCCGTCCGGCCAGTGTCGCCAGACGCGGGTGAGGCGCCGTATTCGTCGCCCACGGACCCGAGTCCGGTCGGCAGGCCGGAGATCGGACCTGTCCATCTCATGGACGGACCATAGCCATCCGGCGGAGCGCGGTGCTACAAATGCCGCATGTCGGACGCACTCGTCCGATTCAGGCGCCTCTCATGGCGCACTGTGATCGGCAAGAGCCCACGCAGCGTCGCCGGACAGGTCTTCCTGCTCCAGGTGGCGCTGGTGGTACTGCTCGTGCTCTGCGCCGTCGTCGCTCTCGTACTGCAGTCGAAACGGGACACCAGCACGGAGGCCAAGCGGCGGTCCATAGCCGTCGCGCAGACCTTCGCCCACGCCCCGGGCCTGCTGCGCGCCCTGCAGAGCCCCGACCCGTCCCGTGTCCTCCAGCCGCTGACCGAGGCGGGACGCAGATCGGCGGGCGTGGACTTCATCGTGGTCATGGACACCCACGGCATCCGCTACACCCACCCCCTACCCGACCGGATCGGCGAGCGGTTCGTGGGCACCATAGGGCCGTCGCTGGCCGGGAAGGTCTACACCGAGAGCGTCCAGGGCCCACTGGGCCACGAGGTCCAGGCCACCGTGCCCGTGGACGACGCCCACGGCAAGGTCGTCGCCCTCGTCTCCGCCGGGCTGAAGGTCAAGCACGTCACCAGCGAGCTGGACCGGCAGCTGCCGATCATCCTCGGCGCCGGGGGCGGCGCGCTCCTGGTCTCGACCGGCGGCACGGCCCTGGTCGGCCGCAGGCTGCGGCGGCAGACCCACGGCCTGGGCCCGGACGAGATGACCCGGATGTACGAGCACCACGACGCGGTCCTGCACTCGGTGCGCGAGGGCGTCCTCATCATCGGCGCCGACGGCCGGCTGCTGCTCGCCAACGACGAGGCGCGGCGCCTGCTGGAGCTGCCCCCCGACGCCGAGGGGCGCACGGTGCGGGAGCTTCCGGAACTCGACCCGGCGACGGTGGAGCTGCTCGCCTCCGGGCGCGAGGCCAGCGACGAGGTGCACTTCGCCAAGGGCCGCCTCCTGGCGGTCAACCAGCGGCCCACGGAGTACGCGGGCGGCCCCCGCGGCACCGTCGTGACGCTCCGCGACTCCACCGAGCTCCAGGCGGTGTCCGGCCGGGCCGAGGCCGCCCGCGAGCGGCTGGAGCTGCTGTACGACGCGGGGCTGTGCATCGGCAGCACCCTGGACGTGGTCCGCACGGCCGACGAACTCGCGCGGGTCGCCGTCCCCCGGTTCGCCGACTTCGTCACCGTCGACCTGGCCGACGCCGTCCTGCACGGCGAGGAACCGGCGCCGACGGCGCAGGACATCCGCCGGGTCGTCGTGAGCGGCATCCAGGACGACCACCCTCTCTACGAGCTGGGCCGGCTGATCGACTTCCTGCCCTCCACCCCGCAGGCGCGCGGCTACGGCGCCGGACGCGCGGAGCTGGTGACCGACCTGTCGCAGGCCGAGGGCTGGCAGGCGCAGGACCCCGAGCGGACCCGGCGGGTCCTGGACTACGGCATCCACTCGCTCATCGCCGCCCCCATCCGGGCACGCGGTGTCGTCCTGGGCATGGCCAACTTCTGGCGGTCCAAGCGGGAGCCCTTCGACGCGGAGGAGCTGGCCCTGGCGGAGGAGCTGGTGACCCGGGCCGCGGTCAGCATCGACAACGCCCGCCGGTACACGCGCGAGCACGCCCTCGCCGTCACCCTGCAGCGCAGTCTGCTGCCCCGGGCCCTGCCCGAGCAGAGCGCCCTCGAGGTCGGTTACCGCTATCTGCCGGCGCAGTCCGGGGTGAGCGGGGACTGGTTCGACGTGATCCCGCTGTCGGGCAGCCGGGTGGCGCTGGCCGTCGGCGACGTGGTCGGACACGGTCTGCACGCCGCCGCAACGATGGGCCGGCTGCGGACCGCGGTGCACAACTTCTCCACGCTCGACCTGCCGCCCGACGAGCTGCTCCAGCACGTGGACGACCTGGTCGGCCGCCTCGACCAGGACGAGCCCTGCCCGGAGAAGTCCGGCGAGATCGTCGGTGCAACCTGCCTGTACGCGATCTACGACCCGGTGACGCGCCGCTGTGTGATGGCCCGGGCCGGGCACCTCGCGCCCGCGCTGGTCCATCCCGACGGCAGTGTCACCTACCCCGACGTGCCGGCCGGGCCTCCGCTGGGCCTGGGCGGCCTGCCGTTCCAGACGGCCGAGCTGGAGCTGGCCGAGGGCAGCCAGCTCGTCCTGTACACCGACGGTCTGATCGAGGACCGCAGGCGTGACCTGGACGAGGGCATGGAGCTGCTGCGCCGGGCGCTGGCGGGTCACCCCGGCCGGTCGCCGGAGGAGAGCTGCAAGGCGGTGCTGGAGCAACTGCTGCCCGAGCGTCCCGGCGACGACGTCGCCCTGCTCGTCGCGCGCACCCGGGCCCTGCCGGCCGACCGGGTCGCCGACTGGGACGTGCCGCGCGACCCGGCCGCCGTGTCGGGGATGCGCGGGGCGGTCTCGGCCAAGCTGGCCGAGTGGGGACTGTCCGATCTGGAGTTCGGGACGGAGCTCGTGCTGAGCGAGCTGATCACCAACGCCATCCGGTACGGCTCCGACCCGATCCATGTACGACTCATCCACGACCGCACGCTGATCTGCGAGGTGGCCGACGGCAGCAGCACCTCACCGCATCTGCGGTACGCGGCGACGACCGACGAGGGCGGCCGGGGCCTGTTCCTGGTCTCGCAGCTCGCCGAGCGCTGGGGCACCCGCTACACACCCCAGGGCAAGGTGATCTGGGCGGAGCTGGCGGCGCCGGATCCCACCCGGCTGTTCGGGGACTTCGCGCACCTCGAAGATTTCGAGGACCTCGGGGACCTGGGAGACCTCGGGGACCTCGAGGACTGACGGTTCAGCCCGCCCCGGGCCGGGGCCCCGCAGGCGGCGCGACCCGCCTGGGGCCGGCCCACCGGCCCGTACACGCCGACACGCACGCCGGCCGGCCGTGTCACCGCCCGCCCCGCCCCCTGACGAGGCGCACGAGGACGCGAGAGGGTGCGGCACGGGTGCAGCCCCGCCACAGCGGCCAGGGCACGGCGAGGGCCGTGCCCCCGGCACCGGGGACACGGCCCTGGACGGCTGTGCCGATTACCTGCGGATCAGGCTGCGCAGCACGCCGTTCGTCACCCGGGCGCGGCTCCCGACGTGAGTACTGCCTCCCAGACGGTGGCGGGGGTGGCGAAGGTGCCCGGGCGCAGCAGGTGGTCCGGCATCGGTTGTCCGTAGGTGTCCTCGATCCTGACCAGCAGTTCCATGATGGCCATCGAAGTGAGGCCCGCGTTGAGCAGATCGAGGTCCGGATCGAGCGGGCCCTCGGGGAGACCGGCGGGCAGCACGGCTCGCAGCAGGTCGTCGAGGCGTTCGTCCCTCGGTGTCATGGGAGCTCCTTAAGAGTTGGCCGGTGCCGCGTGACTTCGTCGAAGGTCATCACCAGGCCGGCCCGCCCCCGTCGGCGTGACGGGAGACCAGGTCCAGCAGGTTGGTGTGAAAGGAGGTCAGGAAGGCACGCGTCCGCTCCACGAGCGGCTCGCGCGGGTCTCCTTCTCCCGTCTCGTCGCCCGTCCCGGTCGAGTCCCGCAGGGTGCACCACAGTTCCTGGGAGCGGCCGACCCGGAAGTAGAAAGGGAAGCCGTTGTCGCGGCCCTCGGCGCCGGTCGTGATCGACCAGTCGTCCGGGGGGGCCTGGAGGGCCGTCGCCTCTTCCTTCGCCTCTTCCTTCTCCCCGCCGGCCCCCATGTCCTCCATGTAGTTGAAGAAGTAGCGGAAGCCGCGGCCCGTCGCGTCGTAGCCGTACGCGCGGCGGATCCCGTCCAGGGCATCCACGTCGAATGCCGCGTTGCGGTAGGCCCTGATCGACTCCCAGTGCAGGCGTTGGGCGCAGTCGCTGAAGGTCTCGTCCGGGTCGAGTTCGACGAGCAGCGGTGTCAGTTGGTCCAGCGAGCTGACGAGGCGTCGGCTGCGCCCGTCCACCCGGTTGCCCGCGATGAGACCGAGCAGGATGCGGCGTTCCCCGGTCGTCTCGGCGAGCGTCCGGAGAAAGACCGTGAGTACCGCGGTATGTTCCGAGACGCGGGCGGTGGTGGCGAGGGCGCGGACGGCGTGGGCGGCGGGGCGGGAGCGCAGGGTGCCCCAGCGCAGGGGGGCCGGGGTCCGGCTCTCCGGCAGTGCGGGGGGCGCTGCGTCGGCGGCGCGTCGCCAGTGGGCCACGGCCGAGGCGGTGCGGGCGGCCCACAGGTCCGAGCGCTGTTCACGGGCCAGGCCGGCGCAGTCGGGGGCGGGTTCGCCCAGGTCCTTGCCCGCGAGCAGGGAGTCCAGTTCGGTGCGCAGCAGATCGATGGCGGCGCCGTCGGCGGCGAGGTGATGGATGCAGAGGAGGAGGCGGACCGGTCGGCTGTGCCGGGTGACGATCAGGGGACGCCAGGGCGCGTCACGGCCGATGTCGAAGCGGCGGCCGGAGAGGCGTGCGCCTAGTTCGTCGAGCCAGGCGCTCTCGGTGTCGGACCCGCTCACCGCGTCGGCGCCACCAGCTCCATCGGCGCCCCCGGCGGCGTCGGCTCCGTCGGGGAGTTCCGCCTGCTCCGCCGTGACGCCGGTGGCCGGGCGGACCACCTGCTCGATTCCCCGGGGGCCCGAGCGCACGTAGCAGGTGCGCAACGAGGCGTGGCGTTCGACCAGTCGGGAGAGGGCGCGGTTCACCTCCTCGGTGGTGTGCCCGTCCGGAAGTCCCCAGCTCCAGAGCAGGTTGGCGTTGTGCTGCCGGTCCTCGGTGAGATGTTCGATCGACCTCCACACCGACAACTGGCCGTACGTCAGCGGGAGAAAAGGAGTCCGCGACATTTCGCATTCCCTTTCTGAACGGCCACTGGGTGCGGATCGCATCGGTCCGCACCCAGTGGATTTATTGCGTTTCCTGCTCCTGCTCTGTTCCTGAGTCAGTAGCGGGAGATTCAGGAGTTGATGGAGTTGATCGCGGAGTTGATGTCCATGTCGTACACCTCCCCTGTGCGCCGATTCCGGGTGGGCGACGACGAATCTAGCTTCGGCTCCGGTGGTGAACCAGTGTGCAAGTTGCACACCAGGGAGGGGTGTTCATCCGTGTGTGGTGCGCGGTTGGACGGCAAGGTGTTCCGTGACCGGGCGGGACGGATCGGCGGTTACTCCGCGCACCATCGCGGTGTAGTCGCGTACGAGTTTTTCGACCCACTCCGTGGAGAACCGGCGCCGGTCGAACCAGACCACCCCGTCGACGTCCGCCGTCCCGGGCATGAGCGCGAACTCCAGGTCGAACCGGCTGCCGATGCCCCCCGGCGGCGGCACCTGCGTCACCTCCAGCCCCTCCAGCGCCAATTGGTACTCCGGCCCGGCGGCGACCTGGAACAGGATGTTCTCCAGGCCGGCGGCCCGCTCACCGGCGTTCTGCGGCACCAGGTGGTACGGCACCTCCTGGTGCATGAGCGCGTCGAAGACCATGTCCTGGGCGGCGTCGAGGATCTCGTCGAAGGCGGGCCGCTCGGACATCCGCAGCCGCAGCACCAGGAGGTTGGCCAGGAAGCCGACGGTGCCGGCCAGTTCGGGGCGGGCCCGGTTGGCGAACATCGAGGCGAAGCCGAAGTCGCGGTCTCCGGTCTGGGTGTGCAGGACGGCGGCGAAGACCGCGAGCGCGGCCGTGAAGAGGGTGACGCGACGGCTGCGGCACAGCGCGTCGAGCCCGGCCGCGGCGTCCTTGTCGAGCCGGAAGTGGGCGGTCCCCGGCAGCTGGCCGGTGGCCGTGCGGTGGGCGGGGGCGCCGGGCAGCGTGGGTGCCGGGGTGCCCGCCAGTCGCTCGCGCCAGAACGCCTGGTGGTGGGCGAGCCGTTCACCTGAGAGCCGTTTTTCCTGCCAGGCGCAGAAGTCCGAGTACTGCCAGGCGGTCGGCTCCGGTACGGGCGCCGCTCCTCCCCCGGGCTGGTACAACTCGCCGAGTTCACGCGAGAGTACGCCGCCGGACCAGCCGTCGGTGGAGAGGTGATGGATGTTGAGGAGCAGCAGGGCGTCGTCGTCCGCGCGCTGCCACAGGGTCGCCGCCAGCGGAGAGACGGACAGGTCGAGCCGGGTACGGGCATGTTCACGCAGCTCCGTGTCGAGGAGCCCGGGCTCCTCGGGGGCCGGGCGGCGCTCCAGCCGTACCGGCGCGGGCGGGACGGGGCGCCGGGTGAGCCGGCGGCGGGAGATCTGGTAGTGGGTGCGCAGGGCCTCGTGGCGTACGACGAGCCCGTCGAGCGCCGCCTGCAGGGCACCGGTGTCCAGCGGGCCGCGCAGGCGGTAGAAGACCGGCACGTTCAGGGGAGTGTCGGCACCCCGGTAGTGCTCCCACAGGCCCAGCAGCCGTTGGCCTACCGAGGCGTCCAGGACGTCGTCGCCGCTCATCCCGCGTCCTCCGTCCCGGCAGCCGTGGACAGCCTGCGCCGGACGGTGGCCGGCCGCAGGTCGGTCCAGATCCGCTCGATGCGCGCGAGGCACTCCTCCTCGGTGCCGACCGGGCCCTCCTGCCGCCAGCCGGCGGGCAGTTCCCTGTTCCGCGGCCATACGGAATACCGTCCTTCGTGGTTGACCACGGTCAGGAAGGAGCCGCCTTGGAGCTGGGCGAGCACATACTCCTCGACGTCGCTCACCCGCCGGATCGTCATCGCGCTCTCCTGGTCGATGGGCGGGAGGTCGAACTCGTCCTCCAGGGCGAACGCCATCTCCAGAAGAGCCAGGGAATGGTAAGCGAGTTGATCGATGAGTTCGGGGTCCGGCAGATCGCTGCCCGGTGATTCGGGGGCCATCTCGTAGACGATTCCCCTGATCTTCTTCCTGATCGATTCCTCGTACGCGTCTTCCATCGATTCGTCCATCGTTTCGTCTGTCGATTCGTGCATCGATTCACCTCTGTGGTCCGCCGGGCTTGTGTGCCGGTCGCCGAGATGATGCGGGAATGCGCGGGCGCCTGACCAGACTTCCCAGGAGCGGTGCCCGGGGCAATGATTTCGCTGTTCACGACGTCGGCGAAAAGGAGTTCCGGTGCTCAACTTGGCCGAGGCACTGTGGCGTTGGTGCCAGCAGGGACGCGACTTCGCGGTCGCCACCGTGGTGTCCGTGACCGGCAGCGCACCGGCGCAGCCGGGTTCCGGTATGGCGGTCGACGGGCGTGGCGAGGTCATCGGGACCGTCTCGACGGCGTGCGTCGAGGCGTCCGTCCACGAACTGTGCCGGCAGGCGCTCGCCGACGGCCGGCCGCTGCGGGCCCGGTTCGGCTCGGACACCCCGGATCCCTTCGCGGTGGTGCCGTTGTGCGGCGGCTCTCTCGACGTGCTCGTCACACCGGTGCCGGCCGGTGCGGCGGACCGGCCGGTGTACGAGGAGGCGCTGCGCCGCGCGGCGGCCGGCGAGGCCGTCACGCTGATCCGGCCCGTGGACGGGATGCCCGACGGCACGCCGGCTCCCGGGGTTCTGCTGGTACGGGGCGATGGCGGCCGTGTCGGTGAACTCCCGCACGCCGCCGGGACGTTCGCGGACGCGGTGGCGGACCGGCCCCGCCTGATCGTGTTCGGCAGCGGCTCCCCGGCGCCCGCCCTGGTGCGGATGGCGGCCCTGCTCGGATACCGGACCACCGTGTGCGACGCCCGGCCGGTGTTCACGACGCCCGAGCGGTTCCCGGAGGCCGACGAGGTCGTGGTCGACTGGCCGCACCGGTACCTGGAGCGGACGCCCACCGACCACCGCACGGTGCTGTGCGTGCTGACGCACGACGCAAAGTTCGAGGTCCCGCTGCTGGAGGCGGCCACCCGGCTGCCGGTCGCCTACGTCGGCGTGATGGGGTCGCGGTCCACCCACGCGTCCCGGCTGGCGCAGCTGCGCGAGGCCGGGGTGCCCGAGGAGCGGCTGGCGGCCCTGCGTGCGCCGGTCGGGCTCGACCTCGGCGGCCGTACCCCCGAGGAGACCGCGCTGTCGGTCCTGGCCGAGGTCGTCGCCGAGCGGTACGGCGGCACCGGGCTGCCATTGACCGGACTGCGCGGGCCGGTGCACGCGGAGACGGCGGGCCGAGTGACCGCCGGCGTGGGCCACTTGGCGGGGGCGACGTCATGACGTACGAGAACATGCGCGGGAAGACGCACACGAACACGCCGTACGACGTGATCGTGGTCGGCGCCCGTTGTACCGGGGCGCCCCTGGCCATGCTGCTGGCCCGTGCCGGGCATCGGGTGCTGGTGCTCGACGGGGCGGTGTTCCCCAGCGACACCCTGTCCACACACTGGGTGCTGGCGCCCGGCGTCCGGCTGCTGCGGGAGTGGGGGCTGCTGGACGCGGTCGTGGCGAGCGGCTGTCCGCCCGTCGACCGGGTGTGGCTGGACGCCGAGGGGCTGGTGCTGTCCGGTGCGCCGGACACGGTGACCTATGCGCCGCGCCGCTACGTCCTCGACGCGCTGCTGGTGGACGCCGCCCGGGCCGCGGGGGCCGAGGTGCGGGAGGGGGTCGCCGTACGGGATCTGCTGTGGTCCGAGGGCCGGGTGACGGGGGTGACCGGACGAGACGTGCGGGGGCGGCAGGTCTGGTTCGAGGCGCGGATGGTGGTCGGGGCGGACGGCCGTAACTCCACCGTCGCCCGGCGCGCCGTCGCGGAGCCGACCGCCGACCTGGGCGCGCTGGCGGCGACGGCCTACGGATACTGGGCGGACGTACCGGTGTGCGGGGCGGAGATCCGGATCCGGGAGGGGCTCGGCCTGTCCATGTGGCCCACGCACGACGGGCTGACCACGGTCGCCGCGACCCTGCCGAGAAGCGTGTACGGCCGTGGCGGCGCCCGGGAGGCGTTCGCGGGCGCGCTGGCGCGGGTGCCCGAGGTGCGTGACCGGCTGGCGGCCGGACGGGCGGTCGGCGCGGTGCAGGGGGCACAGAACCTGCGCAACTACTTCCGCCGGGCCTGGGGTCCGGGCTGGGCGCTGGCCGGGGACGCCGGGCACCACAAGGATCCGATCGGCGCCCGGGGGATCTCGGACGCGTTCACGGACGCGGCCGGCCTGTTCCGTGCCCTGGACGACGTGCTCACCGGCCGGCTCCCGGAGGAGCGCGCGCTGGAGCGGTTCCGGGCGCGGCGGGACACCGGACGCGCGGCGGCGTTCGCGTTCGTGTGCCGGCAGGCCGAACTCGGCCCACTGGACGGCCCGTTCCTCGCCCGGCTGAAGGAGGCGGCCGGTGATCCGGTCGCCACGCGCGAGCTGCTCGGCGTCTTCACCGGCGAGCAGCGGCTGGAGAGGTACCTGTCCGGCGCCCGCGACTCGGGCGCGGTGAGCGCCGGATGAGCGGGCGGAACCTCCTAGGCTGGCTCGCCGACCCCGACCCGCGCCACGGCCTCCGGTTCCTGAGCGCCTCAGGCAGCTGGGAACGGGTCTCCTATCCGACACTGGCCGCGCTCGCTCTCGGCACGGCCGAACGCCTGCGGGCGGACGGCGTGTCGCCGGGGGACGTGGTCGGGCTGACGGCCGACGCCGGGCCCGGCTTCCTCACCGGGTTCTACGGGATCCTCGCGGCCGGAGCCGTCCCGGCGCCCCTCGCTCCGCCGGCTCTGTTCGAGCGGGGCGAGCTCGCCCGGGACCGGTTGCACGGGCAGCTGCTCGCGTCCGGGGCCGTGCGGGTGGTGGCGGACCCGTGCTGGGCGGAAGTGCTGCGACCGCTGGTACCGGTCGTCGGGACGTCCCTGGAAACCGGCTCCGCTTCCTCGACGCCGCCGCGGTGTCCGCCCTCGCGGGCGCTGGTCCAGTTCACCTCGGGATCGGGCGGCCGGCCCAAGGCGGTGAACGTGCCGCTGGACGCCCTGGAGGCGAACGTCGCGGCCATCCGGGACTGGCTGCGGATGGGCCCCGACGACGCCACCGCGAGCTGGCTGCCGCCGTATCACGACATGGGACTCGTCGGCTGCCTGCTCACACCGGTGACGTACGGCGGCGACCTGTGGGTGATGTCCCCGCGTCAGTTCGTGCGGGACCCGGTCGCCTGGCTGGCCTGCTTCGGCGAGCACGGGGCACGGCTCACGGCCGCGCCGGCCTTCGGTCTCGCGCATGTCGTACGGCGGGTGACGCCAGACCGACTGGCCGGGCGGGGCTGGGATCTGCGGGCCTGGCGGGCCCTGATCACCGGGGCCGAGCGGGTGGACCCGGCGGTGGTGGAGCGTTTCGTCGCCCTGCTGGCACCGCACGGCTTCCCCGCCCACGCCGTGCTGCCCGCCTACGGGCTGGCGGAGGCGACGCTCGCGGTGACCGGTGTACCGCCGGGGCGCGGGCTGCGCGTGCGCCGGGTCGACCGGCACACCCTGGTCGGCGGACGGCGGGTCGGCCCCGCGCCCGCCGCGTCCGACGACCGGGCGCTCGACCTGGTGGGCTGCGGCGTACCGCTCGTCGCGTCGAGCACCGTCCGGGTGGTGGACGCGACGGGCCGACCCCTGCCCGACGACCACGTCGGCGAGATCACCGTCACCGGGCCCGCCCTGGCGTCCGGTTACCTGTCGTCCGGCGAGCCGGGCCATGAGGACGGCGACGGCACCGGCGTCTTCGGCGACGGGGTGCTGCGCACCGGCGACCTCGGTTTCCGCTCGGAGGGCGAGCTGTTCGTGCTCGGCCGGCTCGGAGACGCCGTCAAATGCCGGGGACGGGTCGTCCTCGCCGAGGACGTGGAGGGCGCCCTCGCCGGCGTGCCCGAACTCGCCGGCGCCCGTCCCGTCGTACTGCTCGGGGTCCGCCACGGCGTCCCCACCGCGCTCGTGGTCGCCGAGCGGCGGCCCGGCCCGTGGTGCGCGGCGGCTGTCGAAGCGGTACGGCGCCGGGGCGAGGGGCTGGACGTCCGGGTGGTCACCGGAGGGACCGGCACCGTCCTGCGCACGACCAGTGGAAAGCCGCGTCGGCGGGCCATGTGGGAGGCGACCGCGGAGAGGGCCTGTGCCGATGACCGGTGACCGTTCGCCGCACTCGCACCTGCACGCGCCGGTGCACGCGCTCACCCTCGACGCCGAGGTGCGCACCGTCCTGAGCTGGTGCTACGACCAGCCGGCCGACCGCATCGGCGCCCTCTACGAGGCGGCGAAGTCGGCCCAGTGGAACGCGACCGAGGACATCGACTGGTCACTGGAGGTGCCTTACGGCGCCCCGCTGCCGGCCCCGTCGGCGCACTCGCTCGCGACCTTCCGTGCCTCGCCGCTGCGGGAGCGCGGGATCGCCGCGTGGGACGCGTTCCGCTGGGAGTTGCAGGCGTGGATGATCGGCCAGTTCCTGCACGGCGAGCAGGCGGCCATGGTCTCCGCCGCGCGGCTGGTGGAGGTGCTGCCCGATGTGCGGGCCAAGCTGTACGCGGCGAGCCAGGCCGTCGACGAGGCGCGGCACACCGAGGCGTTCGCCCGGTACACGGCGGAGCACCTGCCCGATCCCTACCCCATCTCCCCCGCGCTCCAGGAGCTGTTCGAGGACGGGCTGCGGGCGCGGGAGTGGGACGTGACCGCGCTGGCCGTCCAGTGCCTGGTCGAGCCGGTCGCGCTGGCCGGGTTCCGGATGGCGGGCGGCACCTTCCACGACGACCTGATCAGACAGATCGTGACGAAGGTAGCCCGCGACGAGGCGCGGCACGTCTCCTACGGCGTCCTGCTGCTCAAGGACGTGATCCCGGAGCTGACGGACGCGGAACGGGCGCACCGGGAGGAGTTCGTGCTGGAGTCGCTCGCGCTGCTACGGCGCCGGTTCCTGCTGGTGGAGGTCTGGGAGCGGATGGGCGTGGACGCGCAGACCGGGGCCGCCTTCACGGCACAGGACCCCGGTCTGACCGCATACCGCCAGGCCCTGTTCTCGCGTGTGGTGCCGCTGCTCGGGCACATCGGGCTGCTGACCCCGCGGGTGGTGCACGGCATGGAGGATCTCGGCCTGCTCGACCGGGCTGCCCTGCGCACCGTACGGCGGGCCGGGCACCAGGGCCCGGCCCGGCCCTCAAAGGGACCCTGACACGGCCCGGTCCCGGGGCGTGGCCGCGCGGATCGCCTCGGCCAGCGCGGCCGGCTCCTCCCGCAGCAGGTTGTGGCCGCCGGGGACCGTCACGAGCCGGAAGCCGGCCGAGGTGAAGTGCTCCCAGGCGGCGATGTCCTCGGTGCGTACGGTCCGTTCGTCCACTCCGACCAGGGCGTGGACCGGCACGGGCAGGACCTGCCCCGAGGGCGGGTGCTCCTCGATGAGCCGGTAGTCGGCGCGCAGCGCCGGTTCCACCAGCGCGGTCAGTTCGCGGTCGGCGAGAAGGTCCGCGGAGAGGTAGCCGTCGGCGGCGACCTGGGCCAGGAAGGCGTCCCGGGGCAGTTTCCAGGCTCCGCCGAGCGGAATGCGGTCGGGGGCCTCGTTGGCGGACACGATCAGGGCGTCCAGCACCGCGGCGGGGAGCCGGCAGGCCGTCTCGTAGGCGATGACGGCGCCCGAGCAGTGCCCGTGGAGCAGGATCCGCCGCCCCTGCGCGTGCAGCAGGACCTGCCGGGCGAGTTCGCCGGCGAGCCGACCGAGGTCGGTCCACGGCTCCTGCGCCGTGAGCCGTTCCCGCCCCGGCAGGCGCACCGCCACCGTGTCGCAGTGGTCGGCCAGCAGCCGGCAGGTCTGCTTCACGGCCGCGGCACCGGCGCCCGCGTGCGGAACGGCATACAGCACCTGTTCATGGCCGCCGCCGGAGGTGATGTCGACGAGCCAGGGATGGTCAGCCACGGTTTTCTCACCCAATTCCGTCGTCGGGGGGAAGTCCAAGAGGCAGAATCGGCCGTCGAGTTCATATGTTCAACCGTGTCGAGCGCGTGGTTGAACGGGTGATCGGGCGTCCGCCGGATTCGTATGTACGCTGCGCAGAACCCG
Organism: Streptomyces sp. NPDC046870; assembly: GCF_040704595.1. Taxonomy (NCBI): domain Bacteria; kingdom Bacillati; phylum Actinomycetota; class Actinomycetes; order Kitasatosporales; family Streptomycetaceae; genus Streptomyces; species Streptomyces sp. NPDC046870. The sequence goes on from NZ_JBEYXM010000008.1 coordinate 213,434, forward strand.
TAGGACCCTCCAGAGACGGCACCGTGAAATTCCGCCACATTCTCTGAGGAGGGCTTTGTGCTGCCCATTCAGAAACTGACCGTCCAGCTGGTCCAGCAGGGCGTCTGGGACATGCCGCTGGAGTCCATGCCACTGGCCTCCGGATATATGAAGGCCATGATCCTCGACGATTCCACCCTGGCCGACCGCGTCTCGGTCTCCATAGCCAACTTCCGCGGCAAGGTGACCCACGGCGAGATGGCGCGCGAACTGTTCGTGGTCGAACTGCCGGACATCCTCGCCTTCTCCGTACTCGGCTGGAACGTCCGGGCCTTCGGCGCGCTGGCGGCCACCTACAAACAGCTCAAGCCCGACGGCTGGGTCGTCTTCGGGGGCACACACGTCAGTAACCAGGCCGACCGGGTCTTCCGGGAGCACCCGGACGTGGACGTCGTCGTCAACGGCGAGGGCGAGATCACGTTCCGGGAGCTCGTACGGGCCCGCGCGGACGGCCGCTCCCGCACCGGACTGGCAGACATCGAGGGGATCTCGTACCGCTCGGACGAGGGCACGACGACGACCACCCCGGACCGGCCGCGCATCGAGGACCTGGACCTCATCCCGTCCCCGTTCCTCACCGGTGCCATCGAGCTCCTCGACGAGAAGGGCGAGTTCCGCTACGACGTCGCCCTCATCGAGACCAACCGCGGCTGCCCCTACAAGTGCTCCTTCTGCTATTGGGGCGGAGCGGTCGGCCAGCGCGTACGGGCGTTCTCGCGGGAGCGGCTGCGGGCCGAGATGGAACTCTTCGCCGGTCTGGGAGTGCACACGCTGGTCGCCTGCGACGCCAACTTCGGGATGCTGCCGATCGACCAGGAGTTCGTGGACGACCTCATCGACATCCGGGAGAGGTTCGGCTATCCGCGGGCTTTCGAGACGTCCTGGGCGAAGAACAAGTCGAAGGTGTTCTTCGAGATCGTGCGCCGTATGAAGGAGGCGGGACTGCGCAGTTCGTTCACGCTCGCCCTGCAGACGCTCAGCACCGAGGCCCTCGACACCATGAACCGGCGCAATATGAAGGTCAATGCGTGGCGGGATCTGGTGGAATGGCTCGGGAAGGAGGGGCTCGACTGTTACGCCGAACTGATCTGGGGCGCCCCGGGCGAGACCGTGCAGTCCTTCCTCGACGGATACGACGAACTCGCCGAGCATGTGTCGAGAATCGCCGTGTACCCGATCATGCTGCTGCCGAACACGGACTACTCCGAGAACAAGGAACTGCACGGAATCGTCTCCCTCAGGGGCGACCACGACGACTTCGAATACGTCCTCGCCCACCGGACCATGTCCTTCGACGACAACGCCCGGATGCAGCGCTTCCTGTTCTGGGCGCGGGTGATGGCGGAGAACGCCGTACTGCGGCACTGCTGGCTGCCGCTGCGGGTGCTGGCCGGCTGGCGGCAGTCACGGGTGCTCGACTCGCTCGCCGACTGGGCCGACACCAGCTCGTGCCCGCAGGCGGCCCCGCTGCGGGAGGCGGCGGCCCGGGCGCACGGCGGCGGTGCCCCCGCCTACGCGACGGCGATCGGCTACCTGTTCACCGACCCGGCCGGCCGCGCGGCGCTGCGGACCTGGTGGGCCGAGGCGGTCAGCCCCGTGCTCCCCGCGGCCCACCGCCCCTTCCTGGACGAGGTCTTCCGCTACGACCTGCTCACCCAACCCGTCTGCCCCGCGGACGGCACGGGCCGCCCGGCCGGCGGCGACCCGGACTTCCCGGACCCGCAGGAACTGCCCGACGGCGACTTCTACGTCCGCCGCAACGTGCTCCTCGACTACGACGTGCCGGCGCTGCTGGCCGAGATGCGGGCCGGCCGACACGTCCACCCGCAGCCCGGTCCGGTGGAGCTGGACGTCTTTTACCGCACCGGCGCGCTGAACGCGGTGCTGTCCACCAACCACGAGGAGATCATGCACTTCATGGGCGAGGAACAGCCCGCGGCCCGGCGCTCGGTGGCCGCGCTGGCCACCGGCTAGCCGGATAGCCGGGCGGCGCGGATCGCGCCGCCCGCGCGGCTCATGCGAAGGCCCCGTACACCGACATGTACGGGGCCTTCCCCATGGTCCGCGGGAGCCGCGCGGTCACAGCAGGCGGGCGAGCGCGTCGCGGTCCACCTTCCCCGTCGGCCCCAGCGGCAGGGCCGGCACGGACAGCAGCCGGGCCGGGACCATGTACGCCGGGAGGCCCCCGGCCAGCTGCTCGCGGACCGTGGCGCTGTCGGGGCCGCCGGGCACCGGGACGTAGAAGCCGGCCAGGGTACGGCCCTCGCCGGTGCCGCCCACCGTCAGCACCTCGGCGGCGCGCACGCCGGGGCACTGGGCCAACGCGGCCCGCACTTCGCCGAGTTCGATGCGGTAGCCGCGCACCTTCACCTGGTCGTCCAGCCGGCCGAGGAACTCGACGTTCCCGTCCGCGAGCCAGCGGGCCCGGTCGCCGGTCCGGTACATGGTCTCGCCCGGGCGCGGCGCCCACGGGTCGGGCCGGAACCGGGCGGCGGTCAGGCGGGGGTCGCCTGCATAGCCGACGGCCACGCAGTCCCCGGCGATGTACAGGTCGCCGGGTTCGCCGAGGGCGCAGGGGTGCAGATCCTCGTCCAGGACGTAGTAGCGCGCGTTCTGCATGGGCCGCCCGTAGGGGATGCTCGGCCAGTCGGGGTCGACCTCGCCCACCGTGAAGTGGTTCGACCACACGGTGCACTCCGTCGCGCCGCCGAGGGCCACCACGGACGCCTGCGGGAAGGCCTCGCGGACCTCGTCCGGGAGCGCCAGCGGCACCCAGTCGCCGCTGAGCAGGACGAGCCGCAGGTCCTCGCGCCCCGAGCCGGTGCCCAGCCGCAGGAACGGCATGACCATGGACAGCGCGGCCGGCGCCGAGTCCCAGACAGTGATCGGCTCGGTCTCCAGGATCTCCACGAGCCGGCCCGGTTCCGCCACCTCGTCGTCGTCGGCCAGCCGCACGGTGCCGCCGGCCGCCAGCACGCCGAACATGTCGTAGACGGACAGGTCGAAGCAGAAGGAGGTGACGAACAACAGCCGGTCCGCCGGACCCACCGCGTGCTCACGGTTCATCCAGTCGACGAGGTTGACGACCGCGCCGTGCCGGACCAGCACCGCCTTGGGCGGGCCGGTGGAGCCCGAGGTGAAGATGGCGTACGCGATGTCGTCGGCGGTGGCCGCCTCGGGCAGCGGCGTCGCCGGACGGTCCGCGACGTCCGCGCCCGTCCACACCCGCAGCCCGGTCCCCGTGCGGTCGTCGACGGGCGCTGCGGCGTCGGCCGGCTCCTCGGACACGTGCAGAACGGCGTCGTACCGGTGCTCCAGCTCACCGGCGAACGCCCCCGCCGGTCGCCGCCGTACCTCCACCGACGCGAACCGGGGCAGCAGTTCGGGCAGCCGCTCCAGCAGCCGGGGCGGCACCCGCAGCCCGGCGTGTTCCTCCACGTCGGGGTCGATGAGGTCGGCGAGGACCAGGGCACCGCCCGGACGCACCAGCCCGGCGAGCGAGTGGAGGGTGCGCAGCAGGTAGCCCATGTCCGGCAGGAACTGGACGGTGCTCGCGAGCACGGCGACGTCGAACGGCCCCTGGACCTTGTCGCCGACCTCGTGCGCGTAGGCGGCCACCCCCTCCACCCGGCTGCCGGCCTGCGCACCGATCCGCACGTTCTTGTCGACGGCGACCGGCGAGGGGTCGGTGGCGACATACCGGCGGGCCGTGGGCGCCACCGCCTCGGTGATCAGCCCGGACCCGCAGCCGACCTCCAGGACGGCCGCGCCGTGCCCGCTCGTGTCGTGCACCAGGCGGGCCACGTGGTCGCGGTAGTCCGCGACGTCCTGCGGGCGGTACGGGCGGTGCGAGCGCCGCAGGTTGAACCCCGCGGCCTCCAGTGGATCGGGCTCTGCGGAGAGGAAGTCGAAGAACGTCTCGACCATCTCCCGGTCCAGCACCGCCTCCCAGCTCTCCCGTGCCTCGATCGCCGGGCAGAGGACATGCCGCAGTGACGGCACCTCCCAGCGCAGCTCCTGCGCCGCCCGCAGCGTCGGCCGGCCGGCGACCAGACAGGCCACGTCCATCCGACGCAGCAGGGAGACCACGCGCCGCCGCGGCCAGGCCGGGTCCAGGGGCACATAGGCGGCGCCCGCCTTGACCACGGCGATCAGCGCGGCCACCGCGAGCGGGGTGCGGTCGCTGTACAGGGCCACATGACTGCCCGGCCCGACACCGAGGTCGGCCAGCAGCCGGGCCATGCGGTCGGTGAGCGCGTCGAGTTGGCCGTGCGTGAGCCCGGCGGTGCCGGTCGCGGTGAGCGCCGGGTGGTCCGGGTCGCGGCGCGCTGCCTCCCGCAGCAGGTCGGGGAGGGTGGCGTCGGTGCGGTAAGGGCGCTGGGTGTCGTTGAAGGAGGCGGGGGGTGTGGTCCGGGTGGGCGCGGTGGAGGTCATCAGCGGTTCTCCCCGTGAGTGGTGTCGGCGAGCACTGCCGCCAGTCCGTTGACCGTGGGGTTGTCGAAGAACAGCCGCAGGGAGAGCCGTCGGCCGGTGGCCGCGCACACGTCGGCCATGATGTGCGCCACGAGCAGCGAGTGCGCGCCGGTGACCAGGAAGAAGTCCTCGTCGTCGGTGAAGTCCGAGTGCTTCAGCGCCCGGGCCCAGGCGTCGCGGACCAGTACGGTGCCGGTGTCGGAGCCGGAGCCGGTGTCGATGCCGGTCTCGGTGTCGGTGTCGGTGTCGGATGCCATGCTCGGTCTCCTGAGCGTTGCAGCTGATGTCGGTCGGATCGGTTCAGCGGACGGCACCCGGCGCGGGCGTCAGCCGGTGCAGGGCCGCCAGGACGTGCTCGGCGAGTTCGTGTACGGGGCCATCGTCCGTTCCCCGGTCGTGACCGATGCGCAGTTCGAGGGTGTCGCCGGCGAACAGGGCGCTGATCTCCAGGGGGTACGGGCGGGCGTCGGCCGGCCCGCGTTCGATGCCCGGCGGGAGCGGGACGGGGCGGAACGGGTTCGGTGACTGCCCGCGGCCTTCGTCGCCGACCGGACCCAGCAACGCCCCTGTGGTACCGAGGTAGTTGAAGCCGGCGTCGGCGGGCGGCAGGGCCGCGAGGGTCTCACGGGCGCGCGGGTCCGGGCCGTGGCGCAGCAGGCCGTGGGCGAGGCCGCCGTCCTCGTGCCCCCGCAGCGAGGCGAGGACGGTACGCAGCGTCTCCTCCGGGTCCGCGGCGGCCGGTACCGGCCCGTGCAGGACCGGGAGGACGGAGGTGAACCAGCCGACGGAACGGGACAGTTCGACACCCGGCACCCGGTGTCCGCGCCCGTGCCCCTCGACGTCGACCCGGATCCGCCGGCCGCCCTCCCGCTCGGCCAGCGCGTGGCAGACAGCGGCCAGCAGCACCTCGTGCGGCCGGGGAGCGCCCGGCGGGGCCGACCGGAGAGCGGCCGACGCCTCGGCTGACAGGCGTGCGGTTACGGTGCCGGGGCGCGCCGGGGCGGTACGGACGGGCGCCAGTGTGCCTGCGCTCTGCGCCGACTCGGCCCACCCGTCCAGTTCGCGGGTGACCTCGGGCGAGGTGGCGTACGCGGCGAGGGCCGCGGCCCAGGCGGGGAAGTCCGTCGTCGGGACCGGCAGGCGCGGGTCCCTGCCGTCGTGCAACGCCGCGCAGGTGCGGGTGAGTTCGTCCAGGACGATCTGCCAGGACACCAGGTCCACGACCAGGTGATGGGCCGCCAGGCACAGCAGGCTGCCGCCGGACTCCGGCTCCGGCGCCAACGCGGCGACGAGGAGCGGGCCGCGCGTCACATCGATCTCACGCTGTGCGCGCACCGCGAGCGCGGCGGCCCGGTCGCCGGGCGTGTCACCGGGTGCGGGTGCGCCGTCGGCGAGGAGCAGCAGGGGTTCGGCCCCGGGGTCCAGGCGCTGCGTCCAGGTCCCGTCCGACGTCCGCCCGAACCTGAGGCGGAAGGCGGGGTGCCGGTCCGCGACCGTGCGGAGCGCGGCGGTCAGGGTGGTCGGGTCGAGGGCCGGGGCGGTATGGAAGGCGAGGACCTGGTTCCAGTGGTTCACATCGGTCAGGCCGAGTTCGAAGAACCAGTGCTGGACGGGGGTGAGGGGGACGGACGTGTCGTCCACCGCGGCACTGCCCACGGACGCCGGTTCGTCTGCGGCCGGTCCCTCGACGCGGGCCGCTGCGGCGAGGTCCCGCAGGGTGGCCGCGGTGAAGAGTTGCCGGGCGGTCAGCTGGATGCCCTGTTCAGCGGCGAGCGCCACGACCTGGAGGGCGGTGATCGAGTCGCCGTCGAGGTCGAAGTAGTTGTCGTCGGCGGACACGTGCGCAACGCCGAGCACCTCCTGCCAGATGGCCGCGAGAGCGGCTTCCACCGCGCTGCCTCCCGCCTCCGGCTCACTCGCCGCCGGCGCCGGGTCGCGGCTCGGGCCGGGGTCCGCTTCCAGGTCCGGTTCGGCCGCCCTCGCCAGACGGTCGACGACGGTCACCGTGTCGGGCACCTCCGCAAGCGGCAGCACCGCCCGCAGCGCGGCCCGCAGCGCGGCGCCGTCGGGCAACTCACCACCCTCCGGGCGAACCACCTCCACCTGTGCGTTCAGCGACGTTCCGTCAGCCGTGACCACGGCCACCGTCACTCCGGGCAACCGCATGATCGCCCGTTCGACGTCCCCCAACCACAGCCGTCGCCCCCGCACCCTGGCGACATCGCCGACGCGCCCGGCGACCACCACACCGACCCTTGCCCCGGTCACGGCGTACCGGCCCGCGTCACCGGTACGCCACACCCGTCCCCCCTCGACACCGGGTTGGAGAGAGACCTCCGTGTCGGACGGCGCCGTACCGTCGTCCGCCCGGGGTTCCACAAGAGCCTCGGCGACGCAGATCTCGCCCGTCACGCCGGGCGGACAGAGCCGGCCGGCGTCGTCGAGCACGTACCGCCGCACGCCGGGGAGTACCGTGCCGGTGGGGGCGATCTCGTGGTCGTCCAGGTCGTCCGGGACCTCGCCCCAGGCGAGGGCGAGGCCCGTCTCCACGGATCCGTGGACGTGCGTGATCCGTGCAGCCGGGTCCGCGGCCCGCTCGCGCCAGCGCCGTGCGAGGTCCCCGGTCAGCGTCTCCCCGGTCACGGAGAGGACGGCGACCCGGTGCCGGATGCCGAGGGCAGTCAGCTCCGGCAGCAACCTGCGCAGTTGGGTGGCAGTCAGCTGGAGCGCGCCGAAGGCCCTGCCGGATCCGAGCGTCGCCGCCAGGTCCCGGGGAGTGCGGATCCAGGGCTCCAGTACGGCCGTGCCGCCCGCCGCGATCGTGGTCAGTACGGTGACCAGCGCCCGGTCGGCCGCCGCCATGCCGTGCACGAGCGTGCCGCCCCGGACTCCCCCGGCTGCTTCGGCCGCCCGGAGAGCGGCGCAGCGGGCCAGCGCCCGGTGACCGACGACATGGGCGCGCGGCGGCGCGGTGACCCCCGAGGTGCGGACGACAAGAGCCGGTGCCTGAGGCGCGGCCCCCGTGAACGGGCCGCCACCGGGAACCTCGTCCGGCACCAGCACCCGTACCCCCGACAGCCCGTCCCCCGACAGCCCGTGCCCCAGCAAGTCCCGCCGCGCCCCCGTCGTCACCAGCCAGTCCAGCCGTCCGGCGACCTGCCGTACCCGCTCCGCCGACGCGTCCACCGCGACCGTTTCGCAGACCGCGCCCGCCTGCCACACCCCGGCCGCCGCAGTCGCCGCGTCCCCGGTCCCGTCGAGCCACAGCCCGACCCGGGCTCCCTGCCCCACGCCCGCCGCCGCCAGCGCCCCAGCCACACGGCCGGCCCGCTCGGCGAACTCGCCCAGCGTGACCGAGCCGTCCGGGGTGACGATCGCGACGTCGCCGGACCGGGCCGCGCAGCGCCGGGCGATGAGTTCCGGCACGGTCGGCAGTTCCTCCGCGGGGCCCGTCGAGGCGGCGAGGAGCCGCTCCCGCCACGCCTGGTCGAGCGGCTCCGCCTCCCGTACCGGCCGCCCGGGGTCGCTCAGCACCGCCTCCAGCACTTCCTCGAACTGCCCGGCGATCCGCTTGGCCGTGGCCTCGTCGAACAGTGCCCTGCTGTACTCCCAGGCGAGGGAGACGGCGTTGTCGGACTCGTAGACGGCGCCGGAGAAGTCGTAGACCGTGCCGCGCTGCCCGACCGCGACGGACTCCAGGTCCAGCGGCCCCACCCGCAGAGGCTGTCCGGTGCCGCCGGCCAGGAACGTGCTGACGTCGGGCATACCGGGGTCGTGGGCCTTGCTCTGGCCGAAGGCGAGGTCGACGAGCGGGGCGCGGCTGGGGTCCCGTCGCACGCCCAGGTCGTCCACCACGGCGGCGAACGGGAGCAGCTGGTGTTCCATGGCGGTGAGCAGACCGCCGCGGACCGTCTCCAGCAGTGCGTCGAAGCTCTCGCCGTCCACCGCACGGACCCGGCACACCACCTGGTTGGCGAAGTAGCCGAGGACGTCGTGGAACTCCTGCCGGTCGCGGTTGGTGGTGAGCGCGGCCACGGCGATGTCACGCTCGCCGGTGAGGGAGCGCAGCAGCAGGTGGAAGGTGGCCAGCAGGACGGTGTAGACGGTCGTGCCGCGGGCGCGGGCGAAGGCCCGGAGGCGTTCGACGCGGTCCTTGTCGAGGGTGTGGAAGTGCGTGGCGCCCTCCCGCGGCTGCACGGGCGGCCGGGGGCGGTCGAGGGGGAGTTCGAGGACCGGGGGCAGGTCGGCCAGAGCGGACCGCCAGTGCTCGCGGTCCGCCGCGCCGGTGGCGCCCGTCACCTGTTCGTCCAGCCAGCGCGTGTAGTCGGTGTAGGTGTGGGAGGGGGCGGGCCGGTAGTACTCCTCGCCGGTGAGCTCGGCCGCGTACAGGCCGCCGAGGTCCTTCAGCAGCGTCACCATCGACCAGAAGTCGGTGGCGATGTGGTGCTGGGTCACCAGCAGCACCGGGTCACGGTCGGGGGCCGTGAACAGCCGTATCCGCAGAGGGACCTGGGTCGTCAGGTCGAAGGGTTCGGCCGCTGCGGACTCCAGGGCGGCGGCGAGGGCGGGGTGGCCGTCCAGGCCTTCGTCGGCGGGGAGGGGCAGTTCGGCGAAGTCCACCCGGGTGTGTGCGGCGACATGCTGCCGGGGGGTGCCGTCGTGCGGGGCGTAGGTGGTGCGGAGCACGGGGTGGCGGTCGGTCAGGGCCTGGAAGGCGCGGCGCAGGGCGGCGGGGTCGCAGCCGGAGACGACGCGTGCGGCGAAGCTCAGGTGGTAGGAGGCGCTGTCGGGGGCGAGCCGGTCGGCGTGCCAGATGGCCGCCTGGTTGTGGGAGAGCGGGAACTCGCCGGTCGGCGGCCCCGGGCGTACGGCGGCGGAGGCGTCCTCTGCCGGGCGGGCGGCCAGCAGCGCGGCGAGTTCGGCGGGGGTGGCGGGGCCGAGCAGTTCGGGCAGGCCGAGCGTGCGGTGCAGATGCTCCTGTACGGCCATCTTCAGCCGCAGCGCGCCCAGCGAGTCCAGGCCGAGCGCGCGCAGCGGCAGCGTCCGGTCGCGGTCGATCTCGTCGGCCGTCCTGCCCAGCACCTCGGCGGCCAGCGCGACGAGCCGGTCACCGACCAGGCGGGCGCGGCGGCGCGGGTCGGGTTCGGCCCAGGGGTCGTCCTCGGGGGCGGCGCCGTCGGGCCCCGTGGTGGCCGGGGCCGTCGTACCGATCTCCTCCGCGGTCAGCAGGGCGGTCAGCCGGGCGCGCCGGATCTTGCCCACCGAGGAGCGAGGCAGGGCGCCCACCAATACCAGGTGGCGGGGGACCTTGTAGTCGGCCAGCCGTGCCCGGCACGCCTCCCGCAGCCGTACGAGGTCGGGTTCGGTGTCCGGCGCGGCCACCACCGCCGCGGCCAGCACTCCGCCCGGCAGCGCGACGACGCCGGCCTCCCGCACCCCGGGCAGGCTTTCCAGGACCTCCTCGACCTCCACCGGGTTGACCTTGTGCCCACCGGTGTCGATCAGCGTCCGCTTGCGGCCGGTGACGTATAGCCGCCCCTCGGCGTCCAGCAGTCCGAGGTCGCCCGTGAAGTAGGGCGCGCCCGGATCGAGGCGTACCGTCTCCTCGCCGTCGCGCCAGGTGCGGGCCACGGCGGCGCTGCTCACCGTGATCTCGCCCTCGGCCCCCGAGGGCAGCGGCTCTCCCGCGGGGCCGACGATCCGCACGCTCACCCCGGACAACGGACGTCCCACCGAGTCGGGCGTGATCGGCCCCGGCCCGCAGTCCCAACTGACGCTGCCCGCCTCCGAACTGCCGTACGTCTGCCGGATCGGCACCCCGTGGCGGCGCTCGAAGCGGTCCCGGACGGCGGGCGTGAGGAAGTTGCTGCCGGACAGGCACAGCCGCAGCGAGCCGAGGTCGCCGCCGTGCCCGGCCGGCAGGTCGGCCAGCGCCTCGAAGACGTACGGCACGGCGGGCATGATCGTCACCCGGTGCCGGCCCACCAGCTCGGTCACCCGACCGACGGTCCACTCCGTGCCGCCGTCCCCGCCGGTGGGGTCGATGAGCACCAGGGTCGCCGCGGCGCGCACGGCCACGATGAGACAGCAGAACTGGCCCAGGGCGTGGAAGAGCGGCACCGGGCACAGGACGACGTCCCGCTCGGTCACCTCCGCGGTACGCACGATGTTGCTCGCCTCGGCGAACTGGTTGGCCTGGGTGCGGGAGATGCGACGGGGTTCGCCGGTCGACCCGGAGGAGTAGGTGAACACCCAGTCGGCGTCCCAGTCCCCCTGGTCGCTGTCCCACACCTTTCCCCCGCCTCCGGCCTCCTGCCGTGCCATCAGGCCGGTCAGGTCCGTGTGCGGTACGTCGGCGGGGGCGCCGTCCCCGGTGAGAAGCAGGGCGGGGCGGCGGGGCAGGGTGCGTCCGACGCGGTCCAGGAGCCCGGCGCGGGCCGGGTCGGTCACGACCACCGTGGGGGGGCACTCGGCGGCTACGCGGCGCAGTTCCGGCTCGGTCAGCTCGGGGTCGAGGGCCAGTACGGTGGCGCCGAGCCCGGCGGTGGCGAAGTAGGTGTAGATCCAGGCCGGGCAGTTGGGCAACGCGACCAGGACGCAGTCACCGCGGCCCACGCCCAGTTCACCGAGGCCCGCGCGCAACGCCGCCGTCCGGTCGCCCAGTTCGCGGTAGCTGACGGTGTGCTCGCCGAAGACGATTGCCGTTCCTTCGGGATTTCCGGCGACCGAGGTACGCAGCATCGCGTCGATCACGGCAACACTCCCTGTCCGCATCGGTGTTCGGGATCGATTCACCTTAGGGAGCGTTCCGTCGGCCGACCAGAATTGACCGACCCGCCCAACTTGAACTGCGGGCACATGGGCGCCTGTCCCATTCCCGCATTCGGAGTTACGTTGCAGATCTCCCCCCTTTCCTTTCTCCGAGAGGAGTACCGGTGATCACGCATGTGCGCAGTGTCGGGCTGGGAGTTCCCGACCTCGGTCGAGCACGCGAGTTCTACGAGAAACGCTGGCAGCTGGAAGCCGTCCGCACGGAGGGCGATCTGCTCTATCTCGGGGCGGGCTGCGCCGAGAGCCATGTACTGCGGCTGCGGGTCACGCCCGAGCCGCGGATGGACCTGCTCTGCCTCGGCGCGGAGTCGGCCGGCGCCGTGGACCGGATCGCCGCACGGGTGGCCCGGCATCCGGAGGGGAAGCTGCTCGGCGATCCCGCGCCGCGGCAGGATCTCGGCGGCGGGTACGCGGTGCGGTTCCTGGACTGCGACGGCCGGGTGGTCGAGGTGTCGGCCGAGGTCGAGGACCGGGTGTTCCGGCCGGTCGAGGAGTTGGAGAGCCGTCCGCTGGCCATCAGCCACGTCGTGCTGAACACCCGGGACCTGCAACGGGCCCGCGCCTTCTACGAGTCGGTGCTGGGCTTCCGGGTCTCCGACTGGGTGGAGGACATCATGTGCTTCCTGCGGGTCGGCCCGGCGCATCACATCGTGGCGTTCACCCGCGCGCCGCACGTCTCCCTCAACCACGTGGCCTTCGAGGTCAACGGCCTCGACGCGTTCATGCGGGCCACCGGGAGGCTGATGCGGGAGGGCGTGGCCCCGCTGTGGGGTCCGGGCCGGCACGGGGTCGGCAACAACACCTTCTCCTACTTCCAGGACCCGTCCTCGCGGTTCGTCCTGGAGTACACGACCGCGGCCCAGATGATCCACGACGACCGGGCCTGGACGCCCCAGGTGCATCCGGCGAACGCCCAGACCACCGACCAGTGGGGCACCGCCAATCCCCGTGACGAACTGGTCTCGGCGGCGCTGTGCGGCCTTCCCGACCCGGGGCTGTGGACGCCCCCGCCGGTATGAGTCGGGGGCCGGGGCCCGGACCGGGGCCGGGTACGGGAGCGGGCGCCGTGCTGGTGACGGGGGGATCGTCCGGCATCGGGCGGGCCGTGGTGGAGGAGTTCGCCGCGCACGGCGACCCCGTCGTCGTACTGGACCGCGAAGAACCCGCGGACGGGTTCCCGGACGGAGTGACCTTCGTCGGCGGAGACGTCCGTCGCGCCGCGGACAACGAACGGGCGGTGACGACGGCGGTCCGACTCCACGGCGGACTCGGCGTGTTCGTGGGCAACGCCGGCATCCACGACGCCGGGACGACGCTGCTCGACCTGCCGGGCGCCGAACTCGGCGTCCTCATGCAGCGTGTCTGGGAGGTCAACGTCCTCGGCTACCTGCTCGGCGCCCGCGCCGCCGCCGAAGAGCTCAAGTCGACCGCCGGCTCCATGGTCTTCACCCTCTCCGACGCCTCCTTCCTGGTCCGCGGCAACGGTGCCGGCGTGGCCTACGCGGTCTCCAAACACGCCGCACTCGGCCTGGTCCGCCACCTCGCCGCCGACCTCGCCCCGCACGTCCGGGTCAACGCGGTGGCCCCCGGCGGCGTCCTCACGGGCCTGCGGGCCGCCGTCGGCGAGTCGGACGACCGCGCGGTGTACGACAGGCCCGAGGAGATCGCCCGCGCGATACGGGACCTCAACCCCCTCGGCGTGGTCCTGGACCCCGGCCGACTCGCCGCCCTCTACCGCTTCCTGGCCTCCGAAGCGGCCTCGGGCATGACCGGCGAGGTGCTGCGGCCGGACGGGGGCCTGGCCGTGCGCTGAACCGCCCAGCCGCCCAGCCGCCGGAAAGCCGGTCACCCCTGGTGACCGGCTTTCCGCTGCACCGGCTCACTGCCGCACGAGCTCACTGCTGTACGAGGACCGAGACGACGTACGGAAGCGGTGACGCGAAGGCCCTGCGCAGGGCCGGGCCGAGTTCGTGCGGCGTGGTCACCTGTTCGCCCCGGCAGCCCTGGGCCGCCGCCAATGCCGGGAAGTCGAGACCACCCAGTTCCGTGCCCGCCGGTTTGTCGATGCCGAAGCGGCGGGCGAAGGAGTCGACGGTGGCGTAACCGCCGTTGTCCACCACGACGACGGCCAGCCGCACCCCCAGCCGGGCCGCCGACCACAGCGCCTGTATCGCGTACATGGCGGAGCCGTCCCCGAGGACCGCTATGACCTGCCGGTCGGACCGGGCCAGCGCCATGCCGACGGCGGCGGGCAGCCCGTAACCGAGCGCTCCGCCGGCCGTCGTGAAGAAGCTGTCCGGACCGTCGTTGGGCAGGTGCTCGCACATCACGGGCCGGGTGCTCGGGGCTTCCTCGACGATGACGCTGCCCTGGGGCCGGAGGTCGGCCAGCGTCTGGACGAGGTACGGCGCAGTGACGTACGGCCCTGTCGCCTCGACCCGTTCGGCGGGGCGGCGCGGCGCGGGGCGGGGTCGCGGCCGGTCGGGGCGGTGGGCGGCGAGGAGCTGCCGGACGGCCGGGCGGACGCTGGTGAGGACGGAGGTGCCCTCGGGCGTCCAGGCGGCCCGCTGGGCGTCGTCGGTGAGCTGGTGGAGGCGGGTGCCCGGCGGCAGGAAGGGTCCCTCGCCCGGCACGTGGTACGTGAAGGCCGGCGCGCCGAGGACCAACACCATGTCGTGCTTGGCGAGTTCGGCGGCGATGCCCTCGCGCACCGGCGGTAGGAACCCCGCGAAGAGCGGGTGCCGTTCCGGGAACGAGCAGCGGTGGGACATCGGAGCGGCCCAGACCCGGGCCCCGTGCGCCTCGGCCAGCTCGACGACGTCGTCCAACGCCTGCTCGCGGTCGACTTCGGCACCCACCACGAACGCCGGTGAGCGGGCCCCGGCCAGGGCACGGCCGGTCTCGGCAAGCAGCTCCGGGTCGGCGTTCAGCACGGTGCCGACCTTGCGCGTGGCGAGCGGCAGCGCGGGCCGGTCCCAGTCGTCGGCGGGCACCGAGACCAGGACCGGCCCCATCGGCGGAGTCAGCGCCAGGTGGCAGGCGCGGGCGATCGCGGCCGGGACGTCCTCGGGCCGGGCCGGTTCCCGGCTCCACTTCACATGCGGACTGGCCATGAGACCGGGGTCCTCGTTGAGCAGATACGGCTCCCCGGCCAGCAGCGACCTGCTCTGCTGGCCCGCGATCACCACCAGCGGGGCCCGTGTCTTCGCGGCCGTGTACAGGCTGCCCATGGCGTGTCCGACGCCGGCGGCGGAGTGCAGGTTGACCACGGCGAGCTTGCGGGTCGCCTGGGCGTGGCCGTCGGCCATGGCCACGACCACGGACTCCTGGAGGCCGAGCACGTAACGGAAGTCGGCCGGGAAGTCGCGGAACATGGGCAGTTCGGTCGAGCCGGGGTTGCCGAAGACGGTGTCCACGCCGTGGCCGCGGAGCAGGTCGAAGACCGCCTGGCGAACGGTGATGGCGTTCACGGTGTCTCCTTCGCGTCGTCAAGTGCCGTCCAGACCACGGCCGGCGACAGGGGCGTGCGGTTCAGTGCCCCGGCGATCGCCGGCACCGCGTTCGCGACGGCGGCGGCGATGGTGGCGGGCGGCGGGATGGCGCCGCCCTCCCCGAGCCCCTTGAAGCCGCCGGGGACCACTTCGCTCGGGGTGCACAGGTGCTCGACCGACACCGGGGGGACGTCGCCGAGGGTGGGCAGGACGTAGTCCTGGTAGCCGGTGGCCAGGGGCCGTCCGTCCACGGGGTCGTGGTGGGCCTCCTCCAGCAGGGCGAGGCCGATCCCCTGGGCGACACCGCCGGTGATCTGGCCGTCCGCCAACGCCGGGTTGACCACCACTCCGCTGTCGTGGACGGTCCAGTAGTCCTCGACGGTCACCTTCCCGGTCTCCCGGTCCACCGCGACCGCCGCCGCGTGCACCGCGTAGGCGAAGGTCAGGGCGGGGGGGTCGAAGTCGGCGCTCTCCTCCAGCTGGATGCGTTCCTCGTCCGGTCCCCGGTCCCAGCCCTTCCAGGCCCGATGTGCCACCTCCCGCCAGCTGACGGCCGAGCTCGCGCCCGCGACACGGAACATGGCTTTCTCCGGGCTCGACGCTGCATCGGGCCCGAGGTCCAGCGTCACGTCGGCCGGGTCCGCGTCGAGCCGCCCGGCGGCCAGCGCCCGTATCCGCTCCCGCATGCGCTCGGACGCCCGCACCAGCGCGCCTCCGGCCAACGTCACGGATCGGCTGGCTTGCGAGGTCAGGTCCGAGTAGGGCGTGACGTCGGTGTCGCCGAGCCGCACGCTGATCCACGGCAGCGGCACGCCCAGCCGGTCGGCGACGATCTGGGCGAGGGCGGTCTCGATGCCCTGCCCGATGGAGATCACCCCGGAGAAGACGGTGACCGTACCGTCCTGGTTGACCCGGACGCGGGCGCCCTCCCAGCCGGCCCAGTCGATGCCGAACATGCCGAGCAGCGCGGTCGGCGCGAACCCGGTGATCTCCACGCTGGCGGTCACCCCGGTGCCCCGGCTCACGGTGCCGTCGGAGGGCCGCGAACGGCTCCTGGCCAGCTCCGCCGCCCTACGCAGCGCGGTGGGGTAGTCGCCGTTGTCGTAGGTGAGACCCGAGCGGGTGACGTACGGCAGCTCGTGCGGGCGGAGCATGTTGCGCAGCCTCAACTCGACGGGGTCGAATCCGAGTTCGCGGGCGGCCTCGTCGATGAGCCGTTCCCTGATCCAGGCCGCCTCCTGCATGCCGTAGCCCCGGTAGGCGCCCGTCGGCACCGTGTTGGTGTACACGGCGTCCACCACCGCGCCGGCCCGCTCGAACCGGTAGGGGCCCTCCAGGGTCATGCCCGTCACCTGGAACGGCCCGGAGCCGGCCTGCACGGAGAAGGCGCCCAGGTCGCCGGTGATGTGGGCGTCGACGGCGAGGAAGCGGCCGTCCTCGTCCAGCGCCAGCCGGGCCACCGCGGACTGGCCGCGGCCCTGGTAGGAGGAGGTCAGGTTCTCCGCCCGGTCCTCGGTCCAGCGCACGGGCCGGCCGAGGACGACCGAGGCGAGGCAGACCATGGCCTCGTCGGGGTAGAGCATCACCTTCCCGCCGAAGGACCCGCCGACGTCGGGGGCGACCACACGGATCTGGTCGACGCGCAGCCGCAGCGCGGTGGCCAGTTCCTGGCGGACGGCGTGCGGGGACTGGGTGCTGCTCCACACCGTGAGGCTCTCCTGGCCGGGCAGCCATTCGGCGAGCACCCCGCGCGGCTCCAGCGGGCTGTGGTTGACCCGCTGCACGGCCAGGGTGCGGCTGACCACGTGCGCGGCGCGGGCGACGACCTCCTCGATCTCCGGTGCGGGGTCGCCGAAGGCGACCGTGCCGGCGAGGTTGGACCGGCTGCCTGCGTGCAGCAAAGGCGCGTCCGGGGCGAGCGCCGCCTCCACGGTGACGGCGGCGGGCAGCGGGTCGATCCGCAGCCGAACCCGCTCGGCCGCGTCCTCCGCCTGCGCCCTGCTGCCGGCCACCACCACGCCGACCGGCTGGCCGACGTAGCGCACGGTGTCGTCCGCGAGGAGCACCCGGTCCGGGCTCTGGCCGGGCAGCGTCCACACGGTGGGCAGCGGGTCGGTGAGCCGTTCGATCTCCCGTGGTCCCAGGGCGAGTCGGGTGCCCGGCAGCGCGAGCGCGTCGGCGGCGTCCCACTCCAGGATCCTGCCGTGCGCGACGGGGCTGCGCACGATGGCCGCGTACAGGGCCCCGGGCGCCTCGATGTCGTCGACGAAACGTCCTCGGCCGCGCAGCAGCCGGGCGCTGCGGCTGCTCGGCACCCGGCGGCCGACCCATGCGTCACTCATGGCCGGCCTCCTGGTCGCCCGAGGCGGCACGGCGTTTCCAGTGGCACTCGACGGCGGCGCGGATACCGCCGTAACCGGTGCACCGGCACAGATGGCCGGGCAGCACGGTGGTGGTGACCTGCTGCTCGGTGAGCCCCTCTTCCTCCGCGTGGGCGAGGCTCATCAGCAGGCCCGGGGTGCAGAAGCCGCACTGGAGGCCGTGATGGTCGAGGAAATCCTTTTGCAGGGACGACAGTTCACCGTCCGGCCGGTTCTCCAGCCCCTCGACCGTGCGCACCGAACGCCCCTCGGCCTGCACGGCCAGCATCAGGCAGGACCGCACGGGCACGTCGTCCACGAGGATCGTGCACGCCCCGCAGACGCCCTGTTCGCAGCCCGCGTGCGTGCCGGTGAGGCCGAGCCCGCGGCGCAGGTGGTCGCTGAGCAGGGTACGGTCCTCGGCGGGTGCGGTGCGTCGGGCACCGTTGACGGTCATGGTGAGGTCGCGCGTCCGCACGGCGGGTCCGGTGGGACCGGTGGGACCGGTGAATGCGGTCGGCTCAGTCATCGTCGGCCTTCCCGTGGGTCAGATGCGCGGCGCAGCGGCGTAGCAGCGCGCGCAGCAGGGCGGTCCGGTAACGGGCGTCGCCGTGCTGGTCGGCGGGCGGTCGTACGGCGGTGCCGACCGCGTCGAGCGCGGGGCCCAGGTCGCCGTCCAGGCGCAGTCCGCGCAGGGCGTCCTCGACGGCGGCTGGCCGGACCGGTGTGTCGGCGACGCCGGCCGCCGCGAGCCGGGCCGCGGTGACCACGCCGCTTTCCGTGGTGACGCCCAGGCAGAGGGCCACCAGGGGGAAACCGGCGGCGCCCCGACGGGTGACCTCGTCGAAGGCGAAGCGGAAACCGGGGGCCGGCGGGAACTCGACGGCGACGAGGAGTTCACCGGCGCGCAGGGCCGTGCGGTGGCGGCCGGTGAAGAACTCGACGGCGCGTACGGCACGTTCGCCGCCGTCCCGGGAGACCAGGACGAGCCGTGCGTCCAGCGCGAGCGTCACGGCGGGCAGTTCGGCGGCGGGGTCGGCGTGGCAGAGGCTGCCGCCCAGCGTGGCCCGCTGCCGGACGGTGTGGTGGGCGACGCTCAGGGCGGCCCGGGACAACACCGGGAGCCGGCGGCGGACCAGGGGGTCGTCCGCCACGGCGGCCAGCCGGGTCCGCGCCCCGATCCGTACGCCCGCAGGGCCTGCGGCGACCGTGTCAAGACCGGGCACCCCGCCCAGGTCGATCACCGCCGAGGGGCGCCGGTGGCGGGCGTTGAGCTGCGGCACCAGGCTCTGCCCGCCGGCCAGCGGGACGGCGCCGGGCCCGGTGTCGGCGAGCAGGTCCAGGGCGTGCTCCAGGGTGGCCGGCGCGTGGTAGCGGAACTCGACGGGCTTCATGCCGGCACCTCCGGGTCGCGCTCGGTGCCGGCACGGACCAGTTCGGCGGCCTGGTCCGGGGTGAGCACGCACAGGGCGTCCAGCACGGTGGCGTCCAGCAGGACCCGCGCCCCGGAGCGCTCCGAAGTGAGTTGCAGACGGGCACCGTTCCCGGTGCGGCGCACGGCCACGGTGACGGCGGCCGATTCGCAGACGATGCGGCACAACACGGACTCCCGTGGCTGTGCGGTGTCCCAGGCGAGGCCATCCATGGCCGCCTCCGATCATGAAGACGAGGGACTCGGAAAACGCGGGACTCGGAAAATGAGGGACTCAGAAAATGAGGGACAGCTGGGCGTGCGTCGACACCTCGGCGTCCAGCAGCACCCGTCGCCGCAGCAGCCGCAGGCCGTCGGCGCCGCGGACCACGACGTCGTGGCGGGCGGCCGTGGCCAGCGCCGTCTCGTGCCCGCGGGCCAGGGTGGCGAGGACGTTGCAGTCGACGCGTAGCAGTCGGGGCCGGTCGAGTGCGAAGACGCGGACCGCGCCGACGAAGTGCCGGGTGGCCGCGGCCGGGCGGTCGGACCAGGCGTGCTGGAGGCCGGTGCGGCCCAACTTCATGGCGAAGATCTTCTTGGTGGCCTCGAAGAGCATGGCCCGCTCGCTGTGCCGGGGCAGGGACGGGTCCTCGCGCAGCAGGGGGACCGGGACCTGGTAGACGAAGGGCTCGGCGAGCAGCGCCAGCCAGTCGTCGGCGCGGCCCTCGTCCAGGGCGGCGGACTCCTCGGCGTAGAACGCCGTCAGTTCCGCGTCGAGGTCGGCGCGCCGGGCGCCGCGGGCGGGGAACGCATCCGACTCGGGTGCCTCGGGCAGCGGTTCGTCCGCGGTTGCCGGCGCCGCCGGGTGCGCGACGATGTCGGTCATCGCTCTTCCTCTCCCATCAGGTCGGACCAACGGCGGTAGAACGCACGCTGGTTGTGCTCGGAAAGCGTGATGTACTGTGCGCTGCCCGGCCCGGGGAAGTCGGTCGCGGGCACGCCGAGCCCGAGGCCGAGGGTGAAGTCGGTGAGGGCCGAGTCGACGTGGTCCCCGCCCATCGCGGCGTCGATGCGGGAGAAGTTCTCGAAGTCGTCCATCTCGAAGAGGATTCCGCCGGCCGACTGGGAGCGGGCCTGGTAGGCGTAGGAGCGCTGCTTCCACTCCTCGCTCATCGCCCTGGGCACGAGCGTCCAGTACGTGCACTCGGTGTGCCGCGCGTCGATCGGGTTGTGCACCCGCCACACCACGTACCGGGTCAGCGGGTCGCCGGGGCGGCCGATGGCGTTGTCGTGGGAGACGCTGAGGAAGGCGGCGTTGGGGAAGACCACGCCGTGGGCCACCTCGCAGTGCGAGTTGAAGCGGATCTGCTCAGGGGTCTGGGCGGCCGAGAAGCCGTCCCACGCCTCGCGCGGATACCCGATGTAGACGGGGTGCGACAGATCGCGGCCGGCCAGGGACTCCTCGCCCTTGGTGACCACGTACCCGGCGCGCAGCGTGTGCCCCTCGTCGGTGCCCATGTTGACGGCGAGCAGGTCCAGGGCGCCGCGGCCCAGGGTTCCGCCGGCCAGGGTGTCGCCGTAGATGCCCATGTCGAAGGCGGACTGGTGGGTGGTCTGCATGTGGTAGCCGTCGCCGGCGAAGTTGTCGGTGACGACCTTCCAGTTGCCGGTCATCACCGACCGCTGCGGTGGGCCGTACACCTCCCACTCGCCGCCCGCGAGGTCGAGCATGGCGTCCAGGTACCAGCGGAAGTCGCCCAGGTAGTCGACGAGTTCGGGAATGTCGGTGGCCCAGGTCGCGAAGACGAAGCCGCGGTAGCACTCGACGCGGGCGGACGGCAGGTCGTAGCACTCCTTGCGGAAGTCGCGCGGATAGCTCGCCCGGATGCCGGGGACGCCCACCAGCCGGCCGTCGTTGGCGAAGGTCCAGCCGTGGTAACTGCACCGGTAGTGGGCGGCGTTGCCGAAGGTGGCGCGGCACAGCTGGGTGCCACGGTGGCTGCAGGAGTTGAGCAGGACGTGGAACTCGCCGTGCTCGTCGCGGGTGACGATCACACCGTCGTTCCCCATCCGGCGCACCACGTAGTCGCCCGGGTCCGGCAACTCGGAGGCGAAACCCAGCAGTTGCCAACTGCGGCGGAAGACGCGCCGGTACTCGCGGTCGAGCACGTCGTCGTCGACGTAGGCGCGGCGGTCGATCCGGTACCGCCGCTGCACCGATTCCCATTCGGGCGCCTCAGTCATACAACACCTCCTAAGTCGAGTGACTGGCCGAATGTAAGTCGGCGCCCGGGAGGTGACCAGACTGCGTTTTTGAACACGCTGTTCACGGCCCGGTGTTCATCTCTTGTGTGCCGTCCGGAGTTTCTGTTCCACTCCACCCGGACAGCCGAACGGAACCGGAATTCCCTGGAGGCCAGCGTGACCGTCGTTCCCGACCTCTCCCTCTCCGCCGCCGAATTCACGCACAACGAGTTCGAATACATACCGGACCCGTTTTCCTTCTACGCGAAAATGCGGGCGCAGAGCCCCGCCTATCTCTCGGAACGCATCTTCGGCGGTGCGTGGCTCTTCTTCGGCTACGCGGACTGCCTGAACCTGATGAAGGACGAGCGGCTCTCCAACGCCCGCGCCGACGTGCCGCTGCGTTTTCTGCCGCCGGAACAGCGGTCCCGGTTCTCCGACATGATTTCGGTCTACGAACGCTGGCTCGCCTTCCACGACGGGCAGGAGCACACCCGCAACCGCCGCCAGGCCAACCGCAGTTACAAGCCGTTCACCGACGCTGCGCTGGAGCCCCGTATCCAGGGACTCGTCGACGGGCTGCTGGACTCCGTGGACCCGGGCGGCTTCGACCTGATGTCGGAGTTCTCCTTCCCGCTGCCCGCCATGGTCATCGCCGACGTCCTCGGCGTCCCGGTGGAGGCGCACGCCGAGCTGAACCGGTGGACGGACGACATCGCGCACCTCTTCGGCTCGACGCAGGTCTCGGTGGAGCACTTGGAGCGCACCCGGCGCAGCACCGCGGAGCTGACCGAGTTCCTCGCTTCCGACGAGTGCCGCAGGCACTCCGAGCGGCAGTCGGGTCTGCTGCACCAGCTGCGGGTGATGGAGGTCCACGGGCACCGCTTCTCCGAGGAGGACGTGGTGGCCCAGGCGGCCCTGCTGCTGTTCGCCGGCGTCGCCTCCATCCGCTACCTGATCGGCAACAGCGTGTACGCGATGGAGAGCCGCCCGCTCGCGGAACGGCAGCTGCTGCTGCGCCCCGACACCGTCGGACCGGCCGTCGAGGAGCTGCTGCGCTTCTGTACGCCGGTGCAGTTCGTGGGGCGGGTCGCGGCCGACGACATCACCGTGCCGACTCAGTCCGGGCAGGACGTGCTGATCCGGGCCGGCCAGCCGATGCTGCTGTACGTCGCCTCCGCCAACCGGGACGCGACCTGCTTCGAGCGGCCCGACGAGCTGTGGCTGACCCGGCCGGAGCCCAACCGCCACCTCACCTTCGGCGCCGGCCGGCACCTGTGTTTCGGCGACCCGCTGGTCCGCCAGTCCACCCGGATCGCCCTCGCCTCGCTCTACCGGCGCTTCCCCCGTCTCCGCGTCACCTCGCCGGACCTCAACTGGAACAACAACCTCGGCTTCCACGGCCTCACCTCGCTGCTCGTCGACCCGCAGGGCACGGCCGCCGGCCGCTGACGCCCGGACGTTTCCGCAGGCGGCCGTCCCGTCACCGGGACGGCCGCCGCCCCCTCGCTCCCCTCCCCTGGGGCCTGTCCGAAGGAGAACCATGTCCCACTCGATCGAGACGCTCGACAACTTCATCGACGGCAAGCCTGCCCCGGCCGCCACAGACGCCGTGGTCGACGTCGTCGACCCGTGCACGGGCGAGGTGCGGGCCCGTACCTGCGCCTCCGGCCCGGCCGAGGTCGAGGAGGCGATGCGGGCAGCCGAGCGGGCCTTCGTCTCCTGGCGGCGCACCCTGCCCGCCGAGCGCCAGGAGGCCCTGCTGGCGCTGGCCGACGCGCTCAGGGCGCGGACCGCCGAGTTCGCCGAGGCCGAGCTGCGGGACACCGGCAGCGCCGCCGCGGCCGGCGAGGTGCCGCTGATGGTGGACCAGCTGCGGTTCTTCGCCGGCGCCGCCAGGCTGCTGAACGGCACGGCGGCCGGCGAGTACGCGGCCGGCCACACCTCGTACGTCCGCCGCGAGCCGGTCGGCGTGTGCGCGCAGCTCGCCCCCTGGAACTTCCCGCTGCTGATGGCCGTACTGAAGTCGGCCCCGGCGATCGCGGCCGGCAACACGGTGGTCCTCAAGCCCGCCCCCTCCACCCCCACCAGCGCACTGCTGCTGGCGGAGCTGGCCGCGCAGTTCCTGCCGCCGGGCGTGCTGAACGTGATCTGCGGCGGCGACGACACGGGCCGCCTGATGGTGGAGCACCCCGTCCCGGCGATGGTGTCGCTGACCGGTTCGGTCGGCGCGGGCCGCGAGGTGGCCCGGTCGGCGGCGGACGGACTCAAGCGGCTGCACCTCGAACTCGGCGGCAAGACACCGGTGATCGTGTGCGCGGACGCCGACCTGGACGCCGCCGTCGAGACGATCGTCACCGGCGGCTTCGCCAACGCCGGGCAGGACTGCACCGCCGCCTCCCGGGTGCTGGCCGCCGACGAGGTCTACGACGAGTTCACCGAGCGCCTGGCCGAGGCGGCCCGCGCGGTGCGCACCGGCCCGCCCTCCGAGGCGGGCGCGCTGTACGGGCCGCTGAACAACGCCGACCAGCTGGAGCGCGTCTCCGGGTTCGTGCACCGGCTGCCCGAGCACGCGCGCGTGCTCACCGGCGGTCACCGCGTGGGCGACAGCGGCTACTTCTTCGCCCCCACGGTCATCGCCGGCGTGCGCCAGGACGACGAGATCACCCACGAGGAGGTCTTCGGCCCCGTGATCACCGTGCAGCGGTTCACCGACGAGGAGGAGGCGATACGGCTCGCCAACGGCGTCTCCAAGGGGCTCGCCTCCGCCGTGTGGACCAGGGACGGCGCCCGCGCCCTGCGCCTGAGCCAGGCCCTCGACCACGGCTGTGTCTGGATCAACACCCACCTCGGCTTCCCCTCCGAGATGCCGCACGGCGGGTTCAAGGACTCCGGCTACGGCAAGGACCTGTCGGCGTACGGCTTCGAGGCGTACACCCGCATCAAGCACGTCATGCAGCGCTTCTGAGGCCCCGAGGACTCGGACATGCACAAGACGAAGGCGCCGCTCCCGGCCTGCGGGGCGGCGCCTTCGTCGTCGGCGGGCCGGGGCTCAGCCGCCCGCGGTGACCGGCTCCTCCTCGACCGGCGCTGCCTCGCCCACCCGGGGCGCCCGGCGCACGGCGCGGTTGCAGGCGGTCACGAGGGCGAGCAGCAGCAGGTAGGCCGAGAACAGCAGGACCGTGTGGTCGCCGCCCAGCGCGGCGACCAGGGCGCCGCCGGCCATGGTGCCGATGGACATCGCGCCGAAGACGAGCGTGGAGACGGCGCTGGTGACCCGGCCCTGGATGGCGTCCGGTGTGATGGACAGCTGGTAGCTGGTCAGCGCCACCGTGTAGACGGGCCGGACCAGCGACTCCAGGGCCGCCACCAGGCCCAGCAGCAGCGGGTTGGGGGCCAGGGCGTACAGCGGGAAGGCCAGCGCCACGACGGTCATGGTGACGACCGCGATCCGGCCGAGCGGGAAGTGCTTGATGATCCGGTTCGAGAGCGCGGCTCCCACCAGCGCGCCCACGGCGGCACCGCTGAAGATGAGGCCGATCTCGGTGGAGTCGGCGCCCACGCCCTTCGCCAGCATGATGATGACGAGGTATCCGGCGCCGTAGCGCAGGTTGTCGGCGGCCTGCACGAAGGTCAGGAAGCGGATCACGGGCCGGCGCCAGACCCAGCCGACCCCGTCGCGGATCTCCTGGGTCAGTGTGCGCACCGTCAGCGGCCGGCGCTCCTCGCCCTCCTCGCGCTCCTGCTGGAACTCGGTGCGGATGAACCGCAGGGAGGCCGCGGAGACGAGGAAGGAGATCCCGTCCACGAGGAAGGGGACGACCCGGCCCAGTCCGTACAGCGCGCCCGCGATCGAGGCGCCCACGATGCGCAGCGTGTTGGACATCGACTGGAAGAGGCCGAGCGCGGTGGGGAGCTGGGGCGCGTCGACGACGTTGGGCAGCGCGGCGGTGTTGGCGACCTGGAAGAGGGTGGCGAGGACGCCGCCGGCCAGGGCCACGAGGTAGAGCTGGGTCATGGTCAGGCGGTCGTTCCACAGGGCGACGACGACGCTGAGGACCAGCAGGCCCCGGCCGATCTCGCACCAGATCATGGTGACCTTGCGGTTCCACCGGTCCACCAGCGCGCCGGAGACCAGGCCGAACACGATGAACGAGACGGTGTTCAGGCCCATCACCAGACCGGCCTGCGTGGGCGTGCCGGAGATGGCCAGCACCACCAGCGGCAGCGCGAACAGCTGCATCTGGTTGCCCAGGCTGGAGATGAGCTGTCCGCTCAGGAGCAGCGAGAAGTCGCGGTTTCGCAGGACGGAGACCCGCGCCCCGCCGGATGCACTCATGTCGTTCCTCTCTCGTCGTGGTCGTCGTGCTCACGGCCGGAGCGCCGCAGTGCGTCCGTGACCGAGTTCAGTACCCGTCGCTGGTGCGTCATCACGAACAGGTGGCCGCCGGGGACCTCGTGGACCGAGTGGCCGCCGGTGGTGCAGCGCCCCCAGGCGTCCAGGTCCGACCGGAGGGCGAGGGGGTCGTCGGTGCCGTACAGCGCGGTGATCGGGCAGGCGAGGTCGGCCCGCGCGGGGCGGTGGTGGGTCTCGGCGGCGGTGAAGTCCGCGAGGAGCGCGGGCAGCAGCAGGGACACCAGCTCGGGGTGGTCCAGGACCGCGTCGCCGGGCGGCTGGAGCCGGCGTAGCGCCCGCAGGAAGGACGCGTCGTCCGGCAGCCGGTGCAACTCCTCGCCGCGCACCGGCAGATGAGGGGCGCGGGAGCCGGAGACCACGAGCAGTTCGGGTCCGGCGCCGGCCGCGGTGAGACGCAGCGCCGTCTCGTGCGCCACCAGCGCGCCGAGGCTGTGTCCGAACAGGGCCTGGGGCAACTCGCCTGCGTCCGCTAGCAGCACGGGCGCGAGCCGGTCGGCGATCCGGCGGACACTGTCCAGCGCCGGCTCGGCCAGCCGCCGCTCCCGCCCCGGCAGCGCCACGGCAACGACCTCCACCCACTCCGGAAGCCCCCGGGCCCAGTCCCGGAAACCCGCCGCCCCGGCTCCGGCCCAGGGCAGACAGTACAACCGGACCCGGGCCAGGGGCCGCCGCAGCGGCACGACCGTCCACTCACTGCGCTGCCGGCCTCCCGGCGAACGAGCGGCCGGGCTGCTCCAGGCGTCCTGCGCGGTCATCGTCCGGTCTCCGGGGGTCGGGGGCGGGGAGGGGCTTGCGGGTCGTGAGGGCTTCGGGTGCCCGGGGAGTCTTCCGGGTCTGCTGGGCCGGCGAGCGGCAGAGGGGACAACAGGGGAGGTGAGGCGGGAGTTGCGGGATGGCCGTGCCGCGTGGCGCCCATCCTCTGTCATCCCGGTGGCGTCACGTCCAACCGCGGATGCCGTGCGGTTGGACGGCCGCGCTCACAGAGCGCGGCTCAACGGTATGGCATCCCTGGCCAGTTCGTCGGCGTACGACTGCCACAGGCGGGCGTAGGAGGTGAGGAGTTCGGCCATCGGGCGCTTGCAGTGGGGTGGCACCTGTGCGGTGACCGCCTGCTGCTGCCGGACGAACACCGCACAGGCGTCGAAGAGCCGGAGCGCGAGCCGCCCCACCTCGTTGAACCGCAGCGAGGGGTCCTTGCGCAGCGTCTCGGACAGGGCGAGGAGTTTCTCGACGGACACCGTCTCCGGCTCATGCCCCGGCACACGAGGCGCACCCGTGTCGTCACCGGCCCCGGACACCGTGCCCCGCTGCCGGTCGGGCACCGGATCGACCCCGCGCCGGAGGCGCGCGCGCACGTCGGCGACGGTGGCCGGGGAGATCCCGGCCTCCCGGGCGACCTGGCGCAGCGAGGCCTGCGGCTCCCGCGCGATGATCTCGCAGGCCAGCCGGCGGCCCTCCGCCGCGTTGAGGGGCCGTACCCGCCCGTCCTGGCCGATCCGGCTGGTGCCCTGCGCCGCCGGGCCCTCGCTGCTGCGGCGGACCTCGGCCACCTTGTGCGCGGACAGCCCGACGACCGAGGCCACACACCGGTCCGACCAGCGCGGATGATCGTCGAGCAGCCGCGCGGCCGCCGCGACACGGTCGGCGAGCGACAGGGGCTTTCCGTGTACGACATTGCAGGCCACGGAGAGCAGAAACGCTTCTTCTTCGGAACCGGAGAAGAAGCGGACGGCAATGTCCTTCCGCCCGGCGAGCCGCGCGGCGAGCAGCCGGTGCGTTCCGTCGATGACCCGCATGGTGGGCTGGTGCACCAGGATCGCGGGCATCGCGGCCTCGGTGTCGGCGAGGGCACGGACGTACACACTGTCCTGCCCGTCGAGGCGCGGCGAGGTGCTCACGGTCAGGTCGTCGAGCGGCACCCATGCCGTCGGCAGGCTGCCGAAGTCTCCGTCGCGCAGCGCCAGCAGCCGTTCCGCGGCGCCGCTCTCGATGTCCTGCGCTGTGGGGTACGCGGTCGTCGTCATGCGACTTCTCCTCCGAAGACGGGGTCTGGGTCCGTTGCTCACTGCCAGCCGGAGTCGTCGGCGGCGGTGACCCTGCCGCCGCCCGCCTGCCAACCCGATTCGGACGTGACTGCTCCCGGGAACAGGGGTGGCGGGGGTGACTACGGTGAGTCCTGCTCGCGCTTCGCAGCCTCCCGGAAGACCGACTCGGAGCCGCACGCCGTCTGCACCGCGCCGGTCATGACGCCGGCGATGGCCGCCGAGACCACGCGCGACGTGGTGCGGCCGGGCATGCAGAGCTGGTTGGGT
Organism: Streptomyces sp. NPDC046870; assembly: GCF_040704595.1. Lineage (NCBI taxonomy): Bacteria > Bacillati > Actinomycetota > Actinomycetes > Kitasatosporales > Streptomycetaceae > Streptomyces > Streptomyces sp. NPDC046870. The sequence goes on from NZ_JBEYXM010000008.1 coordinate 241,012, forward strand.
GCACGCGATGACGGCGGAACTGGGCCTGCACCGGTACTTCCGGCCGGCCGCGGCCGAGCCCGCCCGGTACGGCGATCCCGCCGCGCCGTGGCGAACGGCCGGCGCCGGCCGTGTCCGAACGGCGAGGCTCGTCCCGGAGCAGTGACTCTCCCGGGTGACTGGACCGGTGGACCGCAACCAGTGGTTGCGGCCCACCGCTCAGCCGTTGCCGTTGTTGTCCGTCTCGGAGACGGTCAGGTCCGTCGGAGAGGCGAGGGCGACGGTGCGCTGCTGGGCCTTCCCCGCCGCGGCGGCGTCGGAGGAGGCCGTGAATCCCCCAAGGAGCGCCCCAAGAGCGATGACGGAGGCGGCGGCGACAGGGGCGAAGCGCATGAGAACTCCTTTGGAGAGGTAGGCCGTTGTGACTTCAATGATGTTCGCGATCTGCCTTCCCGGCCCGTTCCCCTCCGGACACCCGCCCGATCCCCCTGCTCGTAGGCCGCCAGACCTGCGGGCTCAGCGTGCGCTCTCCGGCACTTTCATAAGGGAGAAGAGGTTGTTCGCGGCCGATCGGTGCTGCTGGGCCAGCTGCGAGTCCCCCCGGGCCTCGGCGGTGCGGCCGAGGCCCCACAGCGCGCAGGCCTCGTCGTAGCGCAACTCCATACGGCAGGCGATCTCGTGGGCCAGAAGCTGCTGAGCCTGCGCCGTGTCCAGGTCCCCCTGCCCGTACCGCACGCGCCCCACCGAGAGGTGCACGGTGGCACGGTGGATGTCGTCGGTACTGCTGGTGGCCTTGGCGAGTGCGCGGTCGGCGCTGTCCGCCGCCTCGTCCAGCTCTCCCATGCGCGCCAGCACATCGGCTCTGCGGGCGAGTACGAGCGGCAGCACCGAGGGCATGCTCATGCGCTGGCACCGCTCCAGCGCCGCGTCGGCCCAGGCGAGCGCCTCCTCAAAGCGGCCGAGGCGCTCGATCGCCTGGGAGAGATTGCTCAGCGCGTCCACGGAGAGCTGTATCTCCTTGATCGAGTCGAAGATGGCCACCGCCCTCTCCGCCGATGCCGCCGCCTCGTCGAACAGCCCCAGCCGCACCTGGACCAGGCTGAGCGTGCTCAGCGACGAGCCGTCGAGTCGGGTGTAGCCGAGTTCCTGCGCCCGCGCGTTGGCCTCCTGGCACAGCCGCAGCGCGCGTTCCAGCTCCCCCATGCTGTTGCATGCCTGTCCCAGCCGGGCCCGGCACTCCGCCTCGCTGTGCACGTCGTCCATCTGCCGGGACAGGTCCACGGCTTCCTCCAGCCGGGCGACGGCCTCGCTCAACTGCCCCAGCCGCCACTTGCCCATGGCCAGATTCATCAGGTTCAGCCGGGTCAACGACCGGTCCCCGAGCTGTCGCGACGCGCTGACTCCCTTCTCCAACGTCGCGTTCGCGCTGGCGTCGTAGGCGCGGATGCTCGAGTGGAAGCCCAACTCACGCGGCAGCCGCGCAGCGTGCCACAGCAGTCCCTCGTGGTACGCGGCGTCCACCGCCGCCAGCAGACTCTCGCGGTGCTGGTCGAGCCACTGGAGTGCCTTGTCCTTGTGGTCGAACTCGTCGCGATCCTGTCCTTTTTCGTCGACGTCTCCGAAGTGGCGCCGTCCGGGGAACAGCGTGTCGCAGGCACGTTCCGCCGCGATCAGGTAGTGATCCAGCAGTCGCCGCACCGCCTGCCCGTCCTCCGGCGTCTTCTGGCTCTGCGCGACGCGTTGCACGAAGCTGCGCACCAGATCGTGCAGCGCGTACACCCCCGGCTCCCTGGCCTCCAACAGCCGTACGTCCACCAGTTCCTCGAGCACGTCCTCGGCCGTCAGCACATCGGTGTCCAGCAGCGCGGCAGCCTCCTCGGCATCCAGATAGCGTCCGGGGTGGTGTCCCAGCAGCCGGAAGGCCGTTCGCTGTTCCCGGGGCATGGACTGGTACGACAGCAGCAGCGCACCCGCCACTCCCCGTCCCTCGCTGGTGAGTTCGTCCAGACGCCGGTCGTGGTCCCGCAGCCGTTCGACGAGTCGCTGGACCGTCCACTGCGGGCGGTTCGCCAGCCGGGCGGCGGCGATCCGGACCGCCAGCGGTAGTCCTCCGCACAGCCGCAGCAGCTCAAGGGCCGCGACCGGCTCCCTCTCGACGCGTTCGGCACCGAGGGTGTTACGCAGTATCTGGTGGCTCTCCGGCTCCGGAAGGGCGCCCAGGGAGAGCCATTCGGCTCCGTCCAGTCCGGTCAGCCGCGGGCGGCTGGTGATCAGGACCAGGCTGTCGGACGAGGCTGGAATCAGCTCCCGCACCTGCTCCGAGGCGGCGGCATTGTCCAGAACCAGAAGCATGCGACGGCCCCGCATGTACGACTGCCACCGCGCGGCGCGTCCCGCCGGTGCCGTGGGCAGCTCCTCGCTGGGGACACCGGCGGCGGCGAGCAGGTCCCCCTGTGCCTGGAACGCGCTGAGTGGCGTCTGGCCCGGTGTGAAGCCGTGCAGGTCGATGAAGAGGCTGCCGTCCGGATACTGCTCGGCCAGTTGGTGGGCGGCGCGGATGGCCAGTGCCGTCTTTCCGCCGCCGCCCATGCCGTCGAGGGCCAGCACCGTCGGTGCCCCCTCCAGGGCACGCCTGGCCGCGTCGCAGACCCACTGCAGCTCCGAGCTGCGGCCCGAGAAGTCGGGCACGTCGAACGGCAGCGCGTGCGGAGCCTCCGTCACCTGGTGCGGGACACGGGACACGGCACGTTCCTGGCGGGTCAGCGACGGGTCCTGGCGCAGGATGCGCTCGTGCAGTCCGGTCAGCTCCGCGCCGGGGTCGATGCCCAGCTCGTCCGCAAGGTGTGCTCGGGTACGGGCGAACTCGTTGAGCGCGGCCGCCTGTTGGCCGGAGTAGTAGAGGGCGAGCATCAGCCGGCTGCGCAGCGTCTCGCGCAGCGGATGCTCGTCGACGAGGACACGCAGCTCACCCGTGATCTCGGCGGCCTCGCCCGCGTCGATGCACAGATCGTAGAGCTGCTCGGCGGCGGTCAGCCGCTGCTCCTCCAGAGCCGTCGAGGCGGCGTCGACCACACGGCCGCCGGAACCGGACAGCACGGGCCCTCGCCACAGCGCCAGGGCCTCACGCAGTTGTGCCGCGGCCCGTTCGGTCTCCCCCGCCTCCAGTGATGCCCTGGCCTGTCTTAACAGCTGCTGGTAGCGCAGCAGGTCGAGTTGCTCGGTGTCGACGACCGCGCGGTATCCGGGTCCGTCGGTGACGATGATGTCGGGGCCGTGCGGAATGCGGCTGCGCAGTTTGGCAACCGTCTTGCGCACCTGGTGCTCGGCGCTGTCCGGCGGTTCGTCGTTCCATGCGGCCGCCACCAGACGGGAGACGGGCACGACGCGCCCCGCCTCCAGGAGCAGCATCACGAGAACGCGCCGCTGCAGAGCCCCGTTGACTGATACGAGTTCGCTGCCGCTACGGACTTCCAGAGATCCCAGAACGGCGAATTCCGGACTGGGGCCTATGTCGTCTTCACTGTGACTCGATGTCGCGGCCCGCACCTTATCCTCCCTCGTCAGCGATGAGATGGGACACACGCCACAGAGGCGTACAACACCTCGCGGAGCACACGCACAGGCCTGTCGGATCCCGCGTCTCGCCCCTCCGCCTCGTGAAGGAAAACATAACTACCCGGCGCGCGTCACCGGGCAGTCGGCCTGATATCGGCGACAAGATCCTGTCGCGCCTTGGCGACTCGTTCGCGAGTGACCTCCGGTGTGCTCCCCTCCACGACGACGTAGGCGCGCCGGGCGCGCGGATCACCGACCGCCGCGATCCAGTCGCCGGCGGTGTACGGAAAGCGCGCTCCACGGACCCATGGGGTCACGGCGATGTCCTCCGTGCCGGTGTACGTCTCCAGCCGCCCTTCGGGCAGCAGGAAGAAACCGACCTCCGCGTACTGGGAAGCCTTCGGCACGACCGGGCGGCCGCCCAGGAGGCATGTGAAGACCGCCGCCTCCAGGTCGAACCCGCGCGCGATCTCGACGAGCAGGGGGATACGGTCGGCGCCCAGGTGCGGGCGGCAGGACACGATCCGCGGCCCGTAGGGCAGCAGCGCCACCTCTGTGTGAGCCGGGCCGAAGCGGTATCCGCTCGCCGTCAGTCGCTCCTCGACCGCCGCCGAAATGATCTTTTGTTCATCGTCGGTCAACGGCGCCGGATGGAGGTAGCCCGTCACGAGGAAGTGCGGTGGCCCCGTGGTGCGTTGAGCCGTCATCCCCACGACGTGATGGGTGCCGTTCACGGTCAGCGTCTCGACGCTCACCCTGGGAGCCTCTGCAAGGGCCCGGCCGTCCCCTTCGCCGGACTGGAGCCGTTCGTACACCGCCGGGGGGTTCGGAGACAGGCCCAGCCGCCATGCCTCCCGGACCACCGGCAGGACGGAACTGCCGTGTCCACAGTGCAGCACAGCGTCGATGCCATTGCGTCGCGCGGTCCGCGCGATGGTCTCGCGCAGTCCGGTCTCGTCGCTGAAATCGGTGAGCAGCAGTTCCTCGGAGACCTCGTCGACGCGCCCCGCGAAGTCGGCCTCCAGCTGCGACGGATCCCATACCGACCAGATACGGAACCCCCGCTCGGCTCCTTTCCGCACGAGTTGGTGACTCGGCATCACCAGGAGCAGCCTGAACTGCGAGCTTCTAGGGGAGTATGCACACATACAAGCCACTGTGCAGTGCGTTCTTCCCTCCCTGGTCCCCTCCCCTTCCCCCCGACCGGGCGACTCACGCCCTCGCCCCCTCCGCGCCACCCGCACCTGGCTCGCCCTCCACTGGCGGCGCTCGTTCGCCACACGCTCGCGAGGACAGAAGAGCCCCGCACCTGGTACCAGGTGCGGGGCTCTTCGTCGTCGTAGGACGCGCGACTCCGCCCCGGGAACGGATCGGCGTGCGACCCGGTCTCAGGGGTGTCTTCCGCCCTGCCCAGCGCGAGTGCCCCGCTCCCCGCGAGATGCAGGGGCAGGGCGCTCGTTCACGTCAGGTCAAGAAGCGACAAGCTGGCGCAGCACGTACTGCATGATGCCGCCGTTGCGGTAGTAGTCGGCCTCACCGGGGGTGTCGATGCGGACGACCGCGTCGAACTCGACACCGGTGTCGGTGGTGACCTTGACCGTGCGCGGCGTACGGCCCTCGTTCAGCTCGGTGACGCCGGAGATGGAGAAGGTCTCCTCACCGGTCAGGCCGAGGGACTGGGCCGAGGCGCCCTCGGGGAACTGCAGCGGGAGCACGCCCATGCCGATGAGGTTGGAGCGGTGGATGCGCTCGTAGGACTCGGCGATGACGGCCTTGACGCCGAGCAGCGCGGTGCCCTTGGCCGCCCAGTCGCGGGACGAGCCGGAACCGTACTCCTTGCCGGCCAGGACGACCAGCGGGATGCCGGCGGCCTGGTAGTTCTGCGAGGCGTCGTAGATGAAGGAGACCGGGCCGCCGTCCTGCGTGAAGTCACGCGTGTAGCCGCCCTCGGTGCCCGGCGCGATCTGGTTGCGCAGGCGGATGTTGGCGAACGTACCGCGGATCATGACCTCGTGGTTGCCGCGGCGGGAGCCGTAGCTGTTGAAGTCGCGGCGCTCGACGCCGTGCTCCGTGAGGTACTTGCCGGCCGGGGTGTCGGCCTTGATGGCGCCGGCCGGGGAGATGTGGTCGGTGGTGACCGAGTCGCCCAGCTTGGCCAGGACGCGGGCGCCGGAGATGTCCTCGACCGGGGCCGGCTCCATGCCCATGCCCTCGAAGTACGGGGGCTTGCGGACGTAGGTGGACTCCGGGTCCCACTCGAAGGTGTTGCCCGTCGGGACCGGCAGCGACTGCCACTGGGCGTCGCCGGCGAAGACGTCCTCGTAGGACTTGGCGAACATGTCCTCGCCGATGGCGTTGGCGACGACGTCGTTGACCTCGGCCTCGGTGGGCCAGATGTCCTTCAGGTAGACCGGGTTGCCGTCCTGGTCGGTGCCGAGGGCGTCGCGGGTGATGTCCACCTTCATGGAGCCCGCGATGGCGTAGGCGACGACCAGCGGCGGGGACGCCAGGTAGTTCATCTTGACGTCGGGGTTGATACGGCCCTCGAAGTTCCGGTTGCCGGAGAGGACCGAGGTGACCGCGAGGTCGTGGTCGTTGACGGCCTTGGAGACCTCCTCCGGCAGCGGGCCGGAGTTGCCGATGCAGGTGGTGCAGCCGTAGCCGACGAGGTTGAAGCCGACCTTGTCGAGGTACGGGGTGAGGCCCGCCTTCTCGAAGTAGTCGGTGACGACCTTGGAGCCCGGGGCGAGGGTGGTCTTGACCCACGGCTTGCGGGTGAGGCCCTTCTCGACCGCCTTCTTGGCGACCAGGGCGGCGCCGATCATGACGTACGGGTTCGAGGTGTTGGTGCAGGAGGTGATGGCCGCGACCGTCACCGCACCGTGGTCCAGCTCGTAGCTGGTGCCGTCGGGGGCGGTCACCCGGACCGGGTTGGACGGTACCGCACCGGTGCCCTGGCCGTGCTGCGGGGCGCCGGCGCCGTTGTCCTGGTGGCCGTAGGCCGGGGCGTCGGAGGCCGGGAAGGACTCGGCGCTGGCCTCGTCGACCGGGGAGGCGGCGGCGTCCGCCGTCTGCGCGACGGGGGCCTCGACGTAGTTGAGGACGTCCTTGGCGAACTGCTGGGCGGCCTCGGCGAGGACGATGCGGTCCTGCGGGCGCTTCGGGCCTGCGATGGAGGGGACGACCGTGGAGAGGTCCAGCTCCAGCTTCTCGGAGAAGTCGGGCTCGGCGGCCGGGTCCAGCCAGAGGCCCTGCTCCTTGGCGTAGGCCTCCACCAGGGCGACCTGCTGCGCGGAGCGGCCGGTCAGGCGCAGGTAGTTCAGGGTCTCGTCGTCGATCGGGAAGATCGCGGCGGTGGAGCCGAACTCCGGCGACATGTTGCCGATGGTGGCGCGGTTGGCGAGCGAGGTGGCGGACACGCCCTCGCCGTAGAACTCGACGAACTTGCCGACGACGCCGTGCTCGCGCAGCATCTCGGTGATGGTGAGCACCAGGTCGGTGGCGGTGGTGCCGGGCTGGAGCTCACCGGTGAGCTTGAAGCCGACGACGCGCGGGATCAGCATGGAGACCGGCTGACCGAGCATGGCGGCCTCGGCCTCGATGCCGCCGACGCCCCAGCCGAGGACGCCGAGGCCGTTGACCATGGTGGTGTGCGAGTCGGTGCCGACCAGGGTGTCCGGGTAGGCCTTGCCGTCGCGGACCATCACGACACGGGCCAGGTGCTCGATGTTCACCTGGTGGACGATGCCGGTGCCCGGCGGGACGACCTTGAACTCGTCGAAGGCGGTCTGGCCCCAGCGCAGGAACTGGTAGCGCTCCTTGTTGCGGCCGTACTCCAGCTCGACGTTCTGCTTGAAGGCGTCGTTCGTGCCGAACTTGTCGGCGATGACGGAGTGGTCGATGACCAGCTCGGCCGGCGCCAGCGGGTTGATCTTGGCCGGGTCGCCGCCCAGCTCCTTCACGGCCTCACGCATCGTGGCGAGGTCCACGACACAGGGCACGCCGGTGAAGTCCTGCATGATCACGCGGGCCGGCGTGAACTGGATCTCCTGGGAGGGCTGGGCCTGGGAGTCCCAGGTGCCGAGGGCGCGGATGTGGTCGGCGGTGATGTTCGCGCCGTCCTCCGTGCGGAGCAGGTTCTCCAGCAGGACCTTGAGGCTGTACGGCAGGCGGGCCGAGCCCTCCACCTTGTCCAGCCGGAAGATCTCGTACGACTCGTCGCCCACCTGCAGCGTGCTGCGGGCGTCGAAGCTGTTCGCCGACACGACAGTCTCCTTCATTGATGTGCGCGTACCACCGTCAATCGTGCCGCCACGCCGGCTTGGCCGAACCAGTGAGGTCAGACTAAGTTAGGCATGCCTTACTGGAGTGGCGGCTACGGTGCGCCTCGGCAGATATCTCGATGTCGAGATAACTCTAGTACATGGGCGCCGTCCGGTCATGCCCGACCCGGGTCCGGCGCACCCGTACACCACGCGCCGCACCACGACGGCGGGGCCCGCCTGGCCGGCCGGGCCCCCGACGGCCGGGGCGGGCCTCCCGGCGGCCGGGGCGGGCCTCCCGGCGGCCGGGGCGCACACCAGGCGACCGCCTCCCGCGCCGAGCACCAGATCGACCGGTACGGGTGGATTCAACCCCGCCTTTCCGGTCACCCGGCGTGCCCCAGAGCGACCGGCCCTGACTGTCCGTCACCGGCGTCACTCGAAGGGACCCCCTGACGGGCGCCATCTCATATCTGAGATAACCTCGACCTCATGTCAGACGACTACCTCGTACGCATCGGCAAGCTCATCCGTGACGCCCGGCAACACCGGGGCTGGACACAGGCGCAGCTCGCGGAGGCGCTCGGCACCAGCCAGAGCGCCGTCAATCGCATCGAGCGCGGCAACCAGAACATCAGCCTTGAGATGATCGCCCGAATCGGTGAAGCCCTGGACAGCGAGATCGTGTCGCTGGGCTACGCGGGTCCGATGCATCTGCGCGTGGTCGGCGGCCGCCGTCTGTCCGGCGCCATCGACGTCAAGACCAGCAAGAACGCGTGCGTGGCGCTGCTGTGCGCCTCGCTGCTGAACAAGGGGCGTACGGTGCTGCGCCGCGTGGCACGGATCGAGGAGGTGTACCGCCTGCTGGAGGTGCTCAACTCCATCGGCGTGCGTACCCGCTGGATCAACGACGGGGTCGACCTCGAGCTCGTCCCGCCCGCCGAGCTGGAGATGGACGCGATCGACGCGGAGGCCGCCGTCCGCACCCGTTCGATCATCATGTTCCTCGGCCCGCTGCTGCACCGCATGGACGGCTTCAAGCTGCCGTACGCCGGTGGCTGCGACCTGGGTACGCGGACCATCGAGCCGCACATGATCGCGCTGCGCCGGTTCGGTCTGGACGTCGCGGCCACCGAAGGCCACTACCACGCCCGGGTGGACCGCTCCGTCCGTCCCGACCGGCCGATCGTGCTGACCGAGCGCGGCGACACGGTGACCGAGAACGCCCTGCTGGCCGCCGCCCGGCACGACGGTGTCACGGTCATCCGCAACGCCTCCTCCAACTACATGGTCCAGGACCTGTGTTTCTTCCTGGAGGCGCTGGGCGTCAGGGTGGAGGGCATCGGCACCACCACGCTCACCGTGCACGGCGTGCCGAACATCGACGTGGACGTCGACTACTCCCCCTCCGAGGACCCGGTCGAGGCGATGAGCCTGCTGGCCGCCGCGGTGGTCACCGAGTCGGAGCTGACGGTGCGCCGGGTGCCCATCGAGTTCCTGGAGATCGAGCTGGCGGTCCTGGAGGAGATGGGCCTCGACCACGACCGGTCGCCGGAGTACTGCGCGGACAACGGCCGTACCCGCCTGGTCGACCTCACGGTCCGCCCCTCCAAGCTGGAGGCGCCGATCGACAAGATCCACCCGATGCCGTTCCCCGGCCTGAACATCGACAACGTCCCGTTCTTCGCGGCCATCGCCGCGTCGGCGCAGGGCAAGACCCTCATCCACGACTGGGTGTACGACAACCGGGCCATCTACCTGACCGACCTCAACCGCCTCGGCGGACGGCTCCAGCTGCTGGACCCGCACCGGGTGCTGGTCGAGGGCCCGACCCGCTGGCGGGCCGCCGAGATGATGTGCCCGCCGGCCCTGCGCCCCGCGGTGGTCGTACTGCTGGCGATGATGGCGGCGGAGGGCACGTCGGTGCTCCGCAACGTGTACGTCATCAACCGCGGCTACGAGGACCTGGCCGAGCGCCTGAACTCGATCGGCGCGCAGATCGAGATCTTCCGGGACATCTGAGAGCCCCGGGCACCGCACCGCGAGCTCCCTCCCGACCGCCCACCCGCGGGGCGGGAGGGGCTCGTGGGCGTACCGGGTGCAGACCGAGGGCGGGCACCCCGACCCCACCCGGCCGCACCCCGGCGTCGAGTCGGCCACCGCCAACCTCGCCCTTGGTCCGGTGGCCGCGCTCATGGACCGCACCAAGGACGCCGTCCGCAAGGCCATGGGGAAGGACTGACGCGGTCAGCCGGAGCCGCCGTCCGCCGCTGCCGCGCGGCTCGTCGGCGCCGGACGGTGGTTTAGCGGGGAGCGGGTGCGGTCACTCGGCCACCGCGAGCGGCCCTCGAAACGGGTCCTCGCCGTGCGATGCACCGGCCAGGCGCATCGGGAGCCAGTCCGGTGTCACAGCCGGGCGGAACAGAAGGCGATCGATGACGACGATCGGTGTCGAAGAGGAGTACCTGCTGCTCGACCCGGTCACGGGTCTACCGGTACCCGCGGCGGACAAGGTACGGGCCGCGGCCGGCCTGGGGCACCTCGTGGCCGACCAGGAGGTGCACTGCGAGCTGCTGCAGGCGCAGGTGGAGGTGGCCACCCCGGTGTGCTCCACGCTGGAGGAGGTCGGCGGGCACCTGCTCCGGCTGCGGCACGCCGTCGGGGCGGCCGCCGAGGCGCACGGCTGCCGGGTCGCGGCCTGCGCCACACCACCGCTGCGCCACGGCCACCCCGTGGCCGTCACCGACCAGGCCCGGTACCGGGCCATGCTCACCCAGGCGCCCCAGCTCGTGGCGGAGCAGCTGGTCAACGGCATGCACGTGCACGTCGGCGTACCCAGCCGGGACACCGGTGTGCAGATCCTGAACCGGATCCGGGTCTGGCTGCCCACCCTCACCGCCCTGTCCGCGAACTCTCCGCTGTGGGACGGCCACGACACCGGCTTCGCCAGCTGGCGCACCGTGGTTTTCAGCCGCTGGCCGGTCAGCGGCATGCCCCCGCACTTCGCCGACATCGCCGACCACGACCGGCGCGTGCGGCAGCTGCTGGACAGCGGTCTGATCTCGGACACCGGTCAGCTGTACTGGCAGGCTCGGCTCTCGGCCCGGTACCCCACCGTCGAGGTGCGGTGCCTCGACGTGCAGTTGCGCGCGGACGACGCGGTGATGCTCGCGGGTCTCGTCCGGGCCCTGGTGGAGACGGTGCTCGCGGAGGCCGCCGCCGGCGCTCCGGCGCTCGACTGCGACCAGGAGCTGCTGCAGGCGAGCATGTGGCACGCGGCCCGCCACGGACTGAGCGGCACCCTGGTCGATCCGGGCGGCCGGCAGCGCCGGGCCGGCGAGATGCTGTACGAGCTGCTGCGCTACGTCGCTCCCGCGCTCGACGCGTCCGGCGACAACCGGCAGGTGACGGCCCTGGTGCACCGGCTTCTGCAGGACGGGACCGGCGCGGACCGGCAGCGCGCCGCCCTTGCCGAAGGCGGCCTGCCCGCGGTCACCGACCTGGTCCTCGCCCAGAGCACCATGCCCTGAGAGGTGCCGGCCGGCGTGACTCACCTTCGTCCGTCCGCTCCGAAGGCTTCTCCGCGGGGCAGGGGGCCGAAGTGGGCGTGGCGTCCGGGGCGGGCGGCGGCGTGGCGCTGTCCGGGGCCGGGTCCACCGCGGGCGGCGAGGGCGTCGGCGACGGCGCCGGTGGTGAAGGCGTAGACCGCCTTGTGGAGAAGGTCCACGGCGAGTTCCCGGCGGGGCCAGGTGGCGGGCGGGGCGCCGACGCCGGTCGCGTTCTCGAGGATCTGGTCGTTGGTGAGGCGGACGACGGTGAACTTGGCGGAGGCGAGGGGTCCGCGCAGTCCGGTCTGGGCCATCACCGACCGCAGCACCCCGAGGAGGGCGGCCTGGCCGTGGTGCATGGCCCAGTTGACCGGCAGCGGCTGCCTGCCGGGACGTTCGGGCAGGCCGGTCAGCCGCTGGAGCACCCGCGCGGGCACATGGGAGTCGGGCCGGCCGGTGACGGCCTGCTCGATCTTCTCACCGAGGGTCATGACCACCCCGCCGGCGGTGCCGGCGAGCAGTCCCTGCCACAGTGCGCGCTTGAGCATGCCCCGGCGAGTACCCGCGACGGACGGCCTTCACCCGCGCGGCCGGTCCCCTTCAGCCCCTCGCCGGCGGGTCATTCACCGGTCGTCTTCTCGACCAGCGCGCTGTACGCCAGTTGCAGGGCGTCCGCACCGGCCAGGGCTGTGAGCGCGCCCATGGCGGTGCGGGTCGCGCGCGGCCAGAGGAGCTGGCCGGCGGTGAGGGTGGAGGCCACCCAGACGCTCATGCAGAAGGGGCAGGTGGCGAGCTCTCCGACGGTGTGCCTGCCGTTCTCGGGCTGTGCCTCCTCGTGCAGTTCGGCCGGGCCCTGCGGGGCGACGTACCGGGTGAAGGGGGCGCGCAGCGGGCTGGTGACCGACGCCTTGGTCAGCAGCCGGCTGAGCCGGAACGTGGCGACCGAGGTCAGGGCCACGTCCCACGGCGCGGGCCGGTCGGGCACCGGCCGGCCGAGGAGCCGTACGGTGGTGGCCCAGGCCGTCGTGTACGTGGCGAAGCCCGCCATGGCCGCGAGGTAGCCGCCCAGCGGCCGGTCGTGTCCTGCCGCGTACCGCCGTCCGGTCCGCCGCACCAGCCCGTGCAGACGTGCCGTGAGGCGGCTGTCAGCTGCCGTACCCATGGGCCCCCGTTCCCGTGCGTCGCCGTCCCGCCTCGGCCTCGTCGGACGCCTGCCCGTCCCGGTCCTGCCGGCGCAGGCGTATCTCGACGTAGCCGTCGGTGATCCGGGTGTCGAAGGCCGGCTGGGGGGCGGTGGCCGGGCCGCGGACGTTCCAGCCGTCCGACAGCCGGAAGACGCTCCCGTGCCAGGGGCACTGGACGCATCCGTCGCTCACCGTGCCCTCGGACAGCGGCCCGGCGAGGTGGCTGCACCGCTCGGCCAGGGCGTGGATCGCCCCGCCGGATTCCCTGACGACCAGGACCGGGACGTCGTCCACGCTGCGCCGCACGGGCTGGTCGACCGGGAACTCGGCCACGGCTCCGATCCGGTGCCAGCCTCCGGTGACGACGTGCGGGACCTCTTCGGCGTGGTTGGCGCCGGATGCCTGGCGGTAGGCCAGGTGGCCGCCCAGCATGCCGCCGAGCGCGACCGCCGTCAGTCCCAGGAAGCCGTAGGCCCGGCCCGCCGCGCCGCGCCCCTTGACGCGGCAGCCGAGCGAGGCGGCGTACAGACCGACGGCAGCCGAGTTCGCGAGGGCGTGCACCAGTCCGACGCGCTGCTGCTGGCGGTGCAGCTCCGCCCAGTCGACCCAGCCCGCCAGGGCTGCGGGCGCGGCGGAGGCCAGGCCGACGCCGACCAGGAGGCCCGCCTCGCGGGAGCGGCCGGGGTACAGGTCCAGTACCGCCGCCGACAGCCAGCTGCCGATCGGCACCTGCACCATCAGCGGATGCACCGGGTGCCCCAGCCACCTGCCGTGCAGGAGGTCGCGCCCGTCGCCGAGCGGCAGGGCCTGCACCCCCTTGCGGACCCCGTCGATCACCGCGTCGGCCCTGGGTTCCCGCTCCAGGCGGTCCAGCAGCCGCAGGAGACGGTTGCGCCCTGTCCGGGGGAGGCGTGACGTAGTGCTCATGGTCGGCCGGGTCCCCAGCCCCGCCGGCCGCAAACGGAGCAGGTCGCCTGGCGCCGTCTGCCCGGTGTCCGTGTCCCCGCGGCACCGCGTGCGGCCGTCGGCGAATTCGCTCCGGGTTGCTCCGGTCCTCGTTACACACCACCGTCCGGGGAACCCGGTACGTCCGCAGCGGCGCCCCGAGGGAGGCAGCCATGAGCAGTTCCGGCGAAGCGCAGCGCGAGCCCACGTCGCCTCTGGAGCGGGAGACGGACGAGCGGGACGTCCACCCGGAGGAGGAAGGGCGTCCCCAGCCGGACACGTCCGGCGAGAGCACCGACGAGGCCCTGGGGGAACGAGAGGAGTCCGAGGAGGCCCCCGGCTGACACCCGGCGGCCCGGCTTCAGTCCGGGCCGCGTGGGAGGTAGTAGGTCTGTCTCAGGAACGCGGCCATGTCCCGCAGGGCCTGGCTGTATCCGGCTTTGTACCGTGCGTCGACATCCGTCCGGCGGCCCTCGGCCTCCGCCCAGGAGTCGAGGTGCAGGGCGATGCGCAGGTGGTTCCGGTACAAGGCGCCGTGTGCGCCGCCGAGAGCGGCCCGCGCACGGTGCTCGTCCCAGTCCTCCAGGTCGCCGGTGTCGAAGGCGAGCAGTTCGTCGTCGGTCCCGGCCACCGTTTCCCTCCTCCGGTCGGTCCGCGCCGTGACGGGTACCTCGGCGGCTCCCCGCGATGTCCGGATCGGCCGGGCCGGTTCGGGCGGCGGAAGCGGCGGTGTCCTGGTGCGGGGCCGGCGTGTCAGAGGGCCCCTCATCGGCGGCCGGGGCGACCGGACGCCGCCGCCGGTGCGGCGGAAGTCCCCGCGCGGTGACGCCGCCTCGTCCGGAAGACGGTCCGCTCGGCAGAGCCGGGGCGCCTCCTCGACGGACGGTGTGAGCAGCCGGGCGACCGGGGTCGACGGACTCCGGCGGTTCCGGTCACCAAGGGCCGATGACCGGCTGCTCGGGTCGGTGCCGCCGCCGTGCTCCGTCGGGGCGCGCGAGCCGGTCCGCGGCGGCGACGCTCCACGGTTGCGCGATCCTGCCGTCAGGGTCCGGCCGGCCCGCACGACGACGGCGACGCGTTCGCGACGCGTACCGCGGCGGCCGTTCGCCGGTGACGGCGACGCCCCCCGCTGGGGGTCCACACGGGTGACGCGCGCCGGACGTGGCCACGCCTCGCGTCGGCCGGCACGCCGGAGGACTCGCGGAAGGCGGGATCCCGGCCGATCGCGAGCCGGTACACCCGTATCCGCTCGACGAAGTCCGCCTCGGCGTCCACGGCCGTGATCCCGGTGCCGGCCGGGAAAACCGCCGAGCCGGGTTTCCGGTGGCATATCCGGCGCCGGGTAATGCGCCCGGTGGTGCTCCTCGGGAGGGGTGGGTGGTCCGGGGCGCGGCCGTTCGGGTGAGGCGTCGTGGGGGGCCCGCCGGGCGGAAACCAAGGAATACGGAGCCACGGGCGCTTCCGGGCGCGGCGAATGGGGGTGATGCGAAGTGGCAGCCTGCTGTGCGCCTCGCCAGACTGAAACCGATGGTTCCTGATCAGGGACCGTCCGGCCGGCCATTGGCGATCCGAACGCCCTCAGGAGATGTAATGGTGGAGCAGTCCTCCGAGGTCCCCATATCCCGGCCCGGCGAACCTGCCGTCTCCCTGGGCGACATAGGGCCGGACATGGTGTGGACCGAGCGGAAACTCGCGGAAACCCTTGCCGAGGTCACCGGCTGCGACCATGTTCCGGCCGAAAGTAACTTCTTCAACGACCTCGGGGCGAATTCCCTCGTGATGGCGCAGTTCTGCGCGCGGCTGAGAAAGAACCCGGATCTTCCCTCGCCGTCCATGCGGGACATCTACCGGCATCCCACGATCCGGAGTCTGACGGCGGCCCTCGTCCAGGTGGCTCCCGCCGATACGGCCCCGCCGGTGCCGGAGCCCGCGGCCTCCCCCGCTCCGGTGACGCGCGTGAAGCCCGTCCACCATCTGCTGTGCGGGACGGCCCAGCTGCTGATCTTCCTCGTGTATTCCCTCGTCTGGGGATTCGTCACCGCCCGGGGATATGAGTGGATCGCCGCCGGTTCCGGGTTCGTCGGCATTTATGTGCGGTCGCTGCTGTTCGGCGGTATCGGTTTCCTCGCCCTGTGCACCTTTCCGGTCGTCGCGAAATGGCTGCTCGTCGGCCGCTGGAAACCGGGTGAGTTCCCCGTCTGGAGAGCGGCGTATCTGCGTTTCTGGTTGGTGAAGGTGCTGCTGCACGCCAATCCGATGGTGTTCTTCGTCGGAACCCCGCTGTACGTGCTGTATCTGCGGGCGCTGGGCGCGCGGATCGGCAAGGGCGTCACGATCCTCTCCCGCTCGGTCCCGGTCTGCACCGACCTGCTGACGGTCGGCGCCGGCACGGTGATCCGCAAGGACACGTTCTTCCTCTGCTACCGGGCCCACGCGGGCCGGATCCAGACCGGCCGGGTCACGCTGGGCCGGGACGTGTACATCGGTGAGAAGACCGTCCTGGACATCGACACCTCGCTGGGCGACGGCGCCCAGCTGGGCCATTCCTCCGCACTGCACAGCGGCCAGGCGGTGCCGGACGGCGAGCGCTGGCACGGTTCCCCGGCGGAGCCCGCCCAGGTCGACTACCTGCGGGTCCCGCCGGTCAGGTGCGGCACCGCGCGCCGGGCCTGGTTCGGCGCCCTCACACTGCTGCAGACGCTCCTGCTGTACCTGCCGCTCACCCTCGGCGGCGTGTACATGCTGTTCACCGAGGTCCCGGCGATCGGCGAGCGGCTCGATCCGCAGACGGCGGCGCTGACGCGGTCGGAACTGGTCCCGGACGCGCTCGGCATCTCGCTGGCCCTGTTCTGCGGCTTCCTCGTCCTGGGCCTCGTTGTCCTGTGCACCGTTCCCCGCCTGCTGGGTCTGTTCGTCAAACCCGACCGGGTGTATCCGCTCTACGGATTCCACTACACCCTGCACCGGGCGGCGGCACGCATGACGAACATCAAGTTCTTCGCCTGGCTCTTCGGCGACAGCTCGTACATCGTGCATTATCTGCGCGGGCTCGGCTACGACCTGTCACGGGTGGAGCAGACCGGCTCGAATTTCGGCACCGAGATGCAGCACGAGACGCCTTTCATGGTCACGGTCGGCACCGGGACGATGATCGCCGACGGGCTCTCCGTCGTCAACGCCGACTATTCCAGCACGTCTTTCCGGGTGTCCCGGGTGGAGATCGGTCAGCACAATTTCCTGGGCAACAACATCGCCTATCCCGTGGGCGGCAGGACGGGTGAGAACTGCCTTCTCGCCACCAAGGTGATGATTCCCCTCGACGGCGAGGTGCGGGAGGGCGTGGGACTGCTCGGTTCGCCGTGCTTCGAGATTCCCCGCTCGGTGGACCGGGACGCCCGGTTCGATCATCTGCGGGAAGGCGACGAACTGCGCCGCCACCTCAGCGCGAAGAACCGCTACAACCTGCGCTCGATGGCCCTGATGCTGTGCATGCGCTGGTTCCTCGTCTTCGCGCTCACCCTGTTCGGACTCGTCTCCGTGGACCTGTACGGCGTGGTCGGGCACGTGGTGATCGCCCTGTATCTGGCCATGACGCTCGCGTTCTCCACCGGCTACTACATCCTCGTGGAGCGCTGCCTGACGAGGTTCCGCGCGCTCACTCCGCAGTTGTGCTCCATTTACCACCCGATTTTCTGGTGGCACGAGCGCGTGTGGAAAATGCCGAGCCATTACCTCAACATCTTCAACGGGACTCCTTTCAAGGCCCTGGTGTGGCGCCTGCTGGGCGTGCGCATCGGCCGCCGGGTGTTCGACGACGGCTGCTACATGACCGAACGGACCCTGGCCACCGTCGGCGACGAGTGCACCCTCAACGCCGGCAGCAAGATCCAGTGCCACTCGCAGGAGGACGGCACATTCAAGTCCGACGGCACCACCCTCGGCGCGGGCTGCACGCTCGGCGTCGGCGCCCATGTCCACTACGGCGTGACCATGGGCGACGGCGCGGTGCTGGCACCCGACTCCTTCCTCATGAAAGGCGAGGAAGTCCCCCCGAACGCTCAGTGGGGCGGCAACCCGGCCGTGGACATGCCCGGGGCCGGCCACCGGCCCGGCGGCACGGCCCGGGCACTGGAAGCGACCGACGCCCCCGCGTCCGTCACGAGATGAGGAAGGCCATTTCGATGGGAACGCGCGTGGAAGCGGTGGAAGCGGTCGAGGCGGGCCGGGAGTTCTGGAGCCGTGTGCTGACCGCAGGCGGCGGCACGGCCGTGCCGCGGTGGGTCCGGGAGGCGGTCCCGGGAGCGTCGGAGCAGGAGACGCCGGTCCCGGACGACGTGGCGACCTCGGTGCGCGCACTGGTGCGGCGGTCGGGACTGCCGCTGAGCGCGCTGCTGCTGGCGGCGCACGCCAAGGTGCTGGCCGCGCTGTCCGGCGAGCGCGAGGTGGTCACGGGGTACGCCGCCGGAGTGCGCGGCGAGCCGCTGCCGCTCCGGCTGACCGTGCCGTCGGGGTCCTGGCGGGCCCTGGTGTCGGCCGCCGAGCGCGCCGAGGCGGAGGTGCTGGCGCACCGGGAGTTCCCGGTGCCGGAACTGCGCCGGGAACTGGGGGTGACCGAGCCGTCGTACGAGGTGGTGTTCGGCCCCATGGACGCCGGGGAGGACCACCACGACGACGGTGTGCTCCAGGTGCGCTGGTGCGACTCGGGCGGCCGGCTGAAGCTGCGCCTGCGCCACCGCACGGACGTGCTGGACGCGGAGGGCGCGGACCGCATCGGCGGCTACCACCTGAAGGCGCTGCGGCTGCTGGCGGCCGATCCGGACGCCGACCACACCCAGCAGAGCCTGCTGTCGGCCGTGGAGGTGCGGGAGCAGCTGGAAGGGCTGGCGGGGCCGCACCGGGCGCTGCCGGACGCCCGCGCGCACGAGCTGTTCGAACAGCGGGCGCGGGCGCATCCGCGGGCGGTGGCCGCGGTGCACGGCGAGCGCGCGTGGACGTACGGGGAGCTGAACGCGCGGGCCAACCGGCTGGCGCGGGCGCTGGTGGCGCGCGGGGTGGGCCGGGAGGACGTGGTCGCGGTCGTCACCGAGCGGAACCTCGACTGGCTGGCGGCGACGCTGGCGGTGTTCAAGGCGGGCGGGGCGTACCTGCCGATCGAGCCGCACTTCCCGGCCGGCCGGATCGCGGCGACGCTGTCGCGGGCGGGGTGCCGGCTGGTCCTCACCGAGTCCGGCAGCACCGGGACCCTGGACGAGGCGCTGGCCACCGTGCCGGACGCCGAGAAGCTGCCGGTCGAGACCGCGTACGCGGAACCGCACGCCGACGACGACCTCGGGGTGCGCGTCGACCCCGGTCAGCTGGCCTACCTCTTCTTCACCTCCGGCTCCACCGGCGAGCCGAAGGGCGCGATGTGCGAGCACGCCGGTCTGCTCAACCACCTGTACGCCAAGATCGACGACCTGGGGATCGGCGAGGGCTCCGTGGTGGCGCAGACCGCCCCGCAGTGCTTCGACATCTCCCTGTGGCAGCTGGTGTCCGCGCTGCTGGTCGGCGGGCGGACCCTGCTGATCGGCCAGGACGTGGTCGTGGACGTGGAGCGGTTCGTCGACACGCTGGTGCGGGGCCGGGTCACCGTGACCCAGCTCGTGCCCTCCTACCTGGAGGTCGTGGTCTCGTACCTGGAACAGCGCCCGCGGGAGCTGCCGGACCTGCGGTGGGTGTCGGTGACCGGTGAGGCGCTGAAACGGGAGCTGGTGCAGCGCTGGTTCGCGCTCCAGCCGGGCATCAGGCTGCTCAACGCCTACGGCCTGACGGAGACCTCGGACGACACCAACCACGAGGTCCTGGACGGCGTCCCCGACCGCGTGCTGCTGGGGCGCGCGGTCAACAACGTGCGCGTGTACGTCGTGGACGAGCAGCTGGCGCTGGTGCCGCTGGGCGCTCCCGGGCTGATCGCGTTCTCCGGGGTCTGTGTGGGCCGGGGCTACGTCAACGATCCGGAGCGGACCCGGGAGGCCTACCGGACGGACCCGTACCGGCCCGGGGAGCGGCTCTACCTGGGCGGTGACTGGGGACGCTGGCACCCCGGCGGGAAGCTGGAGTTCCTCGGCCGCCGGGACAGCCAGGTCAAGATCCGCGGTTTCCGGATCGAGATCGGCGAGATCGAGAACACCCTGCTGCGGGTGGACGGGGTGCGCGACGGTGCGGTGGTCGTCGTCGAGCGCGGCGGCGGGAACACGCAGCTGATCGCCTTCCACTCCGGCCGGCGTCACGAGCCGGACGTGCTGCGCGAGGCGCTCGCGGCGGCCCTGCCCGCCTACATGGTCCCGGCGGCCTTCCACTGGCGGGAGAGCCTGCCGCTGACCGCCAACGGCAAGATCGACCGCAAGGCCCTGACCGCCGAGGCCGCGCGCACCGGCCCCGAACCCGGGGCGGCGGCCGGCGCGGGCCGGGAGGCGCTCAGCCCGAGCGAGCGGCGGCTGGCGGCGGCCTGGGCCGAACTGCTGGGCGTGCCCGAGCACCGGATCGGCCGGACGGACGACTTCTTCGCCTCGGGCGGCACCTCCCTGTCGGCCGTCAAGCTCAGCATCGCGCTCGACCGCGCGGTCTCCCTGCGGGACATCACCCGGCACCCGGTGCTCGCCGACCTGGCCGCCCTCCTCGACGGTGCCGCCCGGCAGCGCCCGGAGCTGCTCCAGCCGCTGTCGGAAGCGGGCGGCTCCCCCGAGTGCGCGCTGGTCTGCTTCCCGTACGCGGGCGGCAACGCGGTGAACTACCGGCCGATGGCGGCGGCGCTGGCGGGCAGCGGCACGGCGGTCCTCGCGGTGGACCTGCCCGGTCACGACCTGGCGGCGCACCGGGAGCCGTTCGCGTCGATCGCGGACGTCGCCGCGCAGGTGGCCGACGAGATCACGGCGCGCGGCCTGACCCGGGTCATGCTGTGGGGGCACTCCTCGGGCGCCGCGCCGGCCCTGGAGACGGCGAGGACGCTCCAGGAGCGCGGGGTGCGGGTCACCCGGGTGTTCCTCGGGGCGCAACTGCTCGGCACGGCCGAGGACCGTGGGGCCGCCGTCGCCGAGCTGACGAGCCTGAGCGACGCGGAGATCGCGGCGCGGCTGACCGCGGACAGCGGCTACACCGAGCTCGCCGAACTGAACGCGCGGCACGCCGAACACATCGGTGCCGCCTACCGGCACGACTGCGTGTCCGCCCACCGCTACTTCCAGGCGGTCCTTCAGGCGCCGCCGCCGGTGAAGCTGGCGGCGCCGGTCTCGGTGGTGGTCGCCGCCGACGACCCGCACACCGCCGGCCACGCCGAGCGCCACCGTGACTGGCTGCTCCTGGCCGACCACGTGGACCTGCACGAACTGCCCGACGGGGGCCACTACTTCCTCCGTACCCGGCCGGCCGGGGCCGCGCACGCGGTGCTGAGCGCGGCCGTCCCCCTCGCCTCCACCTGACCCGTACGTCCACACGACGGGCGACCGAAAGGAAACCGAGATGCCGTCCTCATCCCTGGCAGCACCGCTCGACGTGGAGCTGCGGCCGGACCGACCACCGTTGCTGCGCGTGGAGAGGCCCGCCGACGCCGCGAGCTGGGCGGCCGAACACCGCGAGGCGTTGCGGGCACAGGTCACCGAGCACGGGGCACTGCTGGTGCGCGGGCTCGGCCTGCGGGACGCGGACCAGGTCGGTGCCGTCTTCACACGGCTGGCCGGGACGCTCATGCCGGAGCGGGAGGCCTTCGCCCCCCGGCAGGACCACGGCCATGGCCTGTACTCCTCCACGCCGTGGCCGGCCAACCAGCCGATGTGCATGCACCACGAGCTGAGTTACCCGCTGGAGGTGCCCGGCCTGCTGCTGTTCGCGTGCCTGACCGCGCCCGGACAGGGCGGGGCGACCGGGGTCGCCGACGCCGAGCGGGTCCTTCAGGCCCTGCCCGCCGAGCTGACCGAGCGGTTCGAGCGGGAGGGCTGGCTGCTGACCCGCAGCTACAAAGAGGAGATCGGCGCGTCCCTGGCGGAGTCCTTCGGCACCGACGACCGTGCCGCGATCGAGCGCTACTGCCGGGCCAACGCCATCGACTTCCACTGGCAGCCGGACGGGTCCCTGCGCACCGAGCAGCGCCGCTGCGCGGTCGTACGGCATCCGGTCACCGGCAGGCGGTGCTGGTTCAACCAGATCGCGTTCCTCAACGAATGGACGCTGGCCCCGGAGGTGCGCGAGTACCTGGTGGACGAGTACGGCGCCGACAGCCTGCCGTTCAACACCCGGTACGGCGACGGCAGCCCGATCGGCGAGGACGTCGTCCAGCTCCTGAACGCCACCTACGAGGAGCACACCCGGCGCGAGCCCTGGCAGGCCGGTGACCTGATGCTGGTGGACAACATCGGCTCCGCGCACAGCCGGGAGGCGTTCACGGGCGACCGGCAGGTGCTGGTGGGCATGGCCGAGCCGCGTCGCCTGGCCGACTCCTGCCCGACGGGGGAGGCGAGCCGTCGATGACCGACATGCTGTCTACCGCCACCGAACCGGGCACGCCCCACGAGGGGCGGGTGCCCTCCTTCGCGGTGATCTCCGGCAAGCAGGTGGAAGAGGCCCTCGGCGGGCGCGAGCAGGAGCTGGTGGACCTGGTGGAGGCCACCTACCGGCTGCACGGCGCCGGGGACTCGGTCAACCCGCCCTCGTACTTCCTGCGCTTCCCCGACCGGCCGACGGCGCGGATCATCGCGCTGCCCGCCTCCATCGGCGGCTCCACGCGGGTGGACGGCCTGAAGTGGATCTCCAGCTTCCCCGACAACGTGCGCACCGGGCTGCCCCGGGCCTCCGCGGTGCTGATCCTCAACGACCACGACACCGGCTACCCGTTCGCGTGCCTGGAGAGTTCCGTCATCAGCGCCACCCGGACCGCGGCCTCCGCCGCGCTGGCGGCCGACTGGCTCAGCCGCACCCGGAGCCGTCCGCGGCGCGTCGGGTTCTTCGGCACCGGTCTGATCGCCCGGTACATCCACACGTTCCTGGCCGGCTCCGGCTGGACCTTCGACGCCGTCGGCGTGCACGACGTGTCCCCCGACAGCACCGCCGGCTTCTGCGGCTACCTGCGCCAGGCGGGTGCCACCGGTCAGGTCACCGTCCACGACAGCGCCGAGGACCTGATCCGCTCCAGCGACCTCGTCATCTTCGCCACCGTCGCCGGCCGGCCGCATGTCACGGCCCCCGGCTGGTTCGCCCACAACCCCCTGGTGCTGCACGTGTCGCTGCGCGACCTCGCGCCCGAGGTCCTGCTCGCCTCGGCCAACTTCGTGGACGACGTGGAGCACTGCCTGAAGGCGGACACCTCCCCGCACCTGGTCGAGCAGCGCACCGGGAACCGCGACTTCCTCAACGGGACCCTCTACGACGTGCTGCAAGGACGGGCCGCCCCGCCCGGCGACCAGCCGGTGATCTTCTCGCCCTTCGGCCTGGGCGTGCTCGACCTGGCCGTCGGCAAGTACGTCTACGAGCAAGTGGCCAGGGCGGGAGAACTCCGCCTCATCGACGACTTCTTCCACGATCTGCGCCGGTACGGCTGAGGCCGTTGCCCTCAGCCCTGGGACCAGGAGGCCTGCCGTGCCCGTCATCTCCGCTCCCCACGCCTTCAACGAAGGAAGTCTCTTCGTCGACCTAGAGTCGATTTTCGGACACCGCCTCTACCTCAAGTGCGAGGGCTTCAACTTCGCCGGCTCCATCAAGTTGAAGGCCGCGAAGGAGATGGTGGAGAGCGCCGAGCGGGAAGGATCCCTGACGCCGGATTCCATCCTCGTGGAGTCCTCGTCCGGAAACCTGGGCGTCGCCCTCAGCATGATCGCCGCCAGCAAGGGCTACCGGTTCCTGTGCGTGACGGACCCCCGGTGCAACCTGTCGACGAAACTGTTGATGGAAGCCCTCGGCAGTCACGTGCACGTCGTGACCGACCTGGACGCGGGCGGTGGCTTCCTGGGCACGCGGCTCGAGTACGTCCGCTCGCTGTGCGCGTCCGACGACCGCTACGTGTGGCTCAGCCAGTACACCAACGCGGGCAACTGGCGGGCGCACTTCCGCACGACGGCACCGGAGATCGCCGTCCACTTCCCGCGCCTGGACGTGCTGTTCGTCGGGACGGGCACCGCCGGGACGCTGATGGGCTGCGCCCGCTACTTCCGCAAGTGGCACCGGCCGGTGCGGATCGTCGCCGTGGACAGCGTGGGCTCGGTGGCCTTCGGCGGCACCCCCGGCCGCCGGATGATCCCCGGCCTGGGCATGAGCATGCGCCCGCCGCTGCTCGACGAGAGTTACGTCGACGAGGTGGTCCGGGTGGAGGAGGCGGACACCATCCGCACCTGCCACCGGCTGGCCCGGCGGGGCTTCCTGTTCGGCGGCTCCACGGGCACCGTGGTGAGCGCCGCGACGGACTGGCTGGCCCGGCACGGCACCCGTGACCTCACGGCGGTGGCGATAGCCCCCGACCTCGGGGAGCGCTACCTCGACACCATCTACCAGGGGAACTGGCTGCAGGACCTCTACGGCGAGCACCTGCTGGACTCCGCCCAGGTGCACACCGCCTGGGAGGAGAACTCCGCCTCACGCGCGCCGGGACACCGCCGCAGAGCGTAGCGGAGGGACGGTTCAGCGGAGCCGGTCGGGTCACGCCTGCGGGATCAGGCGTCAGCCGACCGGTTCCGGCGTGCGGGCCCGCCACGGGATGCGGAAGGCGGTCGCCGTGACGATCAGGGCGGAGGCCGCCACCGTGGCCATGCCCACGGTCAGGTTCGCCGCGCCGGCGACGAAGCCGATCAGGGCGGGGCCGGCCAGCAGGCCCGTGGTGCCCATCGCGGCGACCAGCGCCAGCGCGTCCGCGCCGTGGCCGGCCGCCGCCACGTACACGCACGGGGTGACGGCCGCCGCGCCGAGGCCGACGCAGGCGAAGCCGAGCAGCGTGGGCACCACTCCCCCGGCGACCAGCGCGAGGGCGAGGCCCACGGCGGCCACCGCGCTGCCGGCCCGCACCACACGTCCGTCGCCCCAGCGGGTGCGCCAGCGGTCCGCCCAGGCGCGGGCCAGCAGCATCATCACGGAGACGACCGCGATGCCGAGCGGGGCGACGGCCGCCGACGCCTTCACGACGTCCTTCATGTAGAGGGTCGACCAGTCGTTCATGGCGCCCTCGGTGATCGTGCCGAAGGCCATGGCGCAGCCCATGAGGAGGGTCGTGCCGGAGGGCAGGCCGCGGCGGCCGCGGCGCTTCGGCCCGTCCGGGGCCGCGGGGTCGGGCTCCCGGTGGGTCAGCAGGCCCGGCCGGGCGCCGCCGAGCAGGAGCAGCAGCAGCACGCCGGCCACGGCGAAGTGCGCCGGAACGGACGCGGTCAGGGTGGTCACGCCGGAGGTGAGCAGGGCGGCGGCGAGCAGCCCGCCGCTGAAGGTGGCGTGCAGCTGGGACATGGCCGTACGCCCGTGGGTGCTCTCCAGCGCGGCGCCCTGCGCGTTCATGGCCACGTTGAGGCAGCCGACCGCGACGCCGTCGGCGCACACGGCCAGCAGCGCGAGCGGGTAGTCCGGTACGGCGGACAGGGCGGCCAGGACGGCGATCAGGGCGGCGGCGGAGGCCAGGGACAGCAGGCGGGAACCGAGCCGCCGCATCAGGACGGCGACCAGCGGGAAGGAGGCGGCCGCTCCGGCCCCGCAGGCCATCAGCAGCAGCCCGACCTCGCCGGCGCCCAGGTCCAGCCGCGTCTTCAGCGCGGGCAGCCGGGACACCCAGGTGCCGTACTGGAAGCCGAGGAAACAGAACAGCGCGGCGATCGACCACTTGGCGCGCTGGAAGGAGGGGGCGGTGGGTGTGCTCATCAGCCCGCCTGCCGCACGGCGGCCACCTGGGCCGACATGTACACCGCGCCGCCGCCGTAGCCGGCCGGCACCCGCGCCCCGTGGTCGGGGCGGTAGCCGTTGGCCCGCCAGAAGGGCTCCTTGCCGGCGATCGCGACCAGCGAGATGGTGGCGAAGCCCCGGGCGCGGGCCGCGTCGGTGAGGTGCCGGACCAGGCGGGTGCCCAGGCCCCGGCGCCGCACGGGCGCGCTGACGACCAGGTCGTGCAGGTGGAGGTTGGTGGTGTGGTGGGCGACCCGCTCCGGGCGGGCCGGGTCGGGGCAGTGCAACCGCGGGTACGGCAGGGCGAGGACGTAGCCCGCGATCCGCCCGTCGAGCTCCAGGACGAAGCTGGTGCCCGCCGGGGCCCGGGACCGCAGGACGGCCTCGCCCTCCGTGAGCGAGGTGTCCGCGTACGCCCCGGCCTCCAGGGCGGCGACCTGCGGCCAGTCGGCCTCGGTGATGCCCCGTACGAGGCCTGTCATCTCAGTGGTGTCCTTCCTGGCCGCGGGTGCACTCGGCCCGCAGCGGGCGGATGCCGTTGAACCCCTGGGTCATGTAGCTGCTGGCGTAGGCGCCGGCGGAGAGGATCCGGACCGGGTCGCCGGAGCGGACGGACCGGGGCACGGGCACCGGGTGGCGGCCGGCGCCGTAGGCGTCGTCGCTGTCGCAGGTGGGTCCGGCGACGATCGCGGGAACGTGCTCCTCCGTCTCCCGCCCGGGGAAGACCAGCGGGTGGGTGACCTGGTCCATCTCGTACAGGCCGTTGTACTTGCCGACGCTCAGGTACAGCCAGCGGGTCCGCCCGCCGTCCGGTTGCGTGCGCTCGGTCAGCCGGACCACGTGGGCGCGGACCACACCGTGATCGGCGACCAGGTGGCGCCCCGGCTCCAGCACGAAGCGCGGCGGTGCGGCGGCCAGCGCGGTCAGGCGTTCCATGCCCTCGCGGAGCACGGTGAAGATCTTGTCCAGCGGCGGGTCGAGGGGATTGCCGCGCAGGTCGAGGTAGCCGAGCGCCGGCAGCCCGCCGCCGAGGTTCACATGGTCGGGCACGATCCCCCGCCCGGCCAGTGCCGTCAGCGTCCCGGCGAGCGTGTCCAGGGCCTGCTGCCAGGCCTCGCCGGTCATCTGCTGGGAGCCGACGTGCACGGACAGGCCGGCCGGGACGAGGCCGGCGGCGCGGGCGGTGTCCAGGATCCGGACGGCGTCGTCCGGAGCGCACCCGAACTTGCGGTTCAGGCCCCACAGGGCGCCGTCCCCGCTGGTGGCGAGACGGCAGAACACGCGGGCGCCGGGCGCGTGCGCGGCTATGGCGGTGACGTCCTCGACGCTGTCGGTGGCGAACGTGCGGACACCCAGGCGGTGGGCCTCGGCGATGTCGTGGTCCGACTTGATGGTGTTGCCGTAGTGGATGCGGTCCGGGTGCGCACCGGCACGCAGTGCCTGTTCGATCTCGGCGGGGCCGGCCGCGTCGAATCCCGCTCCGCGGGCGGCCAGGCTGTGCAGGACCCCGCCGACCGGGCAGGCCTTGAGGGCGAAGCGGATGTGGGTGCCGGGCAGTTCTTCGAGCAGGGCGTCGTATTGGCGCTCTATGCCGGTGAGGTCGTAGAGGAGGCGGTCCGGGGTGCCACGGAGTGCCGTCGTGCGGCTGCCGGTCCCCTGTGGTTGGGCGCGCCGTTCCCCGCGCGCCTTCGGGGCGCTCATGCGCGGGCCGCCCTGATCAGTGCCGGCCAGCATGTGGTCAGGTGGGCGAAGTCCTCGATGTCCCGCTCGGCCTGGTCGAGTAATGCTTCGCGTTCCCTCCAGAGTTGGCCGGCGAAGGCCGCGTACCGGCCGCCCAGTTTGCGGTAGGCGGTGTCGACCCGGTCCAGGCGCCAGATGTTCTCCGTGCGGTCCAGGCCGGTGCTCTCGCGCAGCAAGGCGGTGACCGCCTCGGTCCGCACGTGCTGCCGCTCGTCCAGCAGGCCCGAGCCCCGCGCCGCCATCCGGTCGTACACGTCGTGGAAGTACAGCATCGACAGCAGGAACTTCACGAAGCGGCGCTGGTAGGCGGGGAAGCCGGTGTCCGTGCGGCGTTCGGGGGTGTGGAAGTTCTCGATGTGGCGGTTGTGGAGGATGCCGGGCAGGCCCGCGTCGTGGACGAGGTGGAGGAGGAAGTAGTCGCTGCCGATGGTGTCGGTGGCGGGCGGGAGGGGGACGCGCTCGTACACCGCGCGGTCGAAGGCGACGTTGCACATGTCGACGCGCATCGGGTCCACCAGGGTGAGGGTGGAGTGGTCCCCGGTGAAGGGAGTGGTGCCCGCGCCCGTGAACGACTCCTCGACCAGCGCGCGTCTGCGGTCCTCCGGCCAGTCGCCGGGCGCCCAGAGGCCGACCACGTCGTGGTAGACCGCCTCGTCCAGGCGCCGTATCTCCGCGATGTCCACGGAGAGTTCGCCGATGAAGGACGCTCCGGCCAGCGAGACCGGGCGGTGGGCCAGCGCCGGTTCGAGGTCGGTGCGGGTGACGGCCGCCGCGGCCCCGGCGGCGGGGCGGCCGAGCCAGGGCAGCTCGTGGTGGACGGGGAACACCGGCTGTCCGGCGTGGAGCTGGTAGGTGCTGTCGGAGTCGCGGCGGTGCACCGAGTCGCAGCCGAGGGCGGCGGCCAGCAGGAAGGCGCGGTTGGTGCAGGCGCCGTAGGAGACGGCGGGCGGGAGCATGAGGCGCAGCAGGCGGTCCGGTTCGGGCAGGCCCGCCCTCCGGACGGCCCGGCGCAGGAAGTCCCGCTGGGCCGCCTCGTCGTAGTGGTGGACGGTCACGCCCTGGTGCGGGGGCAGGGCGGCGACCGTGCGGGTGTGCTCGCCGCGGGTGCGGTCGTCGGCGGAGTCCAGGATCAGCAGCTGGACGTCGGCGCCGAAGTGCCGGGCGGCGTGGACGGCCTCGGCGTGCAGGGCGGTGATGGTCGCGGAGCAGGCCCGGTTGGTGGGCAGGGTGAGGCAGACGCGGTTCACCGGGCACCTTCCGCGGCGGCCCAGGAGTCCAGGCCGAGCAGCTTGCGCCCCAGGCCGTTCAGTTCGGCGGGGCCGTAGCGGAGGGCTTCGGGCTCGCGGGCGTCACCGAGCAGGGTGGCGTTCCAGTCGGGGGTGGCGAGGGTGCGCCAGGAGTCCACGCGGGAGTCCCGCAGGGTGGTGTGCTCCTCCAGCGCGGGCATCATCGACAGGTACTGGACGGCTCGGACAGCGTTGTCGGAGAGGTTGGGCGCCACGCCGTGGGCGAGCAGCCCGTTGAAGATCAGCAGGTCGCCGGCCTGAAGGTCGGGGCGGACCACCGGGAACTCGGCGCGGTCGGTGTTCGGGCGGACCGGGTCGCGGCCGGGCGGCTGGGCGACGCGCCACTCCTCGAAGCGGCGGAAGAGTTCCGGCGCGCACTGGAAGCCGCCGAGTTCGGGGCGGGTGTCGGTGAGCGCGATGATCCCCTGCACGCGCTGCGGGAGGACGGCGAGGGTGGTGTCGACGTCCCAGTGCAGCTCGATGTCGAAGCCCTCGTCGGTGGCTTCGATGAGGGAGCGCGAACGGGTGCGTATGTTGGGCGGGTTGAGGTTGAGGCGGTCCAGCGTGACCCACAGTTCCGGGCTGTCCCAGATGTCGACGAAGGCGTCGAAGACGCGCTGGTTCTGCCGGCTGTCCCACAGGAGCTGGTGGTGGTAGGCCTCGACGAAGCCGTAGATGAAGAGGTGCCGGTCGAGTTCGGACCGGAACTCCGGCTCCTCGTACCAGGTGTCGGGGCGGTCGGGGTCGAGCCCCTGGAACTCCCAGGCGAAGTCGAGGAGTTGCTTGGCCTCGCCGGGTGTGATGGCCTCGCGCACGACGACGTAGCCGTACGTCTGCCAGAAGGCGAAGTCCTCCTCGGACAGTACGCGCAGCGGCTGGGTCTTGCGCAGGTCGCGCAGGGGGGTCGGGGCGAGGTAGGTCTCGCCGTCGGCGCTGAAGTAGGGGCGGCCGGTCGCCGCGCGGTGGAGGAAGGGGTGGGGCGTCTGCATGCGATTCCTCTGGAACTGGAACACGAAGTGCGGTGGAGATCCGGGAAAAGAGCAAGAGCGAGCGGGCCGCCCGCTGCGGCGGGCGGCCGGTGAGCGCGTGGGTCAGCCCGCGGCGACCGCTTCGGCCGCCGCCACACCGCAGACGCGGGCGGCGCCGTAGGTGGCGATGTGCAGGGCGCCGCGCGGCGGGGCCTGGGGCAGGCCCATCTCGACCACGACCGTGTCGGGCCGGGCGGCGAGCAGGGTGTCGAGCGCGGAGCGCATCCAGTCGTGCCGGTGCTCGTCGCGGACCACGGCGACGATGCGGCGGCCCTCGGCCGCGGCGAGGACGGCGGCACCGGCGCCCTCGCCGGTGAAGGAGCCGGAGGCGCTGCCGGGCAGTCGCCGCTGGAGTTCGCCGGCGACGCCCCAGGGGGTCCGGTCGCCGACGGCGATGTTCGGCGTGGGGTTGAACTGGGCCACGTACACCGGTGCGGTGACGGGTGCGGCGGCGCCGGCGCGGGTCACGGTCAGCGCACGGCGGGCCGCGACCAGGCCGATCTCCGGGTCGGCCGGGGTCCTGGCGGCGTCACCGCGGGCGGCGACGGTCCAGGCGGCCAGCTCACGGACCCGGGCCGCCGCGTCGGCGAGCCGCTCCTCGGGGAGTTCCCCGGAGCGTACGGCGGCCACCAGGGCGTCCCGGAGCCCCAGCACGGTTCCCTCGTCGCACAGTCCGCCGCCCACGCAGATGGCGTCGGCGCCGGCCGCGATGGCGAGGACCACACCGTGTTCGAGGCCGTAGGTGCCGGAGATGGCGCGCATCTCCATGCCGTCGGTGACGATCAGGCCCTGGTAGCCGAGTTCGCCGCGCAGCAGCTCGGTGAGGACGCGCCGGGACAGGGTGCCGGGGCGGTCCGGGTCGAGCGCCGGCACGAGGATGTGCGCGCTCATGATCGCCCGGGTGCCGGCGGCGATGGCCGCGCGGAACGGAGGCAGTTCGCGTGCGTACAGGGTGTCGGCGTCGACGTCGATGCGGGGTACGGCGTGGTGGGAGTCGACGTTGGTGTCGCCGTGGCCGGGGAAGTGCTTGGTGCAGGCGGCGACGCCGGTGGACTGCAGGCCCTCGACCCAGGCGGCCGTGTGCCGCGCCACCAGCGCGGGGCTCGCGCCGAAGGAGCGCACACCGATGACGGGGTTGTCGGGGTTGGCGTTGACGTCGGCGGAGGGCGCCCAGTCGAAGGTGACGCCGCAGGCAGCCAGGCGTCGGCCCAGCTCGCGGGAGACGGCCCGGGTGAGATCGGGGTCGTCGACGGCGCCGAGGGCGTGGTTGCCGGGGAAGGAGGAGCCGGTGCGCACGTCGAGGCGGGTGACGTCGCCGCTCTCCTCGTCGATGGCGACCAGCAGGTCGTCGCGTTCGGCGCGCAACTGCCCGGTGAGGGCGGTCACTTGTTCCTCGCTGACGACGTTGCGGCCGAACAGGGCGACGGAGGCGAGGCCCTCGCCGATGCGGCGGCGCACCCAGTCGGGCGCGGTGGTGCCGTCGAACCCCGGTTGCAGCACCGCGAGGGCGTCCCGGGTCAGGCCGTCGCCGGCGGCGGAGCCGCTGCCGGACGCGGCGGTGGCGATGGTGGTCATCGGGGGCGTCATCCCTTCACGGCGCCGTCGGTCAGACCGCTGACAGCCTTGCGTTGCAGGAAGATGAAGAGGATCAGGATGGGCAGCGCGAACAGGGACGAGGCGGCCATGGTGGCGCCCCAGTCGTCGCCGAAGGCGGTCTGGAACTGGGACAGCCACAGCGGCAGGGTCTGCTTCTCGATGTCCTTGTTGAGGATCAGGACGAGCGGGAACTCGTTCCAGGCGGTGACGAAGCCGAACAGCGAGGTCGCCATCAGACCGGGCGCGAGCAGCGGGAAGATCACCTTGACGAAGGCCTGGGTGCGGGTGCAGCCGTCGACCATCGCCGACTCCTCCAGCTCCTTGGGCACCGCGGCGACGTAGCCGCGCAGCGTGAGGAGGGTCAGCGGCAGGACCATCATCGTGTAGAAGACGGTGAGCGGGACCAGGCTGTTGAGCATGTCGTTGTCGCGGACGATCAGGTAGATGGCGATGATCATGACCTCCCAGGGGGCCATCTGCGCCAGCATGAACGTCACGATGAGGCCGCGCCGGCCCTTGAACCGCAGCCGGGCCAGGGCGAAGGCGGCGAACAGGGCGATGACGAGCGAGCAGACCACCGACAGGACCGTGACGGTGACGGAGTTGACGACCAGGGTCCAGAAGTGGTCGGCGTCGACGGCCTTCTTGAAGTGCTCGAGGGTGGCGTCGGTCGGGAACCACACCGGGTTCTCGGAGATGATGTCGCCGGTCGGCTTGAAGGCCGTGGCGAACATCCAGTACACGGGGAACACGAAGCCGACGAAGAGGACGACGGCGGTCGCGTTGGGCCAGAAACGGCCGAAGAGCGAGCGCTTCACAGCTCGTCCTCCTCTTGCTTGAGCACCATGCGCAGGTAGTACGAGGTGATGACGAGCAGGACCAGGATGGTCAGGAAGGAGATGGCGGCGCCGACTCCGAAGTGCTGGTTGCCGACGCCCTCGACATAGGCGTAGATCGGCAGGGTCTCGGTGAGGTGGTCGGGGCCGCCCTCGTTCATCGCGAAGATCTGCGGGAACGCCTTGAAGATCCAGATCACTTCGAGGAAGGTCGTGGCGTACAGGAAGGGCCGCAGGAAGGGCAGGGTCACCGAGGTGAAGCTCTTCCAGGCTCCGGCGCCGTCCAGGGAGGCCGCCTCGTACAGCTCGCGGGGGATGGTGGTGGTCGCGGCGTAGAGGTTGATCGCCACGAAGGGTATGGACTGCCAGACGAGGAGCAGGGTGATCACGGCGAAGGTGGAGAACTGGGTCTGGAGCCAGTTGTGGTCGGCCATGGAGTGCCAGCCGAGCTTGTCCAGCACCCAGTTGACGACGCCGAAGCGCTGGGCGAACAGCCACTGGTAGACGGTGGTGGCCGCGATGACCGGCATGGCCCAGGCGAGGACGAGCCCGATCATCAGCAGCAGCCGCATCCTGGCGCCGAGGCGGGCCAGCAGCAGGCCGACCAGGGTGCCGATCACCATGATCAGTGCGACGTTGACGGCGGTGAAGACGACGGAGCGTTCGACGACGCGCCAGAAGTCCCCGCCGCTGAGCACCTCCTGGTAGTTGTCGACGCCGTTCCACTCGGTGAGGTGCTGGATGAGCTGGCGCGGGTTGAGGTTCTGGAACGACAGCAGGCCGTTCTTGACCAGGGGCCAGCCGAGCAGCACCGCCGTGGCCAGCAGCGCGGGCAGCAGGAGCAGGTAGGGGGCGGCGGCTCCGCGCCGGGACGGGGCGCCGCTGGTGCGGCTGTCACCGCGCGGCGGGGCCGGCACCCGGGCCTTGCGGACAGCGGGCTCCCCGGCCGTGTCCGTGCCTTCGGTCTGCACTGACATGAGTTGCCATCTCTTCCGTGGCCGTACGGACGACACTGGTGAGCCGGGGGCGCGAGCGTGGCGCCCCCGGCGCGGTCATCAGTTCTGCTGGGCCAGGCGCTTGTTGATCTCGCCCTCGACCTGCTTGGCGGCGTCCGCCGGGGACTTGCCGTTGAGCACGGCCGTCATGTACGACTTGATCGGGTTCGGGTTGTTCTCCACCGCGCCCCATTCGGGGATCAGCGGGGTGGTGCCACCGACGGCGGCACCGGGGGCGGCGGCCTCGGCGACGGCGTTGCCCTTGAGGTTGGACTCCAGGGCCTGCTTGTTCGGGATGACGCCGTTGAGCTTGGCCAGTTCGCCCTCGTACTGGTCGGACAGGGCGATCTTCAGGAACTCCTTGGCCAGGGCCTGCTTCTTGCTGCCCTGGGCGACGGCGAGGTTGGAGCCGCCGAGGAAGACGCCCTCGGGCTTGTCCGCGGTCTCGCCGGGGATGGTGAAGTAGCCGAGGTCCTTCTCGATGGCCTTGTTGGCCTTGACGGCGGTGCCGGCCTCCCAGCCCATGCCGATGAAGGCGCCGGTCTTGCCCTTGGCGAAGACCTCGGCCTGCTGCGGGGTGGCCTCGTCCTTGTCCTTGGGGGCCTTGGAGTAGGAGGCGTACTTCTTGTAGATCTCCATGGCCTTGGAGACCTTCGGGTCGCCGAGGTTGGAGACGTACTTGTCGCCGTCCTTCTTCACCAGGTCGGCGCCCTGGCCGATGGTCAGGCCGTCGAAGAAGTACCAGTTCTGGCCGGGCAGGTAGATCGGCTCGGCGTCCGTCTTCTTGCCGATGGTCTCCAGGTCCTTGAAGAACTCGTCCCGGGTCTTGGGGGTGTCCTTCAGGCCGGCCTTCGCCCAGATCTTCTTGTTGTAGACGACGACGCGGTTGGCGAAGTACCAGGGGGCCCCGTACTGCTTGCCGTCGTAGACGGAGGACTGCGAGACCGACGGCGTCCAGTCGGCGCCGATCTCCTTCTTCAGGTCGCTCAGGTCGGCGAGGCCGCCGGTGGCCGCGTAGGCCGGGGTCTGGGTGTTGCCGACCTCCAGCACGTCCGGCGGGTTGGACTCGGAGAGGGCGGTGGTGATCTTCTGCTGGATCCCGTCCCACTTCTGCGTCTCGAACTTCAGCTTGGCGCCGGTCTTCTTCTCGAACGCGGCCGTGACGTCCTTGACCCACTGGTCCGGCGTGGAGCCGTCCATCGCCCAGACCGTCAGGGTCTGCCCCTTGAAGCTGTCCGGTCCCGCGTTCTTGCCGCTGTCGTCGCCGTCGTCCCCGCCGCACGCCGACACGGACACCATCATGCCCGCGATCACGATCGCGGCCGCAAGCTTGCGCTTCACGCCACCCTCCTCAGGGATGCCACTAACCCCCCACGCCCTCGGCGGTGACCTGCGTACGACGCTGTTGCACGTAGGGCTCGGGACCTGGCCACTAATGGTGTAGACCAGTACGGTGGAGCTTGGCCTAGACCTTTTGGAGTGTCAAGGGCGGTTCGGAAAGCCGGTCCGGGCCGTTACGAGAAAGTCACCGGAGCGCGTCCGTCCGCATTCGGGCCCTTTCGCCCGGACCGTTCAGTTGGACTAGACCATAGGGCAGTTGGTCGCTATAACGGGAGACCGTCGACACAGCCGGGAAGGCAGGCATGACCACCGACGTCAGCAGCGCCCAGCCCTACAGGGGGGCGTCCGGCCGCACCGCGCGCGTGCCGAAGTACTACCGGATCAAGCAGCAGTTGCTCTCCATGGCCGAGGCGCTGCAGCCCGGTTCGGCCATGCCCGCGGAACGTCTGCTCGCCGTCCGCTTCGACACCTCGCGGACCACCGTCCGGCAGGCCCTCCAGGAACTCGTGGGCGAGGGCCGGCTCGACCGGATCCAGGGCAAGGGCACCTTCGTCGCCCAGCCCAAGCTGTACCGCACGCTGCAACTCACCTCGCACACCGAGGACATGAGGGCCCAGGGGCTCACGCCCGCCTCGCAGGTGCTCGACATCGGGGAGGTCCCGGCGGACGAGAAGCTGGCGGGTCTGCTGGGCATCGGGATCGGCGGGAAGGTGCTGCGCATCGAGCGGCTGCGGCTGGCCAGCGGCGACCCGATGGCGATCGAGACGACCCATCTGTCCGTACGCCGCTTCCCCGGCCTGCGCCGGTCCCTCGCCACGTACCCCTCGCTGTACACGGCGCTCGCCGAGGTGTACGGCGTCCATCTCGCCGAGGCCGACGAGACCATCGAGACCTCGCTGTCGACCCCGCGCGAGGCGCAGTTGCTCGGCACCGACGTGGGGTTGCCGATGCTGTTGCTGTCCCGGCACTCGCGGGACGCGGCGGGCACCCCGGTGGAGTGGGTGCGCTCGGTGTACCGCGGTTCCCGCTACAAGTTCGTGGCCGCCCTGCGCCGGCCGGGCACCCCGGTGGTCCGGCGCAGGGCGGCTCCGCCGGACCCGGACGCGGCCGGCCGCCCCTGAGGCAGAGGACCTGCGGGGAGTCGCGGATCAGCGAACGGGCACGGCCGACGCCTTCGCCTGCGGCTTGCCGAGCGCCTTGACGGCCGACTTGCCCGGCTCGTTGGCGGCCGGCTTGCCCGGCTCCTTCGCCTGCGGCTTGCCCGGCGCCTTCTCGGCCGGCTTGCCCGGCGCCTTCACGGACGACTTGCCCGGCGCCTTCGCCTGCGGCTTGCCCGGCGCCTTCACGGACGACTTCCCCGGCTCCTTCGCGGACGGTGAGCTGGCGTCCTGCCGGGCGAGCTCGATGTCCTGGTGCGACACCGCGTGGAAGGAGGGCAGCACGATGATGCCGGAGGGACGCAGCTCCGTGAGGGTGGCCTCCACCCGCGCCGCACCCGCCTTCAGCGCCTCCGGCGAGGCCTTGCCCGAGTGCTCCCACTGGTGTTCGGCGCCGTCGCACTGGGCGACGCTGCCGCCGATGCCGTGCTGGAGGCCGGGGTCGCCCTGGCTGACCGAGGAGCTGACGAGAACCGGGCCGGTGCCGCCGGTGCAGCGGTAGGTGCCGGAGAGCGTCACCGTGCCGTCGGACGCGATCCGGCCGACGGGGTCGACGGTGATCAGCTCGGAGGGATCGGCGGCCGCCTGGCCGACGGCGGCGCACAGCAGGACGGTGGCGCCGAGGACCGTGGCGACGACGGGGCGCAGGGGCATGGGATACCTCCGGGTTCCAGGGGGTCGAGGGCTTCCACTGGTACCCGCAGGTCGGCTCGGCGGGCGTGACCGTCACTCCTTCGGTGGCGCGTCATGGCACCGTCCGGTCCGGTCGCCGCAGGCGCGGCAGCGATCGCCCCTGCCCCGCTACGGCAGGACGGCGAACCCGTCCAGTTCCACCAGCGCCCGCTCGTCCCACAGGCGCACGACCTCCACGACGGCCATCGCCGGGTAGTCGCGGCCCGCCGACTCCCGCCAGATGCGGCCGAGTTGCCGCGCGTGGGCGCGGTACGCGGCGACGTCCGTGGCGTAGACGGTGACCCGGGCGAGGTCGGCGGGGGTGCCGCCGGCCGCGCGCAGGGCGCCGAGGAGGTTGCCGAGGGCCCTGGCGAACTGCTCGGGCAGCGAGTCGCCGGTGATCTTGCCGTCGGCGTCCAGGGCGGTCTGCCCGGCGAGGAACACCACGCGGGTGCCGGCCGCGACGACGGCGTGCGAGAAGCCCGTGGGCGGGGACAGCTCGGGCGGGTTGACGCGCTCGGTCGTCACCGTGCCTCCTTCTGCGCCGTGGCGTACAGCTCCTTGGCGATGATGCCGCGCTGGACCTCGCTGGCGCCCTCGTAGATGCGGGGGGCGCGCACCTCCCGGTAGAGGTGTTCGAGGAGGTGGCCGCGGCGCAGGGCGCGGGCGCCGTGCAGCTGGACGGCGGTGTCGACGACGTACTGCGCGGTCTCGGTGGCGAGCAGTTTGGCCATCGCGGCCCGCCGGGGCACGTCGTCGGCTCCGCCGTCGTGGGCCGCCGCGGCCGCGTACACCATGAGCCGGGCCGCCTCGGTGCGCAGGGCCATCTCGGCGACCTGGTGGGACACGGCCTGGAGGTCCATCAGTCTGCCGTGGAAGGCCTCGCGCCGGCTGGTGTGGGCGACGGTGGCGTCCAGCGCGGCCTGGGCCATGCCGACCGCGAAGGCGCCGACGCTGGGGCGGAAGAGGTTGAGGGTGCCCATGGCGACGGCGAAGCCGCGGTCGGGCTCGCCGAGCAGATCGGCGGCGGTGACCGGCACGGCGTCGAAGCGCAGGGCGCCGATGGGGTGCGGCGAGATCATCTCCAGCGGCTCGCCGGTGAGTCCGGGCCGGTCGGCGGGGACGAGGAAGGCGGTCACCCCGCGGGCGCCGGCGCCTGGCGTGGTGCGGGCGAAGACGGTGTAGAAGTCGGCCTCGGGGGCGTTGGAGATCCAGCACTTGGCGCCGGTGAGCCGCCAGCCGTCGCCGTCGGGCTCGGCCGCGAGGGCGAGCGCCGCCGCGTCCGAGCCGGCGCCGGGCTCGCTGAGCGCGAAGGCGGCGACCGCGCTGCCGTCGGCGACGCGGGGCAGCCAGCGCTCCCGCTGGGCCGGGCTGCCGTGGGCGTGCACCGGGTGGGCGCCGAGCCCCTGCAGGGCGAGGGCGGTCTCGGCCTCGGTGCAGGCCTGGGCCAGGGACTCCCGCATCAGGCACAGCTCCAGGGCACCGGAGCCGAACAGCCGCGCGAGCAGGCCGAGCCGGCCGAGTTCGGTGAGGAGCGGCCGGTTGACGCGGCCGGGTTCGCCTCGGTCGGCGAGCGGGCGCAGCCGCTCGGCGGCCAGCTCCCGCAGCTCGGCACACCAGGCGGTCTGCTCCGGTCCGAGTGAGAATGCGGACACAGCCGGTCCTCCCTCCGGGACGGGCCCGTGGCCGTCCCCACGCCCTTCCCTACCCATCTCCCGACGTTATCGCGCACAGTTGACTGTCGTCACCGACACGATACGCTGAGGGTCCCCCCTCTCCGGGGGAGCGCGAGCCCACCAGGAAGCCCGATCGGGCATCCGCCTTGGATGTCCCGGACCTCTGTCACGGCAAGGGGGCGGACCGCCATGCATCGCTCGGCCCACGTCGACACCTTCGCGCGCGACCATCTGCCCCCGCCGCACGAGTGGCCCGAGCTGCGGTTCGACCTGCCGGAGCTGCGGTACCCCGACCGGCTCAACTGCGCCGCCGAACTCCTGGACCACGCCGATCCGGCCCGCCCGGTCTTCCACACCCCGGACGGCCCCACCTGGACCTACGGGGAGCTGCGCGCGCGGGTCGACCGGATCGCGCACGTCCTCACCGACGCCCTGGGCGTGGTCCCGGGCAACCGGGTGCTGCTGCGCGGCCCGACCACGCCCTGGCTCGCCGCCTGCTGGCTGGCGGTGCTGAAGGCGGGCGGGGTCGCGGTCACCGTGCTGGCCCAGCAGCGCCCGCACGAGCTGGCGACCCTGTGCGACATCGCCCGGGTGGGGCACGCGCTGTGCGACGTCCGGGTGGTGGACGACCTGGCGAAGGCCGCGATACCCGGGCTGCGGATCACGACGTACGGCGGTGACACCCCCGACGACCTCCTGCGCCGGCCGGCCCCCGCCGGCCCCTACCGGGCGGTCGACACCGCCTCCGACGACGTCGCCCTGATCGCGTTCACCTCCGGCACGACGGGTCGCCCGAAAGGGTGCATGCACTTCCACCGGGACGTGCTGGCGACAGCCGACACCTTCTCCCGGCACGTGGTGCGGCCCCACGGGGACGACGTCTTCACCGGCAGTCCCCCGCTGGGCTTCACCTTCGGCCTCGGCGGACTGGTCGTCTTCCCGCTGCGGGCCGGCGCCAGCGCCCTGCTCCTCGAACAGGCGGGCCCGCGCCAGCTGCTCCCCGCGATAGCCGAGCACCGTGTCTCGGTCCTGTTCACCGCGCCCACCGCCTACCGCACCATGCTGGACGAGCTGGACACGTACGACGTCTCCTCCCTGCGGCGCTGCGTGTCGGCCGGCGAGAACCTGCCGACGGCCACCTGGCGGGCCTGGCACGAGCGCACGGGCCTGCGCCTCATCAACGGCATCGGCGCCACGGAACTGCTGCACATCTTCGTCTCCGCCGCCGACGAGCTGATCCGGCCCGGCACCACGGGCCTGCCGGTGCCGGGCTGGCAGGCGCGCGTCCAGGACGCCGACGGCCGGCCCGTGCCGGACGGCGAGCCCGGACTGCTGGCCGTGCGCGGCCCGGTCGGCTGCCGCTACCTGGCCGACCCCCGGCAGCGGGACTACGTCCGGGGCGGCTGGAACGTCACCGGCGACACCTACGTCCGCGAGGCCGACGGCTACTTCCGCTACGTGTCCCGCGCCGACGACATGATCATCTCCGCCGGGTACAACATCGCGGGCCCGGAGGTGGAGGAGGCGCTGCTGCGCCATCCGGACGTGACCGAGACGGCGGTCGTCGGGCGGCCCGACGAGGCCCGCGGCCAGGTGGCGATCGCCTACACGGTGCTGCGCGCCGGCGCCCCGCGCGACCCGTCGGCGCTGCGCGCGTTCCTCACCTCCCAGCTGGCGCCCTACAAGTGCCCGCGCGAGTTCGTCTTCCTCGACGCGCTGCCCCGCACGGCCACCGGCAAGTTGCAGCGGTTCCGGCTGCGCACCGGAGGTGACCAGCAGTGATGCCGACGACCTAAAATGATCAACGTGTCCGAGCAACACGCCCCCAGGTCCCTCATCGTCACGCTCTACGGCGCGTACGGCCGCTTCATGCCCGGCCCGGTGCCCGTCGCCGAGCTGATCCGGCTCCTGGCCGCGGTCGGCGTGGACGCCCCCTCCGTGCGTTCCTCGGTGTCCCGGCTCAAACGCCGCGGTCTGCTGTCGCCGGCCCGCACGCAGTCCGGCGCGGCGGCGTACGAGCTCTCCCCCGAGGCGCGGCAGTTGCTGGAGGACGGTGACCGGCGCATCTACGCCGGGGCGCCCGTCGCGGACGAGGGCTGGGTGCTCGCGGTGTTCTCGGTCCCGGAGTCGGAGCGGCAGAAACGCCACGTGCTGCGTTCCCGGCTGGCCGGACTGGGCTTCGGCACCGCGGCCCCGGGGGTGTGGATCGCCCCCGCCCGGCTGTACGAGGAGACGGAGCACACCCTGCGGCGGCTGCGCCTGGACGCGTACGTGGACTTCTTCCGCGGTGAGCACCTGGGCTTCGCGGCCACGGCCGAGGCGGTGGGCCGCTGGTGGGACCTGGCCGCGATCGCCAAGGAGCACGAGCGTTTCCTGGACGCGCACGAGCCCGTGCTCCAGTCCTGGGAGCGCCGGCCGGACACCCCGCCCCAGGAGGCGTACCACGACTACCTCCTGGTCCTGGACTCCTGGCGCCACCTCCCCTACACCGACCCGGGCCTGCCCACCCGCCTCCTCCCGGCGAACTGGCCGGGCGTCCGCTCGGCCCGGGTCTTCCACCGCCTCCACGAACGGCTCCGCGACGCGGGAGCGGAGTTCGCGGGGCTGTGACGTCCGGCCCTCGCGAGGGGACCGGCCCGGTGGTGTCAGCCGCCGAGCGAGAGCCGGGGGCGTGGGGCGTCCGTGCGGCCGGTGCGGGGGCGGCGGCTGCCCGCTCGGTAGGGGGCGGGCCAGGGTGCGGCGGGGCCGTCGTAGCCCTGTTCGGCCGCCGCGTGCAGGGTCCAGTGCGGGTCGTACAGGTGCGGCCGGGCCAGCGCGCACAGGTCGGCGCGGCCCGCCAGGATCAGCGAGTTGACGTCGTCCCACGAGGAGATCGCGCCGACCGCGATCACCGGGACGCGGACCTCGTGCCGGATCCGGTCGGCGAACGGCGTCTGGTACGACCGCCCGAACTCGGGCCGTTCCTCGGCCACCACCTGCCCGGTCGAGACGTCGATGGCGTCGGCGCCGTGCGCGACGAAGGCGCGGGCGATCTCGACGGCGTCCTCGGCGGTCGTCCCGCCCTCGGCCCAGTCGGTCGCCGAGATCCGGACCGTCATCGGCCGCTCGGCCGGCCACACCGTGCGGACGGCGTCGAAGACCTCCAGCGGGAACCGCAGCCGCCCCTCCAGGGAACCGCCGTAGGCGTCGGTGCGGTGGTTGGTGAGCGGGGAGAGGAAACCGGAGAGCAGATAGCCGTGGGCGCAGTGCAGTTCGAGCAGGTCGAAGCCGGCCCGGGCGGCCCGCCAGGCGGCCGCCGCGAACTGCTCGCGGATGTCGGTGAGCTGGGCGCGGGAGAGCTGGCGCGGGATCTGGCTGCCCGGCTTGTACGGCAGCGGGGACGGGGCGACGACGGGCCAGTTGCCGCTGGGCAGCGGCTCGTCCATGCCCTCCCACATCAGCTTCGTGGAGCCCTTGCGTCCGGAGTGCCCGAGCTGTACGCCGATCGCGGCGCCCGGTGCCTGGCGGTGCACGAAGTCGGTGACGCGCCGCCACGCCTCGGCCTGCCGGCCGGTGTAGAGGCCGGCGCAGCCGGGGGTGATCCGGCCCTCCTCGCTGACGCACGCCATCTCGGTCATCACGAGGCCGGCCCCGCCGAGGGCCCGAGCGCCCAGGTGGACGAGGTGGAAGTCACCGGGGACCCCGTCGGTGGCGCGGTACATGTCCATGGGTGACACGACGACCCGGTTGCGCAGGGTCAGGCCGCGCAGCCGGAACGGCGTGAACATCGGGGGCGTGCCGGGCGGGCAGCCGAACTCGCGCTCCACGGCCCCGGTGAAGCGGGCGTCGCGCAGCCGGAGGTTGTCGTGGGTGACCCGGCGGCTGCGGGTGAGCAGGTTGAAGGCGAACTGCCGGGGCGGCTGGCCGAGGTACAGCCGCAGGTTCTCGAACCACTCCAGGCTGGCCCGGGCGGCCCGCTGCGTGGAGGCGACGACGGGCTTGCGCTCCTCCTCGTAGGCCGCCAGCGCTCCGGGCACGTCCGGCTGTTCCGACAGGCAGGCGGCCAGCGCGAGGGCGTCCTCGACGGCGAGCTTGGTGCCGGAGCCGATGGAGAAGTGGGCGGTGTGGGCGGCGTCGCCGAGGAGGACGACGTTGCCGTGCGACCAGCGTTCGTTGACCACGGTACGGAACGTGGTCCAGGCCGACGTGCCCGAGCGCAGGGGGCGTCCGCCGAGCGCGTCGGCGAAGATCTTGGCACAGCGTTCGACGGACTCCTGGGGGGTGAGTTCGTCGTACCCCGCCGCGCGCCAGACCTCCTCGCGCATCTCGACGATGACGGTGGAGGCACCGGCCCCGTAGGGGTAGCCGTGCAGTTGCATCACGCCGTGTTCGGTCTCGGCGATCTCGAAGCGGAAGGCGTCGAGGGCGAAGTCGGCGGCGAGCCAGATGTAACGGCAGTGGTGTTCGGTCACCTGGGGACGGAACACATCGGAAAGGGTCTCGCGGGTGGTGCTGTGCACACCGTCGGCGGCGATGACGAGGTCGTGGTCCTGCGAGAGCCGGTCGACGGGCGGCGCCGGCGTGGAGAACCGCAGCTCCACGCCCAGCGAGCGGCAGCGCGTCTGGAGGATCTCCAGCAGCCGGTGCCGGCCCAGCGCGGCGAACCCGTGGCCGCCGGAGCGGTGGCGTGTGCCGCGGCGCACTATGTCGATGTCGTCCCAGCGCACGAACTCGCGTCGCAGGGCCTCGTGGACGACGGGGTCGGCGTGCTCGATGCCGCCGAGGGTCTCGTCGGAGAGGACCACGCCGAAGCCGAAGGTCTCGCCGGGGGCGTTGCGTTCCCAGACGGTGACGTCACGGGCGGGGTCGAGGCGTTTCAGCAGGGC
Source organism: Streptomyces sp. NPDC046870 (assembly GCF_040704595.1). Taxonomy (NCBI): domain Bacteria; kingdom Bacillati; phylum Actinomycetota; class Actinomycetes; order Kitasatosporales; family Streptomycetaceae; genus Streptomyces; species Streptomyces sp. NPDC046870. The sequence continues at coordinate 283,557 of NZ_JBEYXM010000008.1, forward strand.
CGCGGCGTAGAGCCCGCCGGGGCCTCCGCCGATGATCGCCACGCGCACCGGACCTCACCTCCCCCGCCACTTCGGCGGGCGCTTCTCCGTGAAGGCCGCGTGGAACTCCGCGTAGTCCTCGCCGTTCATCAGCAGGGCCTGGGTCGAGGCGTCCAGTTCCACCGCCGCCGCCAGGGGCATGTCCAGCTCGGCGGTGAGCAGCGCCTTGGTCTGGGCGTGGGCGAGGGCCGGGCCGTCGGCGAGGCGGCGGGCCAGCCCGGCGGCCGTCTCGTCCGCCCGGCCCTCCGGCGCCAGCTCACTGATCAGGCCGATGCGCTCGGCCTCGGGGGCCCGCACCGGCTCGCCCAGCATCAGCAGGCGGGTGGCGTGGCCGAGGCCGACGACCCGGGGCAGCAGATAGGCCGCGCCCATGTCGCCGCCGGACAGGCCGACCCGGGTGAAGAGGAAGGCGAAGCGGGCCGAGGGGTCGGCGATCCGGAAGTCGGCCGCCAGGGCGAGGACCGCGCCCGCGCCGGCCGCCACGCCGTGCACCGCCGCGATCACCGGGAACGGGCACTCGCGGATCGCCCGGACGACCTGGCCGGTCATCCGGTTGAAGTCGAGCAGCTCGGCCGTGTCCATGGCCAGCGTGGCGCCGATGATCTCGTCCACGTCGCCGCCGGAGCAGAAGCCGCGGCCCTCCCCCGCCAGGACCAGGGCGCGCACCGAGCGCTCCCGGGACAGCTCGGCGAGCAGGTCGCGCAGGTCGGCGTAGGCGCCGAAGGTGAGCGCGTTGAGTTTCTCGCGGCGGGCGAGGGTGACGGTGGCCACCCCGTCGGCGATCTCGACCCGCAGGTGGGCCCAGTCGGCGGTGCGGGTGGCGGAGCCGGTGAAGGGACTCATGACGTGCGGCCTCCTAGCGCGGCGGTGCCGTACGTTGCTCTGTCCCATGAAGTTATCACTTGTTTGTGACTGTCGTCACCATGGCGCGACAAGCCTTCGGCGCGCCGGTCACCGGTCGTCGACAGGGCCGTAACAGTGCGGACGCGCGGGGGAGGCGGGCCGTTCACCCGGGTAGACCGCCTGGTGCCGGGGCCAGGGGGGTCCCGGGCGAAGCCCGGCGACGGCCTCGGACGGCCGGGCCCGTACCATTTCCTACAGTCGAAAGCAGGACAGCCTGCTCCATGAACGGACTCGCCTTGCACGAACGCCCCGCCGAATCGGCCTCCTGGCGCATCGCGCTGCCGCACACCGCGGCCGCGGTGCCCGTGGCGCGTGCCCTGGTGCGCTCGGCCCTCACCGAGGTGGAGCACGTGGCCGACTGCGACACGGCGGAGCTGCTCACGGCCGAACTGGTGGCCAACGCGGTGGAGCACACCGCCGGGCGCGGCCCGATAGAGCTGGTGGTGGAGCTGGCGCCGACCGGTTGCCAGGTCGAGGTGCACGACCCGGACCCGGCCCCGCCCGGGCACCTGACCCGGCCCGTGATCGAGGAGCCCGACGTCTGGCAGGAGGGCGGGCGCGGGCTGCTGCTGATCCGCGCCCTCAGCTCGTCCTGCGGGCACCGCCCCACCCCCTCGGGCAAGGCGGTGTGGTTCAGACTGCCTGTGATTCCCGCTCAGCGCCGGCCGGCGTGACCTCGGCGGCCGGTCGCGCCAGCGTGGAGTGCCGGCGGCCGTAGACGCCGTAGACCAGCAGGCCCACCGCGAGGAACACGGCGAACTGGAGCCAGGTCCGCCAGCCCGTCTCGTACATCAGGTACAGGCAGAAGGCGACGCCGAGCAGGGGGGCCACCGGGTAGAGCGGCACCCGGAAACTGCGGGCGAGGCCCGGTTCGCGGCGGCGCAGGGCGATCACCACGATGTTGACGACGGCCATGATGGCGAGCGTGCCGATGGTGCACAGGTTCATCACGGCGTCGAGGGAGGCGAAGGCCGCCGGGAGCGCGAAGACGACCGCGACGATCAGGGTGCCGGCGACCGGCGTGGAGGTCCTCGGGCTGACCTTCTCGAAGACGCGCGGGATCAGGCCGTCCCGGGACATCGACATCAGGATGCGGGTCTGGCCGTACATCACGGCGAGGACGACGGAGGCGATGGCGACGACCGCGCCGAAGGCGATGACACCGCCGCCGACGGTGGAGCCGGTGACCTCGTTGACGACGTAGGAGAGGGCGGCGGGGCGGCCGGCGACCTGGCCACCGCCGACGGCGCCGATCGCCGCGAGCGCGACCGCGCAGTACAGCAGCGTCACCAGACCCATGCACACCATGATCGCGACCGGGATGTCCCGGCGGGGGTTCTTCGCCTCCTCGCCGGCGGTGGTGATCGCGTCGAAGCCGATGTAGGAGAAGAACGCGGCGGTGGTGCCCGCTCCGATGCCGCCGAGCCCGGCCGGGGAGAACGGCGTGAGGTTGCCGTGCTTGAAGGCGCTGTAGCCGATGGCGCAGAAGGCGAGGAGGATCGCGAGCTTCACGGCGGCCATGGCGGCGGTGGCGCGGGCGCTCTCGCGCACCCCGCGCACCAGCAGCACGGAGGCCATGGCGATGACGAGCACGGCGGGGAGGTTGACCAGGCCGCCGTCGCCGGGGCCGGCGGACAGGGCGGCCGGGAGCTGCAGGCCGGTGAGGCTGTGCAGCAGTTCGTTGACGTACTCGCTCCAGCCGACCGCGACGGCCGAGATGGAGATGCCGTACTCCAGCAGCAGGCACCAGCCGACCAGGAAGGCGGTGGACTCGCCGAGGCCGGCGTAGGCGAAGGAGTACGAGGAGCCGGAGACCGGGATGGCGCCACCCAGCTCCGCGAAGGAGAAGGCGGTGAACACGCAGGTCAGCGCGGCGAGGACGAAGGAGACGACGACGGCCGGACCGGCCTGTGCGACGGAGTCGGAGAGGCCGACGAAGATGCCGGTGCCGACGATCGCGCCGACGCCGAAGCAGATGAGCTGGAAGAGGCCCATGGTGCGCTTCAGGCCGTGTCCCTCGCGGTCGGCTCCGGATTCGGCGACGAGCAGGTGCGGGGACTTGATACGGGGAGCGGGCATGCGGGTGGTGCTCGTTTCTGGTGGTGCGGGCGCCCGGCGTAGGGGCGCGGCGTCGGCCCCGAGAAGGGGTGGCTCGGGGCCGCCGGTCAGGATAAGGCCTGGTGAGGCGGGTCAGGCAAGGGTTTCACGGCCGAGTGTGGCGACCAGCACCGCCTTGATGGTGTGCAGGCGGTTCTCGGCCTCGTCGAAGACGATCGAGTGGGCGGACTCGAAGACCTCGTCCGTCACCTCCAGCGACGCCAGGCCGTGGGTCTCGTGGATCTGCTGCCCCACGGTGGTGCCGAGGTCGTGGAAGGCCGGCAGGCAGTGCAGGAACCGCACGTCCGGGTTGCCGGTGGCGTGGAGCACGTCCATCGTCACGGCGTAGGGGGCGAGGGCCGCGATCCGCTCGTCCCACACGTCCTTGGGCTCGCCCATCGAGACCCAGACGTCGGTGGCGACGAAGTCCGCGCCCAGGACGCCCTCGCCGATGTCCTCCGTCAGGGTGACGCGGGCACCGCTGGTCCCGGCGAGCGCGCGGGCACGGTCGACGATCTCCGGGGCGGGCCAGTAGGACTTGGGGGCGACGATCCGTACGTCCATGCCGAGCAGGGCGCCGGTGACCAGGTAGGAGTTGCCCATGTTGAAGCGGGCGTCGCCGAGGTAGGCGAAGGCGATCTTCCGCAGCGGCTTGGCACTGTGCTCGGTCATGGTGAGCACGTCGGCGAGCATCTGGGTGGGGTGCCAGTCGTCGGTGAGCCCGTTGTAGACGGGCACGCCGGCGTACGCGGCCAGTTCCTCGATCTTGGCCTGGCTGTCGCCGCGGTACTGGATGCCGTCGAACATCCGGCCCAGCACGCGCGCCGTGTCCTTGACCGACTCCTTGTGCCCGATCTGCGAGCCCGAGGGGTCGAGGTAGGTCGTGTGGGCGCCCTGGTCGGCGGCGGCGACCTCGAACGCGCAGCGGGTGCGCGTCGAGGTCTTCTCGAAGATCAGCGCGATGTTCCTGCCCCGCAGGTACCGTGTCTCGGTCCCGGCCTTCCTGGCGGCCTTCAGCTCGGCCGCCAGCTCGACCAGGCCGCGGAACTCCTCCTCGGTGAAGTCCAGCTCCTTGAGGAAGTGGCGGCCGGCGAGGGCGGTCGGGACTGTCGCCATGGGGGGCGCTCCAGAAGTACGACTACAGGTGACTCTGTAAGTCTATACGACCCTTCACATTTCTATGCGATGTGTCGTCCTCCGCCGTCTCACACGGGGTCCCGCTCCACCGGACAGCTCATGCACCGGGGGCCGCCCCGGCCGCGGCCCAGCTCGCTGCCCGGGATCTCGATCACCTCGATGCCCTGTTTGCGCAGGTGCGTGTTGGTGGTGGAGTTCCGCTCGTAGGCGACGACGACGCCCGGTTCGACGGCGAGGACGTTGCAGCCGTCGTCCCACTGCTCGCGCTCGGCGGCGTGCACGTCCTGCGTGGCGGTCAGCACCCGGATCTCGCCGAGGCCGAGCGCGGCGGCGATCGCACGGTGCATGTGCTCCGGCGGATGGTCGGTGACCTTCAGCTCGCGTTCGCCGACGCCCGGTTCGATGGTGTACGAACGCAGCATGCCGAGGCCGGCGTACTGGGTGAAGGTGTCGCCGTCGACCATGGTCATCACCGTGTCGAGGTGCATGAAGGCGCGCCGCTTGGGCATGTCGAGCGCGACGATCGTGCGCGCGGAGCCGGCCGCGAACAGCTTGTGCGCCAGCATCTCCACGGCCTGCGGGGTGGTGCGCTCGCTCATCCCGATCAGCACGGCGCCGTTGCCGATCACCAGGACGTCGCCGCCCTCGATGGTGGAGGGGTAGTCCGCCTGCCCCCGGGACCACACGTGGAACGTCTCGTCACGGAACAGCGGGTGGTGGCGGTAGATCGCCTCGAAGTGGACGGTCTCCCGCTGCCGGGCCGGCCAGCGCATGGCGTTGATGGAGACGCCGTCGTATATCCACGCCGAGGTGTCCCGGGTGAACAGGTGGTTGGGCAGCGGGGGGAGCAGGAAGTCGTCCAGCTCCATGACGTGGAAGCGGACCGAGGTCGGTTCCGCGTGCTCCGCCAGGAACTCCCGCTTGGTCATGCCCCCGACCAGGGCCTCGGCCAGCTCGCCCGGGGTCATCCGGTCGAAGGCGGCGCGCAGGTGGTCGGTGGCGAGGGGGCCGTACTCCTTCTCGTCGAAGACCCGGTCCAGGACGAGCGCGCGGGCCTCGGGGAACGCCAGGGTCTCGGCGAGCAGGTCCCCGAAGAGGTGCACCTCGACCCCCCGGTCACGCAGTACGTCGGCGAAGCCGTCGTGCTCGGCGCGCGCCCGGCGCACCCAGAGCACGTCGTCGAAGAGCAGGGCGTCCTTGTTGCTGGGGGTGAGCCTTTTGAGCTCCAGATCCGGCCGGTGCAGGATGACGCGGCGCAGCCGCCCGGCCTCGGAGTCGACGTGGAATCCCATGCCTCCATCCTGACCACCGGAGCCCCGCTTCACCCTCCGCTCGGCGGTTTCCGCGCCCGCCGGTTTCCGCGCCTCATGCCGGCCGGCGACTGCCGGAAGCGGTCCGGAAGCGGACGGTGACTGTCGGCGGAAGCGGGGGCGGCGCTTTGCTGGGAGCGTGAACAGGTCAGACCGTTCCGGCCGGCGGGAGTACCGGGCCCCGCTCGTCCGCGCCGCGCAGGAACGCCTCCACCGCCGAGAGGTCGGTCCGCTCCAGTTCCCCGTCCCGGACGACGATCCGCAGCTCGGGGCAGACGGCCGGGTCCTGGCGCAGGCTCTCGGTGAAGGTCTCGACGATCAGCGACAGCAGCTGCGTGTGGTCGAGTTCGACGAGGCGGGACAGGCCGGCGCCGATCAGCGGTATCGCCACCGGTCTGAACAGGCCGTGCAGGGCGACCGACGGCCACAGGCGTTCCAGGCTCAGCCGCAGGTCGGCCGGGGCGGACCGGGCGCGCAGGTCGTTGCCCAGCCGGGAGTAGGCGAGGGCGAAGACCCGGCGTCTGCCGACCGGGACCGGCACGGCCGTGCCGATCGGGTAGCGGATGCGCCGGCCGCGCGGCTTCGCCCGGACGCTCTCGGTGGCCAGCGGGGCGACCTCCCTGAGCCCCCGGCGCAGGTGGTCGTCCAGCAGCCGGTGCCGGCCCTCGAAGAGACGGTCGACCAGTTGCCCCTGAACGCTCTCCCGGCTGATGACGACGTCGTCGGTGGAGGTGTCGAAGGTGTCGGAGAACCCCACGACGAGGTTGGCGTCCTCCTGGTCGAACAGGTCGCCGCGCACCACGACGACGTCCACACGCAACCCGCGCAGGGTGTGCCGCAGAAGCTCGTCGCCGTGCCGCTCGCGCAGCCGGGCGTTCAGCCGGGCGAGGGCGGCGGCGGCCTCCGGGTCGTCCGGGCGTTCCCGGGCGGTCTGTTCGGCCACCGGCAGGGCGAGGTCGTAGCGGCCCAGCGCGGTGTGGCCGGCGATCAGCTCCCGCAGCGCGGTCTCCCTGAGCTGGGTCAGCCGTCGGACCGGTGCGCGCGCGAACTCCTCGTCCCGCACCTCGGTCAGCGGCCGGCCGCGCCACAGCCGCAGGGCGTCGGTGAGCAGCCGGACGGCCGAGGCCGGTGCCGCCCGCAGCGCGTCGCCGACCAGGCGCGTGAACACGACACTGTCCAGCTCGTCGTCGGACAGGTCGAGCCGGTAGGTGCTCTCGGCGCCGCGCGCCGTCGGCAGCCGGCCGGTGCGCAGGATCCGGGCGCCGTGCCCCGGCCCGGCCCGGTCGAACGCGCGCCGCAGCTCCAGGATCCGCTTCTGCACCTCGTTGCGGTTGCGCAGGTCCTGGTGCGGCAGCTCCACGGTCGGCTGCCAGACGTCCAGGTACAGCCGGCGCGCGGTGACGGCCTCGCCGTCGGCGGCGACCAGCCGGAGCAGCAGCCGGGCGGTGAGCGGGGTGAGGCGTACTGCGGCGCCGTTCACGTCCAGCCGGACGGGGCCCAGAACGCTCACCCGTATGCACGGGGCACGGGTCTGCACGCGCCTCGCCCCCTCCGCCGCGTGACGTCCCGTCAACAGTGCCGTCAGCGTAGCAAGAGGACATGGAGGGAAGCATGCGATCGACCGGTCCCCACCCGTCGCCGCGGTCCGCGTGGCCGCGTCTCCTGCGGTCGTGGCGCGACCGGCGGGTGTTCGCGGGCAGTGTGCTGGCGGCCTTCGGCGGGGTGTCGGCCGTCGTGCAGTTCGCCGGCCAGCTCTTCCCGGGCGTCGTGTCCCGGCCCGGGCCGGTACTCGCCGGCTCCGTGACCCTGTGCCTGGCCTGGGGGCTGGCCCGGGCGCGTCCGCAGGCCGCCGTGCGGCAGGAGTTCGCCCGTCCCGGGATGACGGTGGTGGTCGAGGAGGGCGACCTCTTCGAGCAGCCCGGACAGCTCGTGGTGGGGTTCACCGACACCTTCGACACCGTCGTGGACGACGGTGTCGTCATCAACGACGGGAGTGTGCAGGGGCAGTTGCTCGCCCGTCGCTACGCGGGGGACGCCCGGCGGCTGGACGCGGAGCTGGCCACCGCGCTGGAGGGGGTGACCCCGGTGGCGTGGGAGAGCGCCCGGGACAAGCCGCGCGGCAAGCGAGCCCGGTATCCGGTCGGCACGGTCGCCGTCCTCGGCACCCGGCCCGACCTCGTCTTCGCCGTCGCCTACAGCCGGATGGGCAACGACTGTGTCGCCTCCTCCAAGGTCCAGGACCTGTGGCTGGGCCTGGACCGGCTGTGGGACGCCGTCCACCGGCACGGCCAGCTCGAACGCCTCACCATGCCGTTGACCGGCGCGGGCCTGGCCCGGCTGCACGACCTGGACGAGGACAGCCTCCTGCGGCTGATCCTGCTGTCCTTCGTCGTGCACTCGTGGGAGCGGCCGGTCTGCCGCGAGCTGCACGTGGTGGTCCGCCCCGGTGAGCTGGCGCGGATCGACCTGCCGGAGACCGGCGCGTTCCTGGCCGGCCTGGCGGCGGGCGCCCGGCGCCATGTCTGACGCCGGGCGGCCCCGCGCCCCGGTGGCGGGGCGTGAGCGGTACGGGCCCGTCCCCCGACTGTGGACGAACCACCGGGCCCGTACCGCGGCTCAGCGGGCCGGCGGTGCCGCCCGCCCGGTGCGGCCGTACGCCGACAGGTGGCGGTACGGCCAGGTCTGGAGCCAGTCGGAACGGGTGTCGTCAACCGTGCAGCCCGCCAGCTTCAGCCGCTCGGCGATCTTGCGCAGGGCGGTCTCCGTGCCGTCGAACCGGATGACGTTCCGGCCGGCGACGTCGGCGATCGGACGCAGCTCCCCGACCTCGACCATCAGGGTGCGTTCCGGGTAGGCCATCAGCACCATGCCCAGCTCGATGAGCACGTTGGGCCGGGGCTGACCGGTGGGTTCGGTCTCGAACGGCGGCTCGGTCCGGCCGCGCAGGTCCGGGTGGAGCTGGACGATGTCGTCCGGGGTGAGCAGCACGACGGCCGCCTGGGCCAGCTCGGGGGCGCCGGCGACGACCTCGCCGAGGAAGGGCGCCGTCTTGCCGGTGGCCTTGACCAGGTCCTCCCACTCCAGCGGGCGCAGATCGAGCAGGCGCAGCAGGTCGAACATCCTCAGCCGCACCTCCTCGTCCCGCCCGTGGACGACGAAGACGTTGCGGCGGCGGTCGGGGGCGGGGCCGTCCTGGTCCGGTCCGGCGGCACGGGCGGCCGGAGGAGCACCGTAGTGGTTCTGCGTACCCGAGTTGGTGGTGTTGTTGTCGCCGGTGACGAAGCTGTTGTTGTGCCCGAAGTCGTTCCGGCTCCCGTAGTCGCTGCTGTTGCCGCCCGTGGAGGTGTGCGTCATGCGGATCCCGCCCCCTGACCGCCGTTCGGGCCGCCGAAGCTCTGCGTGCCCGAGTTGGTGGTGTTGTTGTCGCCGTGCACGAAGCTGTTGTTGTGCCCGTAGTTGTTGAGGATGTTCGTCTGACGGGCCTCGTGCTCCGTCAGGTCCACGTTGTGCTCGTACAGGAAGTCACGGACGACGTGGAGGAACTGGCGCTCCACGATCTGCGTGTACTTGATGGTGTCGGTCTCCTGGAAGAAGACGTGGAAGTGGGGGCTGGTCGCCATCTCCCGGACGCTGGTGACCGCGCCGCGGTTGAGCAGGGCGTCGGCGTAGCGGCCGAGGCCGAACTCGCTGGTGTCGGCCGGCTGCGGCAACCGGATCTTCTCCTTGGCCCACGGCAGCCGCGGCAGCACTCGGGCACCCGCGGCCTTGGCGGCGGCCGACCGTACCGCGGAGTGGGGCGTGCCGCGCAGGGTGTGCCAGGCCAGCTTGAGCAACAGCCGCTCGTCCAGGGCGGCGGGGAGCCGGTCCACCAGCCGGAAGCTCGCCCGGACCGGCGCCAGCACGTACGAGTAGAACTCGGTGTGCAGGGTGTTCCCCTTGAGGTCGAAGCCCACGAACGCCGTGGTGACCAGTTCCTGGTCCCAGGAGCCCACCCGGACGCACAGATAGCCGCGTCCGGTGTCGTGCACGTCCTGCCAGTCGCCGTCGAGCTGCTCGGGGGTCGGCTCCGCCACGCCCCGGAGCGTCGTGACGGCCGTGGTGAAGACGCTCCGCTCGACGGCGAGGCCCTCGATCCGCTGCGTCGGACGGGCCTGGGCGCGCAGCCGGGCGGTCAGGCGGTCGGCGACGTAGGCGCTCAGCTCCTCGACGGTGAAGGGGACGACCTCCTTGCGCTTGGGCTCCTGGCCGGCCGTGCCGGGTGCCGCGGGCGGACCCGCGCCGGGACGGCCGTCGAACACCCCGAGCGGCGCGCCGATCAGCAGTTCCGCGTTGGACCAGCGGCGCACCTGGGTGCCCGCGCCGACGAACGGCTTGTAGCCGCCGTAGCGGATCACCGTGCCGTCCGAGGACTGTTCCCGCCTGATCTTGTCCACCAGCTCGGGCGTCAGCTCCGGGTGCTCGGGGTACGAACCGTCGAACCCCCGGCGTCCCCCGCCGGTCGGAGGGGCCAGCCGGCGCGTCAGGGTCTGGAGGGTGACGACCCGCCGCAGGAAGGCCGTGACCCACAGCAGCCACAGCACCGCCAGAAGCGCGGTCCACCCGCTCAGCGCGCCGGTGATCATGAGGACGGACGTGACGGCGGCGCCCGCGGCGAACACGGCCAGCCGGAGGCGCTGGAGCCGGCGCGCGGCCAGCGCGTGCGCGAGCACGGGCACCGCGTCGTAGCCGTACGACGGGGCCACCACCCGGTACCGGTGGGTCAGCAACTCGCGGATGACGCCCGCGCGGTAGACCGGGTCGAGGTAGGTGCCCGCGCACAGCAGCCGGGTGGCGTTGCTCGTGGCGTCCGCGGCCGGGCGGGCCGCGGACGGCCGGTCCGGTTCCGGCGACGGGGCGGGCACGGTGAGGAAGTCGCTCGCCATTGTCTTCTCGCTCCGCTCTGCTCAGCCGGTGGGGTTCATGGAGGCGTCGGTGATGACACCGTCGACCACGGTGTACCGGCCGCTGTACGACTTCTGCGTGCCGTCGGTCTGCCGGGCGAGGAGATCCACCCAGACCGTCTCGCCCTGGACGGACTCGATCGTGACGTCGTCCCGCTCGGTGGTGGCGAAGCCCGACACGAAGGAGGTGTAGGACGCGTCGAGGTTCTTGCCGCCCAGCTCCCAGGCGGTCTGGTAGTCGCGCTCGTTGATGGCCTCGAAGAAACGGGTCACCGTGCCGGCGGGGCTGTCGGCCGCCTCGGTGCTCTCGGTGCCGGCCGGACTGGAAGCGGTGTCCGTGGGGTCGGCGCCGTCGGTGGACGACCAGGTCGGCGTCTCGTACGCCGTGGAGGTGTCCGGTGCCGGCGTGTCCGGGGACGACGGGCCGGAACCGCCGGAGTAGCCGTCCGAGTAGCCTCCGGAGTAGCCGCTGCCGTAGACGGACGGCGTCCCTGGTCCGCCGCCGTCCTCCGAGCCCAGGTGGGACGCGATGCCCATGAGGAGGATCAACAGAAAGGGGACACCACCGATGAGCAGTGCGTACGTCCGCTCCCTGCCGCCGGCGGGTAAGAGGCTCGGCGGCTCGTAGGTGTGGTTCATGGGTCCTCGCAACTCCCGGCAGGCGGCCGGGATCTCGCTGTTCCGTCGGTATGACGACAGTCACTCTGCCCGACATCCGCCGGGCGGGCGCCGGATTCGCGCTTCCGATGCGCTTCCGATCCGCGACGCGCGGGGCGTGCGGCGGACAGGGGTTCAGATCGCGGTGCAGGGCACCGGCCACCGCCGGACGCGCGGGGGCAGGGTCACCGCCCAGTCGCCGCCCGTCAGGACCAGCCGCTCGGCCGCGAGCAGCTCCAGCGCCTCCCGCTCGGTGGGGTCCAGCTCCGCGACGGGCGTGGGCTCCAGCAGCCGGAGGAACGTGGCGTGCAGCGCGGGGTGGTCCAGGGTCAGGCGGACGGCCGTGCCCCGCTCCCTGCGGTCCAGGACCGTGACGAAGTCCGGTCCGCGCCGGTGGTAGAGGGTGCCGTGGGCGTGGCCCGCCCGCCAGGACGCCAGCATCCCCGGACCGGCGCGCAGTTCGGTGGGCGGAGGCAGGTGGCGCAGCAGGCGGGGGTCGTACGACGGTGTGCCCGTCGCCCGCCAGTCCACGCCGAGGCCCAGGCCCTGGCACTCGCGCAGGAACCGTACCGCCTCCGCCGTCGCACGGCCCGTGCCGCTCATGTCCAGGGGCTGGGCGACCTCGACCCGGCGCCCGGTGCGTCGGTGCGGCACGCGCCCGGGCAGCCCCTCCACCGCGTCCTCCCCGGCCGGCCCGTTCGTCCTGCCCTCCCCGGTCAGCCCGCTCATGCGGCCCCCTCGGGCAGCCGGACCGGCTCTCCCCGGGTCGGCAGGGAGACGTAGGTGGTGCCGTCGCGGAACAGCAGGGCCAGGGAGAACGCGTGGTCGACCCAGGCGTCCAGGGACCGGGCCGGCACGTCGTGGCCGTCGGCGGTGAGCAGGCGGTGCAGCGCGGGAACGGTCCGGCCCTCCTCCAGCCGGCGCAGGGCCGCGGCCCGCCAGCCGGTGAAGCGGTGGGTGGCGGGCGGGCGGCCGTGGCGGCGGTCGTGCACCAGCAGCTCCGCGCCGTCCTCCTCGCACAGCAGCCGGGAGTCCGCGTGCCCGGCCCGCCAGTCGGCCACCGCCTCCTTCAGCCGCCGCTCGACCGGGCCTGCGATGCCCGCCGGTTCGGTGTCGAACAGGTAGACCAGGTCGGCGAGTTCGTGCTCGGGAAGGTCGTAGACGTGCTGGTACATCGCGGCCGGGCGGCGCTCGCCGAAGCCGAGGCCGGGGTCGGTGAAGTGCGGGCTGAACCGTTCCAGCTGGATGCGGTGGGCGCCGCTCGGCGGCTGGAGGTGGACCAGCGCGGGCAGCTGGTCGATGACGGGTGTGTAGTCGTCCGCGGTCTCGCCGGGGAAGCCGTACAGCAGGTTCCAGGAGCAGGTCAGGGCGTGGTTCTCGCACTCGCGCAGGGTGCGGACGTTGCGGGCGCCGGTGACCCCCTTGTCCATGAGGTCCAGGACGCGGCTGCCCAGGCTCTCGATGCCGGGCTGGATGTGCACGGCGCCGGCATCGCCGAGCAGTGCGAGCTGCGCGGGGGTGAGGTTCGACTTGACCTCGTAGTGCAGCCGCAGGTCCCAGCCGCTCCCGGCCAAGCGCGGCAGGAAGTCGCGGAAGTAGGCCATGTCGATGATGTTGTCGACGGTGACCACGTCGAGGAGGCGGTGGCGGCGCACCAGCCGGTCGATCTCCGTCCACAGCCGCTCCCCCGGCTTGGCACGGAAGGCCATGGCCGTGCCGTTCAGCCCGCAGAAGGTGCAGTGGTGCTTCTCGCCCCACCAGCAGCCCCGGGCGCCCTCCACGACGAGCTTCGGATGGATGTGCTCCTGGACCGGGGAGGCGTCCAGCGCGGCCTGCCACTGGTCGTAGTCGGGCGAGGGTATGTCGGCCGGGGCCACGGTCCGCCGGGTCTCCGTGTTGGCCCGGGACACCGTGCCGTCCCACCAGCACAGTCCGGGGACGTCCGCCGGGGCGGTCCGGGCTTCCAGGTGGTCCAGGAGCGCGGGGAAGGCGTACTCGGCCTCGCCGCGGACGACGTGGTCGACGAAGGGGTGGTTGCGGTGCAGGGCGTGGCCCATCGGCCCGTCGCAGTTGCTGCCGCCGAGGACGACCGTCACCCCCGGGTGTCTTCGCTTGAGTGCGCGGGCGAGGGCGAGGGACGGCACGTTCTGCATGAAGGTGCTGGTGAACCCGACCACGTCCGGCCCGGCGGCAAGGATCTCGGCGGCGCAGGCGTCGATGAAGCCGGCCGCGTACGGGCGCATCGCGAGCGCGGTGCCGACGGGGACGTCCCGGTCGGCCGCGTACTCCTTCAGCCGGGCCTCGCCCCAGCCCGGGTCGTCGTACAGGACGCCGGAGAAGACCCAGTCGCCGAGGCCGTGGAAGATGGCGTCGCTGCCGACCTCGACGTAGTCGCCCGGGCGGAGCCGGCCGCCGGAGTTCTCCAGCAGGAACTCCGCCCAGCGCAGCGAGCCGTGGAACTCGCCGACCTCGTCGCCGGGGCGGGCCCGCCGCACGATCCGCTGGAGCAGGCCCAGTTGCAGCGAGGGCAGGTCGAGGGGGTGCCACGGCATCGTGACCAGGTGGACGCGCATGCTCAGCGGGTCGGCCGCTTCTCCAGGATCGCCGGCCGGCGGGTGGTGCTCCGCTGCTCCTCGCGGACCACGACCTTCTTGATCTCCACGCTCGTCACTCCCCTCGGGGCACGCCAACGCCCTTGCGCCGCACGGCTGTCCACCATATGGACAGGTGTGCGCGCGGCACAAGGGCGTCGTGTGACCGGCACACCGGGAAGGCGTGTGCCGGTGCCGTCAGGAGGTGTGCCCGGCGGTGCCTACAGCCGCGGGTCCACCGGCTCCGACTCCAGCGCCAGCACCCCGAACACCGCCTCGTGCACCCGCCACAGCGGCTCCCCGCCGGCGAGCCGGTCCAGGGCCTCCAGGCCGAGGGCGTACTCGCGCAGCGCCAGGGACCGCTTGTGGTTCAGGAACCGCTGCCGCAGCCGGGCCAGGTTCTCCGGACGGGTGTACTCGGGACCGTAGATGATCCGCAGGTACTCACGGCCCCGGCACTTGACGCCGGGCTGCACCAGCCGCCCCTCGGGGGTGCGGACCAGCGCCTCGACCGGCTTGACGACCATGCCCTCGCCGCCCCGGCCGGTCATCTCCAGCCACCAGTCGACGCCCGCGCGGACCGACTCCGGGTCGCCGGTGTCGACGTACAGCCGCCGGGTGGTCTGCAGCAGTCCGGTGCCGTCGTGCTCCACCAGCCGGTCGATCAGGGCCAGTTGCTCGTCGTGCGGGAGCGCGGCGAGGCTGCGGCCCTGGACGGCCAGGAGCTGGAAGGGGGCCAGCCGGACCCCGTCCAGGCCCTCGGTGGTCCAGCAGTAGCGGCGGTAGGCGGCGGTGAACGCCCGGGCGTCGGCGGCGCGTTCGCGCTGCCGGGTGAGCAGGGCGCCCACGTCGGCACCGCGCGCCGCCGCGGCCTCCAGAGCGGCGAGCGCGCCCGGGAACACCGCGCCGGACGCGGCGCCGACGGCCGCGTACTGCCCGCGCAGCAGCCCCGTGGCCTTCAGCGACCAGGGCATCAGCTCGGCGTCCAGCAGCAGCCAGTCGGTGTCCAGCTCGTCCCACAGGCCGGCGTCCCCGACCGCCGAGCGCAGCCGCCCGAGGATCTCCTCGGTCGCCTCCGCGTCGTCGAGGAACGGCCGCCCGGTACGGGTGTAGAGCGACCCCGTGGGGCCGTCCACACCGAACCGCTTGCGCGCGGTCTCCGCGTCCCGGCAGACCAGGGCCACCGCGCGGGAGCCCATGTGCTTCTCCTCGCACACCACCCGCGCGACCCCGTCCCGCGCGTACTGCGCGAAGGCCTCCTCGGGGTGCTCCAGGTAGCTGTCGACCCGCGAGGTGGCCGTCGGCGCCATGGTCGGCGGCAGGTACGGCAGCAGGCGCGGGTCGGTCGCGAAGCGGCTCATGACCTCGAGGGCCGCCGCGGCGTTCTCCTCGCGGACGGCCACCCTGCCCGCGTGCCGGGTCTCCACCGCCCGGCGGCCGTGCACGTCCGCCAGGTCCAGTGGCCGGCCGTCCTGTCCGCCGGGCGCCTCGGTGCGCAGGGGCCGCGCCGGCTCGTACCAGACCCGCTCGGCCGGTACGTCGACCAGTTCCCGCTCCGGCCAGCGCAGCGCGGTCAGCTTGCCGCCGAAGACGGCACCGGTGTCCAGGCAGATGGTGTTGTTGAGCCAGGTGGCCTCGGGCACGGGTGTGTGACCGTAGACCACCGCGGCCCGGCCCCGGTAGTCCTCCGCCCACGGGTAGCGCACCGGCAGCCCGAACTCGTCGGTCTCGCCGGTGGTCTCCCCGTACAGGGCGTGCGAGCGGACCCGGCCGGAGGTGCGGCCGTGGTACCTCTCCGGCAGGCCGGCGTGGCAGACCACGAGCCGGCCGCCGTCCAGGACGTAGTGGCTGACCAGTCCGTCGATGAACTCCCGTACCTCGGCCCGGAACTCCTCGCTCTCGCCCTCCATCTGCGCGATGGTCTCGGCGAGCCCGTGGGTGGGCTGGACCCGGCGGCCCCTGAGGTGGCGGCCGTACTTGTTCTCGTGGTTGCCGGGGACGCACAGGGCGTTGCCCGACTTCACCATGGACATCACCCGGCGCAGCACGCCGGGGCTGTCCGGACCGCGGTCGACCAGGTCGCCGACGAACACGGCGGTACGGCCCTCGGGGTGCGCCCCGTCCGCGTACCCCAGCTCGGCCAGCAGCGCCTCCAGTTCCGCGGAGCAGCCGTGGACGTCGCCGATGATGTCGAAGGGGCCGGTGAGGTGGGTCAGGTCGTTGTAGCGCCTCTCGGTGACGACGGTGGCGTTCTCCACCTCCTCCGTCCCGCGCAGGACGTGCACCTTGCGGAAGCCCTCGCGCTCCAGGTGGCGCAGCGAGCGGCGCAGTTCGCGGATGTGCCGCTGGATGACCCGGCGGGGCATGTCGGCGCGGTCGGTGCGGGCCGCGTTGCGTTCGGCGCACACCTCCTCCGGCACGTCCAGGACGATGGCGATGGGCAGCACGTCGTACCGCTTGGCCAGCTCGATCAGCTGACGCCGGCCGTCCTGCTGCACGCTGGTGGCGTCCACGACGGTGCGGCGGCCGGCGGCCAGCCGCTTGCCGGCGATGTAGTGCAGGACGTCGAAGGCGTCCCGGCTGGCGCTCTGGTCGTTCTCGTCGTCGGCGACCAGACCGCGGCAGAAGTCGGAGGAGATCACCTCGGTGGGCTTGAAGTGCCGCCGGGCGAACGTGGACTTGCCGGAGCCGGAGGCGCCGACGAGGACCACGAGGGAGAGGTCGGTGACGGGGAGTTCCCGTCCCGGCTCGCGGGTCGCGCTCATGCGGCCTTCGCCTCCTTCTCGGTGTCGTCACGGTGGAACACGGCCATCTGGGTGGGCGGGCCGACCTCGGCGTCGTCCGGGCCGACGGGGACGAACTCGACGTCGTAGCCGTGGCGTCCGGCCACGGTCGCCGCCCACGCGCGGAACTCCTCGCGGGTCCACTCGAAGCGGTGGTCGCCGTGCCGGGCGTGTCCGGCGGGCAGGCTCTCCCAGCGGACGTTGTACTCGACGTTCGGGGTGGTCACGACGACCGTGCGGGGACGCGCGTGCCCGAACACCGCGTACTCCAGGGCGGGCAGCCGGGGCAGGTCGAGGTGTTCGATCACCTCGCTGAGCACGGCGGCGTCGTACCCCTTGAGCCGGTTGTCGGTGTAGGCGAGGGAGCCCTGGACGAGCCGGACGCGGGCCGCCTGCCGCTCCCCCATCCGGTCGAGGCCGATCCGCCGCGCCGCGATGGTCAGGGCCCGTACGGACACGTCCACGCCGACGATCTCGGTGAACCGGGTGTCCTTGAGCAGTGCCCGCACCAACTGGCCCTCGCCGCAGCCGAGGTCGAGGACGCGTGCGGCACCGGATGCGTGCAGCGCGGTGAGGACCGCCGCCCGGCGCTGCTCGGCGAGCGGGGCCGGCTTCTCCTCCGCCTCGGTCTCCTCCGCGACGGCGTTGTCGATGTCCTCGACCTCGCTGTCGTCGGCCTCGGCCAGCCGCACCAGCTCCAGCCGCTCGCGTGCCTGCCGGGTCAGCGACCAGCGCCGGGACAGATAACGGTTGGTGATCAGCTGCTGCTCCGGGTGGCCGGCCAGCCAGCCCTCACCGGCGCGCAGCAGCTTGTCGACCTCGTCGGCGGAGACCCAGTAGTGCTTGGCGTCGTCCAGCACCGGCAGCAGGACGTACAGGTGGCGCAGCGCCTCCGCGAGGGTCAGCCGCTCCGACTCCAGCACCAGCCGGACGTACCGTGAGTCGCCCCATTCCGGGAACGCGGTGTCGAGCGGCACGGGATCGGCGGTGACCGTCCAGCCGAGCGGCTCGAAGAGCCGTCGTACGAGGCCGGCTCCGCCGCGGGCGGGCAGCGCCGGGACTTCGACGCGCAGCGGCAGCGGGGCCGCCGCCCGCCCGGGGCGGGCGTTGCACACACCGCGCAGGGCGCTGGAGAAGACGGTGCTCAGCGCGACGGCGAGGAGCGAGGAGGCCGCGTAGGGGCGGTCGTTGACGTACTGCGCGAGGGCCGCGTCGGGGGCGCCGCCGCGGCCCTTGCCCCTGCCCCGGCGCAGCAGTGCGCTCGTGTCGGTCTCCAGCAGCAGGGCGGCCGTGCAGCGTTCGGCGTCCGCCTCGGGGTAGAAGACGTGCGCCGTGCCGTACGACGTGGAGAACGCCTGCGCCTTGTCGGGGTGCTTGTGCAGCAGGTACCCGAGGTCGGTGGCCGGGTTCCCGGCCGTGCCGGTGGTGGAGATCGTCAGGAACATGCTGCCGAGTCTCCCCGGCCGGAACCTGGCTGACCACAGGTTTTCCGCTCGGCCGGGCCCGCCCCGCTCAGGACTCGTCGTCGACGATCTTGCGCGCCTTCGCCATGGCCCGCCGGTCGTCGGCGAGCCGTGCGTCCAGCGCCTTCTTGTTCTCGCTGATGGCGGTCTTCTGCGCGCGGCTCTCGAGGGCGTGCACGGCCTGGATGAAGCCGGTGTCGAGCTTGCACCGGGCGTCCGCGGCGGCGGTCTTCTTCTCCTTCTCCGACGGCTTGTCACCGCGGAACCAGTCGGAGTCGGTGGACGCCTGGTCCGGGTCGGAGTAGCGGAAGCCCTTGTCCTTCATGCAGCTGGACCACTCGCGCTCGGCCTTCTTCCAGGCGGGGTCCTTCCGCGCCTGCTTGTGCGCCTGGTACCAGTACTGCGCGGGGAGCGAGTAGTAGCCGCTGAGCCGCACGCCGCCGATCTTCGTCGGCTTGGGTTCGGGGCCGTAGATCTTCCGGACGGCCTCGCCCATGCATCCCTTCGCGGGGATGGGGTGGCCGTGCGCCCGGTGGCTGTCACCGGACTCGAACGTGCCGGTGAGGGCCGCGTACTGGTCGGCGGGCCACTCCATGGGCTGGTCGGCGGACTCGTCCCGCACCACGTTGTGGTAGCCGTGCTCGGCGGCCAGGCCGGGGTCGTCCACGCCGTACGGGCTGTCGTCCCCGACCTTGCCGCCGCCCACGAAGGTGCCCTGCCGGACCGGGTAGGTCGACTCGACGGTCCTGATGTCGAGCGTCTTGAAGCCGGTGAACCCGAGCCGGACCATGCACCGCTTGGCGAGGATCCACTGTGCCGTGCCGACGGCCTTGCCGTCGCGGGACGTCGCGTCCGGTACGTAGGCGTTCAGCGGGAACGACTTCATGGTGTTGAGGCGGTGGGCCTCGTCGCCGGGGTCGTCGTCGCCGACGAACTGGCACGCCGACACGGCGAGCAGGCCGGTGAGGGCGAGGGGGAGGATTTTACGCACGCGGTCATATGACCAGGCAGAGATCATGTGCGCTGTGACGGAAGCCACAGTTCCGGCACATGGTGTTCACAGAAGGCCCATGTGATCTCCGTTATGGCCGCCCCGCCCCGGCGTCTGATGGAGTGACCCCTCGTCAACTGACCACTGACTGAAGGGGGAACCATGACCAACGGCCAGGGAACCCGGGTACGCCTGAGAGCCGCCGTCGCCGTGGCGGCCGGTGCCGTCCTCGGGGCGGGCGTCCTCGCGACCGCTCCCGCCCAAGCGGCCACGGCTCCGGCCGCGGCCTCCGCCCAGCGCTCCGCCGCCGCGGCACCGCAGGTGTCGGCGCAGGGCGCGTACGCCATGAACCCGGCGACCGGCAGGCAGCTCTTCGGCAAGGCGCCGGACGGGCGGCTGCGGACCGGCTCCACGACGAAGATCATGACGGCGCTCGTGGTGCTGTCACAGCGGAACGTGGACCTCGGGAAGAAGGTGAAGATCAAGAAGGAGTACACCGACTACGTCATCGACCCGGTGACGCACGTCCAGCGCTACTCGAGCGCCAGTCTGATCCTCGGCGACTCGATGACGACGGGCGACCTGCTGTACGGCCTGCTGCTCCCCTCGGGCTGCGACGCGGCCTACGCGCTCGCGGACACCTACGGCACGGGCTCGACGACCGCCCTGCGGACCAAGTCGTTCATCGGCAAGATGAACGCCAAGGCGCGGGAGCTGGGCCTGAAGAACACCCACTTCGACTCCTTCGACGGGGTGTCCAACGGGAAGAACTACTCCTCGCCGCGCGACCTGGCCAGGCTGGCGGGGGCCGCGCTGAAGAACAAGACGTTCAAGAAGGTGGTCGGCACCAAGGTCTACGACGACATGCGGTCGTACCGGCCCGGCGGCGGAACGCACGCCATGAAGCCGTGGAACAACTCGAACAAGCTGCTCAGCTCCTACCGCGGCGCGTTCGGTGTGAAGACCGGCTCCGGTCCGGAGGCGAAGTTCTGCCTGGTGTTCGCGGCCACCCGTGGTGCGAGGACGGTCGTGGGCACGATCCTCGCGGACACGTCGGCGGACCAGCGTTTCAAGGACGCGGCGAAGATCCTGGACTACGGCTTCACCCAGCGGGGCTGAGCCGGCCCGGGGGGATCCACGGGTCCCCCCGGTATCCGCGTCGGGCCGGTCCGCCGGGCCGCGCGGGCAACCCTTCCGCCTCGAGGGCCCTCTCATCTTGTGGACGGACCAGGCAGGACCGTGAGGGGAGGACCCACCGTGCCCTTGACCGACCGGAGGGCCGGGTGGCGGGCGTGGGCGCCGGCGGCGCTGGGACTGCTCGCGCTGCTCATGGTGTCCTGCGACACCGGCGCGCGGCGGCCGCCGTCCGCCGCGCGCCCGACCGCACCGGCCCGGACGGCCGCCTACGACGCCGGCTGGGCCACCGGCAGGGAGATCCACGAGTCCGGCGGCAAGGGCGCGGCGGTCCGGGAAGTGGTGTGGGGCGGCTGTGTGCGCCGCTCCCTCACGGCCCGCCCGCGCAAGGTCGTGGAACGGGACCGCGGTGCCTGGGTGCTCGGCTGCCGGCACGGGGTGTCCGGCGCGCCGCACCGGCGTCCCGCGCGCGCCCTGACCCACCGTGAGACGGACCCAGGTCTGCTGGCCGGCTTCCGTTCCTGGGCCGCGCACCACGGGGCGAGGGCCGCGGCGGCGGGGGCGGGCCGGGTCGTCCTGGTCCACCTCGGCGACCACGACTACGACGTTGAACTCACCGCTTCCCACGACCGCGCGGCGGACGCGGCGGACCTGGCCGACGCGTTCACCGAGTGGTGGGACGGCGACGACGGGGACGCCGGCGTCGCCTGGAACCTGCTCGTCCTCACCCGGGACGGCGAGCGTCTGCTGACCCGGGATCTGTGACCGGCCCGCCCGGCTCCGGCCGGCGCTCGGAGATCGCCCCGGCGAGTGTCCCGAGGGCCACGGCGGCGAGGCCGAGACCGGCGACGCCCGTGCCGGCCCGGAAGTAGCCGGGACCGCTGGGACGGGTGCTGCCGTCGGCCAGGACACAGTCGAAGCGGAGCGGCATCCAGGAGGCCCGCCGGCCGACGAGCACCCCGGGCGCGAAGCCGTCCCGGCACTCCTGGGCCGGTGCGGAGTCCGCGCCGAGGAGGACGCGTGCGCGGGGAACGCGACCGATCCCGCGCCCAGGAGACAGAGGACGACCGCGGCCCCGCCCGCCGTCCACGCCGGCCGGCGCACGAGGTCCGGGCGCCAGTCCGGGCGCCGGCCGGGAAGAGCAGGAAGCCGAAGAGGATGCCGAGCGCGGAGTCGTCGTCCGTCGGCTGATCCCGTCAGCGGCGCCCGTCCCGGACGGTGACGGTCACAGGCTCGTCACACACCGGGCCCGTGGGCCGGGACCGGACACGGGGGCGGTCCCGAGGCGGGGTCGGGTCGCCTCGTGGCTACGACAGCTGGGATCCGACCTGGCTGGAGATCAGCTCCAGGTGGTCCAGATCGCCGAGGTCCAGCACCTGGAGGTAGATCCGCCGGGAACCGATCTCGGCGTACCGGCCGATCTTGTCGACGACCTCCGCCGGGGAACCGGCCAGCCCGTTGGCCTTCAGCTCGTCCACCTCACGGCCGATCGCGGCGGCGCGGCGG
Organism: Streptomyces sp. NPDC046870; assembly: GCF_040704595.1. Taxonomy (NCBI): domain Bacteria; kingdom Bacillati; phylum Actinomycetota; class Actinomycetes; order Kitasatosporales; family Streptomycetaceae; genus Streptomyces; species Streptomyces sp. NPDC046870. The sequence continues at coordinate 305,108 of NZ_JBEYXM010000008.1, forward strand.
GCCACCTCCTGGTCGTTCCTGCCGACGCAGACGACGAGCGCGTTGGAGTACGTCAGGTCGTCCGCGTCGCGGCCCGCCTCCACCGCCGCGGCCCGCACCCGGCCGAACTGCCGCTCGCTGTCCTCGACCGAGGCGAACGGGATGTTGAACTCGTCGGCGTACCGGGCGGCGAGCCGCGGGGTCCGGGTCGCGCCGTGGCCGCCGATCAGCACGGGGATCTTCTTCTGGGCGGGCTTGGGCAGCGCCGGCGAGTCGGTGAGGTCGTAGAACGCGCCGTGGAAGTCGAAGGTCTTGCCGGCCTCGGTCGCCCACAGCCCGGTGACGATCGCGAGCTGCTCCTCCAGCCGCGCGAACTTCTCCTTCGGGAAGGGAATGCCGTACGCCTTGTGCTCCTCCTCGAACCAGCCCGCGCCGAGGCCGAGTTCGACCCGGCCGCCGGACATCTGGTCGACCTGGGCGACCTGGATGGCGAGGACGCCGGGCAGACGGAACGTGCCGGCGGTCATCAGTGTGCCGAGACGGATGCGCTTGGTCTCGCGGGCGAGGCCGGCCAGGGTGATCCAGGCGTCGGTCGGGCCGGGCAGGCCGTCCACGCTGCCCATGCGGAGGTAGTGGTCGGAGCGGAAGAAGGCGTCGAAGCCCAGGTCCTCGGTGGCCTTGGCCACGGTGAGCAGGGTGTCGTAGGTGGCCCCCTGCTGGGGCTCGGTGAAGATTCGAAGGTCCATACATCTATCCTGCACGGCGCCGCCCGCGTCAACCGCGCCGGTACCGTCCGGCACGGCGGTCCCCGGTCGGGTGAAATTCCTCCACCCCGCGCGCGGGCTCCGCCGCGGGCCGGTGACCGGTCCCGGTGGTGATCGTTGGGCCGTCGGAGCCGGACCGTCCGGCGCCCGCGCCGGACCGTGGCTTCCGTCGCGCGTCACCGCGCCGGCCCCGGCGGGCCGGGGGCCGAGGAGGCCGTCATGTCGGAAGAGTCCGTTCCCCAGCCGGAGGGCCCCGCCGGCCGGCCGAAGGGGTTGCTGGAGCAGATGGAGGAGCTGATGGCGGCACTGAACGCGGACCTGTCGGCCCTGGCGGACCTTCAGGCCGGGGCGCCGGCGCCGGGTGCGGCCGACGAGGCGCGATGAGACGGGCGGCTCGGCGACGCGCGCGGTGACCCCTCGCCGCCGCCGGTCAGACGCCCGACGGGCTGTCCTGGATGTCGCCCGGCAGCACCTCCTCCCGGGCCGCCAGCTTGCGCAGCATCTCCAGGACGCGGTCGCGGGACTCGTCGGCGGCGTCGATCGCCTCCATGCACTGCCAGTACGTCGTCTCGTCGGCCGCGGCGCTGGCCATGCCGACCAGGGCCATGCCGACCTCGCCGAGCAGGCCGCCGAGGCAGAGCAGGGTCTCGCGGGCGTCGTCCAGCCGGGTGAGCTGGGCCGCGCGCAGATCGCCTGGGTCGAGTTCGGGCGGGTCCAGGACTCCGCAGCCCCGGCCCGCCAGCTCCGTCAGGCCCAGTGCCTCGCCGCGCAGTTCCGGCGGGCCGGAGACCGCGAGGCGGCTCCCGATCGCCTGCGCCAGGGCCTGTGCCTGCCAGACCTCCGCCATCATCTCCGCCGCGTCGGCGCCGCCCGCCAGGGCCCGCCTGCTCGTGAGAATGAGCCGTACCGCATCCATAGGGTGCCCCCGTCCCTCCGCCGCGTCACCTCACACGGCCACCTGCACTCCCTTGTTCACTACCCAGCGTGAGGGTCCGTAGGGCGAAAAGCCAGAGGTAGACCGAAATCTGTGGACAACAATTCGGATTCGACCGGCGATTCGACTCCGCAGAGTAATAACGGAGTTCAGTCCTCCGGTTGTTGGCCCCGGCCTCGGCCCCGACCCTGTTCCCGGTCCAGGCCGCCGTCCCCGGCACCGGGAAGCGGGAACCGGACTTCGTTGCGGTCGATCTTCGCGGCCAGCGCGGCGAGCGGATCGACGCCGAGGACCTCGCAGAGCTGGAGCAGATAGGCCAGGACGTCGGCGACCTCGTCCCTGACGCGGTGCGCCGTCCCGGGGTCGTCCATCACCCGGGCGGACTCCTCGGGCGTCAGCCACTGGAAGATCTCGACCAGTTCGGAGGCCTCCACCGAGAGGGCGGCGACGAGATTCTTGGGCGTGTGGTAGGGCTGCCAGTTCCGCGCGGCGGCGAACTCGGCCAGTCGGCGCTGGAGTCGGGCCAGGCCGGGATCGGGGTGTTCGGTCACGGGTTCAGGTGTACCACCGTGACACCTGGGGTCCCCGTGACCCATGACGCGTCGTTCACCGCGGCCACACAGCGGATGTGCCCCCGCTCCCCCATCCGCGCGGCCGTCCGCAGCAACTCCCGGCGCTGCCCCGGATCGAGGCCGCGGTCGAAACCGTCGGCGAGGACGGTGAGGGTCCGCAGCGCGTCGGGCACCTCGCCGGGGGTGTCCACGTCGAGCACGCCGGGCCCGGTCAGCAGCACCAGCGTGAGCGCGAGGTAGCGCAGTTCGCCGTCGCCCAGCCGGGCGAGTTCGCTGCGGAAACCGTCGCCGCGGTCGAGCAGCGCCCGTACCGTGCCGTCGGCCAGCGGCTCGGCGACCAGGTCGGCCACCCGCCCGGCGCAGCCCGCGCGCAGCGCCTCGACCAGCAGGCCGTGCCGCCGGCCGCACTCCGCGCGCGTGCGCCACAGTACGTCGGCGAGGTTGCCGCAGCCGCGCAGCAGCCGGCCCGAGCCGGTGGGGACGGGGGCGCGCATCCGTCCGGGGCGCGGGTCGCAGGGGAAGACGGAACGCAGGGCGACGACCATCTGCTCGGCCGCGGCGAGCACATGGCGCTGGCCGTCCGTCTTGCCGGCCACGCGCAGCGGCAGCAGGGCGGTGCCCAGGCGGTCGTCGGGGAGCGGGGCGCGGGTGACCGGGGCGGAGCCGGCGGTGTGCCAGGCGGCCTGGACGGTGCGGCGTCCGGGGTCGCGCAGGGCGGTCTCCAGCAGGACGACCCCGCGCGCGCTCAGCCGCTCCCCCACGATCCGCGGGTACGGTTCGGCCTGCACGGCGAGGTCGAGCCGGACCGGGCCCTCGGCGCCGTCGGCGGTGCAGCCGATCCGGAATCCCCGCCGGCCCCCGGCGTCGGGGCGGGCCCTTTCCGGCACGCAGGCGACGGGGTCCGGGAACGCCTCGGCGAGCGGGGCGCCGCCCCCGAGCCGGGCCAGCGCCTCGTACGCGGCGAGCGCGGTGGTCTTGCCGGTCCCGCTGGGCCCCGCGAACACGGTGACCGGGCCGAGCGGGAACCCGGCCCGCCGGTGTCCGGCGAAGGCCGACAGCCGCAGTTCGGTGATCCGGGACCGGATGTCCGGGGACGGACGGGAGTGCGCGGGGACCGCGGCGGCGGACGCGTCGGCCGCCGGCGGCTCAGCGGACACGGAGGGCACGGCCATATGCGGACCGTAGGGCTCCGCCCGTACGCCGAACCGTTTCACTGCCGGGACGTTCCTACGAACGGGGGACCCGGCGCAAACGGGCATCCCGTGCGGACCACACCACCGCCGCGGCCATCGCCTGCGCCCACGGCCCTCGATCCGGGCGGCGGCACCGCCGACGCCGCCCTCCTGCCGCGCCACGACGGCCTGTCCGACGAGCAGGCCGGCCGTGGCGGCAAGCGGCTCGGCGGTCTGGATCCGGGCCGGTGCGCCCCGGCGCCCACCGCCGGGCTCCCGCGACCCCGTCGGCCCCGGCAGGGCGTCGTACGGCGTGGGCCGGGGGCGGTGGGGGCTCAGCCGCCTGAGATCGCCGCGCCCTCCATGAGTCCGCTGACCTCCGTCCCGGGCGGGGTGAGGAGGAAGACGTTGCGGTCCACGCGGTGCATGCCGCTGCCCAGGCCGAAGACGACGCCCGTGCTGAAGTCGAGGACGCGCTTGGCGACGTCGCCCTCCGCCCCGGACAGGTCGAGCAGCACCGGCGCCCCGGCCATCAGGGTCTCGGCGACTTCCCGGGCGTCCGCGAAGACGTTGACGCGCAGGACCACGAACCGGCGCCGCGTCTCGGTCTCGGCGTCGGGCAGCGAGCGGTGGTCCACCGCGGACGGCCAGGCGTCCCGGCCCCGCAGCGGCACGACCTGGGCGAGCCCTTCCCACTGTTCATCGGTGACGTCGTAACGGCTCACCGGCTCCCCCTGACCTGACTCGCACTCATTGCCTGCACCAGCCAATTCTTACGCCAAGTCACCCGTTCGGCCCAACAACGACACGGTGCGCGACCGGGCCGGCCGTATCTCGCTCGTCACACCCTGCGTCAGATGTACGGATACGCCCGCTTCTTACCGGGCTCATACCCGACTCTTCATCGGTCCGGGCGCCTTCGCTCACCGCTCCCCGCTAGCGTCGCGTGCCGTGCACGTGGCAGAGACACAGCAGGTGACACCCGGACGGCGGACATCGTCGGTGGTGTCCGCCGATCCGGGGGCCCGCGCGGCGGTGCCGGACGGCCCCGCGCAGTGGCACCGCGTACTGACGCTCCTCGCCGACGTGAGCCTGTTCATCGGCACGCGCTCGGTGTGGACCCAGGCGGCGACGCACCAGCTGGTCCTCGCGGGCGTCATCTCGGTCTGCTACGCCTCGATCCTGGTGACCGGCGTGCTCGCCCTCACCGTCCGCCGGACGCGCTCGCTGGCCCGCCTGGACCTGGTGGTGCTGGCGACGGCGGTCACCCTCACCCTGTGCGCCTGGGCGCTGAACCACGGCGGCGGCGACGAGGCGGTCCTCACCACCCAGGCCGCGCGGGAACTGGCCGCCGGGCACCCGGTGTACGAGCAGCCCTGGCCGTGGCTGTTCCACGCCGAGGGCGTCGCGCTGACGCCGACCATGGACGGCGGATACGACTTCACCTACGGCTATCCCCCGCTGGCCCCGCTGCTCACCGCGCCCCTGCTGTGGCTGGGTCCCGGCGGCGCCCCGGCGACGGCGGCGGCGACGGCCGCGCTGGTCGTGGGCGCGGTGGTGCTGTGGCGGCTGCTCCCGGTGCCCTGGCGCTCGGCGGCGACGATGGTCTGTCTCGGCTTCGGCTTCCTGCCGAGCTACGCCCGCCAGGGCTACCCGGCGATCATCGGCCTGGTCCTGCTGCTGCCGGTGGTGGTGCGCTGGCCCCGGCTCGGCGCGCGCGGCCGGCTGGGCGCGGCCGGGATCGCGCGGGCCGCGTGTCTCGGTGCCGCGTGTGCCGCCCAGCAACTGCCGTGGTTCGTCACGCCGTTCCTGCTGGCCGGGATCTACGCCGTGCGGCGCGGGGAGCTGGGCGGCCGGGCGGCGGCGTGGGTGGTGCTGCGGATCACGGGGACCGCGGTGCTCACCTGGCTGCTGATCAACGTGTACTTCGTCGTGAGCGAGCCCGGCCGGTGGCTGCGGGGCATCGCCCTGCCGCTGACCCAGGGCGCGGTGCTGCACGGCCAGGGACTGGTCGACGTCTCGCTGTACTTCACCCACGGCAGCGACCGCCTCGACTGGTACGGCCGGGCGAGCATGCTGCTCGCCGCCGCCCTGCTGGCGGTGTTCGTGCTGTTCGTCCGGCGGCTCGGACCGGCCGCGACCGTACTGCCCTGGTGCGCGTTCTACCTGGCGACCCGGTCGCAGGACGGCTACTACCTGATGATGACCCCGTTGTGGCTGGCGGCGGCGGTGACCGCGCCGCTGCCGGAGTTCGCCCACGCCTGGCAGCCGCGGCCCCGCCCGTTCACCGGCCCGCGCCGCCGGGCGGCACTGGCCGTGGCCGCCGGCGCGCTGATCGCACCCGCGCTGGTGAGCGCGGCCCTGGCGGCGACGGGGGCGCCGCCGCTGCGGATGGACGTCACGGCGGTCCGGCGGACGCCGGCACGGACCCTGTCCCGGCTGACCCTGCGGGTCACCAACACGGGCGGCACCGCGCTCACCCCGCACTACATGCTCAGCGCCGGCCAGGGCATGGGCCGTTACTGGTCGCTGATGCGCGGCCCGGCGACGATTCCCGCGCACCGCACGGCGACCGTCGAACTGTGGGCGCCGTCCGGCGACGTCCGGGCGCCGGCGAAACCCGGCACCCGGTACCGGCTGCGCGCCTTCACGGCGGACCCGCAGACGCTGTCCACCCGGGACGTGCCCCGGGCGGAGCTGGGCCTCAGTCCGCGGCGCGGGTGAAGCGGAGCGCGGCCGTGACCGTGGTCAGGCCGCGCATCATGCCGAGCTGGTTCCAGCCCATGCCGAACTGCTCGCGGTCCACGCCGAACTCCGTCTCCAGGGTCAGCGCGTCGGCGCTCACGTCGGTCAGGCGGGCGGTGAGGGACAGCGGCCGGCCGACGCCCCGGACGGTGAGCTGTCCGGTGACCCGGACCGTGTCGCCGTCGAGCCGGTCGGCGCCGCGCACGGTGAAGGTGATCTCCGGATGGCGGTCGGTGTCGAAGAAGTCGGCCGACCGCAGGTGGACGTCCCGCTTGGCGCTCTTCGTGTCGAGGGAGGCCGCGTCCAGGGTCACGGTGCCCGTGGCCGAGCCGTCGGGCCGGACCTCGCCCGTGCCGCCGACGCCGGTGAAGGCGCCCTTCACGGTGACCAGGCCCCACAGGGTCTTGTGCCGCAGGCCCACGGTGGACGCGGTCGGGTCGAGCTGCCACAGACCTGTTTCCACGGCGACGGTCATGTCGTACTCCAGGTGATTCAAATTTGGATGACTGGGCCTCACGCTAGCCCCTCATCCAAATTTGAACAACAGCAGGCGAGTGTTCTCGTACAAATTTGGACAACAGGTAGACTCGACCCATGTCCGCCTCCGACGTGCACACCGCCGACCAGCCCTCCTGTCCCCTCGCGCACGGGGACGGGCTGCTCCCGGGCGAGCTGCGCGCCTGGATGCTCCTGCTGGCCGCGACGGGCGCCGTGGAGCAGCGGCTGCGGTCGGCGGTGAAGGAGACCCTGGACGTCTCCCACGACGAGTTCCTGATCCTGTGCCTGCTGGCGGAGCAGCCGCGCACCGGACTGCGGATGACCCAGGTGGCCGATCTCCTCGGCCGCCCCAAGACCCGCCTCACCTATCAGATCGCCTGCCTCCAGCGGGCCGGTCTCGTCAGCCGCACGTCCGTGTGCGGCGACAAGCGGGGCGTGCAGGTCGCCCTCACCGACAAGGCCCGCGACCTGCTGCGCGAGACCTCCGCCCTGCTCGCCGGCACCGTCCGCCAGGCCCTCGCCGACTCCATGGGCCCCGAGCAGCGAGCGGCCATGAGCGCCCTCGTCCCCGACCTGGAGACCGGGACCCACTGAGCCGCCGGGCACGGAGAGACACAGATCACCACCGCAAGAAGAGAAACCTCACAGCCCGTGCTCCGCCCTGGCTCCGGCGGCCTGCCCTAGCATCCGAGCCATGACGGTCCTGCCTGACGACGGGCTCTCACTGGCCGCCGAGTTCCCTGACGCGACACATGAGCAGTGGCAACGCCTGGTCGAGGGCGTCCTGCGCAAGTCGGGCAAGGAACTGACCGGCGCGGCAGCCGAGGACGCCCTGTCCACGACGCTGGAGGACGGGCTGCGCACCCGGCCCCTGTACACCGCGCGCGACAGCGCGCCCGACCCCGGCCTGCCGGGCTTCGCCCCCTTCGTGCGGGGCAGCCGCCCGGAGGGCACCAGCACGAGCGGCTGGGACGTGCGGCAGCGGCACACGGCACTCGCCGGCAACCCGGCCGACGCCGTGCTCGCCGACCTGGAGAACGGCGGCACCTCCCTGTGGCTGGTGCTGGGCGAGGGCGGCATCCCGGTCCCCGCGCTGGGCCGCGCCCTCGACGGCGTCTACCTCGATCTGGCACCGGTCGCCCTGGACGCGGGCCGCGACACCGAGGCCGCCGCCGAGGCGCTGCTGCGGCTGTACGAGGACAAGGGCGTGGACCCCGAGGCCGCCCGCGGCAACCTGGGCGGCGACCCGCTCGGGTACGAGGCCCGCACCGGCACCGCACTGGACTTCGCCCCCTTCGCCGCCCTGGCCGTCCGCTGCGCCGAGCGGTACCCGGGCCTGCGCGCGCTGACCGTGGACGCGCTGCCCTACCACGAGGCGGGCGGCTCGGCCGCGCAGGAGCTGGGCGCCTCGCTGGCCACCGGCGTGGCCTACCTGCGGGAGCTGACCGAGGCCGGGCTCGGCGTCGACCAGGCCGCCGCCCAGCTGGAGTTCCGCTACGCGGCCACCGCCGACCAGTTCCTGACCATCGCCAAGCTGCGCGCCGCGCGCCGGCTGTGGGCGCGGGTCGCCGAGGTGTGCGGGGCGCCGGCAGTGGGCGCGCAGGTGCAGCACGTGGTGACGTCGCCGGTGATGATGACCCGCCGCGACCCCTGGGTGAACATGCTCCGCACGACGGTCGCGACGCTCGCCGCGGGGGTGGGCGGGGCGGACTCCGTGACCGTGCTGCCGTTCGACCACGCGCTCGGCCTCCCGGACGCGTTCGCGCGCCGGATCGCCCGCAACACCTCCTCCATCCTGATCGAGGAGTCCCACCTGGCCCGGGTCATCGACCCGGCCGGAGGCTCCTGGTACGTCGAGCGGCTGACCGACGAACTCGCCGAGGCCGCCTGGGAGTTCTTCCGGTCGGTCGAGCGCGACGGCGGCCAGGCGGCCGTCCTGCGCTCCGGCCGGCTGCGCACCGACCTGGCGACGACCTGGGCCGAGCGCTCCAAGCGGCTCGCCAAGCGGCGCGAACCCATCACCGGGGTCAGCGAGTTCCCGCTGCTGGCGGAGAAGCCGGTGGAGCGCGCGCCCGCGCCCGAGCCGCCGTCCGGCGGACTGCCGCGCGTGCGCCGCGACGAGGCGTTCGAGGAGCTGCGCGCCCGCTCCGACGCCCATCTGGCGGCGACCGGCGCCCGGCCGCGGATCTTCCTCGCCACGATCGGCTCCGCCGCCGAGTACACCGCCCGCTCGACCTTCGCCGCCAACCTCTTCCAGGCCGGCGGCATCGAGCCGGTCGCCGAGGGCCGCTTCGAGGACAGCGGCGCCACCGAGGCCGTGCTGTGCTCCACCGACGCGCTCTACGCCGAACAGGCCGAACAGACCGCGCAGGCGCTGCGCGCGGCCGGTGCCCGGCATGTCTTCCTGGCGGGCCGGGGCGACTACGCCGGCATCGACTCGTACGTCTTCGCGGGCTGTGACGCCGTGGACGTCCTGTCCGCGACCCTCGACCGCATGGGAGTGTCCTGATGGGAATCCCCGACTTCTCCGGCATCGAGCTGGGGACCCCGGCCGCCGACGCCACCGAGGGCGAGTGGCGCGAGGCCCTGAAGCGGGCCACCGGGGGCACGGAGCCGCTGTGGGAGACCCCGGAGGGCATCGGGGTCAAGCCGCTGTACACCGGCCGTGACCTGGAGGGCCTGGACTTCCTGGGCACCTACCCGGGCATCGCGCCGTACCTGCGCGGCCCGTACCCGACGATGTACGTCAACCAGCCCTGGACGATCCGCCAGTACGCGGGCTTCTCCACCGCCGAGGAGTCCAACGCCTTCTACCGGCGCAATCTGGCGGCCGGTCAGAAGGGGCTGTCGGTCGCCTTCGACCTGCCCACGCACCGGGGCTACGACAGCGACCACCCGCGCGTGACCGGTGACGTCGGCATGGCGGGCGTGGCCATCGACTCGATCTACGACATGCGCCGGCTCTTCGACGGCATCCCGCTGGACCGGATGACGGTGTCGATGACGATGAACGGCGCCGTGCTGCCGGTGCTGGCGCTGTACATCGTGGCGGCGGAGGAACAGGGCGTACCGCCCGAGAAGCTGGCCGGGACCATTCAGAACGACATTCTGAAGGAGTTCATGGTCCGCAACACCTACATCTACCCGCCGAAGCCGTCGATGCGGATCATCTCCGACATCTTCGCGTACACCTCGCAGCGGATGCCCCGCTACAACTCCATCTCCATCTCCGGCTACCACATCCAGGAGGCCGGCGCGACGGCCGACCTGGAGCTGGCGTACACGCTCGCGGACGGGGTCGAGTACATCCGCGCGGGCCGGGAGGCGGGCCTGGACGTCGACGCGTTCGCGCCCCGGCTGTCCTTCTTCTGGGCGATCGGCATGAACTTCTTCATGGAGATCGCCAAGCTGCGCGCGGCCCGGCTGCTGTGGGCCAAGCTGGTGCGGCAGTTCGACCCGAAGAACGCCAAGTCCCTCTCGCTGCGCACCCATTCGCAGACCTCGGGCTGGTCGCTGACCGCGCAGGACGTGTTCAACAACGTCACGCGCACGGCCGTGGAGGCGATGGCGGCGACCCAGGGGCACACCCAGTCGCTGCACACCAACGCCCTCGACGAGGCCCTGGCGCTGCCGACCGACTTCTCGGCGCGCATCGCCCGCAACACCCAGCTGCTCATCCAGCAGGAGTCGGGCACCACCCGGGTCATCGACCCGTGGGGCGGCAGTGCCTACGTGGAGCGGCTGACGTACGACCTCGCCCGCAAGGCGTGGGCGCACATCCAGGAGGTCGAGCAGGCGGGCGGCATGGCGCAGGCCATCGACGCCGGCATCCCCAAGCTGCGCGTGGAGGAGGCGGCGGCCCGCACCCAGGCCCGCATCGACTCCGGGCGGCAGCCGGTGATCGGCGTCAACAAGTACCGCGTCGACAGCGACGAGCGGATCGAGGTCCTCAAGGTCGACAACTCCTCCGTGCGGGCGCAGCAGATCGAGAAGCTGCGCCGGCTGCGGGCGGAGCGGGACGAGCGGGCCTGCCGGGACGCCCTGGACGCGCTCACCCGGGCGGCCGACGGCACGGAGAACCTGCTGGAGCTGGCCGTGCGCGCGGCCCGCGCCAAGGCGACGGTCGGTGAGATCTCCGACGCCCTGGAGAAGGTGTACGGACGGCACGCGAGCCAGATCCGTACGATTTCCGGCGTGTACCGCAACGAAGCAGGCCAGTCCCCGTCCGTGGACCGCACCCGGGCGCTGGTGGACGCGTTCGAGGAGGCCGAGGGGCGCAGGCCGCGCATCCTGGTCGCCAAGATGGGCCAGGACGGCCACGACCGCGGCCAGAAGGTGATCGCGACCGCCTTCGCCGACCTCGGCTTCGACGTCGACGTCGGCCCGCTGTTCCAGACGCCGGAGGAGGTCGCCCGGCAGGCCGTCGAGGCGGACGTGCACGTGGTCGGGGTCTCCTCGCTGGCCGCCGGTCACCTCACGCTCGTCCCGGCGTTGCGCGAGAGGCTCGCCGAGGAGGGCCGCGAGGACATCATGATCGTGGTCGGCGGGGTGATCCCGCCGCAGGACGTGCCGGCCCTGCGGGAGATGGGCGCGGCGGAGGTGTTCCTGCCGGGGACCGTGATCCCGGACGCCGCCCACGACCTGGTCAAGCGCCTGTCGGCCGACCTCGGCCACGAGCTGTAGGGCCGCGATGGCCGCGATCGATCTGGACACCTATGTGAAGGGTGTGCTGGACGGGAAGCGGGCCCTGGTGGCCCGCGCCATCACGCTCGTCGAGTCCACCCGGCCGCAGCACCGGGCGCTGGCACAGCAGTTGCTCACCGAACTGCTGCCGCACAGCGGGCGGGCGCGGCGGATCGGCGTCAGCGGGGTGCCGGGGGTCGGCAAGTCGACGTTCATCGACGCGTTCGGCACGATGCTGACCTCGCTGGGCCACCGGGTGGCGGTCCTGGCCGTCGACCCGTCCTCCACCCGCACGGGCGGCTCCATCCTGGGCGACAAGACCAGGATGGAGCGCCTGGCGGTCGATCCGGCGGCCTTCGTCCGCCCCTCCCCCAGCGCGGGCACGCTGGGCGGGGTCGCGAAGGCCACCCGGGAGTCGATGGTGGTGATGGAGGCGGCGGGCTACGACGTGATCCTGGTCGAGACCGTCGGCGTCGGCCAGTCCGAGACCACGGTCGCCGAGATGGTCGACTCCTTCCTGCTGCTGACGCTGGCCCGCACCGGTGACCAGTTGCAGGGCATCAAGAAGGGCGTCCTGGAGCTGGCCGACGTGATCGCCGTCAACAAGGCGGACGGCCCGCACGAGCGCGACGCGCGGGCGGCGGCTCGGGAGCTGGCGGGCGCGCTGCGCCTGATGCACGGCAAGGACGCCTTCTGGGCCCCGCCGGTGCTGCACTGCAGCGCCCGCGAGTCGGCCGGCCTCGACACGGTCTGGGAACGTCTGGAGCAGCACCGCGCCCTGCTCGACTCCACCGGCCGGCTGGCCGCCAAGCGCCGGGACCAGCAGGTCGGCTGGACCTGGGCGATGGTCCGCGACGAACTCCTCGGCCGTCTGCACGCCGACCCGGCGGTCCGCGCGACGGCACCGGACCTCGAACAGCAGGTCAGGGAGGGCCGGTTGACGGCCACGCTGGCGGCGGAGCGCATCCTGGCGGCTTTCGAGGGCCGCACGGCGCGTCCGGCCGAGGGCTGAGCGACACCCGGGTCCCGCCGCGTCCCTCCGGCGCGGCGGGACGCGGCGGTACGGCGGGCCACCGGCGGTACGGCGCGGAAATCCGTTCCACGGAAAGAACCCAGCGATCCGGGAATCCGGGGATGCGCACAGCGCGAACAAACGCGCGAACACAGGAACCTCTGTTCCTGAAGTGGTGTGCGGGTTTGCCGGGAACCAGTGAAGACCGGCCATACCGGGCGGTGCCGGTTTCGATCACGCCGGCCGCCCGCCGTGCGGGCGCCCGGCGGCATTCATGACGTCCGGCGCCCTGATCGGCGCGGCATCCACCTCCCCAAGCAACCGAGAGAAGTAGCAGGTCACCGGCCCTTTGCCCGTACGACCACGTCGCATGGAAGCCGCTTGTGGGGTTGGATGAGCCGCTGGGCGCGCGCTGGCGCAAAGGCACCCATGGGCGGTCACCGGGCGGTGGACCGAGCCCCAAAAGCCTGAGCACAAATTCCACACATCCTCTCTTCAGATCGGTCCCGATGGTCTAGATTGACCGTGCTTCAGCTGTTCGGACACTTGGCGACCAATTAATGATCTTCAATTCCGGCGCAACGGAAAGCCGGCAGTCGCGTCCCCTGTGCCGGACGTATTGATGATCAATTCTTGGAGCCCGAGACGGGGCCTTGAGGTGCGGGGAGCACCGGGGGTTCCGGAACAGCCGGGACGGCATGCGCGGGGGCGGGGGCCCCCGGGGGAGGAACAGTCGGGGGGCGGGGGCCTCCCGAGGGGGACGAACAGTGTTGGGCGAACACGTCGAACCACTGGGACCTGGGGGGGTTCTGTGCGGCAAGGGGGACTTGTCAGCCCGTTTCCGTCTGCGCGCGAGCGTCTGGCGAACGGGGCGGCCAGCCGGCCCACAACCGACTGGGAGCAGCGGTACCGCCGTACCGTGATCATCAGCGACACCGTGGCCACGGCCTTCGTGGTGGCGGCGATCGGCAACTTCTTCGGGGCCCGCGACGCGGCCAACTGGCATGAGAAGTGGGGGATACTCGCCTTCGGCACCGAACTGCTGGTGCTCGGCGCGCTCGCGGTGAGCCGGGCATGGGCTCCGGCCGTGCTCGGCCAGGGAGCCGAGGAGTTCCGGCGGCTCGGACGCTCACTGTTCACGGCGACCGTCGTCCTCGCGCTCGGCGGGATAGCCCTCACCTCACGCAACATCAAGCTCTGGATCTTCGTCGCGGTCCCCGCGATCGCGCTCGTCACCATGACCGCGCGGTACCTGCTGCGCCTGTGGCTGCACAAACAGCGCAAGGAGGGACAGTGCCTGCGGCCGGTGCTCGCCGCCGGGAGCGTGGCCACCGTGCGCGACCTGATCACCCGGACCCGCAAGTTCCCGCACCTCGGCTGGCGCGTGGACGCGGTGTGCACGACGGACGGTCTCGGTCTCGACGGTGACGAACTGGACGGGGTGCCGGTCGTCGGCCAACTCGCGGACGTCGCCAAGCACGTCCACCACGACGGCTACCGTGTCGTCGCGGTCACACCGGACCCGCACTGGTCACCGGCCCGGCTGCAGCGGCTGGCCTGGAACCTCGAGGGCAGCGACGCCGAGATGGTCGTGGCACCCGTGCTGATGGAGGTGGCCGGTCCCCGGCTGCACGTCGACGCGGTGCTCGGCATCCCGCTGCTGCGGGTCAGCATGCCGGCCTTCACCGGTGGCCGCCGGGCGGTCAAGGGCGTCGTCGACCGGATGGGCGCGGCGCTCCTGCTGCTGCTGTTCGCACCGCTGATGGTGCTCGTCGGGCTGCTCGTGGTGGCGGACAGCCGGGGCGGGGCGTTCTACCGCCAGCGCAGGGTCGGCAAGGACGGCCACGAGTTCACCATGTACAAGTTCCGCACCATGGTGGTCGGGGCCGACGGGGCGCGTGCCCAGCTGGCCCACCGCAACGAGGGTGCCGGCCCGCTGTTCAAGCTGCGCCGGGATCCGCGCGTGACCCGGGTCGGAACCGTGCTGCGCCGGTACTCGCTCGACGAGCTGCCGCAGCTGTTCAACGTGCTCACCGGCTCGATGTCGCTCGTCGGTCCGCGGCCTCCGCTGCCGGAGGAGTGCGCCGCGTACGACCCGGACATCCGGCGTCGGCTGCTGGTCAAGCCCGGACTCACCGGCCTGTGGCAGATCAGCGGGCGCAGCGACCTGTCGTGGGAGGAAGCGGTCCGTCTGGACCTGCGGTACGTGGAGGACTGGTCGCTCGCCCTGGACACAGTGATCTTGTGGAAGACGCTGCGTGCGGTGCTCTACGGGCAGGGCGCCTACTGATGTGCGGGGGCCGTCGTCCGGCCGGACGCGCGGACCGCAGGCCACCAGGCCTGCCTGGGGGGAGGAACGGGTCATGAGAGTCAGCGTTTTCGGGCTCGGCTACGTGGGCTGCGTGTCGGCCGCGTGCCTGGCCAGCATGGGTCACGAGGTCATCGGGGTGGACGTCAACCAGGTGAAGGTCGACCTGGTCAACGACGGCAAGGCCCCGGTGGTCGAGGAGCGGATCGGCGAGCTCACCGCCGAGGTCGTGCGGACGGGGGCGTTGCGCGCCACCGCCGACGTCCGCGAGGCGGTCGCGGACAGCGAGGTGTCGCTGGTCTGCGTGGGGACGCCGTCGGAGCCCAACGGCAGTCTGTGCACCACGTATCTGGAGCGGGTCACCGAGCAGATCGGCGCGGCGCTGGCCGAGCGCGGCGGGCGGCACACCGTCGTCTTCCGCAGCACCATGCTCCCGGGCACCTGCCTGAACCTGCTGGTGCCGATCCTGGAGAAGTACGTCGGCGGTACGGCCGGCGTGGACGTCGGGGTCGCGGTCAACCCGGAGTTCCTGCGCGAGGGCACGAGCGTGCGGGACTTCTTCGACCCGCCCAAGACCGTCATCGGCGAGCTGGACCCGGCGAGCGGCGACACGGTGACGGCGCTGTACGACGGCCTGCCCGGCGAGGTGTTCCGGGTGCCGGTCCCGACGGCCGAGGCGATCAAGTACGCGGACAACGCGTTCCACGGCCTCAAGATCGGCTTCGCGAACGAACTGGGCGCGGTGTGCCAGGCGCTCGGGGTCGACTCGCACCAGGTGATGGACGTCTTCCTGGCCGACCGCAAGCTGAACATCAGCCCCGCCTACCTGCGGCCCGGCTTCGCCTTCGGCGGCTCCTGCCTGCCCAAGGACCTGCGCAGCCTGGTGCACGCGGCGCAGCGGGCCGACGTCTCGGTGCCCATCCTCGCCCACGTGCTGCCCTCCAACTCCGACCATCTGCAACGCGCGGTGGACCTGGTCGAGCGGACCGGCAGAAGACGCATAGGCATGTTCGGGCTCTCCTTCAAACCCGGCACCGACGACCTGCGCGAGAGCCCGCTCGTCGAGCTGGCGGAGAGGCTCTTCGGCAAGGGGTACGACCTGCGGATCTACGACGCCAACGTGAACCTCTCCCGGCTGATCGGCGCGAACCGGGAGTACATCGAGAACCGGCTGCCGCACCTCGCGCAACTGCTCGCGGACTCCGTCGGCGAGGTGCTGGAGCACGCCGAGGTGTGCCTGGTCGGCACCAGGGACCCGGCCGTGCTGTCGGCCCTGCCCCAGGGCGACGGACCGGTGCTCGTCGACCTCGTCCGCCTCCCCGACGCCGAGGCGCGCCGGGCCGAACCGGGGTACGTGGGCCTTGCCTGGTGACATGACGGGCGGCGCCGGGCCGGCCCGGCGCGCGCTGGTCCTGGTGGAGAACCTGTCCGTGCCGTTCGACCGGCGCGTGTGGCAGGAGTGCACGACGCTGCGCGACGCCGGCTGGGAGGTGCACGTCATCTGCCCCCGGGGGACCAAGCGGGACACGGAGCCGGAGGCGGAGATCGACGGGGTGCGCATCCACCGCTACCCGTTGCGCGCCGCCACCGGAGGACCGGCCGGCTACCTGCGGGAGTACGGATCGGCGCTGTGGCACACGCTCCGGCTGGCCCGCAAGGTCGGCCCGGTCGACGTGGTCCACGCCTGCAACCCGCCCGACCTGCTGTTCCTGCCGGCACTGTGGCTGAAGCGGCGCGGCGCGCGGTTCGTGTTCGACCAGCACGACCTGGTGCCCGAGCTGTACCTCTCCCGGTTCGACCGCGGCAAGGACCTGCTCTACCGCGCCGTGTGCGCGCTGGAACGGCTGACCTACCGGGCCGCGGACGTCGTTCTCGCCACGAACGAGAGCTACCGGGGTGTCGCGCTGCGCCGTGGCGGCCGGCGTCCGCAGGACGTCTTCGTGGTGCGCAGCGCGCCCGACACCGAGCGGTTCCGGCCGGTACCGCCCGAGCCGGAGCTGAAGCGCGGCAAGCCTCATCTGCTGTGCTACCTGGGCGTCATGGGCCCGCAGGACGGCGTCGACTACGCCCTGCGGGCCCTCGCGAAGCTGCGCGACGAGCTCGGGCGGACCGACTGGCACGCGGTGTTCGTCGGTGCCGGCGACACCTTCGACGCGATGGTGGAACTGTCGAGGCGGCTCGGGCTCGCGGAGCAGGTGGAGTTCACCGGGCGCGTTCCGGACGCCGACCTGGTGCGCTACCTGTCCACCGCGGACGTGTGCCTCTCCCCCGACCCGCTCAATCCGCTCAACGACGTGTCCACCATGAACAAGGTCCTGGAGTACATGGTGATGGGCCGGCCCATCGTCTCGTTCGACCTCCGCGAGGCGCGGGTCTCCGCCGGTGACGCCGCCGTCTACGCGCGCGCCAACGACGAGACCGAGTTCGCGGGGCTCATCGCGCTGCTGCTGGACGATCCGGAGCAGCGGACCCGGATGGGCAAGCTCGGCCAGGAGCGGATCAGCGGGCCGCTCTCCTGGCGGAACTCGCAGGCGTCGCTGCTCGCCGCCTACGCCGCTGCCTGCCGTGACCGCGCTCCGGTGTCGGCGGGCGGTCCGGTCCGGGCAGGGAAGAGGCCGCGACGTTGAGCGACGACACGATACGCCTGGTCACGATCGGACGGGTGTTCCGCCGGCGCTGGCGGCTCCTCGCCGTCCTCGCCCTGGTGGGAGCGCTCGCCGGCTACGGCGCCTCCCTGCTGTTCCCGCCGCGGTACACGACGTCGGCCTCGGTCCTGCTGCCCGGACAGTGGGAAGAACGCGAACTGCTCACCCAGGTGGACATCGCGACCAGTTCGACGGTGGTCGACCGCGCCGCGGACGCGCTCGGCTGGCCCGGTGTCAGCGGCACGGAGCTGCGGGACCAGGTGGCCGCCAAGGCCGCCGACGGCAACATCATCAAGATCTCGGGCACGGCCGACACCCCGGAGCGCGCGCAGCGGCTGGCCGACCAGGTGGCCGACCAGTTCGTGAAGTTCGCGGCGCGGATCGCGGGCGGCGGCACCGACGCCAAGGCGGCCACCGGGCCCGGGGCGCTGCGGAAGAAGGTCGAGGAGACCAACCGCCGCATCAGCGAACTGGCCGACGCGGCCGACCCGGGACAGACCGTGGAGAGCGTGCAGGTCCGCACCGAGCTGGAGAAGCTGCGCACGTCGCTGGAGGAGGCCATGACGAAGCTCGAGCAGGCCGACCCGGCGAACACCGTGGCCGGCATGGTCGTCATGGGGCCGGCTGCCCGCCCGACCGGCGAGGCTCCGCCGACCAGGGTGCAGCTCGTCGTCGCCGGGGCACTGTTGTTCTTCCTGCTCGCGGTCATCGGCCATCTCGTCGCCGCACGGGCGAACCGCCGGCTGCGCACCGAGCCGGAGATCGCCGCGGCACTGGGCTCGGCGCTCCTCGGCACCGTCGACGTGCCCGACGAACGGCGGGGCAGGCACCGGCCGGAGGACCGCGGCCCACGGGCCCGGATCCGCCGGCTCCTCGGCATCGACCCCCGGTGGGACCTCCCGGCCCCGCAGGCATCCGGCGACGAGGCGGGCCGGCGGATCCGCTACCGCCGGGTGTGCGCCCGGCTGCGGACCCGGCTTCCTTCTCCACGGCGTCTGCTGGCCGTCGTACCGGACGGCGACGAGATCGGGCGCAGGGCCGCCGAACAGCTCGCCGCCGAGGCCAAGAGCGACCCGCAGCTGCGGGTGGTGCGGGTCCCGGTGGACCGGCCGGTCGTACCGGACCGCGACACCGAGTCCGGCGCCCTGGTCGTCCTGAGCGCGGGGAGCTGGACCGCGGAGGAGCTCGCCGGCATCGCCGAGGCGTGCGCGGACGGCGGGCACGAGGTCGTCGGCATCGTCGTCGCCGGCCTGGTCCGGACCCGGCCCACCAGGACGGCCGCACGTCCCGCGGACGAGGCGACTCTGGCCCTGGCGGTACGCGGCCACGCGACGGGGGGTTCAGCGTGACGACGAGCACGACACCGGAGTCGTCGGCCACCACCCCGCTCCTCGACCTGCACGCACTGGTCGTCGCCGTCCGCAGACGCCGCCGCCTGTGGTGCGCCATGGCACTCCTCGGACTGCTGGCCGGCGCGGCCGTGGCGGTCCTGATGCCACCGCCGCCGACCGCGGTCACCAAGGTGCTGGTCGCGCACAAGGAGGACCAGCCGAACGACACCGGAACGCTGATCCGCACCGACGTCGAGGTGCTGGGAACGACGCGGATCGCCGAGAGCGCCCTGCGGTCGCTCAAGTCCTCCGAGGACCCCGAGGACTTCATGCGGGACTACCGGGGCGCCGGCGTCACCAACAACCTGCTGGAGATCACCGTGACGGGCGACAGCGACGCGGAGGCGGTGGCCCGGGCCAGGGCCCTGGCCGACGCGTTCGTCGCGGACCACGTGCGCAGGATGCGGGCGACGGCGAACGCCGAGGCCAAGGCGCTGCTCGACCAGCGTGACCGCATGAAGGACGAACTCGCCCAGGTCAACAAGGACATCGGAGACCGGTCACCGGAGACGGCGACCGACCCGCAGGAGTCGGCGAGCATCGAGTCGCTCTTCGCCCGCCGGGCCGAACTGACGACACGGATCGCCGACTTCAACCAGCGTGCCGAGGAGGCGCGTGTCGGCACGCCCCAGGTCGTCGCCGGCACGGAGATCGTCGACGCCCCGCGCCCGGTGAGGCACTCGCTGCCCAAGGCCGCCGCCACCGACGCAGCGATCGGGCTCGTCCTCGGTCTCGTCCTCGGCCTCTCCGTCGCCGCCGTGGGCGTCGTGGTCGCCGACCGCCCCGTGCTGCGCCGGGACATCGCCGCGAACCTCGGGGCCTCCGTCATCGCCGAGCTGCCCCGCCGGCCGGGCAGGCCCTGGCAGCGCCGACGGACCCGGCTGGCACGCGAACGGCTCACCGCGCACCTCGCCCGCACCGTGCGCGACTCCTCGGAACCGGTGTCGCTGCTGGAACTCGGCTGTGCGCGCGCCACCGCCGTGATCGCCCTCGACCTCGCCAGGACGATGACGGCGGAGGGGGCGGTGACCGTCGTCGACGGTCTGCCCGGCCCGCAGCTCGCGGACCGCCGCCCGAAGCCCGGGGACCCGGCCGTGGTCGGCGGCGAGCGCGCCGCAGCGGTGCCTCCCGGGGAACGCCGGCTCGGCGTCGGCTCGGTGGCGCCCGGCACGGCGTGGACCGACCTGCGGTACCTGGGCACGCACACGGTGCTCGTCGTACGGGCCGGCCACGGCAGCGCCGCGTGGCTGCACACCGTGGCGCGGCAGCTGGCGGACCAGCACATCGCGGTGATCGGTGTGGTGCTGATCGACCCCGATCCGCGCGACCGGACCGACGGCACGCTGTGGGACGGGCTGCACACCGCGCTGCGCGGCCGCAGCGAGCGCCCGGCCCAGCAGACGGGCTGGCGGCGGACGGAACGGCAGCCGATGTGGGCCGCACGGGGCGCGGACAACGACCAGGAGGCGCGGTAGGACATGTGTGGCATCGCGGGTACGTACCGCTGGCCGGACGGCAAGGTCGTGACCGACCGGCTCACCGGCACCCTGGCCCACCGCGGTCCGGACGGGTCGGGCCGGTACAGCCACCGGGCCGGTGACGGCGAGGTGCACCTCGGGCACCGCCGGCTGGCCATCATCGACCTGTCGGAGACCGGCGCCCAGCCGATGGTCTCGGGCGGCCTCGCCCTGACGTACAACGGCGAGCTGTACAACGCGCCGGAGCTGCGCGCCGAGCTGGCGGCCGCCGGGGTGCGCTTCCGCGGCACCTCCGACACCGAGGTGCTGCTGGAGGCCTGGCGGCGCTGGGGCACCGACTGCCTGCCCCGGCTGCGCGGCATGTTCGCGTTCGGGATCTTCGACGAGCGCACCGGTGACCTCGTCCTCGTCCGGGACCAGCTCGGCATCAAGCCGCTGTTCCTGCTGCGGCGCGGCGAGGGGCTGGTGTTCGCCTCCGAGCTCAAGGCGCTCGCCGCCGCGACCGGCGGGCCGCTGGAGGTGGACCACGCGGCGCTGGTGGCCTCGCTGCTGTACTACTGGGTGCCGGACTCGCGGTGCGCGTTCCGCGAGGCGGAGAAGCTGCCGCCGGGGAGCTGGCTGCGGTGCCGGGCGGACGGCTCGGTGGAGCGCGGCCGGTTCTGGAACCTGAGGGACGTCGCCGCCGAGGGCCGGGAGCGGGCCCGGGCCGGCGAGCGGCCGGACCTGGCCGCCGTCGTGGAGGAGTCGGCCCGGCGCCACCTGCTCTCCGACGTGCCCGTGGCGACCTTCCTCTCCGGCGGGCTGGACTCCAGCTACCTGACCGCGCTGGCGGCCCGTCACCGGCCCGGCATCTCCGCCTACACGATCGGGTTCCGCGCCGAGGACGCCAGGTTCGAGGCGATGCCCGACGACCTGCGCTACGCCCGGCAGGTGGCCGAGCGGTTCGGTGTCGACCTGCACGAGATCGAGATCGCTCCGGACGTGCTCGACCTGCTGCCGCGGATGACGTACCACCTGGACGAGCCGATCGGCGACCCCGCCGCGATCAACACGTTCCTGATCTGCTCGGCCGCCCGGGAGGCCGGGGTCAAGGTGCTGCTGTCGGGGATGGGCGCCGACGAGCTGTTCGCCGGGTACCGCAAGCACCTGGCCAACCTGCTCGCGCTGCGTTACCAGCGCGTCCCGCGGCCCCTGCGGCGCGGGGTGTCCGCGGCCGTGGACCGGCTGCCGGTCGCCACGTCCCGCCGGGGGTACCGGTCGGTGCGCTTCGCGAAGCGGTTCCTCTCCTTCGCCGATCTGCCGGAGGAGACCGCGTTCCGGCGCAGCTACACCATGTACGACCAGGACGAGCTGCTCGCCCTCCTCGACCCGGACCTCGCAGGGACGGTCGAGGACGTGCTCACCGAGCACGCGGACACCTACCGGGACAACGACCTGGACGACTTCGTCAACCGCATGTGCCTGACCGACGCCCGGATGTTCCTGCCGGGTCTGAACCTCGCGTACACGGACCGCTCCAGCATGGCCGCGTCGACCGAGGTACGGGTGCCGTACGTCGACGTCGAGGTGGTCAGGGCGGCCTTCGCCGTGCCCGGGAACCGCAAGATCGCCGGACGGCAGGGCAAGGCCGTCCTGAAGGAGGCGGCCACCTCCGTCCTGCCCCGGGAGATCGTGTACCGGCCCAAGGGCCTGTTCAGCGCGCCGCTGCGGGCCTGGATGAGCCGGGACCTGGCACCGCTGGTGCGTGAGGTGGTCGACGACGGGGAGCTCGTCCGTTCCGGGTTCCTGCGCCGCGACGCACTGCGGCGGATGGTCGCCGAGGACGCCGCCGGGCAGCGGGACTTCTCCAAGCATCTGTGGCACGTACTGACGCTCGAGTACTGGTATCGCGACGCGACCTCTGGGTCCGGCCAGAGCACTCGGATGACGGCTTAGGAATCAGAGGAGTTCGGGTGAAACAGGTTGTGCAGAACTACAAGAGCGGCGAGCTTGCGGTGCTCGACGTGCCGGTGCCGGGGTGCAAGCCGGGCGGTGTGCTGGTCCGCAGCGCCTATTCGCTGATCTCCACCGGGACCGAGCTCATGAAGGTGTCCGAGGCCGGCATGTCGATGCTGGGCAAGGCCCGCTCCCGTCCCGACCAGGTGGCCAAGGTCATGCAGAGCGTGGCCACCAACGGGGTGCCCGCCACCTACCGCAAGGTGATGGGCAAGCTGGACTCCTACACGCCGCTGGGCTACTCGCTGTGCGGGGTGGTCGAGCAGGTCGGCGCCGGGATCGACGATGTGAAGGCCGGCGACCTCGTGGCCTGCGCGGGCAACGAGCACGCGTTGCACGCCGAGCTGAACTGGGTGCCGAAGAACCTGTACGTCCCGGTGCCGGACGGTCTCGCGCCCCGGCACGCGGCCTTCGGCACCGTCGGGTCGATCGCCCTCCAGGGCGTCCGCCAGGGTGAGCCGCGGCTCGGTGAAGTGGCACTGGTCATCGGTCTCGGGCTGATCGGGCAGCTGGTGGTGCAGCTGCTGACCGCGTCGGGGGTGCGCGTCGTCGGGGTCGACCCCGACCCGGTGCGCTGCGAGCTGGCCGGGCGTCTGGGGGCCGCGGCCTGCGGTGATCCCGCGTCCGCGGCCGTGGAGACCGCCGTCGCCGAACTCACCGGCGGCCTGGGCGTGGACCAGGTGTACCTGGCCGCCGGCGGCGGCAGCAACCAGCCCGTCGAGCTGGCCGCCCGGCTGAGCCGGGACCGCGGCCGGGTCGTCGACATCGGCAAGTGCCGCCTGGACCTGCCGTGGAACGCGTACTACGAGAAGGAGCTCGACGTCCGGTTCTCCCGCAGTTACGGCCCCGGCCGCTACGACCCGGAGTACGAGCTGGAGGGGCGCGACTACCCGATCGGCTATGTCCGCTGGACCGAGCGCCGCAACCTGGCGTGCTTCCTCGACCTCCTCGCCCGCGGCAGCGTCGACGTGGAGCCCCTGGTGTCCCACGTCGCCGAATTCGACGACGCGGTCGAGACGTACCGGCGTCTGAAGGACGGCGAGCTGAAGGCCGTGGCCGTGCTGTTCCGGTACCCCCGGCAGGAGGGGACGACCGGGGAGGCGGCGGCACCGGCGGTGGCCGTGCCCGCGGCGAACGTGCGGCCGCGTGCGGTCCGGGCGGCCAACGCATCGGTGCGGCTTGCGTTCGTCGGCGCGGGCAACTACGCGACGTCGATGCTGCTGCCGCACCTGGCGCGGCGCGACGGCGTCGAGCTGTCGACCGTCGTCACCACGACGGCGCTGTCCGCGGCCAACGCGCAGCGCAAGTTCGGCTTCGCCCAGGCGACGACCGACCTCGACGCCGTGCTCGGTGACGAGTCCGTCGACGCGGTGTTCGTCGTCACCCGGCACAGCTCGCACGCCGACCTGACCCGCAGGGCACTGCTGGCCGGCAAGGCCGTGTTCGTGGAGAAGCCGCTGGCCCTCACCGAGGAGGAGCTGGCCGGGGTGCTCGCGGCGGTCCAGGAGTCCGGCAACGACCGCCTGCAGGTGGGCTTCAACCGCCGGTTCGCACCGCTGCTGCGGGAGGCCAGGGCGCGGTTCGGCACCCGGACCGGCCCGGCGAGCCTGCGGTACCTGGTCAACGCGGGCCGCCTGGACCACAACAGCTGGTACCTCCGGCAGGGCACCGAGGGCTCGCGGTTCGCCGGCGAGGGCGGGCACTTCATCGACACGGCGAGCTGGCTGCTCGGGGCCGACCCGGTCTCGGTGTACGCGGTCGCCTCGCCCGGCAACGAGGACCTCCAGGTCGTCCTGGGCTACCCGGACGGGTCCACCGCCACCATCGGTTACGTCACCGGCGGCCCGGCCGGCTTCCCCAAGGAGACGCTGGACCTGGTCGCGGACGGCAAGGCGCTGCGGCTCGACGACTTCGTCCGCGCCCACGTCTACGACCGCAAGCGGTGGGTCAGTTCGCGGCTGCCCAAGGCCCGGGACAAGGGCCAGAACGCCGAGCTGGCCGCGTTCGTCAAGGCCGTGCGGACCGGCGGGCCGATGCCGGTGCCGCTTCCGTCGCTGGTCGCCACCACGGCGGCCACCCTCGCCGTGCGGACCGCTCTGGCCGCCGGTGCGCCGGTGACGCTGGAGCGGGCGCGATGACCATGAGCGCGGGCTGGTACCTGCGGCGGCTGTCCCGGATGGGACCGCGGGAGGTCGCGGGCCGGGCGGGCGACGCGGTGCGCAGACGGCGGTGGCGTTCGGCGCCGCCGGACTGCCCGGGCGTGACCGGCGCCCGGTTCACCGCGGTCCTGCCCGCGGGGGCGATCGCCGCGGTGCCGGCGGACGCCGCCAAACGACTCGTCGCCGAGGCGGACCGGCTGATGGACGGGCACGCCGAGTTCTTCGGGGTGGTCCGCGACGACCTGGCCGACCCGGACTGGCGGTACGACCCGAAGACCGGGCGCCGGGCCCCGCAGGGCTACGCCTTCGACGTCCCCTACCGGGACGAGGAGGCGGTCGGGGACATCAAGCAGATCTGGGAGCCGTCCCGGCACCAGTACCTCACCGTGCTCGCCGCCGCCTACGCGATCACCGGGAACGAGCGGTACGCCGAACGCGTGGCCGCGCACCTGCGGTCGTGGTGGGCGGCCAACCCGCCGCTGCGCGGGGTGCACTGGACCAGCGGCATCGAGCTGGGCATCCGGCTGCTGTCCTGGGTGTGGATCCGCCGGCTGCTGGACGGCTGGTCCGGCGCGGCCGGACTGTTCGAGGACAACCCGGTGGCGGTGCGGCAGATCTGGCACCACCAGCGCTGGCTGGCCGCCTTCCCCAGCCGGGGGTCGTCGGCGAACAACCACGTGATCGCCGAGGCCGCCGGGCAGTTCGCCGCGGCCTGCGCGTTCGATTGGTTCCCCGCCTCGGCGCGCTGGCGGGCCGACGCGCTGCGGTCGCTGGAGCGGCACCTGCGCGCCAACACCTTCCCCTCCGGCCTCAACCGCGAGCTGGCCTCCGAGTACCACGGACTGGTGCTGGAACTCGGCCTGGCCGCGCTGGCCGAGGCGGACGCCGCGGGCGTGCCGGTTCCCGCGACGGTCCGCCTGGTGCTGCTGCGGATGACCGACGCGCTCGCGGCCGTCGTGGACGACCGGCTGCGGCCACCGCGCCAGGGCGACGCGGACGACGGGCACGGTCTGGTCGTGGACGGCGCGGGCACCGACCGCTGGGCCTCCTTGCTGGCCACCGGCGACGCCGTGTTCGGCCGGCTCGCCTGGTGGCCGGAGGTGACCGGCACCGATGTGCGCACCCCGCTGCTGGCCGCGCTCCTCGGACCCGCCCGGCCGTCCGTGTCTCGCCCGGCGAGCCGGCCGGCCCACTTCGCCGACGCCGGCATGACGATCCTGCGCGGTGCGGCGGGGATCTGGTGCCGCTGCGACGGTGGCCCGCACGGCTTCCTGTCCATCGCCGCGCACGCCCACGCGGACGCGCTGTCCGTGGAGGTCCGGCACGACGGGGTCGACGTGCTCGCCGACCCGGGCACGTACTGCTACCACGGGCAGCCCGAGTGGCGGCGGTACTTCCGGTCGACGCTCGGCCACAACACCCTGCAACTGGACGGCGCCGACCAGTCCGTCTCCGGCGGCCCGTTCCTGTGGACCCGGCACGCCCGCAGCCGCGTCCTGGTCGCGGACACCTCCGGTGCCTCCTCGAGAGGTACGGCCCGCTGGTGTGCCG
Source organism: Streptomyces sp. NPDC046870 (assembly GCF_040704595.1). NCBI lineage: Bacteria > Bacillati > Actinomycetota > Actinomycetes > Kitasatosporales > Streptomycetaceae > Streptomyces > Streptomyces sp. NPDC046870. The sequence goes on from NZ_JBEYXM010000008.1 coordinate 330,994, forward strand.
AACACGACGGTTACCGCCCCTCCACGCACCGCCGACGGGTGGAGCTGAACGCCGCGGAGCGGGAGTTGAGGGTGGTCGACGAGGTGCGCGGCCCGCGCCGGTCCGTGCGTCTTGCCTTCCACCTCGGCCCGGCGGTCAGCGCGGAACTGGTGGGGAACCGGGCGGAACTCACCTGGACCCGGGACGGCGCGGACCGCTCGGCGGTGCTCGTGCTGCCGGGGGAGCTGTCCTGGCGTGCGCACCGCGGCGAGACCGAGCCGCCGCTGGGCTGGTACTCCGCGGGCTTCGGGCGCAAGGAACCCACCACCACGCTGGTCGGCACCGGAACCGCCGACGGCGTGCGGGGGTTCACCACCGTACTGACGTTCCGCGGCTAGGGGGAGGGGACCCGTGGGGATCGAGTGCCGGCGCCGGGCATGGCCCGCGGCACCGCTGACGCTGGCCCTGCTGGCGGCGGCCGGCTGTACGAGCTCGCAGGACGCACCGGGCAAGCCCGCCGCCGCGCCGTCCGGGTCCCGGGCCGCGTCGGCCGTGGCCCGGGTGTGCGCCCAGCCCGGCGCCGGGCCCGCGAAGGCTCCGGCGGGTGCGGTCACGGTCGACCCCCGCGTGGTCGGTGACCTGGCCGAGAAGACGAGGAACAGCCCCGCGGGCACCACGTTCTGGCTGCGGCCGGGCACGCACCGGCTCGACCCGGAGCGCTACGCCCAGGTCATGCCCAAGAAGGGGGACCGCTACCTCGGCGCGCCGGGAGCGGTTCTCGACGGCGGGAGGAAGAACGCCTACGCGTTCAGCGGCACCGCCCCCGATGTCACCATCCGCTACCTGACCGTGCAGCGCTTCGTCGCCCCGACCGACGAGGGCGTGGTCAACCACGACATGGCCGACGGGTGGGTGATCGAGCACAGCACCATCCGGGACAACAACGGCGCCGGGCTGATGGCCGGCGCCCGCCAGCAGGTCCGCGCCAACTGCCTGCGCGACAACGGTCAGTACGGGATGAACGCGTACAAGACCGGCAACACCATCCGCGACCTGGTGGTCGAGGGCAACGAGATCACCGGCAACAACACCGGCGACTGGGAGCGGCGCAGACCCGGCTGCGGCTGCACCGGAGGCGTCAAGTTCTGGTCGGTCGACGGCGCCGAGGTGCGCGGCAACTGGGTGCACGACAACCGCGGGGCCGGGTTGTGGGCGGACACCAACAACAACGACTTCCGCTTCGAGGACAACCTGATCGAGAAGAACGACGGCGCCGCGCTGATCTACGAGATCAGCTACAACGCGGTCATCCGGAACAACACGATCCGGCGGAACAACTGGGTCGAGGGCCGCGGCTCCGCCGAGCGCGGCGACGACTTCCCGTTCGGGACCGTCTACCTGTCGGAGGCCGGCGGCGAGCCACGGGTCGCGGCCCGCACGGACAAGATCGAGATCTACCGCAACCTGCTGGAGAACAACTGGAACGGGATCACCCTGTGGGAGAACGCCGACCGGTTCTGCAACAGTCCGGCCAACACCTCGTCCGGTGACTGCACGCTGCTGGTGAAGGACAAGGCCCGGTGCGCGAAACCGGCGATCGCCAGGGCACCGCTGTACGCCGACTGCCGCTGGAAGACCCAGCGGGTGGACATCCACGACAACCGCTTCGTCCTGGACAGGTCCGTCGTCAGGTGCACGGAGAAGTGCGACCGCATGGCGGTGCTGGCCAACTACGGCACCTATCCGGACTGGTCGCCGTACAAGGGCAAGCGGGTGGCCGAGGCGATCACCCTGGAGCAGCACAACCGCTGGCACGACAACACCTACCGCGGACCGTGGCAGTTCGTCGTCCAGGACCCGGGCCAGGTGCTCGACCGGTGGCAGTGGCAGGGCCCGCCCTACCGGCAGGACACCGGCAGCACCTTCGCGACGAGACGGGCCGGTGGCTGAGATGGACCGTGCCCCCGCCACCCCGCCGAAGGCCGTCGGGATCGTCTGGCTGCTGCTGGGCCTCAACACGCTCGGCTCCGCCGGGGCGAGGACCATCGTCCAGCTGCCCCGCTCCCTCATCCAGCTGGTCACGATGGGCTCGCTGGTCGTCGCGTTCGCGCTGGCGCTCGCGCTCAATGTGCGGCTGCGCGTCAGACCCAGCGCCTTCCTGTTCCTGCTCACCCTGCTGCTGGTGCCGAGCGTGATCTCCAGCGTGCACCTGGAGTCCGGGTTCGGCGCGCTGTTCCGCTGCACCCGGCTGGCCCTCTTCATCGGCACGCTGTGGCTGGTGAGCCGCTGGTGGGACGGCAGTGTGACATTCGTCCGCCACCACATCCGGATGTACTTCGCGGTGCTCGTGTCGGTGGCCGCCGGCCTGGCCATCTCACCGGGCGCGGCCATGCCCGACCTGTACGGCGGACGCCTCGTCGGCGCGCTGTGGCCGCTCACCCCGCCGCAGATCGGGCAGTACACGGCGGTGATCACCGGGCTGACCGTGCTGCTGCTCCTGGGCCGCCGGGTCGACAGGACCGGCGCGGCGGTCGTCATCGTTCCGTCACTCGTCCTCCTCGCGCTCACCCACACCCGGACCGCCACCGTCGGCCTGCTCGCCGGGCTGGCGCTGGCGATCGGCTCGCTCGTGCTCACCAGCGCCGCGGCCCGCCGCTTCTTCACCTGGGCGGTGCTGTGCGCCACGGTGGCCGCGGTGGGGTTCGCCTCCGCGCTCCAGGCCTGGTTCCTGCGCGGACAGAGCAAGGAGAACTTCTCCAGCCTCACCGGCCGGGCCAAGGTCTGGGACGCCCTGCTGGCGGCGCCCCGGACGACCGGGGAGCGGTTCTTCGGCGTGGGCCTGGGCGACAAGTCGTTCGGCGGGCTGCCGATCGACAACAGCTGGCTGGCCGTCTACAACGAGCAGGGTCTGATCGGTGTCGGCCTCGTGGCAGCGGTCATCCTCGTGCTCGGCGGTGTCGCGCTGCTGCGGCCGCCGTCGCTGTCGAGGGCCTGTGCGATCTTCCTGATCAGCTACGTCGCGATCTCGTCGTACACCGAGGCGGGCCTCGGCGACGCCTCGCCGTACCTGCTGCACCTGGCCCTGGCCGCCTCGCTGCTCGTAGCACCCGCCGCGGCCCCACCGGTGCCGGCTCCCCCGCTGCCACGACCAGGTGTCCCGCGCTGGGCCCGGGACCGGGAGGTGAGCTGACCATGCACGTCCTCGTGGTGCACAACCGCTACTCCTCGGCACAGCCGAGCGGCGAGAACCGGGTCGTCGACGAGGAGGTGGCACTGCTGCGCGCGGCCGGCCACCGGGCCGAGGTGTTCGAGCGGCGCAGCGACGACATCGCCGGCCGGTCCCTGCCCGGCAAGGTCGCGGTGCCGCTGCTCGTGCCGTGGAACCCGGCGGTGCGCCGGGAGCTCACCGCCAGGCTCCGCGCCGAGCGGCCGGACGTGGTGCACGTCCACAACGTCTTCCCGCTCCTGTCGCCCGCGGTCCTCGCCGCCTGCGCCGACGCCGGCGTGCCCGTCGTCGCCACGCTGCACAACTACACCCAGGTCTGCCCGCCCGGCACGCTGCAACGGAACGGCCGGCTGTGCACCGAGTGCGTCGGCCCGGCGGTGCCGCTGCCCGCCGTCCGGCACGGCTGCTACCGGGACTCCCGTCTCGCGACGGTGCCGCTCGCGGTGAGCCTGGCGGTCAACCGGCGGCGGTGGTGGTCCGGCGTGGAGCGGTTCCTGTGCATCTCCGAGGCGCAGCGCGACGTGCTGGTGCGGTCCGGCCTGCCGGCCGGGCTGCTCACGGTGAAGCACAACTTCGTACCCGATCCCGGCGCCTGCCGGGAGGGTGACGGGGAGCACCTGCTCTTCCTCGGCCGGCTGGCGGAGGCCAAGGGGGTGGGGCTGCTCATGGCCGCGTGGGACGAGATCGCGGCGGACGGCGGTGTGGGCGTGCCGCTCGTGCTCGCCGGCGCGGGGCCGCTGGAGCGGGAGGTGACCGCGTGGGCGGCGGGCCGGGACGACGTGCGCTACGCCGGTCTGCTCGAACCGGCCCGGGTACGGCAGGCCGTCGCGCGGTCGGTCGCCGTGGTGGCCCCGTCGATGGCCATGGAGACGTTCGGCCTGGTGGTCGCTGAGGCCATGGCGGCGGGCGTGCCGGCCGTCGCCGCCGGTCACGGCGCCTTCGTCGAACTCGTCGAGGACGGGGTGACCGGGCTGCTGCACCGGCCGGGTGACCCCGCCTCGCTCGCGGACCGGATCCGCCGCATCGCGACCCTGCCGGAGCTGGGCCGGGAGATGGGCCAGGCGGCCCGGCGCCGCTACGAGAAGGGCTTCAGCCCGGCCGTCGGGCTGGAGCGCCTGGAAGAGGAGTACCGCGCCGCGATCGCGGGGCGGGCGCAATCGAGGGGGGACGGAACCAATGGGGGGCACTAGATGACACGATGCCGACTCTGCGGCTCGGCGGCGCTGGTGAGCGTCGTCGACCTGGGGGCGACGCCGCCGTGCGAGAGCTTTCTCGCGGCGGACCGACTGGACCAGCCGGAGCCGACGTACCCGCTGCACCTGCGGGTCTGCACCGACTGCTGGCTCGCGCAGATCCCGCCGCTGATCACGCCGGAGGAGACGTTCGAGGAGTACGCGTACTTCTCGTCGTACTCGACGTCCTGGGTGGAGCACGCGCGCACGTTCGTCGCCGACGCCGTGCGGCGGGTGGGTCTCGGCCCGGACGCCTTCGTGGTCGAGGTCGCGAGCAACGACGGCTACCTGCTGAAGCACGTGGTGGACCGGGGGATCCGCTGCCTCGGCATCGAGCCGTCGGTCAACGTCGGCGCCGCGGCCCGGGACGCGGGTGTGCCCACGCTCACGGAGTTCCTGAGCCCGGACACCGGCGCGGCGGTCCGTGCCGGGCACGGCCCGGCGGACCTGGTCGTGGCCAACAACGTGTACGCGCACATACCCGACGTCGTCGGGTTCACCCGGGGACTGCGCGCCCTGGTCGCCGACGACGGCTGGGTCTCCATCGAGGTGCAGCACCTGCTGACCCTGATCGAGGAGAACCAGTACGACACGATCTACCACGAGCACTTCCAGTACTACACGGTCGCCGCCGCGATCCGGGCGCTGGCCAGTGGCGGACTCGCGCTGGTGGACGTCGAGCTGCTGCCCACGCACGGCGGTTCCATCCGGCTGTGGGCCCGGCCGGCCGAGGTCGCCGGCGAGCCGTCCCGGCGGGTGGCCGACGTGCTGGACCGGGAGAAGGCCGCCGGGCTCCAGGAGCTGTCCGGGTACGCCGAGTTCTCCACGCGGGTGGCCAAGGTGCGCCGGGACCTGCTGAAGTTCCTCGTCGAGGCGGCCGAGCGCGGCGAGACGGTGGTCGGCTACGGCGCCCCGGGCAAGGGCAACACCCTGCTCAACCACTGCGGCATCCGCCCGGACCTGCTCGCGTACACGGTCGACCGCAACCCCTACAAGCACGGCAGGTTCACCCCGGGCACCCGCATCCCGATCCTGCCGCCCGAGAAGATCGCCGCGGACAAGCCGGACTACGTGCTGGTCCTGCCGTGGAACCTGCGGGCCGAACTGGTCGAGCAGCTGTCCTACGTGCACGACTGGGGCGGCCGGCTGGTCTTCCCCATCCCGGAACTGAGCATGGTCGAGGCCGCGTCGCGAGAGGTCACAGCATGAAGGTCGTTCTGTTCTGCGGCGGTTACGGGATGCGGATGCGCAGCGGTGCCGCGGACGACGTGCCCAAGCCGATGGCGATGGTCGGTCCCCGGCCGCTGATCTGGCACGTCATGCGCTACTACGCGCACTTCGGCCACACGGAGTTCATCCTGTGCCTCGGGTACGGGGCCCACCACATCAAGGACTTCTTCCTCAACTACGAGGAGACGACGTCCAACGACTTCGTGCTGCGGGGCGGGCGGACCGAGCTGCTGTCCACCGACATCTCGGACTGGACGATCACGTTCGCGCAGACCGGCATCGAGTCGCCGATCGGGGAGCGGCTGCGCCGGGTGCGGCACCACCTGGACGGCGACGAGATGTTCCTCGCCAACTACGCCGACGTGCTCACCGACGCCCCGCTGCCGGAGATGATCGAGAACTTCGCCCGGCGCGACGCCGGTGCGTCGATGATGGTGGTGCCGCCGCAGTCGTCGTTCCACTGCGTGGAGCTGGGCGAGGACGGCCTGGTGGGGGGCATCACCGCGGTGAGCGAACTGCCGCTGTGGGAGAACGGCGGTTACTTCGTGCTCCGCCAGGAGGTCTTCGACCACATCCCCGAGGACGGGGACCTGGTCGCCGACGGGTGCGCCCAGCTGGCCAAGCGCGGACGGCTGGTGGCGCACCGGCACCGCGGCTTCTGGAAGCCGACCGACACCGTCAAGGAGCGGGCCGCGCTCGACGCCTCCTACGCCCGGGGCGAGCGTCCGTGGGCCGTGTGGGAGCGGGACGGCGCGGGGGTGACCGCGTGATCCGGCTGGGGGCGGGACGCCTGGAGCGGATCGTCGCGGTGGGCGCGCACTGCGACGACATCGCCATCGGCGCCGGCGGCACGCTGCTGACGCTGTGCCACGCGCGGCCGGGTGTCCGTGTCGACGCGCTGGTGCTCTCCGGCGGTGGCGGCGAGCGCGAGCAGGAGGAGCGGGCCGCGCTCGCCGCCTTCTGCCCGGGCGCCGACCTGCGGCTGACCGTGCACAAGCTGCCGGACGGCCGGCTTCCCGCGCACTGGGAGGAGGCCAAGTCCGCCGTGGAGGAGCTGCGCGAGCGGACCGACCCGGACCTGGTCCTCGCCCCGCGCACCGACGACGCGCACCAGGACCACCGCGGCCTGGCCCGGCTGGTACCCACCGCGTTCCGCGACCACCTGGTCCTCGGCTACGAGATCGTCAAGTGGGACGGCGATCTCGGCCGGCCGTCCGCCTACCAGCCGCTGTCACCGGAGACCGCCGAACGAAAGGTGCGGCTGCTGCAGGAGCACTACCCCTCGCAGCGGCACCGGCCCTGGTACGACCGGGAGGCCTTCCTCGGCCTGGCCCGGATCCGCGGCATCGAATGCCACGAGCGCTACGCCGAGGCGTTCGCCGTCACCAAACTCACGCTCGACCTGGGGGAATGAACCTTGCGCGTACTGCTCACCGGGCACCAGGGCTACCTGGGCACCGTCATGGCGCCGGTCCTGACGGCCGCCGGGCACGAGGTCGTCGGCCTCGACTCCGGCCTGTTCGCCGACTGCGTCCTGGGCCCCGCGCCCGCCGACCCGCCGGGGCACCGGGTGGACCTGCGCGACGTCACGGCCGACCACCTGGCCGGGATGGACGCGGTGATCCACCTGGCCGCGCTCTCCAACGACCCGCTGGGATCGCTGGCACCGGAGCTCACCTACGACATCAACCACCACGCGTCCGTGCGGCTGGCCCGGCTGGCCCGCGACGCCGGGGTGCGGCGCTTCCTGTACGCGTCGACCTGCTCCGTCTACGGCGCCGCCGGCGGCGACGACCTGGTGGCCGAGGACGCCCCGCTGCGCCCGGTGACGCCGTACGCGGAGTCCAAGGTGCGGGTGGAGGACGACCTGCGCTCCCTGGCCGACGGCGACTTCACCCCGGTGTACATGCGCAACGCCACCGCCTTCGGCTACTCGCCCCGGCTGCGCGCCGACATCGTGCTCAACAACCTGGTGGGCCACGCCCTGCTGTCCGGTGAGGTCCTCGTGCTCTCCGACGGCACCCCCTGGCGCCCGCTGGTGCACGCCGCCGACATCGCGCGGGCCTTCTCGGCCGCGCTGAGCGCGCCGCGGGAGGCGGTGCACGACCGGGCGTTCAACATCGGCAGCGAGACCAACAACGTCACCGTCGCCGAGATCGCCGGGCAGGTCGCCGAGGCGGTGTCCGGGGCGAAGGTGGTGATCACCGGGGAGACCGGTGCCGATCCGCGGTCGTACCGGGTGGACTTCTCCCGTTTCCGCGCCGCGGTGCCCGGCTTCGACTGCGAGTGGACGGTGAAGCGGGGCGCGCTCGAACTCGCCGACGCCTACAGGTCGTTCGGCCTCACCCGGGAGGACTTCGAGCAGCGCTTCACCCGCCTCGCCGTGCTGCGCGCGGCGTCCGCGTCCGGCGCCGTCGACGACACCCTGCGGTGGCGCCCGTGACCGGGCCCGGCGAGGAGATGTACGCGCTGGTGGAGCGGATGTACCCGCTGTGCCGGAGCATCACCGGCGACGGTGTGCGCGCCACCTTGGACATCGTCGGGGAGTACATCCCGCTCCAGCGGCACGAGGTGCCGACCGGCACGCAGGTGCTCGACTGGACCGTGCCGCAGGAGTGGAACATCCGCGACGCGTACATCGCCGACGCCGCCGGGAACCGGGTCGTCGACTTCGCCGCGTCCAGCCTGCACGTGCTCGGCTACAGCGTGCCGGTGTCGGCGACGATGCCGCTGGCCGAACTGCGCGGACACCTGCACACCCTGCCGGAGCACCCGGCCTGGGTGCCGTACCGCACCAGTTACTACAAGCCGGACTGGGGGTTCTGCCTGGCCCAGGAGACCCTGGACGCGATGGAGGACGGCGACTACGAGGTCCGCATCGACTCCACCCTCGCCGACGGCCACCTCAGCTACGCCGAGCACGTGGTCCCCGGGCAGGTCCCCGACGAGGTGCTCGTCTCCTGCCACGTCTGCCACCCGTCGCTGGCCAACGACAACCTGGCCGGCATCGCGGTGGCGACGTTCCTGGCCCGGGCGCTGGCCCGGCAGACGCCGTACCACACCTACCGGTTCGTCTTCGCGCCCGGCACCATCGGGGCGATCACCTGGCTGGCCCGCAACGCGGAGCGGGTGGACCGGGTCAGGCACGGGCTGGTGCTGGCCTGTGCCGGCGACCCGGGCCAACTGACGTACAAGCAGAGCAGGCGCGGCGACGCGGAGATCGACCGGGTGATGCGGCACGTCCTGGCCGCCTCCGAACGCCCGCACACCGTCACCGAGTTCACGCCCTACGGCTACGACGAGCGGCAGTACTGCTCGCCCGGCTTCGACCTCGGGGTGGGCTCGCTCACCCGCACGCCGTACGCGGGCTACCCCGAGTACCACACCTCGGCGGACGACCTGGACTTCGTCTCCCCGGAGGCGATGGCCGACACGCTCGCCGTCTGCCGCGAGGCGTTCGCCGTCCTCGACCGCGACCGGCGGTACGTCAACCTCAGCCCCTACGGCGAACCGCAGCTGGGCCGGCGGGGACTGTACGACGCGCTCGGCGGCCGCAGCGACACCCAGCAGGCCCAGATGGCCATGCTCTGGGTGCTCAGCCTCTCCGACGGCGAGCACAGCCTGCTGGACGTCACCGAGCGGTCCGGGCTGCCGTTCGACACCGTCGCCGCCGCGGCCGACGCCCTGCACGGCGCCGGGCTGATCAAGGCATGACGCCGATGACCACCGAGGGGGAGAATCCGCAGCCGACGGCGCCACCGGCGGCCCGGGCCGCGCACGCCCGGCGCTCCGCCCGGCGGGCCGTCGCCGGCCGGCTGTCCTGGGGGCTCGCCGACCAGGCGGCCTCCAGCATCAGCAACTTCGCGGTGGGCATCTACGTGGCCCGCTCGCTGGGGGTGACCGCGTTCGGCGTGTTCAGCCTCGCCTGGGTGACCTACGGCGTGGTGCTCAACGTCTCCCGCGGCCTTGCCACCGACCCCCTCGTGGTGCGCTTCAGCGGTGTGCCCGAGGCGTCCTGGCGCGCGGGGGTGGCCCGGTCCTCGGGTACCGCGCTCGGCGTGGGCGCCGCCATCGGCACGGTGTGCCTGGTGGCCGGGCTCGGTCTCGGCGGCCGGGTGGGGCCCGCGTTCGCCTGCCTCGGCGTCGTGCTGCCGGGGCTGCTGCTGCAGGATGCCTGGCGGTTCTCGTTCTTCGCCGCCGGTGCCGGGCGGAAGGCCTTCGTCAACGACCTCGTGTGGTGCGTGGCGCTCGTCCCGGCCATGGTCCTGGCGGCCCGCGTCGGCAGCGTGGCCGCGTTCGTCCTCGCCTGGGGGGCCTCCGCCGCGGTGGCCGCCGGGTACGGCTGCCTGCAGTCGGGGATCCGGCCCGAGGCGGGCGGAGCACGCGCGTGGCTGCGCGAGCACCGTGACCTCGGCTCCCGTTACCTGGTCGAGAACGTCAGCCTCAGCGGCGCGAGCCAGCTGCGGGCGTACGGGCTCGGCGCGATCGTCGGCGTCGGCGCGGTGGGCGCGGTGCGGGGCGCCGAGCTCCTGATGGGCCCCTTCCTCGCCGTGCTGATGGGACTGTCGCTGGTGACCGTCCCGGAGGCGGCACGGGTGCTGCGGCAGGCCCCGCACCGCCTCGGCCCGTTCTGCCTGCTGCTGGGCGGCGGGCAGGCCGCCGCCGCGCTGCTGTGGGGCGGGTCGCTGCTGCCGCTGCCGGAACGGCTCGGCGACCTCGTGCTGGGCGGCGTCTGGCACTCCGCCTCGCAGCTCATCGTGCCGATCACCCTCAGCGTCGCCGGCGCGGGCCTCGGCACCGGCGCCGCGGCCGGGCTGCGCGCGCTCGGCGCGGCCCGGCGCAGCCTGCGCTCCCAGTTGTTCGCGTCCGCCTGCTACGTCGGCGGCGGGCTCGGCGGGGCGGCCGTCGCGGGCACGGTCGGCTCGGCCTGGGGCGTCGCCGCCGCGACCGTCAGCGGCTCGGCCGTGTGGTGGCTGCAGCTGCGGTCCGCCCTGCGCGAGCGGCACCACCACTCCGTTCCCGAAGTGAGGACCACATGACCGACCGACCCAGGCTGAGCATCGGCCTGCCCGTCTACAACGGCGAGGAGTACCTGGCCGAGTCGCTCGACGCCCTGCTCGGCCAGACCTACGAGGACTTCGAGCTGGTCATCTCCGACAACGCCTCGACCGACGGGACCGAGGACGTCTGCCGCGCGTACGCCGCGAAGGACTCCCGCATCCGTTACCTCCGCCTGCCCCGGAACATCGGCGCGACCCCGAACCACAACCTCGTGTTCGCCGAGTGCCGCGGCGAGCTGTTCAAGTGGGCCTCGCACGACGACCTGTACGGCCGGGACCTGCTGCGGCGCTGCGTCGAGGCGCTGGACGAGCGGCCGCACGTGATCCTCGCGCACGCCGACCAGGCGGTCATCGACGCCGACGGCCGGGTGAAGGTCCCGTACGAGTACACGCTCGCCACGGCCTCCCCGCACGCGCCGGAGCGCTTCCGCAGCATGCTGTTCGAGCCCGGCGGCGACGACTTCTACGGGGTGATCCGGGCCGACGTGCTGCGCCGGGTGAGACCCATGGACAGCTACCACCACGCGGACCGCACGTTCGTCGCCGAGATCGGCCTGCACGGGCCCTTCCACCAGGTGCCGGAGCTGCTGTACTTCCGCCGCGACCACCCCACCCGCGCCGAGCGGGCGAACCCGTCCAAGCGTGCCCGGTGCGTCAACCTGGACCCGCGCCGGGCCGGCCCGCTGCACCCGACGCCCCGGCTGCTCGCCGAGTACGTCTGGGGCTTCGTCTCGGCGATCCGGCGGGCGCCGCTGTCCCCCGCCGACCGGCGTGCCTGCTACCGCCACCTGGCCGCGTGGATGACCAGCCGGGCCCGGCCGGGCGCCGGCGAACGGGTCGAGGACCGCGCCCCGGTCGACCCGGCCGGGCTCACCGTCTCGGTCGACGCCCTCGTCGCCGGCCGTGAGGGGCGGCGGGCATGAGGACCGCGCCACGCGTCGGGGTGTTCGGCCTGCTCGGCTCCGGCAACCTCGGCAACGACGGGTCGCTGGAGGCCGTGCTCGGCTACCTGCGCGCCGAGCACCCGCGGGCGGTCGTGGACGCGCTGTGCGGCGGCCCCGAGGCGGTCACGGCCCGGTTCGGCATCCCCGCGACGCGGCTGCACTGGTACCGCGGGGAGTACCGGACCGCGTCGCGCGCGGGCGCGATCGTGTCCAAGGGCCTGGGCAAACTCGTCGACGCCTTCCGCACCGCCGCCTGGGTGCGCCGGCACGACGTGGTGATCGTGCCGGGCATGGGCGTGCTGGAGGCCACGCTGCCGCTGCGGCCGTGGGGCTTCCCGTACGCGCTGTTCCTGCTCTGCGCGAGCGGCCGGCTGCTGGGCACGCCGGTCGCGCTGGTCAGCGTCGGCGCCGCGACGATCGGCGACCGGCCGACCCGGGCCCTGGTGCGCTGGTCGGCACGGCTGGCCGCGTACCGGTCGTACCGGGACGCCCAGTCCCGTGACGCGATGCGGGCGATGGGCGTGGACACCTCACGCGACGAGGTCTACCCGGACCTCGCGTTCGCCCTGCCGGCACCGGGACCCCACGCGCCCTCGGACCCGCCGGGCCCGGTCTGCGTCGGGGTCATGGACTTCCACGGCGGCAACGACGACCGGGCCCGGGCCGGGGAGATCCACCGGCGCTACCTGGAGGGGACGATCCGGTTCGTCCGCGCGCTGGCCGAGGAGGGCCGGGCGGTCCGGCTGCTCACCGGCGACGCGTGCGACGCGCCGGTGGTCGCCGCGATCCTCGACGCGGTGGACTCACCGCTGGTCACCGCCGCCGAGACGGCCTCTCTGGCCGACCTGATGAAGGAGACGGCGGCCGCCGAGACCGTGGTGGCGATCCGGTATCACAACCTGATCTGCGCGCTGCGGACCGGGACGCCGACGCTCGCCGTCACCTACGCGGCGAAGAGCGAGGCGCTCATGGAGCGGATGGGCCTCGACACGTACTGCCACCCGGCGCGCGCGCTCGACGCCGACCGGCTGCTCGCACGGTTCCGGGAGCTGGAGGGGCGATCGGCCGAGCTGCGGCGCGTCCTCGCCGAGCGGAACCAGGCCGCCGCCCGCCGGCTCGACCACCAGTTCACCGCCTTGACCACGGCCCTGTTCCCGGCGGCCGGCCGTGCCCACTCCCCCGCCCGGCAGGAGGCCTCATGAAGGCGACCGAAGTCCCCCAGATCGACGGCGCGTACCTGTTCGAGCCGACGCCGTACGCCGACGAGCGCGGATTCTTCTGCCGCACCTTCGACGCCGACGTGGTCCGCTCGGTGGGTCTCGACCCGGACGCCTTCGTCCAGGACAGCCTGTCCCGCTCGGTCCGGGGCGTGCTCCGCGGCCTGCACCTGCGCTCCGGCGCCGGTGAGGCCAAGCTGGTGCGGTGCTCGTACGGCAGGATCTTCGACGTCGTCGTGGACCTGCGGCCCGCCTCGCCGACCTACCTGGGCCGGGCCTTCTTCGAGCTGTCCGGCGACACACAGGCGAGCCTGTACGTCCCGGCGGGGTGCGCGCACGGCTTCCAGGCGCTCACCGACACCGCCGACACCTCGTACCGGATCGACCGCTCGCACGACCCGGCCGAGGACGTCACGATCGCCTTCGACGATCCCGACCTCGCCGTCCCGTGGCCGCTGCCGGTCACGTCGATGTCCCAGCGCGACCGGGAGGCGCCGAGCCTCGCCGAGGTCCTGAAGCACATGGAAGGGTGAAGCCGGCTTGGACACCGAAGAGTTCCGCCTGCCCCGCTCGCGGGCCCTGAACGAACGGCTGCACGCCCTGGTACCGGGGGGCGCGCACACGTATGCCAAGGGTGACGACCAGTACCCCGAGGACCTGGCCCCGGTCATCAGCCACGGCCGCGGCGCCCACGTGTGGGACGTCGACGGCAACCGCTACGTCGAGTACGGCTCCGGCCTGCGGTCGGTCAGCCTCGGCCACGCCCACCCGCGTGTGACGGAGGCGGTACGGCGGGAACTCGACCGCGGCGCCAATTTCGTGAGGCCGTCCGTCGTCGAGGTCGAGGCAGCGGAACGCTTCCTGGCCACGGTGCCGACCGCGGAGATGGTGAAGTTCGCGAAGAACGGCTCCGACGTCACCACCGCCGCGGTGCGCCTCGCCCGCGCCGTCACCGGGCGCCCACGGGTGGCCCTCTGCGCCGACCATCCGTTCTTCTCCGTCGACGACTGGTTCATCGGCACCACACCGATGTCCGCCGGCATCCCGGAGTCGACCACCGAGCTGACCGTGGCGTTCCCCTACGGCGACCTGGCCGCCACGGAGGAGCTGCTCACCCGGTACGAGGGCGAGGTCGCCTGCCTGATCCTCGAACCCGCCACCCACACCGAGCCGCCGCCCGGCTACCTCGCCGGCCTGCGCGAGCTGGCCGACCGGCACGGCTGTGTCCTGGTATTCGACGAGATGATCACCGGCCTGCGCTGGTCCGAGGCGGGCGCCCAGGGCCTGTACGGCGTCGTCCCCGACCTGTCCACGTTCGGCAAGGCGCTGGGCAACGGCTGCGCCGTCTCGGCGCTGGCCGGGCGCCGGGAGCTGATGGAACGGGGCGGACTGCGGCACTCCGGCGACCGGGTGTTCCTGCTGTCCACCACGCACGGCGCAGAGACGCACTCCCTGGCCGCGGCGATGGCCGTGCTCGCCACCTACGTCGAGGAGGGCGTCACCGCACGGCTGCACGCGCTCGGCGAGCGGCTGGCCGCCGGGGTCCGCGAGGCCGCGGCCGCCATGGGCGTCGGCGGCCACGTCGTCGTCCGGGGCCGGGCCAGCAACCTGGTCTTCGCCACCCTCGACGAGAAGGGGCAGCCGTCGCAGCGGTACCGCACCCTCTTCCTGCGCCGGCTCCTCATGGGCGGGGTGCTGGCCCCGTCGTTCGTGGTGAGCAGCGCGCTCAGCGAGGCCGACATCGACCACACCGTCGACGTGGTGGCCCAGGCGTGCGCGGTGTACCGGAAGGCACTGGACGCCGGTGACCCCACTCCCTGGCTGGGCGGACGACCGGTGAAGCCCGTGTTCCGGCGACTGGCCTGACGTAGCGTCAGTTCTTCCCGCGCCGGCCGGCACCGGGCAGCCGGCCGGCCGTCCGGTCGACCAGCCACGCGGTCGCGGGTGTCACCGCCAGCCCGGTGCACCAGCCGCCCAGGGCGTCGGTCGGGTAGTGCGCGCTCAGGGCGACCTCCGCCCAGCCCATGGCGGCGCCGGCCCCCAGCGCCGCGGCGAGCACGGGTGACGCGCCGGCCGTCCTGCCGGGGCCGGGACGGCCGGCCGCGAGCAGCGCCAGCGCGTAGGCGAGCGCGGTGGCGAAGGCGGTGTGCCCGCTGGGGTAGGACAGGTTGCCGTCGCCGTGGATGGTACGTCCCACCACGTGCTTGAGCAGGGTCGCCGTCCCCACGGCCGCACCGACGACGGCGACGACGAGCACCGCGCCCCGGGGACGCCGGAGCAGCAGGCAGCCGGTCACGGCGGCCACGACGAGCAGCACCGCTCCCAGGGGCTCCCCCAGCCAGTCCAGGGCCAGGGCGACGTACCGCCACGGCGGCCGCACGCTGTCCGCCGTCGGCGGGATGATCCACCTGTCCACCGTGCCGGACTCGCCGTGGCCGGAGTACAGCACCCCGAGCACGGCGACCACCAGCGCGGCGAGGACCGCGACCGGTCCGAGCCGCACGCGCAGCGACGGGGGCAGCACCTCGGGCGCGCCCCGGCCCGGGCCGGGGTGCGCGTGACCGCGCACACCGGCCTCCGGCTTCTGCTGCTGCGAACTCCCCACCGACGAGCCCCCCGTCGTGTCCGGCCCGGCCCGCGCGGGAGCCATCAGCCACCCTAGCCAACAGCGCGGCCGGGAGGCACGGGATCCCGTTCGCCGGAAAGCGACGGGAGTGGGGCACGCCCCACTCCCGCCGGACTCAGGAGTTGCCGAAGGCGTCCCGCAGTCGCATCTCGTTGAAGCCGTTGCCGTCGTAGTCGTCGGAGTACGTCAGCGCGAGCCGGCCGTTCGCGGCGAGGGTCACGGCCGGGCCGCCCTGGCCGCCGCCGGTCACCACGTTCATCCGGTAGGCGGGGAGCCTGCCGGTCGTCGTGCCGTCCGCGTTGAAGCCCCGGGCCCACACGTCGTCCTTGCCCGCGTACAGGGTTCCGCCGATGTTGACGTCGAACGCCTCCTTCCACGCGACCACGAAGCTGCCGTTGTCGGCGACGGCCACGTCGGCGACGTCCTGGTCGGAGATCGGCCGCTGGTCGTCGACGTAGGGGCCGCTGCCGGTGCCGTCCTCGGTGGTCCGCTGCTCGGCCGCCGCGGCACCGCCGGCCGCGGAGAAGACGCGGTGGTAGATCCGCTGCGGCCGCACCGGCGTGCCGGTGCCGGTGGTGTACTCGTCCGTCCACGCCACGACGAACCGGCCGTCGCCCGCCGACGCCACCGCGGGAACGGTCTGCTGGCCGTCGGTGAGGGAGTTGGCCACCTTGCGGGCCACGGCGAAGCCGCCCGAGGTGTTCAGCTTGGCGAGCCCGATGTTGAGGCCGCCGTTGCCGTCCGCGTCCTCCTCCCAGACGATCACGGTGTTCCCGGCGTCGTCGATCGCCGCGTCGGGGCGCCGGTTCGAACCCGCCGCACCCGAGTTGATCGTGCTGACCTGGACGTCCTGGTAGCGCAGCGCACCGGTACCGGACCAGCTGCTCGCGTAGACCTGGTTGAGCGTGGAGCCGTCGGCGGTGCTCTCCCAGGCGACCGTGTAGGAGCCGTCGCCGGCCACCGCGACCGTCGGCCGCAGCTGGTCCCCGCTGCCGGAGGCGTGCGGGCGCGGCAGGGAGGTCACCGTTCCGTCGGGGGCCACCTTGACCACGGCGATGTCGGCGTACTTGTTGCCGTCGTCGTCCTTGGCCCACGCGACGACCGCGTTGCCCTGGTCGTCCACGCCGACGTCGGGCTTCTGGTGCGACCAGGTCGTGCTGCCGGAGGTGCCGCTGTTGCTCAGCAGCTTCTCGTTCCACAGCGCGACGCCGTCCTTGTACATGCGGATGTACACGTCGGTGCCCAGCTCGGTGTCCGAGGCGTCGTGCCGGTCGCCCTGCTCGTACACCACGGCGGTGTAGACGGACGAGGTGCCGCCGGAGGCGATGGCGCTGTAGTGCTGGTCGCCGTCGGTCTGCACGTTGACCCGTGAGTAGTGCTGGGACGTCGAGCCGTACTTCGAGGCGTCGATGTCAACGGCACCGGACCGCACCTTGTTGAAGTTGGCGACGTAGGCCTGGTAGACCGCCGGGTCGTCGATGCGCAGCAGCGTCTCGTCGTTCGTCTTCAGCGAGCCCGCGGTCCAGTTGTGGGAGCCCGTGTACACGTGCTGGACCTTGGTGCCGTCGGCCTTCGTCCACTCCGTCAGCAGGTACTTGGAGTGGGTGGTGCCGTGGTTGCAGGAGGCGGTCGCCGAGGACTTGTAGCGGCACCCGCCGGGACGGTTGCCGTAGGCCGCGATGTCGAGGGCGGTCAGGTCGTTGACGCCGTCGTTGCCACCGCCGTTGCTGAGGTCGCGGACGTTCGCGTCGACGCTGCACCCCTGGGACCGCTTCGCCTTCAGGGCGTCGTAGACGGCCGGGCGGGTGGTCCGCTGGTCGAGCTCGGCCGCCGAGATCCTGATCTTGCCGTCGATCGAGCAGTCGACCTTGTCGATGAACGAGGCGAGGATGTCGGCGTTGCCGTAGTGGCCGGCGTCCGAGGCGGTGTCGCGGGGGAAGAAGAACGCCTCGACGGGCGAGTTCGGGTCGCCGGTGGTGTAGTCGTACGTGGTGTGCGAGCTGTCGCCGGCGTGCTTGATCTGGTCGTTGAAGTGCGCGCGGTAGCGGGAGGCGAGGGCCGCGTTGCCGGACACGACGACCGCGTTGTTGATCTCGCCGTCCTGACCGCCCGCGAGGTTCTGCGAGCTCTGCCAGACGACGTTCGTGCGTCCGTCGGTGAGCGCGTCGAACACGATGTACTTGTCGTGGTCGATGGCGTTCGTGTCGCCCGAGCCGTTGCCCAGGCAGCCGCGGGAGCACCAGGTGAGGCTGGAGTTGCCCGTCAGGGTCAGACCGTCCAGGTTGCTGCTGGCGCGGTTCGCCGACTCCGAGATGATGCGCAGCGTGACACCGCGGCTCTGGGCGGCGGCGAGCCTCGCCTGGAGGTCCGAGCTGTTGAACCAGTACATGCCCATGTACAGCGTCGAGTTGGGCGCCGCGAGATCGATGAGACTGCCGACCGACGTGTTGATCGAGGAGTCGTACGTCGTGGGCGTCGGGTAGTTGAACACCGCGGTGTAGTTGCCGGAGACGACGGTCTCCGCCTGAGCGGTGGCCGGGGCGAGCAGTGCCGCACCGAGCGCGAGGGGGACGGCGAGTGCCGCGAGGCGCGCTGTCTGTCTGCCCATCTGTTTCCTCTGGTTCCGCGTGAGTTGGGGGACGAGCCATCCTAAGGCGCGCCTGATCACGTTCATGACAGTCGGACGGCCGGCGGTGTCCGCACCGCGATCGGCGCAGGGCGTTCGGCGCCGGATGGCGCGATCTGGTCAGTCGAACGCCCGGGCGTCCGACGGCGTTTGCCTGCACCGGATCGTGCGGGAACAATGTCGCGGCCAGGCCGACGGCTTCGGCAGCCGCCTCTTCGCGACCGAAATGGTTATGCATGACCAATCAGCTGATGGCCCGCCTGCCCCGACTGCTGCACCAGGTCGCGTTCCGCAGGTTCTGGACGGCGCAGACCATCTCCTTCCTCGGGGACCAGGTGTCCACGATCGCGCTCCCGCTCACCGCGGTGCTCGCGCTGAACGCCTCCGCCGCGGGCATGGGCTTCCTCGGGGCCCTGGTCTCCCTGCCGAACCTGCTGTTCGCGCTGCACGTGGGCGGCTTCGTGGACCGCCGGGGCGGGCTCAGGCGCACGATGATCCTCTGCGACCTGGGACGGGCGGCCGTGCTGCTCACCGTGCCCGTCGCCTACGCGCTGGACGCGCTGACGCTCCCCCACCTGTGGGTGGTCGCCTTCGTGACGGGCACGCTCGCCATGCTGTTCAACGTCTCCAGCAACAGCCTGTTCGCCGCCCTCGTGGACCGCGAGGACTACGTGCAGGGCACCTCGCTGTCCCGCGGCAGCTTCTCCTTCTCCTGGGTGGTGGGCCCCAGCGTCGGCGGTGTGCTCGTGCAGATCGTGTCGGCACCCGGGGCGCTCGTCGCCGACGTGCTGTCCTTCCTCGGATCCGCGTTCCTGCTGCGGTCGGTGTCCCCGCAGGAGCCGGCTCCCGAGAAGCAGAAGTCCTCCTCGCACATCAGGGACGGGCTGCGGTTCGTCTCCCGGACCCCGGTCCTGCGGGCCAGGTTCGTCGGCGGCGGCCTGCTCAACCTCTTCTACACGGTCTACTTCACGCTCTTCCTGCTGTTCATCGCACGCGAACTCAAGCTGACGTCCGGAATGATCGGTGTGGCCCTCGGCCTCGGTGCCGTCGGCGCGCTGCTGGGTTCCTTCGTCACCGGCTGGTTCACCCGGCGCCTCGGCATCGGGCCGACGTTCCTGCTCGGCTCGGTGGTCTTCCCCGGGGCGCTGGCCCTGGTGCCGTTCGCGACGCCGGACAAGTGGGTGGCGTTCGGCCTGGTGGTCATGGCCGAGTTTTTCTCCGGCATGGGCCTGATGCTCTGCGACATCGCCGGCTCCTCGATCCAGCAGGCCCTGACACCGGACCGCATGCGGTCCCGGGTGCAGGGCGCCTACCTGGGGCTCATCAACGGGGTGCGGACCGTCGGCGCGCTGGCCGCCGGTGGTCTGGGCACGTGGCTGGGTCTGCGGACCGCGCTCTGGCTGGCCGTCGTCGGCGGCGTGCTGAGCTGCCTGCCGCTGGTGTTCGCCCCGGTGCCGGGCATGCGCACGCTGCCGGACCAGGCGGAGTGAGCGGCCGCACGCCGGTCGGGCCCGGCGCCGCCTGGTGCGGTGCGGGGTCCCTCGACCGCTGGTGAAGGTGGCGGCCGGCCCCATCGGCGTGGAGCCGGCCGCCGGCTGGGTGCGTGGGCCGGTTCAGCGCTGCAGGGTCAGCACGCCCGGTCGCCACGGCAGCTGGTCGTACGGGCCGCCCGCGGTCGGGGACTTGCCCTGGTAGAGGAACTGCAGGTTGCAGGGGTCGACGGTCATCGTCTGGTCGGGGTTGTTGCGGACCAGGTCACCGTGGCTGATGTCGTTGGTCCAGCCGGCACCGCTGTTGGCCTTGCCCGCGAAGGGGTTGCTCTCGCTGGCGGCCTGCGGGGTCCACGAACCGCTCAGGCTGGAGGCGGTGAAGGAGCGGAAGTAGCGCCCGTTCGCGCCCATCGCCTCGACGATCATCAGGTACTGGTTCTTGCCCTGCACCTTGTAGACCTGCGGCGCCTCGAAGAGGTTGGCCTTCGTGTCGCTCATCACCGTCGTGTAGGACGAGCCGAAGTTGCCCGGGAAGTTCCCGATGGGCATGCTCGCCCGGTAGATCTTGCCGTTGTCACCGGCGAAGAACAGGTACATGTTCTGGCCGTCGGCGATCAGGGTCTGGTCGATCGGGCCGGTGTCGGAGCCGGAGATGCTCCCGGTGAACAGCGGTTGCGGAGCGGACCAGCCGTTGGGGTTGGTGGGGTCGCTCGACGTGCGGTAGATGAAGGGCCAGGCACCCCACTGGTACGCCAGCACCCAGATGTTCTTGGGCGCGAAGTAGAACAGCGTGGGCGCCACCGCGGCCTGGCTCATGCCGGTCTGGCCGGTCGACGCCATGTCCGACCAGTTCGTGAACGGCTGGAACATCATCGAGCCGTACGACGACCCCGAGACGTTCGACGCGTAGACCAGGTGCTTGCCGTTGTAGGTGACGGTGGTGAAGTCCTTCACCGCGGTCCACCCGTTCGCCGGCTGCGCCAGCGCACCCGTCGACGTCCACCGGTACGTCGACGGAAGCGAGCACGTGCCGTCCGGCGGGGTGGTCCCGGACAGGCCGGTCCACTTCTGGTTGCTGCCGCCGTTGCACGTCCAGATCTGCACCGCCGTGCCGTTGGCCGTGCCCGCGCCCGCGGCCTCCAGGCACAGCCCGGACTCCACACCGACGACCGTGCCGTCGGAGTTCACCCGCCACTGCTGGTTCGCACCGCCGGAACAGGTCCAGATCTGCACCCGGGTACCGGCCGCGGTGGCGTGGCCCGGAACGTCCAGGCACTTGTTGCCGTACACGGTGAGCTCGTTGCCGTCCGTCAGCGTCCACTGCTGGTTGGTCCCGCCCCAGCAGTCGTACAACTGCGGATACGTGCCGTCGGTCTGGCTGGCGCCCGGCACGTCGAGGCACCGGCCGGAACCAACACCCCGCAGGGCGCCGCTGGAAGCCGCCTGGGCCGGGCCGGCGACGAGCATCGCCGCCAGCGCGGCCAGAGCCGTGGCCACGGCGGCGAGCACCGCGGACGGGTGCCTGCGGCTGAAACTTCCTCTGTGCATGGAGTACTTCCTCACCCTTGGGTAGCCGGAGCGTCGGTATGACAGGCGCATGACATGCATGTGCCTGGACTTTCCCTGCACGCGCGATCGAGCAAATCACGGTGTTCGCTATATCGAACATGTGTCGAAGCTTCGAGCAACCCGAATGATAGAGAAGTGACGAACGGCGTCAACACTTCGCGCATGGTTCGCCGCAAAGGCCGAAATGCTTCGCTCTCCTCAGCGCCGGTCAGCGGACGCAGGCCCGTCGCGGCCGCCCTCTCCTGCAAGCTCGTGAGGTCACGGCTCGCCTGGAATAGGGCAGTTGAGGGCCCGGCATTCGATCCTTCGGCGTCGAAAGTTTCGTACAGCGATCGTAAATTTTTTCTGTGACGAGTATTGACGATCCCCGGTCGCCACCTCAATCATCCCTGTCTGAGACACCGGCCAGATCAGCGCACCACAGCACCCGCGCCACCCCGTTTCGTTCCGGTGAGGTTCGCACCTGCGCATCCCGGCTCCTCGCGCAGTCGGCGAGGTATACGACGCCGTGCGACGGCCCCCGGCTGAGCCGCAAGGGAGTACCCGTGCCTGTGTCGCGACGCCGCCGCCCGCCCCCGTACGTCACCCGACGGCCGCCCGGGTGCGGCAGCCGAACGGGAGCGGACGGCGCGATCCCCCCGCTTCAGTCCATCCGTGATTTCTACCTCGGAGGCACACTCATGGGCTCGTACGCCCTTCCCAGACCCCTTCTCCGCCGGAAGATCCATGGCCTGCTGCTGGCCCTGGTCGTCGGCGTCCTCGGTGCGGCCACCGCACTGGTCGCGCCACCGGCCGCACACGCCGCCGAGAGCACGCTCGGCGCCGCGGCGGCGCAGAGCGGCCGCTACTTCGGCACCGCCATCGCCTCGGGCAGGCTGGGCGACTCGGCCTACACGACCATCGCGAACCGCGAGTTCAACATGGTGACGCCCGAGAACGAGATGAAGATCGACGCCACCGAGCCGCAGCGGGGCCAGTTCAACTTCACCAACGGTGACCGCGTCTACAACTGGGCCGTGCAGAACGGCAAGAAGGTGCGCGGTCACACCCTGGCCTGGCACTCCCAGCAGCCCGGCTGGATGCAGAGCCTCAGCGGCAGCACGCTGCGCCAGGCGATGATCGACCACATCAACGGCGTGATGGCCCACTACAAGGGCAAGATCGCCCAGTGGGACGTCGTGAACGAGGCCTTCTCGGACGACGGTTCGGGCGGGCGCCGGGACTCCAACCTGCAGCGCACCGGCAACGACTGGATCGAGGTCGCCTTCCGCACCGCGCGCGCCGCCGACCCGTCGGCCAAGCTCTGCTACAACGACTACAACATCGAGAACTGGACCTGGGCGAAGACCCAGGGCGTGTACAACATGGTCCGCGACTTCAAGCAGCGCGGCGTGCCGATCGACTGCGTCGGCTTCCAGTCGCACTTCAACAGCGGCAGCCCGTACAACAGCAACTTCCGCACCACGCTGCAGAACTTCGCCGCCCTCGGCGTCGACGTGGCCATCACCGAGCTCGACATCCAGGGCGCGTCGTCCTCGACCTACGCCGCCGTGACCAACGACTGCCTGGCCGTCTCGCGCTGCCTGGGCATCACCGTCTGGGGCGTGCGCGACAGCGACTCCTGGCGGTCGGGTGACACGCCGCTGCTGTTCAACGGCGACGGCAGCAAGAAGCCCGCCTACACCTCGGTCCTCAACGCGCTGAACGGCGGCACCACCACGCCTCCTCCCACCGGAGGCGGAACCCAGATCAAGGGCGTCGGCTCGGGCCGCTGCGTGGACGTGCCCAACGCCGCCACCGCCGACGGCACGCAGGTCCAGCTCTACGACTGCAACGGCGCCGCCAACCAGCAGTGGACGCTCAGCGACGCCGGTGAGCTCAAGGTCTACGGCAACAAGTGCCTGGACGCCGGCGGCACGGGCAACGGCACCCGGGTGCAGATCTACAGCTGCTGGGGCGGCGACAACCAGAAATGGCGCCTCAACTCCGACGGCTCCATCGTCGGCGTCCAGTCCGGACTCTGCCTCGACGCCGTCGGGGGCGGCACCGCCAACGGCACCCTGATCCAGCTCTACTCCTGCTCGAACGGCAGCAACCAGCACTGGACCCGCACCTGACGGGGCCGCCTCACACGGGAGGGTGAAGCGGTCACGCCCCACGGCGCGGCTTCTCCCGCCCGCTCCGGCCGCACATCGTCGCCGGTCCCGGGTCGCCGCCCTCGTGGCGGCGACCCACGCGCCACCTCGCCGTCGTCATACTGCGCGGCACGGCCGCGGAG
>NZ_JBEYXM010000009.1:0-302376 GCF_040704595.1 Streptomyces sp. NPDC046870
GAGCCTGTTCGCCGAGGCCCGGCGCGTCTACACCACGGCCGGCTGGCACGGCGGCCACCTCTCCCTGGCCAACGCCTTCCTCGGGCTCGCCTACCCCAGACAGGGCCGGCTGCGCGACGCCGAGTCCACCCTGCGCGAGGCCCTGGTCCTCGCCGAGCGCGTCGGCCGCCGACTGCCGCTGTACTGGTCGGCCACCTGCGGTCTGGTCGACACCCTGCTGGCCCGGGGCCGCATCGAGGAGGCCTGGTCGGTCGCCGAACGGTACGGCTTCGCGCCGCCGTACCCGTCCACCATCGTGCTGCCCGACATCCGCTCCGTGCGCGGCCGGCTGCTGCTCGCCGTCGGCCGCACCGAGGAGGGCATCAACGAACTGGAGGCCGCCGAGAAGACCGCCGCCTCCCGCGGCGGCCACAACCCGGTCCTCGCGCCCTGGTCCATCGACCTCGCCAAGGCGCTCGCCGGGCAGGACCCCGACCGCGCCGCCCAGCTCGCGGCCGACGCCCGCCGGCAGGCCGAGCGGTTCGGCACGGACACCGCCATAGGAGAGGCCCTGCGCTGCGCCGCCGCCCTGGCGACGGGACAGCGGGCGGTCCAGCTCGCCGCCCGGGCCGTCACCTACCTGGAGGCCTCACCCTGCCAGTACGAGCACGCGGCGGCCCGCGTCGAGTACGGCATCGCCGCCCGCTCGGTGGCGGAACTGGACCGGGGCCTGGACCTGGCCCGGGCGTGCGGCGCGGAGCACCTGGTGGCCCGGGCACGGGAGGTGCTGGAGACGGGGCGGGGGCTGCACTGAGCCGTGCCGGAGGCGGGGCGCTCGCGCCGGCCCGGCGTTCCCGGTGTCACCTGCCGAGCAGCCGCTCCGTCACCGCCGCCAGCCGCTCGCGGACGTCCCCGTCGTACGTCGCCTCGTGGGCCCGCGCCGGCCGTGTCCCGTCGTAGTACCCGCCGCTGCCCGTCTCCCGGGTGGCCAGCGCCAGGACGCCCGGGGCCCCGTCGGCGACGGAGTTCCAGGGGGTGATGCCGCCCTCGCGGACCATCGCCGTGTCCATGTAGGTCGCGGGGTGCAGCACGTTCACGGACACGCCACTGCCCGCCAGCTCCTCGGCCAGCGTGAACGTGTAGGCGGCGAGCGCGAACTTGCTGCGGCAGTAGGCCGAGGGGCCGTCGTAGCCGCGGGTGAACTCGGGGTCGGCGCAGTCGACGGGCTCCTGGCCGCCCGAGCCGACGTTGACGATCCGGGCCGGCGTGTTCGTCCGCAGCACCGGCAGCAGGGCGCGGGTCAGCACCACGGGCGCGAGGTAGTTCACGGCGAGTCGCAGCTCGTGCCCGTCGGCGCTCAGCTCGCGCCCGGAGCCGGGTGTCCCGGCGCCCACGCCCGCGTTGTTGATCAGCACGTCGAGACCGGGATGCGCCTCGGCCACCCGCGCGCCCAGCTCGCGCACCTCCGCCAGCCGGGCCAGATCGGCGACGAACCCCTCGGCCGCGCCCTCCGTGCGCAGCTCCGCGACCAGCCGCTCGGTGCGGGCCCGGTCACGGCCGTGCGCCAGGACCAGATGACCGGAGCGGACCAGCTCGAAGGCGACGTACCGGCCGAGCCCGGAGGTGGCACCGGTGATCAGGACAGTGGACATGCCGTCAGCCTACGCAGGTCCGGGCGCCGGTGACGAGCCGTTGCCGGGAGTACGACCGGCGGGGTCACCCTCGCCGTTCAGCCCGTCTCCTCCTCGGCGAGCACCCGCTGGGCCGTCGCGAACGCCGCGTTGGCGGCCGGCACCCCGCAGTACACGGCGGTCTGGAGCAGCACCGCGCCGATCTCCTCCGGCGTCAGCCCGTTGCGCCGCGCCGCCCGGACGTGCATCGCCAGTTCGTCGAGGTGGCCGTGCGCGACCAGCGCGGTCAGCGTGATCATGCTGCGCTCGCGGCGGGACAGCGTCGGGTCGGTCCAGACCTCCCCCCAGGCGTAGCGGGAGATGAAGTCCTGGAAGCGGGCCGTGAACGGGGTCTGCCGGGCCTGCGCGCGATCCACGTGGGCGTCGCCCAGCACCTCCCGGCGCACCGCCATGCCGCCGGCCGGCGGCCCGCCGAGGTGGGTGCGCAGCGCGCCCAGCACGGCCCGCGGGCACTGCGCCGGCGCCAGATGGGAGGCCCCGGGCAGTTCCACCAGCGTCGCCGCCGGCACCGCGTCGGCGATCTCCCGCAGATGGGCGGGCGGGGTCGCGGGATCCTCCCGGCCCGCCACCAGCAGCGTCGGCACGGTGATGTCGCCGAGCCGGTCGCGCAGGTCGAACGCGGCGAGCGCGTCGCAGCAGGCGGCGTACGCCTGAGGATCGGCCTCCCGGTGGTCGCGGACCAGCCCCGGCACGCTGAACCCGGGCGTGAACCAGCGTGCTCCGGCGCTGTCCGCCAGCCCGTCCAGGCCCTCGCGGCGCACCCGCTCCGCCCGCTCCCGCCAGGGGGCCTCCCCGCCGAAGTGGGCGGAGGAGCACAGCACCGCCAGCGAGGACAGCCGTTCGGGGTGGTGGACGGCCAGGTGCAGGCCGACGGCGCCGCCCAGGGACACGCCCGCGTACGCGAACCGGCCGATGCCGAGGGCGTCGGCCAGGTCCAGTACCAGCGCGGCGAGGTCGCCGACGGTCGCGCCCGGCCCGATCAGGTCCGCCGCCGAACCCCCGTGCCCGGGCAGGTCCCAGCGGACGACCCGGTGGGCGGCGGACAGTTCGGGCGCGACCCGGTCCCACAGGGCGAGGGAGGTGCCGAGCGAGGGACCGAGCAGCAGCGGGGGAGCGGAAGCCGGGCCTTCCGCACGGTGGTTGAGGAGTCGCACGGTCAAGGTCGCTCCAGGGCGCGGTCGGTGAGGGGACCGGCGAAGCCGGTGTAGTGGGCGGGGTCGAGCAGCTCGTCGAGATCGACACCCTCCAGCCCGCCGGTCTCCGCCAGCAGTTCGGACAGCGGACGGTCCTCGGTGTGGGCGCGGCGGGCCAGTTCGGTCAGCAGCTCCTTGGCCCGCGCCCGGCCGAGAACGGGCGCGAGGGCGGCCGACAACCGCTCGGAGACGATCAGGCCCCGGGTGATGCCGAGGTTGCGGCGCATCGCGGCCGGGTGCACCCGCAGTCCCTCGGCCAGCTCCGCCGCGTGGGAGGCCGCGCCGCCCACCAGCCGGAGCAGGTCGCGCAGCGGCTCCCACTCGGCGTGCCAGGCGCCGGCCGGCCGCTCGTCCTCGGCGGCGAGGCAGCCGTACAGCGTGGCCGCGAGCTGCGGGGCGCGCCGGGCGGCGGCTGCCAGGAGCGTGGCGCGCACCGGGTTGGCCTTGTGCGGCATGGCCGACGAGCCGCCGCCGCTGCCTTCGCTCACCTCACCGGTCTCGGTGCGCGACAGCGTCAGGACGTCCACGGCGAGCTTGCCCAGCGCTCCCGCCGTGAACGCCAGGCACCCCGCGAGGTCGGCCACCGGGGTGCGCAGGGTGTGCCAGGGCAACGCCGGGGCGGCGAGGCCGGCTTCGCGGGCGTACGCCCGTGTCAGAGCGGTCACGTCCTCGGTGCCGTACGCCCGGAAGGCCGCCAGGGTCCCGGCGGCGCCGCCGAGCTGGGCGGGGAGCGCGTCCCGGACCCGGGTGACGCGGTCGCGCGCGTCCAGGACCAGCGAGCGCCAGCCGGCCGCCTTCAGCCCGAACGTCGTCGGTACGGCGTGCTGGGTGAGCGTCCGCCCGGGCAGCACCGTGTCCCGGTGTTCGGCGGCGAGCCGGGCCAGCGCCCGTTCGGTGCGGCCGAGGTCGGCCAGGACCGGGGCGAGGGTCCGCGCGGCGACCAGCATCGTCGCGGTGTCCATGATGTCCTGGCTGGTGGCGCCGCGGTGGACGTAGGGGCCGTACTCCGCGCCGACCGCCGCGGTCAGGTCGGCGACCAGCGGGATCACCGGGTTGCCGCCGTCCGCGGTCCGCGCCGCCAGGGAGCGGATGCCGAACCGTTCCGGGACGGCCGCCTCGGTCACCGCCGTCGCGGCCCCGGCCGGGGCGAGGCCCAGCGCGGCCTGCGCCCGGGTCAGCGCGGCCTCCGCGTCGAGCAGGGCCCGCAGGTACGCGTGGTCGCTCGTCTCGGACGCGGCGCCCGTCAGCGCCCACTCCGGGGCGAGCAGGCCGGTGTCGGCGCAGGGAGGGGAAGCGGATGTCACTCGAACTCCAGGAAGACCGTCTCGCCTTCGCCCTGAAGGCGGATGTCGAAACGGTAGGCGCCGCCCGCCTCCTCGGTCGCGATCAGCGTGTCGCGTCGGTCGCCCACCCGGGTGAGCAGCGGGTCGGCGGCCAGCGCGGCCTCGTCGCCCGGCAGGTAGATCCGGGTGAACAGGTGCACGAGCAGGCCGCGCGCGAAGACGCAGACGCTGAGGTACGGCGCGTTCCGCCCGCGTGCGCCGGGCCGGAGGGTACGGGCGTACCAGTGGCCGTCCGCGTCGGTCTGGACGCGGCCCCACCCGGTGAACTCCACGCCGTTGCGGCCCAGGTGACCGCCGGTGGCCGGGTCGCGCCGCTGGGAGCCGTCCACGTGCGGAACGGTGCCGTCGGGACGCGGACCCCACAGCTCGATCAGCGCGTCGGGCAGCGGGGCACCCTCGCCGTCGAGGACGTACCCGTGCACGGTGATCGTGTCCGGGTGGCCGAGCGGCGCGATCTCCTCGCCGCCGCGGAACGGTAGCGCGTAGCCGTAGAAGGGGCCGACGGTGTGGGACGGGGTGGGCAGCACGTGGTCCGGGCCGCTCGGGCCGGTGATCGTCATGGCGGTCAGCGTCCTTCTTCCGTCCAGGTGGCGGCCGGGCCGTCCAGCACGATGTCCCAGTGGTAGCCGAGGGAGAACTCCGGCACCGACAGGCTGTGGTCGTACGTGGCGACCAGCCGCTGCCGGGCCGCGTCGTCCGTCACGGACTGCAGGATCGGGTCGTACGGGAAGAGCGGGTCGTTCGGGAAGTACATCTGCGTCACCAGCCGCTGCGTGAACGCCGAGCCGAACACCGAGAAGTGGATGTGCGCGGGGCGCCAGGCGCCCACGTGGTTGCGCCACGGGTAGGGGCCCGGCTGGATGGTGGTGAAGTGGTAACGGCCCTCGGCGTCGGTGAGGGTGCGGCCGACACCGGTGAAGTTCGGGTCCAGGGGGGCGTCGTGCTGCTCACGCCGGTGGGCGTACCGGCCGGCCGAGTTGGCCTGCCAGATCTCGATCAGCTGGCCGCGGACCGGGCGCCCGTGCCGGTCCAGCAGCCGTCCGGAGACGGTGATCCGCTCGCCGATGGGCTCCCCGGTGTGCTGCCGGGTGAGGTCGTTGTCGACCTCGGCGAGGTCGCGCTCGCCGAAGGCGGGGGAGCGCAGTTCCACCAGTTCGGGGTCCTGGCTGGTGTCGATCGCCACCAGGGGCCGCTTCGGGTGGCGCAGCACGGAGGAACGGTACGGCGCGTAGTCGCGGCGCGGGTGGTGTTCGACGGGGGCGCCGTCGGCGACGCGCTTGTCGTAGGCGGCGTGGGCCGCGGCGATCTCCTGGTCGATGTCGGCTTGGGTGAGAGGCATGGGACACCTGACGCTTCCTTGGCGTTCGAGGAGGAAGTCTCTCCGGTTCCTCAGGAGTGGGTAGTCCGGGCAGATAGTCAGCGCACTGACTGTTTCGGCGAGGTGCTGCTCACGCTGCCATCGGAGAAGGTGGGCGTCAAGAGCCGGTTTCAATGCGGGCGACGAGTCGAGACACGAGGGGCTGGCGCCGGGTATCGTTCAGTGCACCAACGAACCGACTTGGGGAGCGCACATGGCCGCGGTGGACCTCGCCGCCCATCCCGGGCATCTGGCCCGGCGGCTCCAGCAGGCGCACCACCTGCTGTGGAACACGATGGTCTCGGAGGAGATCACCTCGCCGCAGTTCGCGGTCATGAACGCCCTCGTCGCCGAACCCGGGCTGGACCAGCGGACCGTGGGGGAGCGGGTGGGCCTCGACCGCTCCACCATCGCCGAGGTCATCAGCCGGCTCGACCGCCGGGGACTGCTGCACAAGGTGCGCGACGCCCAGGACGGCCGGCGCTTCCTGCTCCGCCTCACCGACGACGGCCTGCGCACCCACCGCAGACTGACCGTGCGGACGGCCCGGATGAACCAGGTCTTCCTCGCCCCGCTGTCCGCCGCGGAACAGACCGTGTTCCTCGACCTGATCCGCCGGGTCGCGGACGCGGCCGAGGAACTGCGCCACCCGGCCGGGCCGCCGGCCGTGCGGAGCTGACGACTGCCCTGCCGGTCCGCACGGCACCGGCCGCCTCACGGTGCCGGCAGGTGAAGATCCTCACGCGGTCGTAGCCGCACCCGTGGCGGCGGCCGTCGCCGTCGCCCGGGCCGGTCCGCTCAGCCGCCGCCCCTCTCGCCGAGGATCTCCGCGAGGTCGTACCGGACCGGTTCCTCCAGCTGGCCGTACGTGCAGCTCTCCGGTGCACGGTCCGGGCGCCAGCGGCGGAAACGGGCCGTGTGCCGGAACCGCTGGCCGTTCTCCATGTGGTCGTACGCCACCTCGGCCACCCGTTCGGGCCGCAGCGGCACCCAGGACAGGTCCTTCTTGCCCGACCAGCGGCTCGGCGCGCCCGGCAGCCGGGCCGTCTCGTGCGCGGTCTCGTCCGTCCAGGCGGCCCACGGGTGCCCGGAGACGTCCTCCATGCGCAGCGGCTGGAGCTCCTCGACCAGCTCGGCGCGCTTCTTCATGGAGAACGCGGCCGACACGCCCACGTGCTGGAGCCGGCCCTGCTCGTCGTAGAGCCCCAGCAGCAGCGAGCCCACCACCGGGCCGCTCTTGTGGAAGCGGTACCCGGCGACGACGACGTCCGCCGTGCGCTCGTGCTTGATCTTGAACATGGCCCGCTCGTCCTGGAGGTAGTGCAGGGTGAGCGGCTTGGCGACGACCCCGTCGAGGCCGGCGCCCTCGAACTGCTCGAACCACTGCCGGGCCACCTCGATGTCGGTCGTCGACGGCGCCACGTGCACCGGCGGGCCCGCGCCGGCCAGGGCCCGGTCCAGCAGGGCGCGTCGGTCGGTGAGCGGCACGTCGAGCAGGGCGTGGTCGTCCAGGGCGAGCAGGTCGAAGGCGACGAAGGAGGCCGGGGTCTTCTCCGCCAGCATCCGCACCCGGGAGGCCGCCGGGTGGATGCGCTCGGTCAGCGCGTCGAAGTCCAGCCGGCCGCCCCGCGCGATGACGATCTCCCCGTCCAGCACGCACCGCTCGGGCAGCCGCTCCCGCAGCGCCGCGACAAGCTCGGGGAAGTACCTGGTCAGGGGCTTTCCGGTCCGGCTGCCCAGCTCGACCTCGGCCCCGTCACGGAACACGATCGACCGGAAGCCGTCCCACTTGGCCTCGTAGTGCATCCCCGGCGGGATCTTCGCCACCGACTTGGCGAGCATCGGCTTCACGGGCGGCATGACGGGCAGATCCATGACTCCGATTCTGCTCGCATACATCCGGTTCCGCTCGGATACGTTCGTCTTCGCCCGGTATGCGAGTGGCGCGGGGTACGCCTACCGTGGCCGCATGGGTGATGCGGTGGAACTGGAGGTGGCCGGCCGGACCGTACGGCTGTCCAGCCCGGACAAGGTGTTCTTCCCGGAGCGGGGCTTCACCAAGCTGGACCTCGCCCGGTACTACGCCGCCGTCGGCCCCGGCATCCTGCGCGCCCTGCGCGACCGCCCCACCACCCTGGAGCGCTACCCGGACGGCGTAGGCGGCGAGTGGTTCTACCAGAAGCGGGCGCCGAAGGGCATGCCGGGCTGGATCCCGACCGCCCACATCACCTTCCCCAGCGGGCGCAGCGCCGACGAGATGTGCCCCACCGAGGAGGCCGCCGTGGTGTGGGCCGCCCAGTACGGCACCCTCACCTTCCACCCCTGGCCGGTACGCGCCACCGACGTCGACCATCCCGACGAACTCCGCATCGACCTCGACCCGCAGCCCGGCACCGACTACTCCGACGCGGCCCGCGCCGCCCGGGAACTACGGGCCGTGCTGGACGAGTTCGGCGGGCTGCGCGGCTGGCCGAAGACCTCCGGCGGCCGGGGCCTGCACGTCTTCGTCCCCATCGAACCGCGCTGGACCTTCACCCAGGTGCGCCGCGCGGCGATCGCGGTCGGCCGGGAGATGGAGCGCCGGATGCCGGACCGGGTGACCATCAGGTGGTGGAAGGAGGAGCGCGGGAGCCGCATCTTCCTCGACTACAACCAGACGGCCAGGGACCGCACCATCGCCTCCGCCTATTCGGTACGTCCCCGCCCGCACGCCCCCGTCTCCGCACCGCTGCGCTGGGAGGAGGTCGGGGTCGCCGAGCCCCGCGACTTCGACCTCGCCACCATGCCGGCCCGGTTCGCCGAACTCGGTGACGTGCACGCCGACATGGACGACCACGCCTACTCCCTGGACGCGCTGCTGGAACTGGCCCGCCAGGACGAACACGACCACGGCCTGGGTGACCTGCCGTACCCGCCGGAGTACCCCAAGATGCCCGGCGAACCGAAACGGGTGCAGCCGAGCCGCGCCCGCCGGGAGCCCTCGCCCTGAGACCCGGCCGGTGCCGTGTCCCGCGGCTATCCTGATCGGCAGCCGCCGATGAGGAGTCCCGAAGTGACCGAGGCAGTGTCGCGCCCCACGCTGGAGGCCGTGGCCGCGCGGGCCGGGGTGTCCCGGGCCACCGTGTCCCGCGTGGTCAACGGCGGCGACGGGGTCCGTGAGCCGCTGGCCGAGCGGGTCCGGCGGGCCGTGGAGGAACTGGGCTACGTCCCCAACCAGGCGGCGCGCAGCCTCGTCACCCGGCGGCACGACGCCGTCGCGGTCGTCATCGCCGAGCCCGAGACCCGCGTCTTCGCCGACCCCTTCTTCGCCCTCCAGCTGCGCGGCATCAGCAAGGAACTGACCGCCCACGACAACCAGCTCGTGCTGCTGCTCACCGAGGGCCGTGCCGACCACGCGCGCGTGGCCCGCTATCTCGCCGGCGGCCACGTCGACGGCGCGCTCGTCTTCTCGCTGCACCTGGACGACCCGCTGCCCGGTCTCATCCACGACGCGGGCGTGCCCACCGTGTTCGGCGGGCGCCCCGGCTGGGGCGCGGACGCGCGCGCGTCCGCCCCGGACGTGGTCTACGTCGACTGCGACAACCGGGGCGGGGCCCACGCGGCCGTCCGGCACCTGCTGGACCTCGGCCGCCGGCGCGTCGCCCACATCACCGGGGCGCTGGACCAGACCTCGGCGGTGGACCGGCTCGACGGCTACCGGGACGTCATGACCGACGTCCTGGGCGGACACGATCCCCGCCTGGTCGAGGAGAGCGACTTCACCCCGTCCGGCGGCGAACGCGCCATGCGGGAACTCCTCGACCGCTGCCCGGACGTCGACGCCGTGTTCGCCGCCAACGACCTCACCGCGCTCGGTGCCCTCAGGGTGCTGCGCGCGAGCGGCCGGCGCGTGCCCGAGGACGTGGCCGTGGTCGGATTCGACGACATGGTGCCGGTCACCGAACAGGCCGACCCCCCGCTGACGACGGTCCGTCAGGACATCGAGAAGATGGGCCGGCTGATGGCCCGCCTGCTGCTGCGCGGCCTGTCCGGTGCCCGCGAGGGGACGGACAGGAAGGCCGGCGCCCGCCGGGCGGGGCCGTCGGAAGTGATCCTGCCGACCACCCTGATACGCCGCGCCTCGGCCTAGGGCCTCTCGTCTGGATCATGCCGGGCTCGCGGGGTCTGGCCTGATCCGAACGAAAGACCCCAGGCCCCCGGGAAGCCGCCGGCGGCCGGGAGCACGCCGGGGGTCAGCCCTGGGGCCGCTCGCTTCTGATCACCGCGAAGCGGGCGCCGTACGGGTCGGCGAGCCGGGCCGTGCGGCCCACGCCCTCCAGGTTCGTCGCGGGCACCCGCACCGTCCCGCCCAGGCGCTGCGCCTGTTCCACCACGGCGTCCGTGTCCTCCACCTCGAAGTACGGCAGCCAGTACGGGCCCGCCTCGGTCTCGGTGGGATCGTCGGCCAGCGGCACCATCCCGCCGAACATCGCGTCCTCCCCGGCGCCTTCCGGGTTGAAGCAGGTGTACGTCCCGCCGGGGAACGGCGCGGAGGTCTCCAGGCCCAGCACCCGGCGGTAGAAGGCGGCGGCCGCCGCGATGTCCGGCGTGTACAGCTCCACCCAGCGCAGGGAGCCCCGCTCGCCCGCCAGTTCCACGCCCTTGGTCCGGCCCGGCTGCCAGATCCCGAACGGCACGCCCGCCCGGTCGGCGAGGACCGCCATGTGGCCCTGGCCCATCACGTCCACGGGCTGGAACAGCACTCTGCCGTGGGCCTGTTCGGCCGCCTTGGCGGTGGCCTGCGCGTCCTCGCTCCGGAAGTACACCGTCCAGGCCGCAGGCCCCTGATCGGGCCCGGTCCGCATGCCGCCGGCGACGGTCTTGCCGTCCAGCTGGAAGAAGCCGTAACCGCCGGCGTCCGGCCCCGCCGACCGGAACCGCCAGCCGAACAGACCGCCGTAGAAAGCGGCGGCGCCGTCGATGTCGGGACTGCCGACGTCGATCCAGTTGGGCGCGCCGTCGACGAAACGGGTGGTGAGCATCTCGCCCTCCTCGCAAGGGGCTCCGTCCTGTGCACTGCCGAGTCTGGCACCGCCCACCGGCAATCGCTGCCGGAGCACCGGGACGCGCCGGGAGACGCCGGCGCGGTCCACCCTCACCGACCGTGACGGCACACGTTCTCCGGGTTTTCCCGCCGCCGGGCGCGCCGCCGTGCGCGCGCCGGGCCGCGGGGAGCATCATCGGGGCGGCCGGAGGGATCGAACGCGCCGTTTCGCCGGCGTTGATCGAACGTTTTTCGCCGTGGGGCAGGCTCCTGGCCATGCACTACGAAACCATCACGCCGGCCGACGACACCTGGCAGGCGCAGGCGCTGTGCGCGCAGACCGGGCCGGACTTCTTCTTCCCCGAGCCGGGCAGCTCGGTGCGCGAGGCGAAGCGCATCTGCGCCCTGTGCGAGCTGCGCCCGGCCTGTCTGGACTACGCGCTGGCCAACGACGAGCGGTTCGGCGTCTGGGGCGGCCTGTCGGAGAAGGAGCGCCTCGCCCTGCGCCGTGCCGCCCGCTGACACCCCGTGAAGCCGTGGGCCGCCCGTCGGCCCGGGCGCCGGGAAGGGCCCGTGCGGGGCGTCAGCCCCCGGCGCGCGCCGCCATCCGGGCCTTGCGCGCGGCCAGCTTCTCGTCGAACTTCGTGGCCTCGGCGTTCAGCCCGCCCATGAACAGGCCGAGTTCCTCCTGCGCCTGGCGTCCCTCGGGACCGAGGCCGTCGATCTCCAGGACCTTCAGGAAGCGCAGCACCGGCTGCAGCACGTCGTCGTGGTGGATGCGCAGGTTGTACACCTCGCCGATCGCCATCTGCGCGGCGGCCCGCTCGAAGCCGGGCAGGCCGTGACCGGGCATCCGGAAGTTCACGACGACGTCCCGCACCGCCTGCATGGTCAGGTCGGGCGCCAGCTCGAACGCGGCCTTCAGCAGGTTGCGGTAGAACACCATGTGCAGGTTCTCGTCGGTCGCGATGCGGGCCAGCATACGGTCGCAGACCGGGTCCCCCGACTGGTGGCCGGTGTTGCGGTGCGAGATCCGCGTGGCCAGTTCCTGGAAGGCGACGTAGGCCACCGAGTGCAGCATCGAGTGCCCGTTGTCGGACTCGAAGCCCTCGCTCATGTGCGCCATACGGAAACGTTCCAGCTTGTCCGGGTCCACCGCGCGCGAGGTCAGCAGGTAGTCCCGCATCACGATGCCGTGCCGGCCCTCCTCGGCCGTCCAGCGGTGCACCCAGGTGCCCCAGGCGCCGTCGCGGCCGAAGAGCGAGGCGATCTCGTGGTGGTAGCTCGGCAGGTTGTCCTCGGTCAGCAGGTTCACCACGAGGGCGATCCGGCCGATCTCCGTCACCCGGGACTGCTCCTTGTCCCAGGCCTCACCGTCCTCGAACAGGCCCGGGAAGTTGCGGCCGTCGCTCCACGGCACGTACTCGTGCGGCATCCAGTCCTTGGCGACGCTCAGGTGCCGGTTCAGCTCCTTCTCGACCACTTCCTCCAGTGCGAACAGCAGTCGCGCGTCGGTCCAGACGGACGGGCTGCCGAGGTGGGGGGAGGTGATCGTCACAGGAACTCCAGGGGGACGGCGAACAAGGGGGGAGGAAGGGGGACGGTCCGGCGAGCGGTGCCGGAGACCCACGTGATCGTAAGCTACGAATCCGTAGGTTACGAAGCCGTAGGTTAAGAGTGCTGTAAACAACCCGCTGATCAGCCCGCCGCGACGGCCGCGCCCGGACCCGCCCGGCGGCTCCGGGACCCGCAGGTCCCGGAGCCGCCGGGGGCGAGGGGATCACCCGGTCAGGCGTACAGCTCCCGCAGGCGCACCGAGAGGCAGGTCACACAGCCCTCCAGCTTCTCGAACTCGCTGATGTCGACCGTCACCACGTCGTGGCCGAGATCGGCCAGCAGCTCCGCGGTCTTCGGGGCGCTCGCCGCCATCAGCAGCTTGCCGCCGCCGAGCAGCACCACGTGCGCGCCGGACTCCTCCGGCACCGACAGGAATCCCGGGAAGAGCGACGGCCGGTCGATCTTCGGGATGTGCCCGATCACCGTTCCGTCGGGCAGCGCGGTCACCGCCGACTTCAGGTGCAGCACCTTGCTCACGGGTACGGCGACCACGCGGGCGCCCAGCGGTTCGAAGGCCGCCCGGAGCTGCTGCACGCCGGCCGCGTTGGTCCGTCCGCCGCGGCCGACGTACACGGTGTCGCCGACCTTGAGGACGTCACCGCCGTCCAGCGTGCCCGGTTCCCATATCCAGTTCACCGAGCAGCCGAGCCGGGCCACCGCCTCCTCGACGCCGGCGGTCTCCGCCCGCCGCGACTCGGCGCCGGGCCGGGTGATCAACGCCACGTTCCGGTACATGACGACGGTGTCCTCGACGAACACCGAGTCCGGGCAGTCGTCGGCCGGTTCGACCTCGATGATCTCCCAGCCGTGCGCGCGCAGGGCCTCGACGTACGCCTCCCACTGCTCGCCGGCGAGCCCCGCGTCGACCTTCTCCCGCTGGATGTGCGTCACCAGGCCGTCGGCGAGGAGGGGACTGGGGCGGCGGACGAGGGCCTTCTTGCTGGGCACGAGGGGCCTTTCGAATCGGTCGGTGCGGTGGTGCGGTCCGGCGCCGCTCACACGGCGCCGGTCCGTCATCATGCAGCGCGCTCCCGTCAGGGCCAAACCCCCCGGGTGCCCGGCGCGTCCCTGCCGGGACCCGGCCGTCCGGCCGGGGCGGGCCCCCGCCGCCGGTCAGGCCGGGTCCTTGAGCGCCTCGGGTGCCGTCTCCGTCAGCTCCCCTCCCTCCATCAGCAGCCATCGGGTGATCCCGATCGACTCCAGGAACGGCAGGTCGTGGCTGGCGACGATCAGCGCGCCCTCGTACGACTCCAGGGCCGTCGTCAGCTGCCGGACGCTGGCCATGTCGAGGTTGTTGGTGGGCTCGTCCAGCAGCAGCAGTTGCGGCGCGGGCTCGGCGAGCATCAGCGCGGCCAGGGCCGCCCGGAAGCGCTCACCGCCCGACAGGGTGGCCGCCTTCTGGTCGGCCCGCGCGCCCCGGAACAGGAAGCGGGCGAGCCGGGCCCGGACCCGGTTGTTGGTGGCGCCCGGAGCGAACCGGGCGACGTTCTCGGCCACCGACCGGTCGTCGTCCAGCACGTCCAGCCGCTGGGGCAGGAACCGCAGCGGCACATGGGCCGTCGCCGTGCCCGACACCGGCGCCAGTTCCCCGGCGACGGTCCGCAGCAGCGTCGTCTTGCCGGCACCGTTGCGGCCGACGAGCGCGATCCGCTCCGGGCCCCGCAGATCGAGGATGCCCGGCACGCGCGCGTGGCAGGCCGTCTCCAGCTTCTCCAGGGTGAGCACCTGCCGGCCGGGCGGCACGGCCGTGTACGGCAGGTCGATGCGGATCTCGTCGTCGTCGCGTACGGCCTCCACCGCCTCGTCCAGTCGTCCCCTGGCCTCCGCGAGCCGCTCCTCGTGCATGATGCGGTGCTTGCCCGCCGACTCCTGCGCGGCCCGCTTGCGCGCCCCCATGACGATCTTCGGCTCGCGCTTCTGTTCGTACATCTTCTGTCCGTACCGCTTGCGGCGGGCCAGTTTGACCTGGGCGTCGGCCAGTTCGCGCTTCTGCTTGCGCACATCGGCCTCGGCGACGCGCAGCATCCGTTCGGCCGCCTCCTGCTCGACGGCCAGCACCTCCTCGTAGGCCGAGAAGTTGCCGCCGAACCAGGCCACCTCCCCGGAGCGCAGCTCGGCGATCTGGTCGACCAGGTCGAGCAGTTCCCGGTCGTGGCTGACCACGACCAGTACGCCCGGCCAGGAGGCCACCGTCTGGTACAGCCGCCGGCGCGCGTACAGGTCCAGGTTGTTGGTGGGCTCGTCCAGCAGCAGGATGTCGGGGCGGCGCAGCAGCACCGCGGCGAGCCGCAGCAGCACCGACTCGCCCCCGGACACCTCGCCGACGGTCCGGTCCAGGCCGATGTGGCCGAGACCGAGTTCGCCGAGGGTGGCCAGGGCGCGCTCCTCGACGTCCCAGTCGTCGCCGACGGTCTCGAAGTGCTCCTCGGCGACGTCGCCCGCCTCGATGGCGTGCAGGGCGGCCCGCCGGGCGGCGATGCCGAGGGCCTGGTCGACGCGGAGCGCGGTGTCGAGGGTGACGTTCTGCGGGAGGTAGCCGATCTCGCCGGCCGCCTTGAGGGTGCCTTCGGCCGGGGCGAGTTCCCCGGCCATCAGCCTGAGCAGGGTGGACTTGCCCGATCCGTTGACGCCGACGAGCCCGGTCCTGCCGGGGCCGAAGGCGATGTCCAGGCCGTCGAAGACGGCGGTGCCGTCGGGCCAGGTGAAGGACAGGGACGTGCAGGTGAGGGAAGCAGACATGGGCGCCTCGCGAGGGACGGGTGCGTTCGGGTGGACGCGTGTCGAGACACCGCGAGGCGGAAACCGAAAGGTCTGGGGCACGGAAGGGGCCGCGGAGAAGGGCCTGTGCCGGAGGACGGCTCGGACGCCGAGGTCGTACGCCACGCACACCTGACCGGTGCGACGCGGTGTCCCGGGACCTCAGACGAGCAACGTCCTTCTCCAATCAACGGCAACAGAACCGCTGTACACCGTAGGAAGGCCGGGAAGAGCTGTCAACGTGATTACGCGCCGCGCGGCCTCACGCGCGCGTGGCGCTCACCGGCGCTCAGCAGGCGTCCCGCATCAGCTCGGCCAGGTCGTGGTCCAGGTCCAGCTGGAGGTGCTCCAGGCCGACGGGGACCAGGTCGTTGGTCGCCTCCAGGAACCGTCGGATCTCACCCGAGCGCACGTGCACGACCGCGGTGCCCTCCGGGGCGTGGAACTCCAGCACCGTGCGGTCGTACCCGTACGGCCGCACGCGGACGTCACCGTGGCCCTCGGCCTCCTGGAGACCGGCCGTGAGCAGCTCGCGGGAGAAGGTCCAGCACACGTCGACACCCTCCAGCGTGGCAGGGGCCGGGAACGTCATGCGGACGGCGAACGGGTCGCGCCGGTCGTAGCACAGCGTGGCGGGAATGCTCGGCATGCGCGGTGCGGCGGCGACGAGACGGGCCTCTACGGGCTGCTCGATGACGGTGGACAACGCCTTGCTCCCTCGTGACGGATGGACTGCGCCCGGATGTGCGGCACCCGGCACTGGAAGAGACGACGGAAACGGCCGATGCGTGCACACGGGGAACGAGTGACCTCGGTCACCGCGTTCATGCACGGGGAACGTACGGGCGTTCCCGCCCGTCGGCGGCACGGAGCGGCCGGCCCCCTGGACGGGGCCGGGGGAGTGGGGCTAGCTTCGCCCGCCATGAGGCGCTTGGGGAGCACGCGACGCAGGGGACGGACGAGCCGGCTGGTGGCGGCGGGAGTGGCGTGCGGGGCGGCGCTCGCCGCCCTGACGGTCCCGGCGGCCGAGGCCAGTCCGCCGGCCCACGGCACCACCGGCGCGGTGAGCGCGGGGCAGCCCGGCACCGGTACGGGAGCCGGGAGCCGGGCCGCAGGGAACTCCCGTACGGCGAACGGGGCCCCGGCGGCGGGGAGCTCCCGCACCGCGGGCGTGCACTGGGCGGCGAAGGACACCGGCACGCCGGGCGTCCGTTTCCGGGGCCTCGCGGCCGTCGACCGGCGCACCGCCTGGCTGGCCGGCACCGAAGGCACGGTGCTGCGCACCACCGACGGCGGCGGGAGCTGGCGGAACGTCTCCCCGCCGGGGGCGTCCGGGCTGCAGTTCCGGGACGTGACGGCGTTCGACGCCCGGCGCGCGGTGGTGCTCGCCATCGGCGAGGGCGAGGCCTCGCGCGTCTACCGCACCGACGACGGCGGCGCGACCTGGACGGAGTCCTTCCGCAACACCGACCCCAGGGCCTTCTACGACTGTCTCGCCTTCTTCGACCGCCGCCACGGCCTCGCCCTGGGCGACCCCGTGGACGGCACGTTCCGCGTCCTGTCCACCGCCGACGGCGGGCGGTCCTGGCGCGTGCTGCCCGCGGACGGCATGCCGCCCGCGCTGGACGGCGAGGCGGGCTTCGCCGCGAGCGGCCAGTGCCTCGTCACCGCCGGCCCGAAGGACGTCTGGCTGGCCACCGGCGGCGGTGCCCGCGCGCGCGTGCTGCACTCCGCCGACCGCGGACTCACCTGGACGGCCGCCGACACGCCCGTCCCCGCGGGCGATCCGGCCAAGGGCGTCTTCGCGCTGGCCTTCCGCGACCGCACCCACGGCATCGCGGTCGGCGGTGACTACCGACCCGGTCAGCCCTCCCCGGAGGCCGCCGCGGTCACCGCAGACGGCGGCCGCACCTGGCGGCCCGCCACCACCCCACCACCCGCCTACCGCTCCGGCGCCGCCTGGCTCCCGCACAGCCGCACCGCCGCGCTGGCCGTCGGCCCGACCGGCACCGACCTGACCACCGACGGCGGCCACAGCTGGCGCACGATCGACACCGGTTCGTACGACACCGTCGCCTGCACCGGCGACCTGAGCTGCTGGGCGGCGGGCGAACAGGGACGGGTGGCACGGCTCGAACGGTGAGGCGCGGCCGGACCGGTGAGGTAGGCGCGGCCGAACGCGGGTACTCGTTCCCCGTCGCAAAGGAAGGGAGCGATCATGCCAGCCGGTTCCAGCCCCAAGCGTGAGCGTCAGTACGAGCACATCAAGAAGAGCGCGCAGGACCGGGGCGAGAGCACCGGGCGCGCCAAGGAGATCGCCGCGCGGACGGTGAACAAGGAACGCGCCCGCTCCGGCGAGTCCAGGACCGCCAGCCGCAGCTCGACGCAGGACATGTCGTCCGGCAAGCGTGGCGGTCAGCGGTCGGGCAACCGGGTCGGCTCGCACGGCCCGACCCGCGACCAGCTGTACAACGAGGCGAAGCAGCGCGGCATCGAGGGCCGTTCGCACATGAACAAGGAAGAACTGCAGCGCGCGCTGGACGCGAAGAAGGGCTGACGGCCCGCCCGGCCCGGCGCCCGAGGAGCGCGGCGGACCGGCGTCAGCCGAGCGTCTGCCGGTGGCGCGCCAGCTCCGGGGCCGTCTTCGTGGCGATGAACTCCGTGACGCGGTAGGCGCACACACCGGCGACGGTGAACGGGTCGCCCGCGACGATCTCGTCGATGCGGGCACGGTCCCCCGCGACGGCCAGGATCACCCCGCCGTCGCGGGGGTTCTTGCGTCCCGACGCCAGGAAGAGGCCCTTGTCGTACTGCTCCTGGAGCCAGGCCACATGGTCCGGCAGAACGGCGTCCACGGCTTCGAGCGGCGCGGTGTAGGTCAGCTCCAGGACGAACATGATCGCGAGTCTACCCCGCCGGCCCGGCGGCCCGCGGCGGGACCGTACAGTCACCCGGCATGACGATCGTTGGCGTACCCGCGGGCTGGCCCGTGACCGAGGACGAGGCCCGCGCCGTACAGGACGAGCTGCGCGGGCGTGTGGTGCTGGACGAGCCGGGACCGCCGCCCGGGACGGGCCGTGTCACGGGGGTCGACGTCGCCTACGACGACGGCCTGGACCTGGTCGCGGCGGCGGCCGTGGTGCTGGACGCCGCCACCCTGGACGTCGTGGCGGAGGCGACGGCCGTCGGCCGGGTCTCCTTCCCCTATGTGCCCGGCCTCCTCGCCTTCCGTGAGATCCCCACCGTCCGTGCCGCCCTGGACCGGCTGCCGTGCCCGCCGGGGCTGGTCGTGTGCGACGGCTACGGCCTGGCCCACCCGCGCCGCTTCGGCCTGGCTTGCCACCTGGGCGTGCTCACGGACCTGCCGACCGTCGGGGTCGCCAAGAACCCGTTCACCTTCGCGTACGAGGACCCGGAGCCGGCCCGGGGCGGCTGGACACCGCTGCTCGCCGGGACCGAGGAGGTCGGACGCGCCCTGCGCACCCGCGACGGCGTCAAGCCGGTGTTCGTCTCGGCCGGCCACCGGGTCAGCCTCGACAACGCCCTGGCGCACACCCTGGCGCTGACCCCGCGGTACCGGCTGCCGGAGACGACCCGCCGGGCGGACGCCCTGTGCCGGCGCGCGCTGCGCGAGGCGGCACAGGGCTGACCGGCGCCGGGGACCAGGGCCCGGTCGACGCACCGGGCGCCGGTCACCCCACCGCGCGCCGCGCGCCAACTCCACGACCGTTCCGCTTCCTTGGCCTCACCCGGCGGGCCAACCCGTCGTCCCGGCTGGTGGCGGCGGCCGCCGCTAGCGTTCCGCCGCCACCCGGAAGGTGATCCCCGCCGCGCGCAGCCGCTCGGTCAGGGCGTCGCCCATCGCCTGGGCCGTGGTGACCTGGCCCGCCGTCGGCGGCAGGTCGTCGAACGCCAGGCACAGGGCCGCCTCGGCGAACATCTTCGCCGTCTCGTCGTACCCCGGGTCGCCGCCCGCGACCTCGGTGAACACGCGCCGGCCACCCCCCTCGCCGACGAACCGCACCGAGAACCAGCTCTTCGCCCGCTTCTCGGCGCTCGGTCCGTCACCCGGCTTGAGGCGGTCCGACAGCCAGCGCCGGGCGGGCGGAAGCTGGGCGGCGGCGGCCACCGCGCCGACGGCCGCGATCCCGCCGAGGGCGACCGGCAGGCGCCGCACCGCCGCGTAGTGCCGGTAGCGGAAGTCCGGGCCGTACCGCTCCAGCGCCCGTGCCGAACGGCGCACGATCTGCGGGTCGATGGTGGGCAGCGGCAGCGCCCACGCGCCGACCTCCGCCGCGTAGCCCGGCGCGCCCGCCGGCGCCGTCACCCGGCGGCCCGGCAGCCGCGGCTCGTGCCGGGCCCGTTCCCGCGCGGCGGCCAGCATCCGCCGGCCGCGGGCCATCTGGTTCAGCGCCGACGCGAGGGTGCCGCCGGAGAAGGCCGCGTCGACGGTCACATAGCCGTCCACGGTCAGCGGCACGCCCTCGGGGAGCTGCCGGACCGTGAAGTACGCGCCCAGGTCGTGCGGCACGGAGTCGAAACCGCAGGCGTGCACCAGGCGCGCGCCCGTCTCGCGCGCGCGTGCGTCGTGCCGGACGTACATCAGGTCCACGAACTCGGGCTCGCCGGTGAGGTCCAGGTAGTCGGCGCCGGTGTCGGCGCAGGCGGCGACGAGCTCCTCGCCGTGCAGGACGTACGGCCCGACGGTCGTGGCGACCACGCGCGCGTGCTCGGCGAGGGCGCGCAGGGTGGCCGGTTCGGCCACGTCGGCCCGCAGCACACCGACGTCCGTGCCACCGGGCAGCTCCTCGCGCAGCCGCTCCAGCCGCCCCTGGTCGCGCCCGGCGACCGCCCAGCGCAGGCCGTCCGGCGCGTGCGCCGCGAGGTAGTGGGCCGTGAGCGCGCCGACGAAGCCCGTGGCCCCGAAGAGCACGAGGTCGTACGGCCGGTCCGCCCTGCTTATCCTGCTCATGACACCCCTTGGTCCGTGCGGCCCGTCGCGCAGCCCGCGCCGCTGTCGGTGGCCGAGGCTAGCGTGAGGAGTGCGGAGCCCGACGACCAGCCCGGAGGCAGCGGTGGCCGTAGCCAGGAATGCCGTGAAGAAGCGGGAGAAACCGCCTCGCCCCCGGGTGCGGGGACCGGGGGCGCGGACGAGACGACGGTCCCGGGCGCCCGTCGCCGAAGGGCCCCGGCGCGGCTTCGGTCACTCTCCCGGGTGATCGTCGGCCGGACGGGCACTTGGCTAAGCGCTTGCTCGTTCAGGTCTTGTGCCCGGTGGAACGCGTTCCTAGCATCACCGGTGTTACATCATTTGTGTCACACACGCCTGGGGGCTGCACGGATGACAACGGCAGGGACGCCGACGCCGGGCCACGGTCCGCTCTCCGGCGTGCGCGTCGTCGAGCTGGCCGGCATCGGGCCGGGCCCGTTCGCCGCCATGCTGCTGGCCGACCTGGGGGCCGACGTGGTCCGGGTGGACCGTCCGGGCGGTCCGGGCCTCGCCATCGACCCGGCGTTCGACGTCACCAACCGCAACAAGCGCTCGATCGTGGTCGACCTGAAGGCACCGGGCGGCCCCGCACGCGTCCTGGACCTCGCCGAGCGGGCCGACATCCTCATCGAGGGCTACCGCCCCGGC
Source organism: Streptomyces sp. NPDC046870 (assembly GCF_040704595.1). NCBI lineage: Bacteria > Bacillati > Actinomycetota > Actinomycetes > Kitasatosporales > Streptomycetaceae > Streptomyces > Streptomyces sp. NPDC046870. The sequence continues at coordinate 20,599 of NZ_JBEYXM010000009.1, forward strand.
GTCGCCGAACGCCTCGGCATCGGCCCCGGGGACTGCCACGCCCGCAACCCCCGCCTGGTGTACGGCCGGATGACCGGCTGGGGCCAGGACGGCCCGCTCGCCCAGCGCGCCGGCCACGACATCGCCTACATCGCGCTCACCGGCACCCTCGGCATGATCGGCCGCCCGGACGAACCCCCGGCGGTGCCCGCCAACCTCCTCGGGGACTACGCGGGCGGCTCCCTCTACCTGGTCGTCGGCGTCCTCGCCGCCCTGCACCACGCGCGCGCGACCGGTACCGGGCAGGTGGTCGACGCGGCCATCGTGGACGGCACGGCCCACCTGTCCGCGATGATCCACGGCATGCTCGCCGCCGGTGGCTGGCAGGACCGCCGCGCCGCCAACCTCCTGGACGGCGGCTGTCCCTACTACGGCACCTACGAGACCGCCGACGGCGGGTACATGGCGGTGGGCGCCCTGGAGGACAGGTTCTACGCCGAGTTCCTGCGCCTGCTCGGCGTGGAGGACCCGGCGTCCGCCCGCGAGGACTGGACCCGCTGGGGCGAGCTGCGCGAACGGATCGCCGCCGCCTTCAAGTCCCGCACCCGGGCGGAGTGGACGGCCGTCTTCGCGGACTCCGACGCCTGTGTGGCGCCCGTGCTGAGCCTGCGCGAGGCCCCGGCCCACCCGCATCTGGCCGCGCGCGGCACCTTCACGGACCACGGCGGCATCACCCAGCCCGCCCCCGCCCCCCGCTTCTCCGCGACCCCCACCGCCGTCCGCACCGGCCCCGCCCGGCCGGGCGCGGACACCGCCGCGGTCGCCCGGGACTGGGGCATACCGGCACCTCCGGCCGACGACCCCGGCGCCCCTGACGGCCGGGGCTGACGACCGGCCCCCACGGCCGGCCGCGACGACCTGGTCACCGACGCCGGCCGGCCCCGACCACCCCGCTCGGCCCACCCTCCCGAAAGGCACACCAGTGAGCACCGAAGCGTACGTGTACGACGCGATCCGCACCCCGCGCGGCCGCGGCAAGGCGAACGGCGCCCTGCACGGCACGAAGCCCATCGACCTGGTCGTCGGCCTCATCCACGAGATCCGCGCCCGCTTCCCCGGCCTGGACCCGGCCGCGATCGACGACATCGTGCTCGGCGTCGTCGGCCCCGTCGGCGACCAGGGCTCGGACATCGCCCGGATCGCCGCGCTCGCCGCCGGACTGCCCGACACCGTCGCGGGCGTGCAGGAGAACCGCTTCTGTGCCTCCGGTCTCGAGGCCGTCAACCTGGCCGCCGCGAAGGTCCGCGCGGGCTGGGAGGACCTGGTCCTCGCCGGTGGCGTCGAGTCCATGTCCCGGGTGCCGATGGCCTCGGACGGCGGCGCCTGGTTCAACGACCCGATGACCAACCTCGCCGTCAACTTCGTGCCGCAGGGCATCGGCGCCGACCTCATCGCCACCATCGAGGGCTTCTCCCGCCGGGACGTCGACGAGTACGCGGCCCTGTCCCAGGAGCGCGCCGCCACCGCCTGGAAGGAGGGCCGCTTCGACAGGTCGGTGGTCCCCGTCAGGGACCGCAACGGCCTGGTCGTCCTCGACCACGACGAGCACATGCGCCCCGGCACCACCGCCGACTCCCTGGCCAAGCTGAAGCCGTCCTTCGCGGACATCGGCGACCTGGGCGGCTTCGACGCCGTGGCCCTGCAGAAGTACCACTGGGTGGAGAAGATCGACCACGTCCACCACGCCGGCAACTCCTCCGGCATCGTGGACGGCGCCTCGCTCGTCGCGATCGGCTCCCGTGAGGTCGGCGAGCGCCACGGCCTCACCCCCCGCGCGCGGATCGTCGCCGCGGCCGTCTCCGGCTCCGAGCCGACCATCATGCTCACCGGCCCCGCCCCCGCCACCCGCAAGGCCCTGGCGAAGGCCGGCCTCACCATCGACGACATCGACCTGGTCGAGATCAACGAGGCGTTCGCCGCCGTCGTGCTGCGCTTCGTGAAGGACATGGGCCTGTCCCTGGACAAGGTCAACGTCAACGGCGGAGCCATCGCCCTCGGCCACCCGCTCGGCGCCACCGGCGCCATGATCCTGGGCTCGCTCATCGACGAGCTGGAGCGCCAGGACAAGCGCTACGGCCTCGCCACCCTCTGCGTCGGCGGCGGCATGGGCATCGCCACCATCGTCGAGCGCCTCTGAACTCCCCGCGGAACCAAGCGCCCCGAAGACTTCTACGGAGACGACTGTCATGACCGAGAGCACCACCATCCGCTGGGAGCAGGACGACACCGGTGTCGTCACCCTCGTCCTGGACGACCCCAACCAGTCCGCGAACACCATGAACCAGGCGTTCCGCGACTCCCTCGCCGTGATCGCCGACCGCCTGGAGGCGGAGCGGGAGAACATCCGCGGCGTCATCCTCACCTCCGCGAAGAAGACCTTCTTCGCGGGCGGCGACCTGCGCGACCTGATCCGGGTCACGCCCGAGACCGCGCAGGAACTGTTCGACGGCGGCCTCGCCATCAAGCGGAACCTGCGCCGCATCGAGACCCTCGGCAAGCCGGTCGTCGCCGCCATCAACGGCGCGGCGCTCGGCGGCGGGTACGAACTGGCCCTCGCCTGCCACCACCGGGTCGCCCTCGACACCCCCGGCACCAGGATCGGCTGTCCGGAGGTCACCCTCGGACTGCTCCCCGGCGGCGGCGGGGTCGTGCGCACCGTGCGGCTGCTCGGCATCACGGACGCCCTGCTGAAGGTGCTCCTCCAGGGACAGCAGTACAACGCGCGGCGCGCCCAGGAGAACGGCCTCGTCCACGAGGTCGCCGCCACCCCCGAGGAACTGCTCGCCAAGGCCCGGGCCTTCATCGACGCGAACCCCGAGTCCCAGCAGCCCTGGGACAAGCCGGGGTACCGGATCCCCGGCGGCACCCCGGCCAACCCGAAGTTCGCCGCCAACCTGCCCGCCTTCCCGGCCAACCTGCGCAAGCAGACGGGCGGCGCCCCCTACCCGGCGCCGCGCAACATCCTCGCCGCCGCCGTCGAGGGCTCCCAGGTCGACTTCGAGACCGCCCAGGTCATCGAGGCCCGCTACTTCGTGGAACTGGCCGCCGGGCAGACCTCGAAGAACATGATCCAGGCCTTCTTCTTCGACCTCCAGGCGGTCAACTCCGGCGCCAGCCGCCCCCAGGGCGTCGAGCCCCGCCAGGTCCGCAAGGTGGCCGTCCTCGGCGCCGGCATGATGGGCGCCGGCATCGCCTACGCGTGCGCCCGCGCGGGCATCGACGTCGTCCTCAAGGACGTCTCCCTGGAAGCGGCCGTCAAGGGCAAGGGCTACTCGGAGAAGCTGTGCGCCAAGGCCGTCGCCAGGGGCCGTACCAGCCAGGACAAGGCGGACGCGCTGCTCGCCCGGATCACCCCCACCGCCGAGGCGGCCGACCTCGCCGGCTGTGACGCGGTCATCGAGGCCGTGTTCGAGGACACCGCCCTCAAGCACAAGGTGTTCCAGGAGATCGAGGCCGTTGTCGCCCCCGACGCGCTGCTGTGCTCCAACACCTCCACGCTGCCCATCACCACCCTCGCCGAGGGCGTGCAGCGTCAGGCCGACTTCATCGGACTGCACTTCTTCTCGCCGGTCGACAAGATGCCGCTGGTCGAGATCATCAAGGGCGAGCGCACCGGCGAGGAGGCCCTCGCGCGCGCCTTCGACCTGGTCCGGCAGATCAACAAGACGCCGATCGTCGTGAACGACTCCCGGGGCTTCTTCACCTCCCGGGTGATCGGCCACTTCATCAACGAGGGTGTCGCCATGGTCGGCGAGGGCGTCGAGCCCGCCTCCGTGGAGCAGGCCGCCGCCCAGGCCGGCTACCCGGCCAAGGTGCTGTCCCTCATGGACGAGCTGACCCTCACCCTCCCGCGCAAGATCCGGGGCGAGACGAAGCGGGCCGTGGAGGAGGCCGGCGGCACCTGGACGGCGCACCCGGCGGAGGCGGTCGTCGACCGCATGGTCGACGAGTTCGGCCGCACCGGCCGCAGCGGTGGCGCCGGCTTCTACGACTACACCGAGGACGGCAAGCGGGCGGGGCTCTGGCCGGGCCTGCGCGAGCACTTCACCAGGCCTGGATTCGAGATCCCGTTCCGGGACATGCAGGAACGCATGCTCTTCGCCGAGGCGCTCGACACCGTACGCCTCCTCGAAGAGGGCGTCCTGACCTCCGTCGCCGACGCCAACATCGGCTCGGTCCTCGGCATCGGCTTCCCCGGCTGGACCGGCGGTGTGCTCCAGTACATCAACGGTTACGAAGGGGGCCTGCCCGGATTCGTGGCCCGCGCGCGCGAGCTGGCCGAACGGTACGGCGAGCGGTTCGCCCCGCCCGCGCTGCTCGTGACCAAGGCGGCGAACGGGGAGACGTTCACCGACGCCCGCTGACCCGCCTCAGCCGGACGGCGTGCCCCGGGACCCCGCTCCCGGGGCCGCCGTGCCCCCGGACGGGGTCTCCGGGTCCGCCGCTGCGTCCAGCCACTGGCGCAGCTCCTCCCTCAGCGACCGCTGGAAGGTGGTGAGCAGCGCCTGCACCACGAGCGGGTGCATATGGGCCGACAGCGACTTCACGTCCCGCGCGTCGCGCTCGGCCACGGCCTCCCGCAGCAGCGCCGACAGCTCGTGGGCCGCCGCGCGCGCGTGGCCGGTCAGCACGGTCCGGGCGGCCAGGACGGTCTCCTGCGACAGCGGTACGTCGAGGAGCCGGGCCGCGAGCCGCAGCAGACCGCGGTCCACGCGGAAGGAGTCCCCCTCCCGCGTCACCACGTTCATCGCGGTCAGCCGGTCGACGTCCTCCTCGGCCAGCCGGCGCCCCGCCCGCCGCTCCAGCTCCGCGCGGGAGACGGTCTCGACGGTGTCCGGCGCCCAGGAGGCGACCACCGCACGGTGGATCGCCAGATCGTGCGGGCCGAGGTCGGCCGGCAGCTGCCGCAGATGCCGTTCGATCGCCGCGAGGGTCATGCCCTGGTGCTGCATCTCCTCGATCAGCTCCAGCCGGGCCAGGTGCTCCCGGCCGTAGTGGCCCACCCGCCGCGGGCCGATGACCGGCGGCGGCAGCAGCCCCCTGGTGCCGTAGAAGCGGACCGTGCGCACCGTGACGCCCGCCCGCGCGGCCAGCTCGTCGATCGTCAGGGTGGGCTCGCCCGAGTCGGTCGTCATGTGCAGCAGTATCGCTGTCTCACCAATGGTGTGAAACCCGGGGCGGTGGCGTGTGGACCGTGTGAGAAGAACCGCTCTGTGACCTGGGCCATCGCATGCCGGACGCCCTCCCTGGGAAACTGCTGCCTTGGTCTGTACCGCGACACGAGGGTGGTGCGGGCCAAGACCTGCACGAACCCCGGGCCCATGAGGTCCGGGCGCACCAGGAAGTGGAACCACCCGTGAGCAAGGAAGCCGTGGAACCGGCACAGGCCACCACCCACCCCCAGGTGGCCCGGACCCCCGCGGACGCGGGCGACGCCGGTTACAGCAAGGACCTCAAGGCCCGCCACGTCAACATGATCGCCATCGGCGGCGCCATCGGCACCGGCCTCTTCCTGGGCGCCGGCGGGCGCCTGCACAACGCGGGCCCGGCGCTCGCCCTGGCCTACCTGGTCTGCGGCGTCTTCGCGTTCTTCGTCGTCCGGGCGCTGGGCGAGCTGGTCCTGTACCGGCCGTCCTCCGGCTCCTTCGTGTCGTACGCGCGCGAGTTCCTCGGCGAGAAGGGTGCCTATGTCGCCGGCTGGATGTACTTCCTGAACTGGTCGACCACCGGCATCGCCGACATCACCGCGATCGCGCTCTACACGCACTACTGGAGCATGTTCACGTCGATCCCGCAGTGGGTGCTGGCGCTGATCGCCCTCGCGGTCGTCCTCGCCGTGAACCTGATCTCGGTGAAGATCTTCGGCGAGATGGAGTTCTGGTTCGCGATCATCAAGGTCGCCACCCTCGTGGGCTTCATGCTGATCGGCATCTTCCTGCTGGCGACCCAGCACGACGTGGGCGGCAGCAAGCCGGGCCTCGCTGTCATCACCGACAACGGCGGTGTCCTCCCGCACGGCCTGATGCCGGTCGTCCTGGTCATGCAGGGCGTGATCTTCGCGTACGCCGCCCTGGAGCTCGTCGGCGTGGCCGCCGGCGAGACCGCCGCGCCGGAGAAGGTCGTCCCGCGCGCGGTGAACTCGATCATGTGGCGCGTGGGCCTGTTCTACGTCGGCTCGGTCGTGCTCCTCGCCCTGCTGCTGCCCGGCTCGGTGTACTCCGCCGACCAGAGCCCGTTCGTGACCGTGCTGTCCAGGATCGGCGTGCCGGCGGCCGGTGACGTGATGAACCTGGTCGTGCTGACCGCCGCCATGTCCTCGCTGAACTCCGGCCTGTACTCCACCGGCCGCATCCTGCGCTCGATGGCCACGGCCGGCTCCGCGCCGAAGTTCACCGCCCGTATGAACCGCAGCCAGGTGCCCTACGGCGGCATCCTGCTGACCTGCGCGGTCTGTGTCCTCGGTGTCGGCCTGAACTACCTGGTCCCCAGCCAGGCCTTCGAGATCGTGCTGAACGTCGCCTCGCTCGGCATCATCAGCACCTGGGTGATCATCATGATCTGCCACCTGGTCTTCGTCCGCCGTGCCCGTGCGGGCCTGGTGACCCGGCCGCACTTCCAGCTGAAGTTCAGCCCGGTCACGGAGATCGCCACCGTGGTGTTCCTGCTGGTCTGCCTCGGCATGATGGCCAACGACGCCGAGGTCGGCCGCAAGACCCTGCTGCTCATCCCGGTGATCGCCGTGATGCTGGTCGCCGGCTGGTTCGGCGTCCGCCGCCGGGTGGCGCACCACACGGGCGAGGAGCCGGCCGAACTGCCGCGGTAGCGGTCCGGCGCCGCTGTCGGCGGCATCGCGTACGGTGGCGTCGCACCGGAGATCACGTGGCTCCGGCAGGACGTCACCCGTGCCGTCGGGAGGCGCGGAGGGGGAGGGCAGCGGGATGACCGGGCGAACGGACACGACCGACGTGCTGGTGCTGGGCGGGGCCGGTGTGGACACGGTCATCCCGGTCCCCGAGCTCCCCCTGCCGTACGCCGACAGCTACATGATCGACTCGGGGATCCGCACCCGCGCCGGCCAGACCGGTGACTTCGTCGCCCTCGGGCTGGCCGCACTGGGGCTGCGCACCCACCACCTCGACCTGCTCGGCGACGACCCCGAGGGCGACCTCGTGCGCGCCCTGCACCGCGAGCACGGCATCGCCCTCACCGCACTGCCCCAGCCGGCCGGCACCAAGCGCGCGGTCAACCTCGTCGGCCCGGACGGCCGCCGGCTGTCCCTGTACGACACCAGCCGTGCCCACCCGGACGACCGCTTCCCCGAGGCCCGCCTGCGCGCGCTGGCCGCCGCGAGCCGGCATGTGCACGTGACCATCACCCAGCCCTGCGCCCACGCCCTGCCGGTCCTGCGCGAGACGGGTGTGCCGCTCTCCACCGACCTGCACGACTGGGACGGCGAGAACCCGTACCACGAGCCGTTCGCGTTCACGGCCGACGTCGTCTTCCTGTCGGCCGCCGCCCTGACCGACCCCGAGCGGACCATGCGGCGCATCGCCGAGCGCGGGCGGGCGGGGACCGTCGTCGCCACCGCCGGGGCCGAGGGCGCCCTCCTGCTGGCCGACGGCGAGCTGACCCGGGTACCGGTGGCGACCCCGCCCGCGCCCGTCGTGGACTCCAACGGCGCGGGCGACGCCTTCGCCGCCGCGTTCCTCTACGGCCGGCTGAGCGGCGAGCCGCCCGAGCGGTGCGCCCGGTACGGCGCGGTCGCGGGCGCCTACGCGTGCACCGTCCCGGCCACCCGCGCGGAGGCGATAGGCCGGGACGAGCTGCTGCGCCGGGCGGCGGAACCGGGCCGCTGAGGCGCCGGGGCCCCGGGGTGCCGGGCCCCCGGGGCCCGGGTCAGTGCCCGTGGACGGCGTTCGTCGCCTCGATCTTCTTCCAGGACTTCGGCCGCTCCACCGCCGTACCCGACTTCGCCAGGCTCCGGACCGCCGGGGACGCCGGCTTCCCCGGCTGGAACAGCCAGGTGTCGAACAGCGCGGCCAGCGGCTTGCCGGACACCCGCTCGGCGTACTTCTGGAAGTCGGCGACCGAGGCGTTGCCGTAGGCGTGCTCCTTCGGCCAGCCCTTCAGGATCGCGAAGAACGCGTCGTCACCGATCTTGTTGCGCAGCGCCTGGATGGCGACGGCGCCCCGGTCGTACACGGCGGCATCGAACTGCTCGTCCGGGCCCGGGTCGCCGGGCTTCACCGTCCAGAAGGCGTCGTCGGCCGGGTGCGAGGCGTACACGTAGTCGGCGAGCTCCTGCGTGGTGCCCTCGCCCTCGTGCTCGGACCACAGCCACTGCGCGTACCGGGCGAAGCCCTCGTTGATCCAGATGTCCTTCCAGCCCTTGACCGACACGTCGTCGCCGTACCACTGGTGGGCCAGCTCGTGCACGACCACCGAGGTGTTGGAGCCGTTCGCGAACTGACGCGGACTGTAGTAGACGCGGGTCTGCGTCTCCAGCGCGTAGCCGGTGGTGGTGTTCGGCACGTAGCCGCCCGCCGAGGCGAACGGATACGGCCCGAAGTAGCCGCTCAGCCAGTCCACGATCTCACCGGTGCGCTCGACGCTGGCCCGGGCGGCCCCGTCGTTGTCGCCCAGGTCCTTGCTGTAGGCGTTGATGACGGGGACCCCGCCGTCGGAGGTGCTGGTGGTGATGTCGAACCTGCCGAGCGCGAGCGTGGCCAGATAGGTCGCCTGCGGCTTGTTCTGCCGCCAGTTGTAGCGGGTCCAGCCCAGCTTCGAACTGGTCGACTGGAGCGTGCCGTTGGAGATGGCCTGGGTGCCGTCCGGCACCGCCACCGACACGTCGTAGGTGGCCTTGTCGCTCGGGTGGTCGTTGCTCGGGAACCACCACCAGGCGGCCTCGGGCTCGTCGGCGGCCACCGCGCCGTCCGGTGTGCGGTGCCAGGTGGAGAAGCCGTAGGCGCTCTTCGTCGACGGCACCCCGCTGTAGCGGACCACCACCGTGATCGCGGTGCCCTTGGCCAGCGGCGTCTTCGGGGTGACGACCAGTTCGTGCTGGCCGGACGTCGTGAAGGACGCCTTGGCGCCGTTGACCCGCACCTCGCTCACGTCCAGCAGGAAGTCCAGGTCGAAACTGGACAGGTCCTGGGTGGTCTTCGCCAGGATCGTCGCCGTGCCCTGCAACTCGTCCGTCTTCGGCTGGTACTGCAGCCTCAGGTCGTAGTGCGAGACGTCGTAGCCGCCGTTGCCGTAGTACGGGTAGTAGGGGTCGCCGATGCCCGGTGCGCCGGGGGAGTAACTCGCGGCCGATGCCGGGATCGCCAGCAGGAGGGAGGCCGCCGCGAGCGCGCCCGGTGCGATGATTCTGCGGTGCACGTCAGCTCCAAGTCGTAGGGACGGTGCGTCCGTTCGGAGATCTGTCCGGAGCCTATTCAGTCCCTGTGGCCACCGGCCTGTCCATGGCCCCTACTGTCACACGATCGCCATTCGGTCGTCACGCGCACCGGAAAGCCTTCTTCTGTACGGGCGTTGACCGCAGTACCGTCCGCGCATGCCGAAACGCACGCGCTCCACGATCCGGAGAACGCTCGTCACCGCTGCCGTCGCCGCCCTGACGGCCGCCTTCCTCACCCCGGTCGCCGCCGCCGGGGCCGCCGCGCCCCGGGAGAGCAGACCCGTCTACTCCTACGCCGACGCCGTGCGCGAGTCGGTGTGGGTGGACACCGGCCTCGACGAGGACGGCGACGGACGCACCGACCGGGTCGCCGCCGACATCGTCCGGCCCGCCGAACCCGCCCGCCAGGGCCGCAAGGTGCCCGTCATCATGGACGCCAGCCCGTACTACTCCTGCTGCGGACGCGGCAACGAGAGCCAGCGCAAGACGTACGACGCCCAGGGCCACGTCGTCCAGATGCCGCTGTTCTACGACAACTACTTCGTGCCCCGCGGCTACGCCTTCGTCGGCGTCGACCTCGCCGGCACCAACCGCTCCGACGGCTGCGTCGACGTCGGCGGCCGGTCCGACATCCTCTCCGCGAAGGCCGTGGTCGACTGGCTGAACGGGCGCGCCCGGGCCTACACCGGCCGCACCGGCGGCACCCCGGTGACGGCCGGCTGGACCAACGGCAGAACCGGCATGATCGGCAAGAGCTGGGACGGCACCATCGCCAACGGCGTCGCCGCCACCGGCGTCAAGGGCCTGAGGACGGTCGTCCCGATCAGCGCGATCTCCTCCTGGTACGACTACTACTTCGCGCAGGGCGCCCCGCTCTACGAAGGCGGCCCCGACGAGCTGGCCGGCTACGTCCAGAGCGACGACGCGCAGGCCCACTGCGCTGCCGTGCTCGGGAAACTCGCCGACGGCAGCCCGCGCAGCGGCGACTGGACCCCGCTGTGGACCGAGCGGGACTACGTCAAGGACGCGGCGAAGGTGCGCGCCAGCGTGTTCCTGGTGCACGGCATGCAGGACCTCAACGTCCGCACCAAGCACTTCGGCCAGTGGTGGGACGCCCTCGCCCGGCACGGCGTCGAGCGCAAGATCTGGCTCTCCCAGACCGGGCACGTCGACCCCTTCGACTACCGGCGCGGCGCCTGGGTCGACACCCTGCACCGCTGGTTCGACCACGAACTCCTCGGCTACGACAACGGCATCGACCGCGAGCCGACGGCCGACATCGAACGCCACCCCGACCAGTGGGTCACCTCCGCCGCCTGGCCCCCGCGCGGCACCCGCGCCGCCGTCCTGCACCCGGCCGCCGGCAGCCAGGCCGGTGTCGGCACCCTCGGCCGGCACCGGGGCACCGGCACCGAGCGCTTCACGGACGACCCCGCGCTGAGCGAGGCCGACTGGGCCGCGCACCTCACCACGGCCACACCGGAGAAGGCCGGCTTCCTCACGGCGCCGCTCACCCGGGACCTGCGCCTGTCCGGCTCCTCCACGGTCACGGTCACCGCGACCCCGACGACCGGCTCCGCCCACCTGTCCGCCGTCCTGGTCGACGTCGGCCCGGACACCATCCGCGACTACGCCGACCCCGCCGAGGGCATCACCACCCGCACCGAGCGCAGCTGCTGGGGCGCGAGCACGGCCGGGGACAGCGCCTGCTTCAGACAGACGGCGGCGAAGACGGCCGCCGTCGAACACACCGTGATCAGCCGGGGCTGGGCCGACCTCGGCCACTACGCCTGGCCGGCCCCGGGCGTCCCGCTCACGCCGGGCAGGGCGTACACCATCACCCTGGACCTCGCGGCCACCGACCACGTCGTCCCCGCCGGGCACCGGCTGGCGCTGATCATCGCCGGCACGGACAAGGACCTGATCGACCCTCCGTCCAGCCGGCCGACGCTCACCGTGGACCTGTCCCGTACGACGGCGAGGGTGCCGGTGGTGGGCGGCGCGGCAGCGTTCGCCCGGGCCACGTCCGGCAGCGCCGGGGCGCCCGCGCCGAGGGTTCTGGACGGTGTCGGGGCGCCGCGTACGGTGCGGCACGTTCCGACGGGCTGACGCTTCCGCCGCCGCGGCCCACCGCGGCGCCGGTCCGGGGCGTCCCTGGCCGCTGAGTCCGGCCGCGGGTCGCCGGGGGCCGGTCGCGTGCCTGGGGGGTTGCGGTGCTCGCACGCTCGGGGCCGGGGGTGTCACCCCGGTCCCGGCCGGCCGGCGGCTCAGGATGCCGGGTATGCCAGGGCCGCCGCTTCCCTCGCGCAGCCCCAGGCCACCGTGACGCCGGCGCCGCCGTGGCCGTAGTCGTGCACCAGGACGCGGCCGTCCGGGAGGAGCCGGCGCTCCAGCCGTACCGCCTGCCGGGCCGGCCGCAGTCCCACCCGGTGCGCGAGGACGCGCGCACCGGCGATCTCCGGCCGGACGGCCGCGCAGCGGGCGATGATCGCCTCGGCCGTGGCCGGGTCCGGCTCCAGGGACCAGTCGTCCTCCTCGGCCGTGCCGCCCAGGAGCAGCCGGCCCGGCTGCGGGATGAAGTAGGTGGACGCGGCCGAGACGTGGTCGACGGAGGTGAACCAGCCGGTGACGCCCGGGTTCTCCACCACGACCAGCTGACCGCGCACCGGCCGCACCGCCGGGTCCGGCGCCAGCCGGCGGGCCCCGAGCCCCGTGCAGTTGACCACCACCGGGGCGGGCACGGCGGCCAGGCCGGTCACCTCGCGGACCTCCACCGCGCCCCCCGCCTTCTCCAGGCGCTGCCGCAGCCAGGCGAGATGCACCGGCATGTCGATCACCGGCAGCCGCGCCGCCAGCCCTCCGGCCACCGCCCGCAGCCCCGGCACCCGGCCCGCCCACGTGCCCAGCTCGTCCAGCCGGGCCCCGTGGTGCACCCCGTCGACCAGACGCACCCCCGTCTCCTGCGGCCGGTCCGCCAGCTCCTCGTACACCGCCAGGGACTCCAGCGCCCACGCGCCCACCAGCGGCTCCGGTTCGATGCGGTACGGCCACCACAGACCGCCGGCGACCGCCGACGTCGTCCGCTCGGCCGGTTCCCGCGTCCACACCCGCACCCGCCGCCCGGACTCGGCCAGCAGCACGGCCGTCGTCAGCCCGGCGATCCCGCTCCCGACCACGATCACATCGTCATTCGGCTCACTGTCCACGCCAGGACGATAGGTCCTGTGCGGCCGGCTCCGTCAGCCTGGGACGCACGCCGCCGGTGACCGGCGCGGAACGTGGCGGAGCCGCGCGCGTGCCGCTACCGGGCCCTGCCGTGGCGGGGCGGACGGGAGTCTGACGACAGGGCCTAGGATCGGCGTCCTGATGACTGCCACCCTCGTTGCCAAGAACCTCGCCGCCGGACATGGCGACCGCTCCCTGTTCGCCGGGCTCGACCTGGTCGTCGCGCCCGGCGACGTGATCGGGCTGGTCGGTGCCAACGGCGCGGGGAAGTCGACCCTGCTGCGGATGCTCGCCGGACTCACCCAGCCCGAGCAGGGCGAATTGCGGCTGTCCCCGCCGGCCGCGACCGTCGGCCACCTGCCGCAGGAGCCGGAACGCCGGCCGGGCGAGACCGTCCGGGAGTTCCTGGCCCGCCGCACCGGGGTCGCCGAGGCCCAGCGGGAGATGGACGAGGCCACCCAGGCGCTGGTCGACGGCGCTCCCGGCGCCGACGACGCCTACGCCGCCGCCCTGGAGCGCTGGCTCGGCCTCGGCGGCGCCGACCTGGAGGAGCGCGCGGAGGAGGTCGCCGACTCCCTCGGTCTGGCGGTGGACCTGGACCAGCCGATGACCGCCCTCTCCGGCGGCCAGGCGGCCCGCGCCGGCCTCGCCTCCCTGCTGCTGTCCCGCTACGACGTCTTCCTCCTCGACGAGCCCACCAACGACCTGGACCTCGACGGCCTGGAACGGCTGGAGCGGTTCGTCACCGGACTGCGCGCGGGCACGGTCGTCGTCAGCCACGACCGCGAGTTCCTCACCCGCACGGTCACCAAGGTGCTCGAACTCGACCTCGCCCAGGGGCGGATCAACCTCTACGGCGGCGGGTACGCCGGCTACCTGGAGGAGCGCGAGGTGGTTCGCCGGCACGCCCGCGAGGAGTACGAGGAGTACGCCGACAAGAAGGCGGCGCTTCAGGACCGTGCCCAGATGCAGCGCGCCTGGATGGACAAGGGCGTGAAGAACGCCCGCCGCAAGGCCGGCGGCGACAACGACAAGATCGGCCGCAAGTTCCGCAGCGAGGCCAGCGAGAAGCAGGCGGCCAAGGCCCGGCAGACCCAGCGCATGATCGAGCGCCTGGACGTGGTGGAGGAGCCGCGCAAGGAGTGGGAGCTGCGGATGGAGATCGCGTCCGCGCCCCGCTCGGGCGCGGTCGTGGCGACGCTGCGGGACGCCGAGGTCCGGCGCGGCGACTTCACCTTCGGCCCGGTCTCGTTGCAGATCGACTGGGCGGACCGGATCGCCGTGACGGGGGCCAACGGATCCGGGAAGTCCACGCTGCTCGGCGCGCTGCTGGGCCGGGTCCCGCTCGACTCCGGGCACGCCGCCCTCGGCTCCGGGGTCCTGGTCGGCGAGGTCGACCAGGCCCGGGGGCTGTTCCACGGCCCCGAGACCCTGCTCGAGGCGTTCTGCGCCGCCGTACCCGACACCGAGCCGATGGAGGTCCGCACCCTCCTGGCCAAGTTCGGTCTGAAGGCCGCGCACGTCCTGCGCCCGGCCGCGACCCTCTCCCCGGGCGAACGCACCCGCGCCGCGCTCGCCCTGCTCCAGGGCCGGGGCGTCAACCTCCTCGTCCTCGACGAGCCGACGAACCACCTCGACCTGCCGGCGATCGAGCAGCTGGAGTCGGCCCTCGACGGCTACCCGGGGACCCTCCTGCTGGTGACGCACGACCGCCGCATGCTGGACGCGGTCCGGGTGACCCGCCGCCTGGAGGTCGCCGGCGGAAAGGTGACGGAACGCTAGCGCCTCTCGTTCAGGTCAGGCCTGATCCGGACGAAGGACCCCGGACCGGCCCGGCCGTTCGTCGCCTCCTGACGTCCGGGCCGGGCCGGGCGACTGGTTCCACCCGGCCCGGCCCCGCCGGTCACCGCTTCTTCGGGTCCAGCAGGCCCGCGCGGCGCAGCGCGTCCGCCATCGCGCTGTTGGCCGGTGCCGGCGCCTGCCGGCCGCCGCGGTCACCGCCGCCCCGGCCCTGCCGCTGGCCGCCGCCCTGACGCTGCTGCGGCGGACGGGCGCCGCCGCGCTGCTGCCGGCCGCCGCCCTGGCCCTGCGGGGCGGCCTCGTCGTCCAGGCGCAGCGTCAGCGCGATCCGCTTGCGCGGGATGTCGACGTCCAGGACCTTCACCTTGACGATGTCGCCGGGCTTCACGACATCGCGCGGGTCCTTGACGAACGACTTCGACATCGCCGACACGTGCACCAGACCGTCCTGGTGGACACCGACGTCCACGAACGCGCCGAAGGCGGCCACGTTGGTGACCACGCCCTCCAGGACCATCCCGGCGGACAGGTCGGAGATCTTCTCCACGCCCTCCTTGAAGGTGGCCGTCCGGAACGCGGGACGCGGGTCGCGGCCCGGCTTCTCCAGCTCCTTGAGGATGTCCGTGACCGTGGGCAGGCCGAAGGTGTCGTCCACGAAGTCGGCCGGCCGCAGCGAGCGCAGCACGCCCGTGTTGCCGATGAGGGAGGCCACCTCCTGGCCCGTGGTCTTCACCATGCGGCGCACCACCGGGTACGCCTCGGGGTGCACGCTGGAGGCGTCCAGCGGGTCGGCGCCGCCGCGGATGCGCAGGAAGCCCGCGCACTGCTCGTACGCCTTGGGGCCGAGCCGTGCCACCTTCTTCAGCTCGGAACGGGACGTGAAGGGGCCGTTCTGGTCGCGGTGCGCGACGATGTTCTCGGCGAGTCCGGCGGAGATGCCCGACACCCGTGCGAGGAGTGGCACGGACGCCGTGTTGACGTCCACGCCGACGCCGTTCACACAGTCCTCCACGACCGCGTCCAGCGACCGGGACAGCTTCACCTCGGACAGGTCGTGCTGGTACTGGCCGACACCGATCGACTTGGGGTCGATCTTCACCAGCTCGGCCAGCGGGTCCTGCAGCCGGCGGGCGATGGAGACCGCGCCGCGCAGCGACACGTCCATGTCCGGCAGTTCCTGCGAGGCGTAGCTCGACGCGGAGTACACCGACGCGCCGGCCTCGGACACCATCACCTTGGTGAGCTTCAGCTCCGGGTGCCTGGCGATGAGTTCGGCGGCGAGCTTGTCGGTCTCGCGGGACGCCGTGCCGTTGCCGATCGCGACCAGCTCGACCGCGTGCTCCTTCGCCAGCCGCGCCAGCTTGGCGAGCGCCTCGTCCCACTTGTTGGCCGGGACGTGCGGGTAGATCACGTCCGTGGCGACGACCTTGCCGGTCGCGTCGACCACGGCGACCTTCACACCCGTGCGGAAACCGGGGTCCAGGCCGAGCGTCGCACGGGTGCCCGCCGGGGCGGCCAGCAGCAGGTCCCGCAGGTTCGCCGCGAACACGTTCACCGCCTCGTCCTCGGCCGCCGTCCGCAGCCTCAGGCGCAGGTCGATCCCCAGGTGGACCAGGACGCGGGTGCGCCAGGCCCAGCGGACCGTGTCCGTCAGCCACTTGTCGGCGGGGCGGCCCCGGTCGGCGATCCCGAACCTCGAAGCGATGATGCCCTCGTACGAGGACGGGCCCTCCGTGGCCTCCTCCGGCTCCAGGACGAGGTCCAGGACCTCCTCCTTCTCCCCGCGCAGCATCGCCAGGATCCGGTGCGAGGGCAGCTCGGTGAACGGCTCGGCGAAGTCGAAGTAGTCGGCGAACTTGGCGCCCGCCTCCTCCTTGCCCTCCCGCACCTTCGCGGCCAGGCGCCCGCGCACCCACATGCGCTCGCGCAGTTCGCCGATCAGGTCGGCGTCCTCGGAGAACCGCTCCGTGAGGATCGCCCGCGCGCCCTCCAGTGCGGCCTGCGGGTCGGCGACGCCCTTGCCGGCGTCCACGAACGCGGCGGCGGCCGCCAGCGGTTCGACGGTCGGATCGCCCAGCAGCCCCTCCGCGAGCGGCTCCAGGCCCGCCTCGCGCGCGATCTGCGCCTTGGTGCGCCGCTTGGGTTTGTAGGGGAGGTAGACGTCCTCCAGCCGCGCCTTCGTCTCCGCGCCCCGGATCCGCGCCTCGAGCTCCTCGGTGAGCTTGCCCTGCTCCCGCACCGAGTCGAGGATCGCGGTGCGCCGCTCCTCCAGCTCCCGCAGGTAGCGCAGCCGCTCCTCGATGGTGCGCAGCTGCGCGTCGTCGAGCATCTCGGTCGCTTCCTTGCGGTAGCGAGCGATGAAGGGCACGGTCGAACCGCCGTCGAGCAGTTCCACCGCGGCCCTCACCTGCCGCTCCCGTACGCCGAGCTCCTCGGCGATCCTGCCTTCGATGGACCCTGCTCCGAGGGACCCGGGTGTCGTCACGATCCCGTACCGCCTTCTCCACTGAGGTTGCGCGGCAATTGTGGCAGGTGACACCGGCGACCGGGGATCAGGGCGGCTCCCGGCGGGGCGCCGGGCCCGGCGTCAGGCCCGGCTCCCCCGCGCGGAGGACGAGGCTCCGCCGAACAGCCGGGCGAGCGCCCGGAACGGCAGTGTGACCACCGTGGCGACGGCGCCGCCGATCTGCCGCAGTACGTCTGCGATGGCGCGGAACACGGGACGTTCTCCTTTCGTCGTGGGCTTTCCTCCTCCCGGGTACCTCCGGACGGCGCGGGAAACCCGGCCGGTGCCCGGAAGTCCGCGACGCCGTGGCAGAAAAGGTGGGAAATCCGTCGTTGCTGCCGCGCGCGGGGCCACCCAGAATCGAGGCCATGACGCAGCGAACCGTCCTCGTCACCCTCTTCGACGGCGTACAGAGCCTGGACGTCACCGGCCCCGTGGAGGTCTTCACCGGCGCGGAGAAGCACACCCCGGGCTCGTACCGGATCCGCACGGCCTCCGTGGACGGCGGGCCGGTGCGCACCTCCAGCGGGCTGACCGTCGTACCGGACGGGTCCCTGGCGGACGCGGCCGGTCCGCACACCCTGCTTGTCCCCGGCGGGGAGGGCACCCGCGACCCCGATCCGCGGCTGGTGGAATGGCTGCGCGCACACGGCCCGCGGGCCCCGCGCCTGGTCTCCGTGTGCACCGGCGCGATCCCGCTGGCGCGGGCCGGACTCCTGGACGGCCGGCGCGTCACGACGCACTGGGCGTACTGCGACAAGCTCGCCCGGGATCACCCCGCCGTCCGGGTCGACCCCGACCCGGTCTTCGTCCGGGACGGGCACGTGGCCACCTCCGCCGGGGTCACCGCGGGCATCGACCTCGCCCTCGCGCTGGTGGAGGAGGACCTGGGCCGGCGGGTGGCCCTGACCGTCGCCCGCCATCTCGTGGTGTTCCTGCGCAGGCCGGGCAACCAGGCCCAGTTCAGCGCCCAGCTGGCCGTCCAGACGGCCCGCCGCGAGCCCCTCCGGGACGTCCAGCAGTGGATCACCGAACACCCGGACGGCGACCTCGGCGTCGAGGCGCTGGCCGCCCGCGCGGCCCTGTCCCCGCGCCACTTCGCCCGCGCCTTCCAGGCGGAGACCGGCATGACACCGGGGCGGTACGTCGACCGGGTCCGCCTCGAACACGCGCGGCGCCTGCTGGAGGACACCACCGACGGCATCGAACGGATCTCCCGCGCCAGCGGCTACGGCACACCGGAGGCGATGCGCCGCGCCTTCCTGCGCACCCTCGGGGCGTCCCCGGCCGAGTACCGCCGCCGCTTCCGCCCCGCCCCCGTCGTCTGACGGCCCCTCACCCGCCCTACGAGACAAGGGAACCCCATGCAGATCGCCATCGTGCTCTACGACCGCTTCACCGCCCTCGACGCCGTCGGCCCCTACGAGACCCTCGGCCGGCTCCCCGGCGCCGAGACCGTGTTCATCGCCGAGCGCACCGGTCCCGTGCGCACCGACACCGGGAACCTGGCGCTCATCGCGGACCGGACCCTCGCCGAGGTGCCGTCACCGGACCTCGTGATCGTGCCGGGGGGTCCCGGCCAGAGCGAGCAGATGGAGAACACCACCCTGCTGGACTGGCTGCGCGCGGCGGACGCCACCAGCACCTGGACCACCTCGGTGTGCACGGGCTCGCTGCTGCTGGCCGCCGCCGGGCTGCTGCGCGGCCGCCGCGCCACCTCGCACTGGCTGGCGCTGGACCTGCTGCGCGGCTTCGGGGCCGAGCCGACGGGGGAGCGGGTGGTCGTGGACGGCAAGTACGTCACCGCGGCCGGCGTGTCGTCCGGCATCGACATGGGCCTGACCCTCCTCGGCACCATCGCCGGTGACGAACACGCCCAGTCCGTCCAACTGCTGGCCGAGTACGACCCCCAGCCGCCGTACGACGCCGGTTCGCCACAGAAGGCGCCCGCGCACCTCGTCGAGAAGTGGCGTGCCGCGAGCCGCTTCATCCTGACGTAGACACGCTCCAGGTGAAGCGCGGCGGCCGGCGCTCCAGGAACGCGGCGGCCCCCTCCGCGACGTCGCCGCTGCCGCGCGCCTCGGCGGCCCAGTGGGCGTCACGGTCGGTGCGGCCGACGGTGAACTCCTTGGCGGCGGCCTGGGTGAGCTGCGAACGCGACACCAGGATCCGGGTCAGCTCCGCGACCCGCTTGTCCAGTTCCCCCTCCGGCAGCACCTCGTCCACCAGGCCGGTGCGCAGCGCGCGTTCGCTGTCGATCAACTCGGCCGTGAACAGCAGGTACTTGGCCGTGGCCGGGCCGACCAGGGACACCAGCCGGCGGGTCGAGGAGGACGGATAGACGACACCGAGCCGCGCCGGCGTCACCCCGAACAGCGCTCCCTCCTCCGCCAGCCGCAGGTCACAGGCCGCCGCGAGCTGTGCCCCGCCGCCCACGCAGTGGCCGCGCACCGCGGCGACGGTCGGCTTGGGGAACGCGGCCAGGGCTTCCTCGGCGGCCACCGCGAGGGCCGGTGCCTCCTCCGGCGCGTCCCGGAGCGTGGAGATGTCGGCACCCGCGCAGAAGGTCCCGCCCGCACCGGTCAGCACCAGCGCCCGCACCCCGGGGTCACGGGCCAGCGTGTCCAGCAGCGGCGGGAGGGCCCGCCACATCGCGGTCGTCATGGCGTTGCGCTTGGCGGGATGGCGGATCACCACGGTGGCGACGGAGTCGGTGACCTGGTGGGACAGCTGGGGATCCATGCGGGGATCGTAGCGTCGGCCTCTTACAACCCGACTAGTTCGGGAACCGGCGCCCGGGGAGCAGGAACAGTCCCGACCACGACCAAATCATGCGGAGTCGGTCAAAAACCGTTCGATACCTGCCGACTTCTGTTCAGGCATCCGGACCGGAGCGGATCGTTACCAACACTCGACGTGTGGTGACAATCGAGCGCGAGGGTGGCGACCGGACGATGGACAACCACGGGCGCGAGGACGGTCCGCGCCCAGCGGGGGGCGGCGGCGACAGGCCGCCGGATCCACTGCCGTACGAAGGCGTCTGGCGGTTCACCGCGGCCGCGGTGGACGCCTCGGTCCCGCAGGCCCGGCACGCGGTGCGGGACCTGTTGCTGCGCCAGGGGGTGCCGGTCTCCGACGACCTGGTGCACGGGCTGCTGCTGATCGTCTCCGAGCTGGTCACCAACGCGGTCCGGCACGCGGCGCTGCTGTCGCCCGTGCTGGCCGTGGAGGTCGCCGTCGGAGCCGAGTGGGTGCGGGTGTCCGTGGAGGACAACCACCCTTACCGGCCGACGGCCCTGGAGGCCGACCACGGCCGGACCGGCGGCCGGGGGCTCCTCCTGGTCCGCGAGGTGGCCCGGGAGGCCGGCGGGGTGGTCGACGTGGAGCACACCGCGAGCGGCGGCAAGGTGATCTGGGCCGCGCTCCCGCTGAAGCCCCCCTCACTGCCGTAACGCCCGCCGGCCGTCCCCTGCCGGCCGCGGGACCGCCGCACCGCCGTGGCGGTCACCAGCCGGCGGACGGGCCCGTCAGCTCCCTGATCGCCGGGCGGGCGGCGTCCAGGACGGTCATGAACCAGGCCGAGAACGGGTCCCGGGCGTGCCGCTCGGCCAGCTCGGCCGCCGTCACGAAGGCGACCTCGGCGACCTCCTCCGGGTCCGGTCCGAGCGGCGCCTGCACCAGGCCGACGAAGAGGTGGTTGAACTCCTGCTCCACCAGGCCGGAGGCGGGGTCCGGGTGGTTGTAACGGACCGTGCCGGCCTCCCCGAGCAGCGACGGCGACACGCCCAGCTCCTCGTACGTGCGCCGGGCCGCCGCCGCGAACGGCGCCTCGCCCGGGTACGGGTGACCGCAGCAGGTGTTGGACCACACACCGGGGGAGTGGTACTTGCCGAGCGCCCGCTGCTGGAGCAGCAGCCGGCCCTGCTCGTCGAAGAGGAACACCGAGAACGCCCGGTGCAGCCGTCCCGGCGGCTGGTGGGCGGCGAGCTTCTCCGCCGTACCGATCGTCACACCCTTCTCGTCGACCAGTTCCAGCAAAATCGCCTCTGCGGTGCCCTCCGACGAGCTGTGCGTCGCGGTGGCAGGTGTGATCGGCATACCCATCCTTCGCCTCGGTCTTCGCACCCCAAGTCTGCCGTACGAATCCGGCACTCCCGGCACGTCCGCACGTCCGCGCGCGGCGCGGGACGGGGAGCCGGACCCCGTAGATCATGGTGCCCGGAGCCGGCCGCGGGGAACCGTCCGGGGGTGCGCCGAACGGCAGTGCGTACGGTCAGTGGCACAGCCGCGCCTCGTGCTCCGCGTGCCCGCCCGGCTCCAGCTGGAAGGTGCAGTGCTCCACGTCGAAGTGATCGCCCAGGCACCCCTGGAGCTCGTGCAGGATCTTCTCGTGCCCGATGGCGTTCAGCACCTCGGTGCTGACCACCACGTGCGCCGACAGCACCGGCATGCCCGAGGTGATCGTCCAGGCGTGCAGGTCGTGGACGTCCTCCACGCCGTCGAGGGCCAGGATGTGCGTCCGGACGTCTGCCATGTCGACGCCCTTGGGAGCCGCCTCCAGCAGCACGTCCAGCGTCTCGCGCAGCAGCTTCAGCGTCCGCGGCACGATCATCAGCCCGATGACCAGCGAGGCGACCGGGTCCGCCGCCTGCCAGCCGGTGGTCAGGATCACCGCGGCCGAGATCAGCACCGCGACCGAGCCCAGCGCGTCCGCGGCCACCTCCAGGAAGGCGCCGCGCACGTTCAGGCTCTCCTTCTGCCCGCGCATCAGCAGCACCAGCGAGACGGAGTTCGCCACCAGGCCGATCAGACCGAACACGACCATCAGGCCGCCCCGGGTCTGCGCGGGCTCCACGAACCGCTGGACCGCCTCGTAGAGGACGTATCCGCCCACCCCGAGCAGCAGCAGACAGTTGGCCAGGGCCGCGAGGATCTCGGCGCGGGCGTAGCCGTAGGTGCGGTTGGTGCTCGCCGGACGGTTCGCGAAGTGCACGGCGAGCAGGGCCATGCCGAGGCCCACCGCGTCGGTCGCCATGTGCGCCGCGTCCGCGATCAGCGCGAGCGAGTCCGCGACCAGGCCGCCGACGATCTCGACGACCATCACCAGGAGCGTGATGCCCAGCGCGGTCCTCAGCCGGCCCCGGTACGCGGCCGTGGCCGTACCCGTGGCCGGCGCGTGGGAGTGCGCGTGCCCGTGGTCGTGCCCTGCCCCCATGACGTCCACCTTCCGTAGGGCTGCCCGGAGGGCCCAGTGAACTACGGGGAGGAGGTGGGGGGCAATGCGGCACTGAACACCGTTGTCATGTGCCGTGACCTGCGGAAACGTTCCGCAGGTCACGGCACCGGTGCTGGGTCAGCCGCCGTGGTGCAGCTGCCAGCCCGCCCACGCCGACTCGATCATCTCCCGCACCCCGCGCCGGGCCCGCCAGCCCAGCGCCTCGGCGGCCCGTTCGGCCGAGGCCACCGCGCGCGGGGCGTCACCGGGGCGGCGCTCCTCCACCAGGGGCGCCCGGCGGTCCCCGCTGACCTCCCCGACGACCGTGATCAGCTCGCGCACCGAGACCCCTTCGCCCCGGCCGATGTTCAGCGTCAGATCACCGGTGAGGTCCCCGGCGGCCAGCCTGCGGGCCGCCGCGAGGTGGGCGTCCGCCAGATCGGCGACGTGGATGTAGTCCCTGACGCAGGTGCCGTCCGGCGTCGGGTAGTCGTCGCCGAAGATCCGCGGGGCCTCGCCCCGGGTGAGCCGGTCGAAGACCATCGGCACGATGTTGAAGACGCCCGTGTCCGCCAGCTCCGGCGCCGCGGCGCCGGCCACGTTGAAATAGCGCAGGCACACGGTGGAGATCCCGTGCGCCCGCCCCGCCGCCCGCACCAGCCACTCGCCGGCCAGCTTGGTCTCGCCGTACGGGTTCACCGGGACGCACGGGGTGTCCTCGGTGATCAGGTCCACGTCCGGATTGCCGTACACCGCCGCCGACGACGAGAACAGCAGACGGCCGATGCCCGCCTCGGCCACCGCGTCCAGGAGCGTGGCCAGACCGCCCACGTTCTCCCGGTAGTAGCGGGTCGGCTGGGCCACCGACTCCGCGACCTGCTTGCGCGCCGCGAGATGGACGACACCCGTCACGCCGTACTCCGCGAAGACCCGCTTCAGCAGCGCCCCGTCCAGCGTCGATCCCTGGACCAGCGGCACCTCGGCCGGGAGCCGCGCGGGCACGGCGGCCGACAGGTCGTCCAGCGCCACGACGCCCTCCCCGGCGCCCGCCAGGGCCCGGGCCACATGCGCTCCGATGTATCCGGCTCCGCCGGTGATCAGCCACGTCATGGTCGCCCACCCTATGCCGAACGCCCCGGTGTCCCGGTTGCCCGGGTCTGCCCCACGGGTTTGTGGGCCGGCCCCCGCATCCCCGATGATGATCGCGGCGAAGGCCGGGGCAGCCCCCGTGGGCCGGACCGTGAACGGCCGGTGAACACCGGCTCCGGACCATCCGATACCCTCTGCCGACATGCCGCCCGGGTGCCGCAGGCAGGGCGCCCCACCATGCGAGAGACCGGCGCCCGCGCGCCGGCACCCAGGGAGTGAGTTCGGTTGCCGACCGCCATCGTCACCGGTCAGCCGGTCCCCGGATCGTCACTGGAGAACGATCTGCGGTCCCTCGGCTTCGATGTGCGCGTGGCAGCCGACGCCGCCGAGACGGAGTCCGTGCTCGCGGCCGTGCCGGCCGACCGGCGGGTGGCCCTGGTCGACGCCCGTTTCGTCGGCCACCTCCACGCGCTGCGCCTCGGCCTGACCGATCCGCGCTTCCCGCTCGCCGCCGTACCCGGTGCCGTCACCGCCCAGCCGGCCGCCCGGCAGGCGCTCGCCCTGGCCGTGGCCCGCGAGACCTCCGCGCCCGGCGGCACGGCCACCGCGCACGCGGCCGGCGGCGGCGCCCCGGCGCTCGCCCTCGACAGCCTCGCCGACCGCGTCGCCGGCACCCTCGACGCCGAGGGCGGCGCGGTGCACCGGCCCGAGCTGGGCAGCCTGGTCGCGGCCGTGCCCGCCGACCCGCAGGCCCGCAACGAGGCCCGGCAGGCCGTCTCCGCCGTCGACGACGAGGCCGTCCGTCTGAAGTCGGCCGTGAAGTCCCGGGACGGCTTCTTCACCACGTTCTTCATCAGCCCCTACTCGCGCTACCTCGCCCGCTGGTGCGCCCGTCGCGGCCTGACCCCGAACCAGGTCACCACGGCCTCGCTGCTCACCGCCCTGATAGCGGCCGGCTGCGCGGCGACCGGCACCCGGGGCGGCTTCGTGGCGGCCGGGGTGCTGCTGATCGCCTCCTTCGTCCTGGACTGCACCGACGGCCAGCTCGCCCGCTACGCCCTGAAGTACTCCACTCTCGGCGCCTGGCTGGACGCCACCTTCGACCGGGCCAAGGAGTACGCCTACTACGCCGGCCTCGCCCTCGGGGCGGCCCGCGGCGGCGACGACGTGTGGGCCCTCGCCCTCGGCGCGATGATCCTCCAGACCTGCCGGCACGTGGTCGACTTCTCCTTCAACGAGGCCAACCACGACGCCACCGCCAACACCAGCCCCACCGCCGCCCTCTCCGACAAGCTCGACAGCGTCGGCTGGACCGTGTGGCTGCGGCGGATGATCGTGCTGCCGATCGGCGAGCGCTGGGCGATGATCGCGGTCCTCACCGCGGTCACCACCCCCCGGATCACCTTCTACGTCCTGCTCGCCGGCTGTGCCTTCGCGGCGGCGTACACCACGGCGGGCCGGGTGCTGCGCTCGGTGACCCGCAAGGCGCGGCGGACCGACCGGGCGGCACAGGCCCTCGCCGACCTCGCCGACCCGGGCCCGCTCGCCGGGGTGGTGCGGCGCGTGGCCGGCAAGGGCCTGCCCGGGTTCGCCGTGCCCGCCGTCGCCCTGCTCGGCGGCGCCGTGGTCGTGGCCTGCTCGGCCCTCACGGACTTCGGCGGGCCGCTGCCCGTCGCCGGCGCCGTCGTGTACGTCCTCACCTCGGGCCTCGCCGTCGCCCGCCCCCTCAAGGGCGCCCTCGACTGGCTCGTCCCGCCCTTCTTCCGGGCCGCCGAGTACGGAACCGTCCTCGCGCTGGCCGGTGAAGCGGGCGTGAACGGGGCCCTGCCCGCGGCTTTCGGCCTGGTGGCGGCCGTCGCCTACCATCACTACGACACGGTGTACCGCATCCGCGGCAACGCCGGAGCGCCCCCGGCCTGGCTGGTGCGCTCCATCGGGGGGCACGACGGGCGGACGCTGCTCGTCACCGTTCTGGCCGCGGTACTCACCGGTGCGCAGTTCAAGGTCGCGCTCACCGTCCTCGCCGTGGCCGTCGCCCTGGTGGTGCTCGTCGAGAGCATCCGCTTCTGGGTGTCCGCCGGGGCGCCCGCCGTACACGACGAAGGAGAAACCGCATGATCGGCCTCGTGCTGGCGGCCGGCGCCGGACGCCGTCTGCGCCCCTACACCGACACCCTGCCCAAGGCTCTGGTGCCGGTGGGTCCAAAGGGCGCGGAGGAGTCGCTGACGGTCCTGGACCTGACCCTGGGGAACTTCGCCGAGGTCGGGCTGACCGAGGTCGCGGTCATCGTCGGCTACCGCAAGGAGGCCGTGTACGAGCGCAAGGCGGCCCTGGAGCAGAAGTACGGCCTGAAGCTCACCCTCATCGACAACGACAAGGCCGAGGAGTGGAACAACGCCTACTCCCTGTGGTGCGGCCGTGACGCGCTGAAGGACGGCGTGATCCTCGCCAACGGCGACACCGTGCACCCGGTGTCCGTCGAGAAGACCCTCCTCGCCGCGCGCGGCGACGGCAAGCGGATCATCCTCGCCCTGGACACGGTGAAGAGCCTGGCCGACGAGGAGATGAAGGTCGTCGTGGACCCCGAGAAGGGTGTCCGCAGGATCACCAAGCTGATGGACCCGGCGGAGGCGACCGGCGAGTACATCGGCGTCACCCTGATCGAGGGCGAGGCGGCGCAGGAGCTGGCCGACGCGCTGAAGACGACCTTCGAGCGTGACCCCCAGCTGTACTACGAGGACGGTTACCAGGAGCTGGTCGACCGCGGCTTCCGCATCGACGTGGCGCCGATCGGCGACGTGAGCTGGGTCGAGATCGACAACCACGACGACCTCGCGCGCGGGCGGGAGATCGCGTGCCAGTACTGACCCGGCTGATTCCCTCGCCGGTCGTCGTCGACATCCGCGCGGGTGCCCTGGACGACCTGGCGAGTGTCCTCGCCGACCAGCGGATCTCGCACTCCGGGCGGCTCGCCGTCACCGTCAGCGGCGGCTCCGGGGCCCGGCTGCGCGAGCGCGTCGCCCCCTCGCTGCCCGGCGCGGTCTGGTACGAGGTGGGCGGCGGCACCCTGGACGACGCGGTCCGGCTGGCCGGCGAGATGAAGGCCGACCACTACGACGCGGTCGTCGGTCTCGGCGGCGGCAAGATCATCGACTGCGCCAAGTTCGCCGCGGCGCGCGTCGGCCTGCCCCTGGTCGCCGTACCGACGAACCTCGCGCACGACGGCCTGTGCTCACCGGTCGCCACTCTCGACAACGACGCCGGCCGCGGCTCCTACGGCGTCCCCAACCCGATCGCGGCCGTGATCGACCTGGACGTCATCCGCGAGGCCCCGGCCCGCTTCGTGCGCGCCGGCATCGGTGACGCCATCTCCAACATCAACGCGGTCGCGGACTGGGAGCTGGCCAACCGGATCAACGGCGAACAGATCGACGGCCTGGCCGCCGCCATGGCCCGCCAGGCCGGGGAAGCGGTGCTCCGGCACCCCGGCGGCATCGGGGACAACACGTTCCTCCAGGTGCTCGCCGAGGCGCTGGTCCTCACCGGTGTCGCCATGTCCATCTCCGGTGACTCCCGGCCCGCCTCGGGCTCCTGCCACGAGATCAACCACGCCTTCGACCTGCTCTACCCCAAGCGCGCCGCGGCCCACGGCGAGCAGTGCGGCCTCGGCGCCGCCTTCGCCATGTACCTGCGCGGCGCCCACGAGGAGGCGGCGTACATGGCCGAGGTGCTGCGCCGCCACGGGCTCCCGGTGCTGCCGGAGGAGCTCGGTTTCACGGTGGACGAGTTCGTCCGCGCGGTGGAGTTCGCCCCCGAGACCCGGCCGGGCCGCTACACGATCCTCGAACACCTCCAACTCAAGACGAACCAGATCAAGGACATCTACGCCGACTATGTCAAGGCCATCGGTAGCTGAACTCCGTCCGGTCGTCCACCCCGCGGGGGTGAAGGACCGGCGCAGCGGTGAGCACTGGGCGGGACGCCTCTACATGCGCGAGGTGTCCCTGCGCGTCGACCGCTACCTGGTGAACACCAGGGTCACGCCCAACCAGCTCACGTACCTGATGACCGTCTGCGGCGTGCTCGCGGCCCCGGCCCTGCTGGTGCCGGGGATCGCGGGCGCCGTGCTCGGCGTGGTCGCCACCCAGCTCTACCTGCTGCTGGACTGCGTCGACGGCGAGATCGCCCGCTGGCGGAAGCAGTACTCGCTCGGCGGGGTCTACCTCGACCGCGTCGGCGCCTACCTCACCGACGCGGCCGTCCTGGTCGGCCTCGGCCTGCGCGCCGCCGACCTGTGGGGCACCGGCCGGATCGACTGGCTGTGGGCCTTCCTCGGCACCCTCGCCGCGCTCGGCGCCATCCTGATCAAGGCCGAGACCGACCTGGTCGGCGTGGCCCGGCACCAGACCGGCAGGCCCCCCGTGCAGGAGGCCGCCTCGGAGCCGCGCTCCTCCGGCATGGCGCTGGCCCGCCGGGCCGCCTCCGCGCTGAAGTTCCACCGGCTGATCCTCGGCATCGAGGCCTCGCTGCTCATCGTCGTCCTCGCGCTCGTCGACCAGGCCCGGGGCGACCTGTTCTTCACCCGCCTCGGGACGGCCGTCCTCGCCGGTATCGCCCTGCTCCAGACGCTGCTGCACCTGGTGTCCATCCTCGCCTCCAGCAGGCTGAAGTGAGCGCGCCCATGAAGGTCGGTGCCGTCATCATCACCATGGGCAACCGGCCCGAGGAGCTGCGGGCCCTGCTGGACTCCGTCGCCAAGCAGGACGGCGACCCGGTCCAGGTGGTCGTCGTCGGCAACGGCTCGCCCGTCCCGGACGTGCCCGAGGGCGTGCGGACCGTCGAGCTGCCCGAGAACCTGGGCATCCCCGGCGGGCGCAACGTCGGCATAGAGGCCTTCGGGCCCGGCGGCCGCGATGTCGACATATTGCTCTTCCTCGACGACGACGGCCTGCTCGCCCGCCACGACACCGCCGAGCTGTGCCGCGAGGCCTTCGCGGCCGATCCGGAACTGGGCATCATCAGCTTCCGCATCGCCGACCCCGACACAGGCGAGACGCAGCGCCGGCACGTGCCCCGGCTGCGCGCCTCCGACCCGATGCGCTCCTCCCGGGTCACCACGTTCCTCGGCGGCGCCAACGCCGTCCGCACCCGCGTCTTCGCGGAGGTCGGCGGGCTGCCGGACGCGTTCTTCTACGCGCACGAGGAAACCGACCTGGCCTGGCGGGCCCTCGACGCGGGCTGGATGATCGACTACCGGTCCGACATGGTGCTGTACCACCCCACGACCGCGCCGTCGCGGCACGCGGTCTACCACCGCATGGTCGCCCGCAACCGCGTCTGGCTCGCCCGCCGCAACCTCCCGGCCCTGCTGGTCCCGGTCTACCTCGGCGTCTGGCTGCTGCTCACGCTGCTCCGCCGTCCCTCGCGGCCGGCCCTGAAGGCATGGTTCGGCGGCTTCCGGGAAGGCTGGACCACGCCCTGCGGTCCCCGCCGGCCGATGCGCTGGCGTACGGTGTGGCGACTCACCCGACTGGGCCGTCCGCCGGTCATCTGACAAGCTCGTCCCTCAAGGGCCCGGGCGCCCGCGGACGGGCGCACGGGACGACGAACCCGCACGCGAATCCGAAGACGAAAGTATCCACCTGTGAGTGAGACCACGCACGACGGCACGGTCGCCGTGACCGAGGCCGCGCCGCCCGACGAGGGGCTGACGGCGGCCCAGCTCGCCGCCAAGTACGGGCTTGCCGTGAGCGGCGCCCGGCCCTCGCTCGTGGAGTACGTCCGTCAGCTCTGGGGGCGCCGCCACTTCATCCTCGCCTTCTCCCAGGCGAAGCTGACCGCGCAGTACAGCCAGGCCAAGCTCGGCCAGCTCTGGCAGGTGGCCACGCCGCTGCTGAACGCGGCCGTGTACTTCTTCATCTTCGGGCTGATCCTGCACGCCAGCCGCGGCATGTCGCAGGACGTGTACATCCCGTTCCTGGTCACCGGCGTGTTCGTGTTCACCTTCACGCAGAGTTCGGTGATGTCGGGCGTCCGCGCGATCTCCGGCAACCTCGGCCTGGTGCGCGCCCTGCACTTCCCGCGCGCCTCGCTGCCCGTCTCCTTCTCGCTCCAGCAGCTCCAGCAGCTGCTGTTCTCGATGATCGTGCTGTTCCTGGTGGCGATCGGCTTCGGCAGCTATCCGGACATGTCCTGGCTGCTGATCGTGCCGGTCCTCGCCCTGCAGTTCCTCTTCAACACCGGGCTCGCGCTGATCATGGCCCGTGCGGGCGCCAAGACCCCGGACCTGGCCCAGCTCATGCCGTTCGTGATGCGGACGTGGATGTACGCCTCCGGCGTGATGTTCTCCATCCCGATCATGCTGGACGACAAGCCGCACTGGATCGCGACGGTGCTGCAGTGGAATCCGGCCGCCATCTACATGGACCTGATGCGCTTCGCCCTGATCGACGGCTACGGTTCCGAGAACCTGCCCGACCACGTGTGGGCGGTGGCCGGCGGCTGGGCCGTGCTCTTCGCCGTGGGCGGCTTCGTGTACTTCTGGAAGGCGGAGGAGCGGTACGGCCGTGGCTGAGCAGAACACCGGAGACCGTCGCCCGACGGTCATCGCGGACGACCTGCACATCGTCTACCGGGTCAACGGCGCCAAGACCGGCAAGGGCAGCGCGACGGCGGCCCTGAGCCGGATCCTCAGGCGCCGCTCCGACGACGCGGCGCGCGGGGTGCGCAAGGTGCACGCGGTGCGCGGTGTGTCCTTCGTCGCCTACCGCGGCGAGGCCATCGGCCTGATCGGCTCCAACGGCTCCGGCAAGTCGACGCTGCTGCGGGCCATCGCCGGCCTGCTGCCCGCGGAGAAGGGCAGGGTCTACACCGACGGCCAGCCTTCCCTGCTGGGCGTGAACGCGGCCCTGATGAACGACCTCACCGGCGAGCGGAACGTCATCCTGGGCGGACTCGCCATGGGCATGTCCCGGGAGCAGATCAAGGAGCGCTACCAGGACATCGTCGACTTCTCGGGCATCAACGAGAAGGGCGACTTCATCACCCTGCCGATGCGCACCTACTCCTCCGGCATGGCGGCACGCCTGCGCTTCTCCATCGCCGCCGCCAAGGACCACGACGTCCTCATGATCGACGAGGCGCTGGCCACCGGCGACCGCAAGTTCCAGAAGCGCTCCGAGGAGCGCATCCGGGAGCTGCGCAAGGAGGCCGGCACGGTCTTCCTGGTCAGCCACAACAACAAGTCCATCCGTGACACCTGCAACCGGGTGCTGTGGCTGGAGCGCGGTGAGCTGCGCATGGACGGGCCGACCGAAGAGGTCCTCAAGGAGTACGAGAAGTTCACGGGCAAGTGACCCGTTTCGGCCAGGGCCCCGCCGGAATTCCTCCGGGCGGGGCCCTTCCGTCTGCAAAGGAAACGTCAACTCCGTCTGCAGTTAGGAATCTTGAAGGCAATCGGTGTGTTGTTGTGATGTGCAGGACACCCTGCCGCGCCACGCCGCGTTGTACAACGTAAGCTGTACCGGCGTCGGAAACCGGCAAGTGGGGCGATAATGCGCGCCCTCCTGCGGTGGGCACGCCTGCGCGGAGCGGGGCGGCGTGTCCGAAATAGTGTGTATCGGATCGGCAGTGTAGAACGGGAGATGTGACGGCAATGGCTACGGAAACTCCCCTGCTCAGCGGAGCATGTGCCGTCCACGCCCCGGGCAGCGTCCGATGACGGCCACCGCCGAGGCGCCCGACCTGGAACGCGCCACCCTGGACAAGGCCGCGAGCGAGAACTTCCCGGTGGCCCCCTTCTTCCTGCCCCGGGCCTGGCGCGCCGACCTCATGGCCGTCTACGGATTCGCCCGACTGGTGGACGACATCGGCGACGGCGACCTCGCCCCCGGCGGTGCCGACGCCCGGCTGCTCGGCGTGTCGCCCGCCGGGGCCGCCGACCGCCTGGTCCTCCTCGACGCCTTCGAGGCCGACCTGCGCCGCGTCTTCGACGGCACCCCGCGCCACCCGCTGCTGCGCCGCCTGCAGCCCACGGTCCGCCGCCACGCCCTCACCCCCGAGCCGTTCCTCGGGCTGATCGCCGCCAACCGCCAGGACCAGCTCGTCAGCCGCTACGAGACCTACGACGACCTCCTCGCCTACTGCGAACTCTCCGCCAACCCGGTCGGCCGCCTCGTCCTCGCCGTCACCGGCACCTCCACCCCCGAGCGGATCCGGCTGTCCGACGCGATCTGCACGGCGCTCCAGATCGTCGAACACCTCCAGGACGTCGCCGAGGACCTCGGCCGCGACCGGATCTATCTGCCCGCCGAGGACATGAAGCGTTTTCATGTCCAGGAAGCGGACCTCGCCGCGAAAATCACGGGCGCATCGGTGCGCGCCCTGGTTGCATACGAAGCACAACGCGCCCGCGATCTGCTGAATGAAGGCGCCCCCCTGGTGGGTAGCGTCCACGGCAGGCTCAAGCTGCTGCTCGCAGGGTTCGTGGCGGGAGGAAGGGCGGCGATCAAGGCGATCGCCGCCGCCGAATACGACGTACTTCCCGGCCCGCCCCGACCCGGCAAGGTCCAGTTGCTGCGCGAGGCGGGCGTGATCCTGCGAGGAGAGGGGTGATCCGGACCGTGGATTCTCCGCCGCACGTGTCCGCACCGGTACTCGCCGCCTACAGCTACTGCGAGACCGTCACCGGGCAGCAGGCCCGTAACTTCGCCTACGGCATCCGGCTGCTGCCGACGGCCAAGCGCCGCGCCATGTCGGCGCTGTACGCGTTCTCCCGGCGCGTGGACGACATCGGCGACGGTGAGCTGGCCGGCGAGGTCAAGCTGGCGCGGCTGGAGGACACCCGGGCGCTGCTCACCCGGATCCGCGAGGGCGAGGTCGAGGAGGACGACACCGACCCGGTGGCCGTCGCCCTCAGCCACGCCGCGCGCGCCTTCCCGATCCCGCTCGGCGGCCTGGACGAGCTGATCGACGGCGTCCAGATGGACGTGCGCGGGGAGACCTACGAGACCTGGGACGACCTCAAGGTCTACTGCCGGTGCGTCGCCGGTGCCATCGGCCGCCTCTCGCTCGGCGTGTTCGGCACCGAACAGGGCGCGCGCGGCGCCGAGCGCGCGGCCGAGTACGCCGACACGCTGGGCCTCGCCCTCCAGCTCACCAACATCCTGCGCGACGTCCGCGAGGACGCGGCCGGCGGCCGTACCTACCTGCCCGCCGACGACCTCGCCAAATTCGGCTGCTCGGCCGGGTTCAACGGGCCGACCCCGCCGGAGGGCTCCGACTTCGCGGGCCTCGTGCACTTCGAAGTGCGGCGCGCCCGCGCCCTGTTCGCCGAGGGCTACCGGCTGCTGCCCATGCTCGACCGCCGCAGCGGGGCCTGCGTGGCCGCGATGGCCGGCATCTACCGCCGGCTGCTGGACCGCATCGAGCGCGACCCGGAGGCCGTGCTGCGCGGCCGGGTCTCGCTGCCCGGACACGAGAAGGCCTACGTCGCCGTGCGCGGTTTGTCCGGGCTCGACACCCGGCACGTGACCCGCCATGTCTCCCGGCGCTCCGTCCGGAGGCGCGCCTGATGCAGCGCACCGCGGCAGAGCCGGCCGAACCGGACGGCATGCGACAGGCAACCCTCCTCCTCGGCGTGGCGTCCCTGACTGCGACGGCCGGGCGTGCACCGTTCAACCATCAGGCGCGCGCCCCGGAGGGGTGGGAGGCCGTGTCCGGCATCGGCTGTCGCCGCGCGGGCACGACCGGCCACGACCGGCCCGCGGAGCGCTCGCGCACGCACGGAAGGACGCACGATGAGTGACGGCGCACCCCCGGCACCGGCGCGGCCCGGCACTTCGGGCACGGCGGGCCGCAGCGCGGTCGTGGTCGGTGGCGGCCTCGCCGGGATCACCGCGGCGCTCGCCCTCGCCGACGCGGGCGTCCGGGTCACCCTGCTCGAAGGCAGGCCCCGGCTGGGCGGCCTCGCCTTCTCCTTCCAGCGCGGCGAACTGACCGTCGACAACGGCCAGCACGTGTACCTGCGCTGCTGCACCGCCTACCGCTGGTTCCTCGAACGGATCGAGGGTGCGGCGCTGGCACCGCTGCAGGACCGTCTGGACGTGCCCGTCGTCGACGTCGCCAAGCCCGAGGGGCGGCGGCTCGGCAGGCTGCGGCGCGACCCGCTGCCCGTCCCCCTCCACCTGGGGCGCAGCCTGGCCGCCTATCCGCACCTCTCGCTCGCCGAGCGCGCGGCCGTCGGGCGTGCCGCGCTCGCGCTGAAGGGACTCGACCTCGCCGATCCGGCCCTGGACACCCAGGACTTCGGCAGCTGGCTGGCCGCGCACGGCCAGTCGGCGCGCGCCGTCGAGGCCCTGTGGGACCTGGTCGGGGTCGCCACCCTCAACGCGGTCGCGGGCGACGCCTCGCTGGGGCTCGCCGCGATGGTGTTCAAGACCGGTCTGCTGTCCGACCCGGGCGCGGCCGACATCGGCTGGGCCCACGTCCCGCTGGGCGAACTGCACGACCGGCTGGCCCGCAAGGCGCTCGACTCCGCGGGCGTGCGTACCGAGGTCCGTACACGCGTCACCTCCGTCTCCATCAACGAGAACGGGACGTGGAGCGTTCAGGTTCCCGGCGAGAACATCGAAACCGACGCGGTCGTCCTCGCCGTACCCCAGCGCGAGGCCCACGACCTGCTGCCGCCCGGCGCCCTCGACGCCCCCGAGCGGCTGCTCGAGATCGGCACCGCGCCGATCCTCAACATCCACGTGGTGTACGACCGCAAGGTGCTCGCGCGGCCCTTCTTCGCCGCCCTCGGCACCCCCGTGCAGTGGGTGTTCGACCGCACCCACGCCTCCGGGCTGCGCACGGGACAGTACCTGGCGCTGTCCCAGTCGGCCGCGCAGGACGACATCGACACCCCGGTCGCCGAACTCCGCGAGCGCTACCTGCCCGAGCTGGAACGGCTGATCCCGGGGACGCGCGCCGCCGAGGTGCTGGACTTCTTCGTGACCCGGGAGCGTACGGCGACGTTCGCCCCCACCCCCGGCGTCGGGCGGCTGCGGCCCGGCGCCCGCACCAAGGCCCCCGGCCTGTACCTGGCCGGAGCGTGGACCGCCACCGGGTGGCCCGCGACCATGGAGAGTGCGGTCCGCAGCGGAGTGAGCGCGGCCGACGCCGCGCTCGGCGCCCTGGGCCGGCCCCGCCCGCGCCACCTCTTCGCGTTCGAGGAGGCGGCCTGATGACCCGTCGGCAGGCGGCCGGCCCCCGCACCCCCGGTACCGCAACAAGAGGAGAGACTGTGCCCACTGTGTCCCCGGCCTCGACGCCCGCTCCACGGGCCGCGGTGGACGTCACCGCGCTGCTGGAGCGCGGCCGGACCCTGGCCACACCGGTGCTGCGCGCGGCCGTCGACCGCCTGGCGTCTCCCATGGACACCGTCGCCGCCTACCACTTCGGCTGGATCGACGCCGCCGGCAACCCCGCCGACGGCGACGGCGGCAAGGCCGTCCGCCCCGCGCTCGCCGTGCTCTCCGCCGAGGTCACCGGCGCCGCGCCCGAGGCGGGCGTCCCGGGCGCGGTCGCCGTCGAACTCGTGCACAACTTCTCCCTGCTGCACGACGACCTCATGGACGGTGACGAGCAGCGCCGGCACCGGGACACCGTCTGGAAGGTGCACGGCCCCGCCCAGGCCATCCTGGTCGGCGACGCGCTGTTCGCCCTCGCCAACGAGGTCCTGCTGGAACTCGGCACGGTCGAGGCCGGCCGCGCCGCCCGCCGGCTGACCACGGCCACCCGCGCCCTGATCGACGGCCAGGCCCAGGACATCTCCTACGAGCACCGCGACCGGGTCAGCGTCGAGGAGTGCCTGGAGATGGAGGGCAACAAGACCGGCGCCCTGCTCGCCTGCGCCTGCTCCATCGGCGCGGTCCTCGGCGGCGCGGACGACGCCACCGCCGACGCGCTGGAACGGTACGGCTACCACCTCGGCCTCGCCTTCCAGGCCGTGGACGACCTGCTCGGCATCTGGGGCGACCCGGAGGCCACCGGCAAGCAGACCTGGAGCGACCTGCGTCAGCGTAAGAAGTCCCTGCCCGTGGTGGCCGCGCTCGCGGCCGGCGGCCCCGCCTCCGAGCAGCTCGGCGACATCCTGGCCGCCGACGCCAAGAGCAGCGACTTCGAGAACTTCTCCGAGGAGGAGTTCGCGGCCCGCGCCGCCCTCATCGAGGAGGCCGGCGGCCGCGAGTGGACGGCGGCGGAGGCACGCCGTCAGCACACCATCGCCATCGAAGCCCTCGACGCCGTCGACATGCCCGGCCGGGTACGGGACTCCTTCACGGCGCTCGCGGACTTCGTCGTCGTACGGAAGAGATGATCACCATTGGCCTGACGAGCCTCGCGTAGTCGCCGGCCGGTCTCCGCCCACCTCGCAGGAGACCGGCCGACGGCGGACCCACAGCAGCACGACTCGCACGACTGCACGAAGGGGAAGCCATGACAGCGACGACCGACGGAAGCACCGGGGCGACCTTGCCGTCCCGGGCTGCCGCGGCCAGCGACACCACCCTCACCACCCCCGAGGCGGCCGGGGTACAAGAAGCCGCCGCGCGCGCCGCACGACGCGCCACCGACTTCCTGCTCTCCCGGCAGGACTCGGAGGGCTGGTGGAAGGGCGACCTGGAGACCAACGTCACCATGGACGCCGAGGACCTGCTGCTCCGCCAGTTCCTGGGCATCCAGGACGAGGAGACCACGCGGGCCGCCGCGAAGTTCATCCGCGGCGAGCAGCGTGAGGACGGCACCTGGGCCACCTTCTACGGCGGCCCCGGAGAACTGTCCACCACCGTCGAGGCGTACGTCGCCCTGCGCCTGGCCGGCGACGCGCCCGACGCCCCCCACATGGCGAAGGCGTCCGCCTGGGTCCGCGAGCGCGGCGGCATCGCCGCCTCCCGCGTGTTCACCCGGATCTGGCTCGCCCTGTTCGGCTGGTGGAAGTGGGAGGACCTGCCCGAGCTCCCCCCGGAGCTGATCTGGTTCCCCACCTGGATGCCGCTCAACATCTACGACTTCGGATGCTGGGCCCGGCAGACCATCGTCCCGCTCACCATCGTCTCGGCCAAGCGCCCGGTGCGCCCCGCGCCCTTCCCGCTGGACGAACTGCACACCGACCCGGCCCGGCCCAACCCGCCCCGCCCCCTGGCCCCGGTGGCCAGCTGGGACGGCGCCTTCCAGCGCATCGACAAGGCGCTGCACCAGTTCCGCAAGGTCGCCCCGCGCAGGCTGCGCAAGGCCGCGATGAACGCGGCGGCCCGCTGGATCATCGAGCGGCAGGAGAACGACGGCTGCTGGGGCGGCATCCAGCCCCCGGCCGTGTACTCGGTCATCGCCCTGCACCTGCTCGGCTACGACCTCCAGCACCCCGTGATGCGTGAGGGTCTCGCCTCGCTGGACCGTTTCGCGGTCTGGCGCGAGGACGGCGCCCGCATGATCGAGGCCTGCCAGTCCCCGGTCTGGGACACCTGCCTGGCCACGATCGCCCTCGTGGACGCCGGTCTGCCCGTCGACCACCCGCAACTGGTCAAGGCGGCCGACTGGATGCTCGGCGAGGAGATCGTCCGCCCCGGCGACTGGGCCGTGAAGCGTCCCGGACTGCCGCCGGGCGGCTGGGCGTTCGAGTTCCACAACGACAACTACCCGGACATCGACGACACCGCCGAGGTCGCCCTCGCGCTGCGCCGGGTCCGGCACCACGACCCGGAGCGCGTCGACAAGGCGATCGGGCGGGCCGTGCGCTGGAACCTCGGCATGCAGTCGAAGAACGGCGCCTGGGGCGCCTTCGACGTCGACAACACCAGCCCGTTCCCCAACCGGCTGCCGTTCTGCGACTTCGGCGAGGTCATCGACCCGCCGTCCGCGGACGTCACCGCGCACGTCGTGGAGATGCTCGCCGCCGAGGGCCTCGCCCACGACCCGCGCACCCGGCGCGGCATCGACTGGCTGCTCGCCGAACAGGAGCCCAACGGCTCGTGGTTCGGCCGCTGGGGCGTCAACTACATCTACGGCACGGGCTCGGTGGTGCCCGCGCTGACCGCGGCCGGACTGCCCGGCTCGCACCCGGCGATCCGGCGGGCCGTGGGCTGGCTGGAGAGCGTCCAGAACGACGACGGCGGCTGGGGCGAGGACCTGCGCTCCTACAGGTACGTCAAGGAGTGGAGCGGCCGGGGCGCGTCCACCGCCTCGCAGACCGCGTGGGCGCTGATGGCGCTGCTCGCGGCGGGGGAGAAGGATTCCAAGGCGGTCGAGCGCGGCATCCAGTGGCTGGCCGAGACCCAGCGCGAGGACGGCAGCTGGGACGAGCCGTACTTCACCGGCACCGGCTTCCCCTGGGACTTCTCCATCAACTACCACCTGTACCGCCAGGTGTTCCCGCTCACCGCGCTCGGCCGTTACCTGCACGGCGACCCCTTCGAGCGCAAGCTGCTCGCCAAGGCCGGGACGACCGCGTCACGGGCGACGGGGAGCTGACTTGAACGGCCAGCCCGCCCCGGCCCCGCTGCTGATCGCCTGCGCGCTCGGCATCGAGCAGCTCGCCCTGCGCACCGGTGACAGCAGCGGGGCGGACGGGCCGTACACCGTCGTCCGTACGGGCATGGGCCCGAAGGCGGCGGAACGCTCCGTCGGCCGGCACCTCGCCGGCCCGGCGGCGGCCGGCACCGCCGTGCTGGCCACCGGGTTCTGTGCCGGGCTCGCGCCCGGCATGCACCCCGGCGACCTGGTCGTCGCCGAGGAGACCCGGGACGCGCACGGGACCGTCCCGTGCGTGGGCACCGACCTGCTGGTCAAGGAACTCGTGCGTCTGCTGCCCGGACGCACGGTCCACACCGGCCCGCTCACCGGCTCCGACCACGTCGTACGGGGGCCCGAGCGGTACGATCTGCTGGCCACCGGCGCGATCGCGGTCGACATGGAGTCGGCGGCCACACTCCGCACCGCCGTCCGCACGGGCGAGCGCCCGGTCGCGGCCGTCCGGGTGGTCGTGGACGCCCCGGAACACGAACTCGTCCGGATCGGCACGGTGCGCGGTGGGATATCGGCCTTCCGCGTTCTTCGTTCCATCCTTCCCTCATTTTTTGAATGGCACCGTTCTTTGCTGCTCCCTCGGAGGTGAGCCAGATGGCCATGCCGTTGCGCCAGTCCATCAAGGTCGCGACATACCTGGCTGAACAGAAGCTCCGCAAGCGGGACAAGTTCCCGCTCATCGTGGAGCTGGAACCGCTGTTCGCCTGCAATCTGAAGTGCGAGGGCTGCGGCAAGATCCAGCACCCGGCCGGTGTGCTCAAGCAGCGCATGCCGGTGGCCCAGGCCGTGGGCGCGGTGCTGGAGTCCGGTGCGCCGATGGTGTCCATCGCCGGCGGCGAACCGTTGATGCACCCTCAGATCGACGAGATCGTGCGGCAGTTGGTGGCGAAGCGGAAGTACGTCTTCCTGTGCACCAACGCGATGCTGCTGCGCAAGAAGATGGACAAGTTCACGCCCTCGCCCTACTTCGCCTTCGCCGTGCACATCGACGGGCTGCGGGAGCGGCACGACGAGTCCGTCGCCAAGGAAGGCGTCTTCGACGAGGCGGTGGAGGCCATCAAGGAGGCCAAGCGGCGCGGCTTCCGGGTGACCACCAACTCCACCTTCTTCAACACCGACACCCCGCAGACCATCATCGAGGTGCTCAACTTCCTCAACGACGACCTCAAGGTCGACGAGATGATGATCTCGCCCGCCTATGCCTACGAGAAGGCTCCCGACCAGGACCACTTCCTCGGCGTCGAGCAGACCCGCGAGCTGTTCCGGAAGGCCTTCGCCGGCGGCAACCGCAAGAAGTGGCGGCTCAACCACTCCCCGCTCTTCCTGGACTTCCTGGAGGGCAAGGTCGACTTCCCGTGCACCGCGTGGGCGATCCCCAACTACTCGCTCTTCGGCTGGCAGCGCCCCTGCTATCTGATGAGCGACGGGTACGTGCCGACGTACCGCGAACTCATCGAGAAGACCGACTGGGACAAGTACGGCCGCGGCAAGGACCCGCGCTGCGACAACTGCATGGCGCACTGCGGCTACGAGCCGACCGCCGTCCTCGCCACCATGGGCTCCCTGAAGGAGTCCCTGCGGGCGATGCGCGAGACCGTCTCCGGGAACCGGGAGTGAGGCGATGACCGCCGTTCCCTTGGGCGTTCCCGGGGTACCGGCCCGTCCGGTCGCGCCGCGACGGCAGTCGCGGCAGATCCACGTCGGGCCGGTGGCGGTCGGGGGCGGGGCCCCGGTGTCGGTGCAGTCCATGACGACGACCCGCACGTCGGACATCGGCGCCACCCTGCAGCAGATAGCGGAACTCACCGCGTCCGGCTGCCAGATCGTCCGCGTCGCCTGCCCCACGCAGGACGACGCGGACGCCCTCGCGACCATCGCCCGCAAGTCGCAGATCCCGGTGATCGCGGACATCCACTTCCAGCCGAAGTACGTGTTCGCCGCCATCGAGGCCGGCTGTGCGGCGGTGCGCGTGAACCCCGGCAACATCAAGAAGTTCGACGACCAGGTCAAGGAGATCGCGCGGGCCGCCAAGGACCACGGCACCCCGATCCGCATCGGTGTCAACGCCGGCTCCCTGGACCGGCGCCTGCTCCAGAAGTACGGCAAGGCGACCCCGGAGGCGCTGGTCGAGTCGGCGCTGTGGGAGGCGTCCCTCTTCGAGGAGCACGGCTTCCGCGACATCAAGATCTCCGTCAAGCACAACGACCCGGTCGTGATGATCGAGGCCTACCGGCAGCTCGCCGAACAGTGCGACTACCCGCTGCACCTCGGCGTCACCGAGGCCGGCCCCGCCTTCCAGGGCACGATCAAGTCGGCGGTGGCCTTCGGGGCGTTGCTGTCCCGGGGCATCGGGGACACCATCCGGGTGTCGCTGAGCGCGCCGCCCGTCGAGGAGGTCAAGGTCGGCATCCAGATCCTTCAGTCGCTGGGGCTGCGGCAGCGGCGGCTGGAGATCGTCTCCTGTCCGTCCTGCGGCCGGGCCCAGGTGGACGTGTACAAGCTCGCCGAGGAGGTCACCGCCGGGCTGGACGGCATGGACGTGCCGCTCAGGGTCGCGGTGATGGGGTGTGTGGTCAACGGTCCGGGCGAGGCCCGCGAGGCCGACCTCGGAGTTGCCTCGGGCAACGGAAAGGGCCAGATCTTCGTCAAGGGCGAGGTCGTCAAGACCGTCCCCGAGTCAAAGATCGTGGAGACCCTCATCGAGGAGGCCATGAAGCTCGCCGAGCGGACGAGCCCCGCAGACCAAGTGAGTTGAGGCAAGGCACGGACCGAGAGGGGGCCCGAGCGTGACCATTCTGGAGAAGATCCGGGGACCACGCGACCTGAAGGCGCTGTCCGAGGCGGAACTCGGTGAACTGTCCGAGGAGATACGTGAGTTCCTGGTGCACGCGGTGTCGAGGACCGGTGGTCACCTCGGCCCCAACCTGGGCGTCGTGGAACTGTCCATCGCGCTCCACCGGGTCTTCGAGTCACCGGTCGACCGCATCCTGTGGGACACCGGCCACCAGAGCTACGTGCACAAGCTCCTGACCGGCCGTCAGGACTTCTCCAAGCTGCGCGGCAAGGGCGGACTGTCCGGCTACCCCTCGCGCGAGGAGTCCGAACACGACGTCATCGAGAACAGCCACGCCTCCACCGCGCTCGGCTGGGCCGACGGGCTCGCCAAGGCCCACCAGGTGCTGGGGGAGAAGGGTCATGTGGTCGCGGTCATCGGCGACGGCGCGCTGACCGGCGGCATGGCCTGGGAAGCGCTCAACAACATCGCCGCGGCCAAGGACCGGCCGCTGATCATCGTCGTCAACGACAACGAGCGGTCGTACGCCCCCACCATCGGCGGCCTCGCCAACCACCTGGCCACGCTGCGCACCACCGACGGCTACGAGAGGGTCCTCGCCTGGGGCAAGGACATGCTCCAGCGCACCCCGGTCGTCGGCTCCACGCTGTACGAGTCCCTGCACGGCGCGAAGAAGGGCTTCAAGGACGCCTTCGCCCCGCAGGGCATGTTCGAGGACCTGGGCCTGAAGTACCTCGGCCCGATCGACGGCCACGACATCGGCGCCGTCGAGTCCGCGCTGCGCCGCGCGAAACGCTTCCACGGGCCGGTCCTGGTGCACTGCCTCACCGTGAAGGGCCGCGGCTACGAGCCCGCCCTCGCGCACGAGGAGGACCACTTCCACACCGTCGGCGTCATGGACCCGCTCACCTGCGCACCGCTCACCCCGGCGGGCGGCCCCTCCTGGACCTCGGTGTTCGGCGAGGAGATCGTGCGGATCGGCGAGGAGCGCGAGGACGTCGTGGCGATCACGGCGGCCATGCTGCACCCGGTCGGCCTCGGGAAGTTCGCCGAACGCTTCCCGGACCGGGTGTGGGACGTGGGCATCGCCGAACAGCACGCCGCCGTCTCCGCGGCCGGCCTCGCGACCGGCGGACTGCACCCGGTCGTCGCCGTCTACGCCACCTTCCTCAACCGGGCCTTCGACCAGCTGCTGATGGACGTCGCCCTGCACCGCTGCGGGGTCACCTTCGTCCTGGACCGGGCCGGTGTCACCGGCGTCGACGGGCCCTCCCACAACGGCATGTGGGACATGTCCGTCCTCCAGGTCGTCCCGGGTCTGAGGATCGCCGCCCCGCGCGACGCCGACCAGTTGCGCGCCCAGCTGCGCGAGGCGGTCGCCGTGGACGACGCGCCCACCCTGGTCCGCTTCCCGAAGGAGTCCGTCGGCCCGTCCCTCCCGGCGCTCGACCGCGTCGGCGGCGTGGACGTCCTGCACCGCGCCGAAGAGCCCGAGGTGCTGCTCGTGGCCGTCGGCGTGATGGCCCCCGTGTGCCTCCAGGCCGCCGAGCTGCTCGAAGCCCGCGGCATCGGCTGCACGGTGGTGGACCCGCGCTGGGTCAAGCCGGTCGACCCCGCGCTGCCGGGGCTCGCCGCCGGGCACCGCCTGGTGGCCGTCGTCGAGGACAACAGCCGTGCGGCGGGCGTCGGTTCGGCGGTGGCGCTGGCCCTGGGCGACGCCGACGTGGACGTGCCGGTACGGCGGTTCGGCATCCCGGAGCAGTTCCTCGCGCACGCCAAGCGCGGCGAGGTGCTGGCCGACATCGGTCTCACGCCCGTCGAGATCGCCGGGCGGATCAGCGCGAGCCTGGCCGTCAAGGACGTCGGCGGCGCAGTCAAGGAGAGTGAATGACCACCCAGTTCGACCTCGGCGCCCTGCTCGCCGAGCGCGGAGCCGAGCGCTACGAGCTGCACGCGAAGCACCTCAATCCGCAGCTCCCGCGCATGCTGCACACCATCGGCTTCGACAAGGTCTACGAGCGTGCCGAGGGAGCGCACTTCTTCGACGCGGAGGGCAACGACTACCTGGACATGCTCGCCGGGTTCGGCGTGATGGGCCTCGGCCGCCACCACCCGGTCGTCCGCAAGGCGCTGCACGACGTCCTGGACCTGGACCTCGCCGACCTCACCCGCTTCGACTGCCAGCCGCTGCCCGGCCTGCTCGCCGAACGGCTGCTGGCCCACAGCCCGCACCTGGACCGCGTGTTCTTCGGCAACAGCGGCACCGAGGCGGTGGAGACAGCCCTGAAGTTCGCCCGGTACGCCACCGGCAAGCCGCGCGTCCTCTACTGCGACCACGCCTTCCACGGCCTGACCACCGGGTCCCTCTCGGTCAACGGCGAGAGCGGCTTCCGCGACGGCTTCGCCCCGCTGCTGCCCGACACCGCCGTACCGCTCGGCGATCTCGACGCCCTGGCGCGGGAGCTGGCGAAGGGCGACGTCGCCGCGCTGATCGTGGAGCCGATCCAGGGCAAGGGCGTCCACGAGGCGCCACCGGGCTATCTGCGGGCCGCGCAGGAACTGCTGCACCGGCACAAGGCGCTGCTCATCGCCGACGAGGTGCAGACGGGCCTCGGCCGCACCGGTGACTTCTACGCGTACCAGCACGAGGACGGCGTCGAACCCGACCTGGTGTGCGTCGCGAAGGCCCTCTCCGGCGGCTACGTGCCCGTCGGCGCCACCCTCGGCAAGGAGTGGATCTTCAAGAAGGTCTACTCGTCCATGGACCGGGTGCTGGTGCACTCGGCGAGCTTCGGCTCCAACGCCCAGGCGATGGCGTGCGGGCTCGCCGTGCTCTCGGTCATGGAGAACGAGCAGATCGTCGCCGGTGTGCGCCGCACGGGCGAGCTGCTGAAGTCCCGGCTCACCGCGCTGGTCGACACGTACGAGCTGCTCGCCGACGTCCGGGGCCGGGGCCTGATGATCGGCATCGAGTTCGGCAAGCCGTCCTCGCTGAAGCTGCGCAGCCGCTGGGCCATGCTCCAGGCGGCCCGCAAGGGGCTGTTCGCCCAGATGGTCGTCGTACCGCTGCTGCAGAAGCACCGCATCCTCACGCAGGTCTCCGGTGACCATCTGGAGGTGATCAAGCTCATCCCGCCGCTGGTGGTGGACGAGGCCGACGTGGACCGGTTCGTGGAGGCGTTCACCGCGGTCATGGACGACGCGCACA
Organism: Streptomyces sp. NPDC046870; assembly: GCF_040704595.1. Taxonomy (NCBI): domain Bacteria; kingdom Bacillati; phylum Actinomycetota; class Actinomycetes; order Kitasatosporales; family Streptomycetaceae; genus Streptomyces; species Streptomyces sp. NPDC046870. Next base: position 64,440 of record NZ_JBEYXM010000009.1, read on the forward strand.
GCGGTGGCGGCCTGATGTGGGACTTCGGCAAGACCCTGATCAAGCAGGCGGTGGCCAACCGCTGAGGAAGTGCCGGCCGGCGCGGCCGCCCTCTTTTGCCTCAGAGGCAAGAAAATTGCCTCTGAGGCAATACTGGTGCTGAATGGAGGCATGAACGCCTCAGACGCCGCGTCGGGGACGGGCCCGGCTCCGGACGACGGCCTGCCCGCCGTCGCGCCGCAGCTGCGCGCCCTGCGCCGGCGCGCGGGCCTCACGCTGGAGGCCGCGGCCCGCGCCGCCGGGCTCTCCCCGGCCCACCTGTCCCGGCTGGAGACCGGGCAGCGCCAGCCGTCGCTGCCGATGCTGCTCGCGCTCGCCCGTGTCTACGGTACGACGGTCTCCGAGCTCCTCGGTGAGACGGTCGCCGACCGGGACGCGATCGTGCGGGCCGCCGACATGGAGCCGACCCGCGCGGGCGGGTGGACGTACGTCCAGGCCGGAGCCCCCGGCCGCGGCATGCAGGCCCTGCACGTGCGGGTGCCGTACGGCTCGCAGGGCGACATCGTGCGCGTGCACCCCGGCGAGGAGTGGCTGTACGTCCTCAAGGGGCGCCTGCGCCTGCGGCTCGGCGACACCGCGCACCTGCTGGGGCCCGGTGACAGCGCGCACTTCGACTCGCTCACCCCGCACCGCCTCGCCGCCGAGGACCACGACGGCGTGGAACTGCTGTTCGTCCACACCCTGCTGCAGAGCCCCACGGCCACGCTGTGCCTGGGCCCGCTGACCGGAGAGCTGCCATGAGCAACTTCGAGGAGAAGTTCCCCCGATCCCTGTGGATCCGGCTGATCATCTACATCGCCCTCGGGCACGTCCTGGCCGCGTTCCTCTATCTGCTGTTCGCGCTGGGGGGCAAGGGATAGGGGCCGAGCCGGCCGGCCGGCGTCCTGCCGTCAGTCCAGGAGGCGGGCGCGCAGGCGCTCGCGGGCGGCGGGGGTGAGGCCGAGGCCCTCGGCCAGGTAGGTGTGGACGTCGCCCCAGGTGTCCTCGATGCTCGCGAAGGCCGCCTCCAGGTACTCGGCGCGGGCGTCGAAGAGCGGGTCGAGGAGCTCCATCACCTCGGGGGTGTACGCCGTGTGCGCGCTGCCGCTGCGGCGGACCCGGTAGCGGCGGTGCGCGGCGCCCGACTCCAGGTAGTCGGCGACGATCGCGTCCCGCTCCACCCCGAGCGCGAGGAGCGTGACCGCCACGGAGATGCCCGCGCGGTCCTTGCCGGCCGCGCAGTGCATCAGGGCGGGCACGCTGTCGTCGGCCAGCGCGTGCAGCACGCGCGCGTGCTCGGCGGTGCGCTCCGTGACGATCTTCCGGTAGGAGGCGATCATCCGGGCCGCGCCCTTGCCGTCGTCCAGGATCGCGCGCAGCTGGTCGAGGTCGCCGTCGCGGACCATCTTCCAGAACTCGGCGCCGTCCGCCGGGTCGCTCAGCGGCAGGTTCACGTTCCGCACGCCGGGCAGCTCGACGTCCGGGCCCTCCAGCTTCTGGTCGGCCGCGTTGCGGAAGTCGAAGATCGTGTGCAGGCCCAGGGAGGCGAGGAAGGCCGCGTCCTCCTGCGTCGCGTGCGCCAGGTGCCCGCTGCGGAACAGCACGCCGTACCGCACTCGCCGGCCGTCCGTGGTCGGCAGCCCGCCCACGTCACGGAAATTGCGCACTCCGGCCAGCTCCGGCTCGGTCGAAGGGACCTGCTGCGTCACGGGGGCTCCTCCCGGTCGGTCCCCGCCGTCGCGGCTCGTCGGCGGGCGCTGCGTCGACCATACGGCATCGATTTCCTCGGGCAATGAGTTGTCCACAGGCATTGTCAGAGGGGTCCGCGGCCCTTGATGATGTTGGCACTTGAGCGGATCTGTTGGCACCTGTGAGGTCTCGATGGTGGACATCGCCGAAAACGGTCGTACGTGGCTCCTGTCGGGCCCCAGCAGCAGCTATGCCCTGCATCTCACCGACGCGGACGAGCTGCTGCATCTGCACTGGGGGCCACGGATCGCCCTCGCCGACGCCGAGGCGCTCGCGGTGAGCCCGCTGCCCGGTTACTGGCCCTTCGAGTCCCCGCTCGACGGCCGCGAGGAGTACCCCGTCGAGGGCGGTCCCCGCTTCGTGCGCCCCGCCCTCTCCGTCCGCACGCAGGAGCGGCGCGGCACCGAGTGGCGCTTCGTGTCGTCCGGCACCACGGAGGACGACGAGCTGCGGCTGCGCTTCGACGACGACGGCGTGGCGGTCACCCTGCACTACCGGATGCGCGGTGACGTCGTGGAGCGCTGGGTGACCGTCGAGAACGGCGGCCGGGCGCGCGTGGAGCTGCTGCGGGCCGACGCGGCCACCTGGACCCTGCCCGACCGCGAGGGCTGGCGGCTGTCCCAGCTGCACGGCCGCTGGGCCGCGGAGTCCCGGCTCACCACCGCCCCCCTCACCTACGGTGAGAAGGTCATCGGCAGCCGCCGCGGCCACACCGGCCACCAGCACCTGCCCTGGGTGGCCCTGGACACCGACGCCACCGAGGAGCGCGGCGAGGTCTACGGCTGCGCGCTCGGCTGGTCCGGCTCCTGGCGCATAGCGGTCGCCCAGCTCCCGGACGCGCGCGTGCAGATCACCGGCGGCGCCGGTTACGACGACTCGGGTCTGCTGCTCCTCGCGCCCGGGGAGTCGTACACCACCCCGGTCTTCGCGGGGCTGTGGAGCGACGGCGGCTTCGGCGGCGCGAGCCGGGCCTGGCACGCCTACCAGCGGGCGCACGTCATCCCGGACGCCAAGCACGACCGGCCCGTGCTGTTCAACTCCTGGGAGGCCACCTTCTTCGACATCTCCGAGGAGCAGCAGCTCGCGCTCGCCCGCCGGGCCGCCGAGATCGGGATCGAGCTCTTCGTCGTCGACGACGGCTGGTTCGGTGCCCGCACCAGCGACCGCGCCGGTCTCGGCGACTGGACCCCCAACCCCGACCGCTTCCCGCACGGCCTCAAGCCGCTCGCCGACCAGGTGCACGGGCTCGGCATGCGGTTCGGCATCTGGGTCGAGCCCGAGATGGTCAACCCGGACAGCGACCTGTACCGGGCCCACCCGGACTGGGTGCAGTACCAACCGGGACGCAGGCGGACGGAACTGCGCAACCAGCTCGTGCTCAACCTCGCGCGCGAGGACGTGCAGGAGTACCTGTGGGAGCAGTTGGACACCCTGCTGTCCAGCGCCCCCATCGACTACGTGAAGTGGGACTTCAACCGCTGCTTCACCGACGCCGGCTGGCCCGGGGAGCCGTACCCGCAGCGCCTGTGGGTGGACCACGTCCGCGCCCTGTACGCCCTGCTGGACCGGCTGCGCGCCGCGCACCCCCAGGTCGCCTTCGAGTCCTGCTCGGGCGGCGGCGGCCGGATCGACCTCGGTGTGCTCGGCCGCACCGACCAGGTGTGGACCTCCGACAACACCGACCCGCTGGACCGGCTCGCCATCCAGCACGGCTTCACGCAGATCCACCCCGCGCGCGTGATGGCGGCCTGGGTCACCGACAGCCCCAACACCCAGCTCAACGGGCGTGCCAGCTCGCTGCGCTTCCGGTTCGTCAGCGCCATGGCGGGCGTGCTCGGGGTCGGCGGCGACCTGACGGAGTGGAGCGCGGAGGAACTGGCCGAGGCCCGGCGGTGGGTGGAGCTGTACAAGGAGATCCGCCCGGTCGTGCAGCACGGGGAGCTGTACCGGCTGCGGCCCCCGGCGGGAGGTCTGAGCGCCGTGCAGTACGTCCGCGGGGCCGAGACCGTCGTCCTGGCCTGGCTGCAGGCGCAGAGCTACGGCGAACCGGTGCCGGCGGTGCGGCTGCGCGGGCTCGACCCGACGGCGTCGTACGAATGCCGCGAAACGGGCGAAGTGCACCGAGGCGCCGTCCTGCTGCACCACGGGCTGCGCACCGGGCTCAAGGGTGACCTGGATGCGACGGTCATCCGCCTGCGCCGTATCTGACCCTTTTGAGGACGCTGGGCGTGAGGAGGGTCATATCCGTGACCGTGTGTCGTACGGCTGCTGATGTGCCCCGGATCTCATGTCCATGCAATTCCGTTGCGGAAAAGGAGAATTGAGAAGGGGAGCGGGCCGGGAATTCACGTTCGGTGACCGTGGATTCCCGTACCCGATCACCCGGAACCGGAACCACGGGAACCGGCCGCTTGTTTCCGCGCGTCCTGCTCGCTTACGTTCGCCACCCATCCGGGCGGAACGCCGAATCCTGCCGCCGCCCGGACTCCCCACACATGACCCGCGTCGGCAGGAGCGGGGGACCCACCAGGTACGACTGCCTGTCCGGTCTCCGCGACAGGCCGGGGGTGCAGCCGTGCCGCGCACGGCCGGGCGGTTCCAGCCCGAACCCGACAGCTCACCTCGCAGGCGCCGGAGAGGAATCGCGCCATGCCTGCCAAGGGTAAGCACCGACGTCCCAGGACCCCGCGGTTCTCCCGCTCCCTCGCCGCCGCCGGAACCGGTGGCGCCGCCCTGGCCCTGCCCCTCCTCGGGGCCACCGGAGCGCATGCCGCGGCCCCCGCGCAGTCCGTGCCCGGAACGGCCGTGCGGACCCTTCCCGGCACCGCGCAGCAGACCGCCGCGCGGCACGACGCGGGCACGCGCACCTACACGGTGCGCAGTGGCGACTGCCTCGCGACGATCGCCCGGGACCAGCAGGTCGGCGGCGGCTGGCAGCGGCTCTACGACGACAACCGGCAGGCCGTCGGCGCCGACCCCGGACTCATCCACCCGGGCCTGAGGCTCAGCATCGGCGGGAAGGCCGCGCCGGCCGCCACGGCACCGGCGACCCCGAAGCCGGCTGCTCCCGGATCCACGCGGCCCGCCGCGCCGAAGACCACCCGGCAGGCCGCGCCGGCGCCGGCCCCCCAGCCCGCCTTCGCCGGTTACACCCTCCCGGTGGCCGGCGCCACCGTCGGCACCGGCTACCACGTCGCCGGCGGCATGTGGTCCAGCGGCTACCACACCGGCGTCGACTTCGTCGTCCCGACCGGCACGCCGGTCAAGGCCGTCGCCGCGGGCACCGTCGTCTCCGCGGGCTGGGGCGGCGCGTACGGCAACCAGGTCGTCGTCAAGCTGAACGACGGCCACTACGCCCAGTACGGCCACCTCTCCCGGCTCTCCGTCTCGGCCGGGCAGACCGTGACCGCGGGTCAGCAGGTCGGCCTGTCCGGCGCCACCGGCAACGTGACCGGCCCGCACCTGCACTTCGAGATCCGCACCACGCCGGACTACGGCTCGGACGTCGACCCGGTCGGCTACCTCCGCTCGCACGGCGTCGCCGTCGGCTGACCCGTCCCTCGCACCGCCTGCCCCACAGACCACCGAAGGCCGGACCCACGATCCCCGGGTCCGGCCTTCGGTGTACCGTGCAGCTTCTATTCCTGGATTTGCGAACTCTTTAAGAGTGGCTCATCTCACCGTTCGTCAAGTACGGCCTACGGTCGCGTAGGTCACATCCGAAGGTGAATCATGGTCCGACGTGGCAGACGATTCGAAGAATGACAGCAGATCAGTGATCGGGTCGTACGTGGCGGTGGGGGACAGCTTCACCGAGGGCGTCGGCGACCCCGGCCCCGACGGGGCGTTCGTGGGCTGGGCCGACCGGTTCGCGGTCCTCCTCGCCGACCGGCGTCCCGAGGGCGACTTCCAGTACACCAACCTCGCCGTGCGCGGAAAGCTGCTGGACCAGATCGTGGCCGACCAGGTGCCGCAGGCCATCGGCCTGGCCCCGGACCTGGTCTCCTTCTGCGCGGGCGGCAACGACATCATCCGCCCCGGCACCGACCCCGACGAGGTGGCCGAGCGCTTCGAACGCGCCCTGGCCCGGCTGACGCGGGCCGCCGGCACGGTGATGGTGACGACCGGCTTCGACACCCGTGGCGTCCCCGTCCTCAAACACCTCCGCGGCAAGATCGCCACCTACAACGGGCACGTCCGCGCCATCGCCGACCGGTACGGCTGCCCCGTCCTCGACCTGTGGTCGCTCAAGTCCGTGCAGGACCGCAGGGCCTGGGACAGCGACCGGCTGCACCTCTCGCCCGAGGGGCACACGCGCGTGGCGCTGCGCGCGGGACAGGTCCTCGGCCTGGACGTCCCGGCCGACCCGGAGCAGCCGTGGCCGCCACTGCCGCCCCGGGGCACGCTGGAGGTCCGCCGCGACGACGTCCAGTGGGCGCGGGAGTACCTCGTCCCCTGGATCGGCCGCCGGCTGCGCGGTGAGTCCTCGGGCGACCACGTGACCGCCAAGGGCACACTGTCACCGGACGACATCAGGATGCGGATCGCCGCGGTGGCCTGACCCGGCCGGCTTGTCACGACCCGCCGACCCGCCACGGCCCGCGCCCGCACCGCCGGCGCGGGCTGGACGGCGGTCAGTACGGCCCGGTCGCGGGCTCGTCGAGCAGGCGGGGCAGCCGGAGCCGGGCGACCGCGTCCGGCAGCGCGGGCGAGCGTCGCCGACGGCGCGGTTCCCCCAAGGCCGGTCCGAACGGCCGGTCTCGGCCTCGGTCACGTGCCGGACCTTGGCGCCGGGCTGGGCCGGCACGCCCGCCCCGGGCCCCGCGGGAACGGTGCCGCGATGGACGGACGCACCTCGGATGACCCCGCGCCCCGGTGCCGACGTGTCCGCGGCGCGCGGTCCGGTCGCGCCGGCGGTTCCGCGGAAGCCCGCGCGTCAGCGCCGTCTGTCCGTCAACGCCCCGCGCTCCAGACCCAGTTCGCGAGCGAGGGCGTCGTCCACCCACTCCTGTGCCCGGGACCGGGGCACCGCGCCCGGGTACGACGTGAGCTGTACCGCCAGCCCGTCCAGCAGCGCGGTCAGCCGCAGTGCCGTGCCGGCCGGGTCCGGGCAGGCGAACTCACCGGCCGCCACGCCCTCGGCGATGACGCCGGCGATCGCCGCCTTCCACTGCTCGTCCAGCTCCCGGGTGACCTGCCGCAGTGCGGGCTCGCGCAGGGACACCGCCCAGCCCTCGATCCACAGCCGCCAGCCCTTGGCCTGCCCGGTCGGCGCGTACCAGCGCACCGCCGACCGCAGCCGGCGCAGCGCGGTGGTCCGCCGGTCCAGCAGCCCGCGCAGACGCGCGAGGTCGTCCTCGGCCGCGTAGGTGAACGCGGCGGCGACCAGCTTCTCCTTCGTGGAGAAGTGGTACAGCACCAGCGCGTTGCTCACCCCGAGGGCCGCGGCAACGTCGGCGATCCTGACCGCCGCCACGCCCCGCGCCTCAATCTGCCCGATGGCTGCCCGCAGCAGCTCCTCCCGCCGCTCGGCCACGCTCAACCGCACTCTCGCCACGCCGTCACCCTAGTCGTTGCCCCCGGTGCCGCCGAAGCGGTCGCGCGGCGGGCCCGTCACCGATGCCGGCCGAACCGCTGCGCGATCACCGGCAACCGGTCCGCCACCAGGGCGTGCGCGGCCACGCGCGGGGTCGTACCGTCGGCCTGCGCGCGGTCCAGCACCTGACTGGTCAGGGCGCGCATCGAGCGCCGGACGTGGGCGAACGCCTCGTCGGCGTCGGCGCCGATGTCGCCGAACAGGGTCCACCACCACCAGGCGTTCGTCGCGGAGTTGACCACCACGTCCGGCAGCACCGTGACCCCGCGCCCGGTCAGCAGCTCCTCCGCCTCGGGCACGACGGGCATGTTGGCGGCCTCGACGATCCAACGCGCCCGGATCCGCTCCTGGTTCACGGGGTCGACGGCGTACGACACGGCGGCCGGCACCAGCACCTCCGCCTCCGTGGACAGCCAGGCGTCGCCGGGCAGTTCACGGTCACCGGGGCGCAGCACGCCGCGGTCCACGGTGCCGTAGCCGTCCCGTGCCGCCAGCAGGGCCTCGACGTCGAGCCCCGCCGGGTTGGCGATCGTGCCCTTGATGTCGGCGACGGCCACGACGCTCAGGCCCGCGCGCGCGAGGAAGCGCGCGGTGGCGCCGCCCATCGTGCCGAGGCCCTGCACGGCGACCCGGGTGCCCGGGTACGGCACCGCCGCCCGGTCCAGGGCCGTCAGCACCGACTCGGCGACCCCGCAGCCGCCCACCAGCTCGTCCAGGCCGAGGCCGTCCACCCGCACCGCGAAGGCGTCGGCGAGCCGCTCGCGGGCCGCGGCCTCGTCGTCCAGCAGCGGGTAGACCGCCTGGATCGAGGAGACCAGGCCCGCCTCGGCCGCCGCGCGGTCCACCAGGTCCTGGGTGAGACCCAGGTCCTCGCCGGTGGTCCAGCAGCTCTCGACATACGGCCGTACGGCGCGCAGATAGCGCACGAGGAGTCCGTACGCCTCCGGGTCCCGGGGGTCGCAGTCGATGCCGCCCTTGGCACCGCCGAGCGGGATGTAGCGGCTCCCGGGGCTGTAGTGCAGGGCCTCCTTCATCGTCATGCCGCGGGCGAGTCCGGTCACCTCCTCCAGCGTGCAGCCGGGCCGCATCCGCAGCCCGCCGCTCGCCACGCCCCGCACCAGCCGGTCCACGACCAGGAAGCCCTGGCGGCCGGTGACGTGATCGGTCCAGACGAGCGACAGCGAAGGGGCGGCGACGGGGGTGGCCATGGGGGCTTCCTCGGGGGAGCGATGAGGTGATCACCTGAACGGCGAGTCAGTATCCGGAGCCGGTCCGGACCCTGTCAACGCGCGGAAGAGGCGTTCGGCGGCGGACGGAGGCACCCTCCGGACCCTCGCAGCCCGCGGGGCCGACCATAATGGGGGACCTCACCCACTCCACCGGGAGGTACCGTGACCGGTCTGCGTTCCGCGAGCTCCGGGCTCCGCGCGCTGCGGCCCGCTGCGTTCGGAGCGGACCCGGGGGGTGAGCGCATGGCACGCATCCGCCGCTCGCCGCATTTCAAGGACGGCGTCTTCCAGAACCCCGGCGGCCCCGCCCGCACCCGGCCCACCGGGTCCTCGCTGGACCTCGCGAAGGTGTTCCTGGACAAGGACACCCGGCCGCTGCGCGCCCCCAAGGGCACCGTCCCGGTGCATCCCACGACCTTCGCCGACCTGGCCAAGCCGCCCGCCACCGGACTGCGGCTGACCTGGATGGGCCATTCCAGCGTGCTCGCCGAGATCGACGGTCACCGCGTCCTGTTCGACCCCGTCTGGGGCGAGCGCTGCTCCCCGTTCCCCTTCGCCGGCCCGCAGCGGCTCCACCCGGTGCCGCTGCCCCTGGCCGTGCTCGGTCCGGTCGACGTCGTCGTCATCTCGCACGACCACTACGACCACCTGGACCTGCCCACCATCAAGGCGCTGGCCGGCACGGACACCCTGTTCGCCGTGCCGCTCGGCGTGGGTGCCCACCTCGAACGCTGGGGCGTCTCCCCGGACCGGCTGCGCGAACTGGACTGGCACGAGTCCACCCGGGTCGGCGGCCTGACCCTCACCGCCACCCCGGCCCGCCACTTCTGCGGCCGTGGCCTGCGCAACACCCAGCACACCCTCTGGGCGTCCTGGGCCGTCGCCGGCGAGGAGCACCGGATCTACCACAGCGGCGACACCGGCTACTTCGACGGCTTCAAGGACATCGGTGCCGCGCACGGCCCGTTCGACGCCACGATGATCCAGATCGGGGCGTACAGCGAGTTCTGGCCCGACATCCACATGACCCCGCAGGAGGGTCTGCGCGCCCACCTCGACCTCCAGGGCGGCGCGCCGCACGGCGTCCTGCTGCCGATCCACTGGGGCACCTTCAACCTCGCCCCGCACCCCTGGGCCGAGCCGGGGGAGTGGACCAAGGAGGCCGCGGAGGAGGCCGGCCAGGCGGTGGCCCTGCCCCGGCCGGGCGAGCCGTTCGAGGCCGCCGGCAAGCTGCCGGCCGAGGCGTGGTGGCGGAGCGCGTCGGGGGACGTACGCCGCACCTGGCGCTCGGTCGGCGCGTTCGTCGCGGAGCCGCCCACCCGCGACACGGGCGCCTGACCGGCCGGGGCGAGGGGCGCCCCGCTTCCGCGGACAGAACGTACGAACGTGAAGGAAATGCCGCCGGCCGGGAAGGGCCGGCGGCCCTGACCATGCGCCGCCGGGCGGCCGGCCTGCGCGTGCAGCCGATGGCGCTCCACCGGTACGCAGCCGGCAGGGAAGGGCTGCCCGACGGCCTGGGGGGAGACCTTCTTCGCCGAGGTCGACGAACGACCGCGGACCTCGTTCGAGCAGTCCCGCGCCGACGCGGCCGGCGACCGCACTGGCGGACCGGACTGCCCCTGATGCGACGATCCGAGCGGATCACCCTGGACGTCGACCGCGTACACCGCTTCGCGCTCGACCCCTGGCCCAGTCAAGGCCAAAGCGAACACGTTGAGTAATGAACGGCCTGGGCAGGGCCGGGTCGGAGGGGCACCGGAGGCAGCCGCGCGGGCGGCGCCGGGAGCGAGCCCCGCACGCGCGTGCGCCGCGCGGGGGAGAGCGCGAGGGGTGGGGGATCGACCGACCGTTCCGTTCCTGACCGCTTGTGACCAGGACAGATCACTGCTGACGCGATTCCGCCTGGTGTCGGGCAGCGGCCATCGGACCTTCGTGCGACGCCTCATACCAGAGCGGGACGCTGCTCGGGTGACTTTGTCAACTGCCCACCGCACATGATGCTCAGGCAACTACTGTGAGTGTCCGCCGGGCGACGCGCGGCCGGGTGCACCGGCCCCGCCGGCCGGCGGCGATGACGCGTGCCCGCAACGACGCATGCCCGCACGGCGCACCGCACGAGGACACAGGCCCGACGGACCAGTACGAGGACGCAGATGTCTCACCTCCGAGCACCGGCCGCCCGCGCCGATCGCCGCGAGGGCGGCCGGCACGGGCGACCGGTCGCCCGACCCGCTCCCGCACTGCCCGAGACGCACATACGGTCCCAGTTGATGCGGCTCGCCGTCCTGCCGCCCCTCGCGGTCGCGCTGAGCGCCACCGCCGCGGTGCTCTTCAGCCTCCGCTCCACCGGCGCGCGCACCGGGCCCCTGCTGTGGGCCGTGCTCGCCGGATCGGTCACCGTGGCGGTCGCCGCCGTCCTGATCGCCGCCGTGGCCGCCGACCGCGCGGCCCGCTCGGTCGCCGACCGCGTCGACGCGCTGCGCCGCACCGCCGCGCGCGGCGAGGCCGACCTGCACGCCCTGGTCGACGCGCTGCGGCAGGGCGAGACCCCGCCACAGCACGGGCCGCGCCGCCGGCCGCCCGCCGACGCCGACGACTTCGAGCTGCTCGCCGCCGATCTGGCGCGCGCGTACGACGGCGCCGTCACCGCCGTCGTACGGGCCGCCCAGCTCTCCAGCCAGACCGGCAGCCAGCAGAAGCTGGAGGTGTTCGTCAACCTGGCGCGGCGGCTCCAGTCCCTGGTGCACCGGGAGATCTCCATCCTGGACGACCTGGAGAACGAGATCGAGGACCCCGATCTGCTCAAGGGGCTCTTCCACGTCGACCACCTGGCCACCCGCATCCGCCGGCACGCCGAGAACCTCGCCGTGCTCGGCGGCGCGGTCTCCCGGCGGCAGTGGAGCAACCCCGTCAGCATGACCGAGGTGCTGCGCTCCGCCATCGCCGAGGTCGAGCAGTACTCCCGCGTCAGGCTGGTGCCGCCCATCGACGGCGAACTGCGCGGCCACGCCGTCGCCGACGTCATCCACCTGCTCGCCGAACTCATCGAGAACGCCACGGTGTTCTCCGCCCCGCACACCCAGGTGCTGCTCCGCGCCAACCTCGTCACCTCCGGGCTCGCCGTGGAGGTCGAGGACCGCGGCCTGGGCATGCCCGTCGCGGAGCAGGAGCGGATGAACGCCGTGCTCGCCGACCCCGACCAGGTCAACGTCGCCAGCCTGCTGGCCGACGGCCGCATCGGGCTCTACGTCGTCTCCCAGCTCGCCCGCCGGCACAGCATCCACGTGCGGCTGCAGACCAACATCTACGGCGGGGTGCAGGCCGTCCTCGTCGTGCCGCAGGCCCTGCTGGGCAACGCGCCGGGCGTGCCGGGCGCGGGCGCCGCGACCGCCGTTCCGCAGCAGCAACCGCAGCGGTCCGGGGAGCCCGGGGCGCCGCAGGAGGTCCGTGCGGTGGCACCCGGGCCACCCGTGCCCGCGCCAGGTGCGGGGAGCGGTGCTGGAGCGGGGCGCGCCGCCGAAGGCGCCGGTGGGTCCACCGTGGGCGGCGGGGACCCGGCCGGCGAGGCGGCGGGGTCCGGGACGGGCGGCGGGCAGACCGCGGCGACCGGGCGGCGCAGGCACGCCCAGCGGGGCCCGGCGCGGCGAGGGGCGGAGAGCGGCGCGCGCGGGTGGCACGCAAGCGCCCCGGCCCCGCTGCCCGTGCGCGGCGCCCAGGAGGCGCGGTCCACACCCGCCGAGGCCGTGCCCGGCATCAGCGCCGAGGACCGGGCGGCGGTGGAGGCGCACACGGGCGTCCTGCCCACCCCGCGCGTCGGCCCGGTCCGCGGCACCATGGACAAGCCCCAACTGCCCCGCCGGCGCGCCCAGGAGCACATCGTGCCCCAGCTGCGCGGCGGCCCGCAGCCCCGCCAGGAGAGCGACACCGTCGCCGGCCACGACCCCGGCCTGATGGCCGCCTTCCAGCGCGGCATCGGACTCGCCGAGGCCCAGCAGAGCCTGGAGTCCGAGCAACCGGAGCCGGCGCTCCGCGAGCCGGGGTCCGAGCAGACGGCGTACGAGCAGACGGCGTACGAGACGGCGTACGGGCACATGGGCTCGGCCCACATGGATGGTGAGCACAGGACAGGCGCGCACCTGCCGGCCTCCACGCCGGGACCGGCCGAGCCGACGCGCGCACGCCCCGAGCACGGCGATCCGGACCACAGGGGGTCGCGGCACAGGGGCCCGGACCACATGGACCCGGACCCCTCAGCGCAGGGCTACGCCGGAGCGCACCACATGGGGCCGGGCCACATGTCCACCGAGCACACAACCCAGGTCGTCCCTACCACTCCGGACCCCACCCCGCAGCACGTGGCCCCCATACCCCAGGCACACGCCCACGCGCCCGCAGCCGACGGCGTTCGCGGCAGCGGCCGGGCCGAGGGGAGCGCACCGGCCGGATGACCGCCTCCGCCCCCGCACCCCTACGCCGTACCCCCACCCCCACCCCCACCCCCAGCGCTCCCGCTGGTCTTCGTACCCCAAGGAGTCGATCCACCATGGCGAGCGATGCGCCGACCGTCCACGCCTCCGACCTCGACTGGCTGCTGAGCGGCCTCGTGCAGCGCGTACCGCACACCACCAGCGCGGTGCTCCTGTCCTGCGACGGACTGGTGAAGTCCGTGCACGGCCTGGACGCCGACAGCGCCGACCACATGGCGGCCCTGGCCTCGGGTCTGTACTCACTCGGCCGCAGCGCGGGCGTCCGGTTCGGCGACGGCGGGGACGTCCGCCAGGTCGTCGTCGAACTCGACGCGACCCTGCTGTTCGTCACCACCGCAGGCTCCGGCACCTGCCTCGCCGTGCTGGCGGGCCGCGAGGCCGACGCCGCGGTACTCGGCTACGAGATGGCGATGCTGGTCAAGAGCGTCCGCCCCTACCTGGTCACCGCGCCCCGGCAGCACAGCGTCGAATCCACGGCGACGAGGCCCTGAGCGTGGCCGCAGCCGGCGACGGGCCCTGGCTGGACGACGCGGCCGGACGGCTCGTGCGGCCGTTCACGGTGAGCAACGGCCGCACCGAACCCAGCATCGCCCTCGACCTGATGTCGCAGGTGATGGCCACCGGCGTCACCCCGCTCGGCTACCTCGGCCCCGAGCACGCGCAGGCGCTCGACCTGTGCCGCGCGCCCGTCTCGGTGGCCGAGGTCGCCGCCCAGCTGAAACTGCCCGCCGTGGTCACCAAGGTGCTCCTCTCCGACCTGGTCGACTGCGGCGCGCTGACCACCAAGCCGCCCGTGTACCACCACACACCCACTGACCGGTCTCTGCTGGAGGCAGTGCTCGATGGACTACGACGACAGCTCTGACCCGTTCCCGACCGCGCTCAAGATCCTGGTGGCGGGCGGGTTCGGCGTCGGCAAGACCACCTTCGTGGGCGCGGTCAGCGAGATCGCGCCGCTCAGCACGGAGGAGCTGCTCACCACGGTCAGTGTCGGCACGGACAGTCTCGACGGCGTCGAGAACAAGATGGAGACCACGGTCGCCATGGACTTCGGCCGGATCACCCTCGATCCGCGCCATGTGCTGTACCTGTTCGGCACGCCGGGGCAGGAGCGGTTCTGGTTCATGTGGGACGAGCTGTCCGAGGGCGCGCTCGGCGCGGTGATCCTCGCCGACACCCGGCGCCTCCAGGACTGCTTCGCCGCCGTGGACTTCTTCGAGGAACGCGGGCTCGCCTTCATCGTCGCCCTCAACGAGTTCGACGGCGCCCACCGTTACGACCCCGATGAGGTGCGGGCCGCCATCGACCTGGACCCGCGGATCCCGGTGGTCCGCTGCGACGCCCGTATCTCCAGCTCCGGCGTCCAGACCCTGCTCGTCCTCGTCCGCCATCTCCTCGCCCACGCCCCGGCGCCCGCGCCCAGCCACGGCGCCCACATGTGAATCCGCCCTACCGCCCACGGAGCCCCCATATGAGGTACGCCCACAGCGACGGAGCCCGGCCATGAGCTACGAGCCGCCCCGGCCGGTCCGGGGTCTGCTGCTCACCCCCGAGGACAAGGAGGCCCCCGCCCGCGTCCAGCGGCTGCGCCGGCTCGGTCTGGCGGACCGGCCCGACCCCGCGCTCGACGCCTTCGCGGACCACCTTGCGCAGCTCACCGGCGCGCTCTACGCCATGGTCAACTTCATAGGCGAGGAGCACCAGTTCTTCGCGGGCCTGAGCGCCCCGGCCACCTCCCCGGTCGTGCGGGACGACGGCACCAGGGCCCGGATCGGCCGGGTCCTGCCGCGCGACCACGGTTTCTGCCCCCATGTGGTGGTCCGCCGCAAGGCACTCGTCCTGGAGGACGTCGGCGACTACCCCCGGTTCGCGTGCAACCCGGTCGTCGACGGCTACGGCATCCGCTCCTACCTCGGCGCCCCCCTCATCGACAGCTCCGGCATGGCGCTCGGCACCCTGTGCGCGGCCGACACAGCGCCCCGCGCCTGGGGCAGGCCGGGCCTGGAGACCATCAAGGCGCTCGCCGCCGATCTCGTCGTACGCCTCGAACGGAGTAGGGAGGACGGACTTCCTCTGTGACGCGCAGGACAGCCGCGCGGGGCGGCGCGACGGGTGTTTTCGGGGGGCGTGTAGGAAAGCTGAGGCGCCGGTTAAGAAAAGCTCGATGGACCCGGGCCCGCGCGTACGGCAGATTGCAGGGTGATTCCACCCCTCTGACCCGGTGCGGGCTGCTTCGGCGCGCCCGCGGGCCGGGCCTCACCCACAGGAGCCGTAGCGTTGAAGGCGCTGGTCAAGGAGAAGGCGGAGCCGGGACTCTGGCTGACGGACGTCCCGGAGCCCGCCATCGGCCCCGGGGACGTCCTGATCAAGGTCATGCGGACCGGTATCTGCGGCACGGACCTGCACATCCGGTCCTGGGACGGCTGGGCCCGGCAGACGATCCGGACCCCGCTCGTGCTGGGCCACGAGTTCGTCGGGCAGGTCGTCGAGACCGGGCGGGACGTGACCGACATCCGCATCGGCGACCGGGTCAGCGGCGAGGGCCACCTGGTGTGCGGCAAGTGCCGCAACTGCCTGGCCGGCCGCCGGCACCTGTGCCGCGCCACCGTCGGCCTCGGCGTCGGCCGTGACGGCGCGTTCGCCGAGTACGTCGCCCTGCCCGCGTCCAACGTCTGGGTGCACCGCGTCCCCGTCGACCTCGACGTCGCCGCGATCTTCGACCCGTTCGGCAACGCGGTGCACACCGCGCTCTCCTTCCCGCTGGTTGGCGAGGACGTGCTGATCACCGGCGCGGGCCCGATCGGCCTGATGGCCGCCGCCGTCGCCCGGCACGCGGGCGCCCGCAACGTCGTCGTCACCGACGTCAGCGAGGAGCGCCTGGAGATCGCCCGCAAGATAGGGGTGAGCCTGGCCCTGAACGTCGCCGAGTCCACCATCGCCGACGGACAGCGCGAACTGGGGCTGCGCGAAGGCTTCGACATCGGCCTGGAGATGTCCGGCCGGCCCGAGGCCATGCGCGACATGATCGCGAACATGACGCACGGCGGCCGCATCGCCATGCTCGGCCTGCCCGCCGAGGAGTTCCCGGTCGACTGGGCCCGGATCGTCACCTCGATGATCACCATCAAGGGCATCTACGGCCGCGAGATGTTCGAGACCTGGTACGCGATGTCGGTGCTGCTGGAGGGCGGCCTGGACCTCGCCCCCGTGATCACCGGCCGGTACGACTACCGCGACTTCGAGGCGGCCTTCGCCGACGCCGCGAGCGGCAGGGGCGGCAAGGTCATCCTGGACTGGACCGCGTAACCCCCTTCACCCGCAAGCACCTTCAGGTATTCAGGAGCTTTCCCATGTTCGACACCGTCCGCGACGACCTGCGCGCCACCCTCGACGAGATCCGCGCCGCCGGCCTGCACAAGCCCGAGCGGGTCATCGGCACCCCGCAGTCCGCGACCGTGAACGTCACCGCTGGCGGCCGCCCCGGCGAGGTCCTCAACTTCTGCGCCAACAACTACCTCGGCCTCGCCGACCACCCCGACGTGATCGCCGCCGCCCACGCCGCCCTGGACCGCTGGGGCTACGGCATGGCCTCCGTCCGCTTCATCTGCGGCACCCAGGAGGTGCACAAGGAGCTGGAGGCCCGGCTGTCGGCGTTCCTCGGCCAGGAGGACACCATCCTGTACTCCTCCTGCTTCGACGCCAACGGCGGCGTCTTCGAGACCCTGCTCGGCGAGGAGGACGCGGTGATCTCCGACGCCCTCAACCACGCCTCCATCATCGACGGCATCCGCCTCTCCAAGGCCCGCCGCTTCCGCTACGCCAACCGCGACCTCGCGGACCTGGAGGCCAAGCTCAAGGAGGCGTCCGACGCCCGGCGCCGCCTGATCGTCACCGACGGCGTGTTCTCCATGGACGGCTACGTCGCGCCCCTGGCGGAGATCTGCGACCTCGCCGACCGCTACGACGCGATGGTCATGGTCGACGACTCGCACGCCGTCGGCTTCGTCGGCCCGACCGGCCGCGGCACCCCCGAGCTGCACGGCGTCATGGACCGCGTCGACATCATCACCGGCACCCTGGGCAAGGCCCTCGGCGGGGCCTCCGGCGGTTACGTCGCCGCCCGTGCCGAGATCGTCGCCCTGCTGCGCCAGCGCTCCCGCCCCTACCTGTTCTCCAACACGCTCGCCCCGGTGATCGCCGCCGCCTCCCTGAAGGTCCTCGACCTGCTGGAGTCCGCCGACGACCTGCGCGTGCGGCTCGCCGAGAACACCGCGCTGTTCCGCCGCCGGATGACCGAGGAGGGCTTCGACATCCTCCCCGGCGACCACGCCATCGCCCCCGTCATGATCGGGGACGCGGCGAAGGCGGCCCGGATGGCCGAACTGCTGCTGGAGCGCGGGGTCTACGTGATCGGCTTCTCGTACCCGGTCGTCCCGCAGGGACAGGCCCGCATCCGGGTCCAGCTGTCCGCCGCGCACTCCACGGAGGACGTCGACCGCGCGGTCGACGCGTTCGTCGCGGCGCGCGCCGAGCTGACGGCCTGACCAGGGCGGACGCCCTGGGATAATGGGGGCATGATCGAGGCACGGCGGCTCCACATCCTCCGTGCGGTGGCCGACCACCGCACGGTCACCGCGGCGGCCGCCGCGCTCTACCTCACCCCCTCCGCCGTCTCCCAGCAGCTGACGGCCCTGGAGCAGGAGACCGGCCACCGCCTGGTCGAGCGCGGCGCCAAGGGCGTACGGCTCACCCCGGCGGGCGAGATCCTGCTCAGCCACACCAACGCGGTCCTCGCCCAGCTGGAGCGGGCCGAGGCCGAGCTGGCCGCCTACGGCTCGGGCGAGGCGGGCACGGTCACCGTGGCGGCCTTCGCGACCGGCATCGCCCAGGTCGTGGCCCCGGCCGTGGCCCGCCTCGCCCACTCCGCGCCCGGCATAAGGATCCGGGTGCAGGACGCGGAGGGCGACGCCAGCCTGCCCATGGTCCTGGACCGGCAGGTGGACGTCGCGGTCGCCGTCGAGTACCGGGGCGCGCCGTCCGCCGACGACCCCCGCCTGACCCACGTCCCGCTGTACGCCGAGCCGTTCGACGCCGTCGTACCCCTCGGGCACCGGCTGGCGGACGCCCCCGAGGTGCCCCTCGCCGACCTGGCCAAGGACACGTGGATCGGGCCGTACCCCGGCAACCCGTGTCACGACGTGGTCGTCCTCGCCTGTGAGAGCGCCGGCTTCCAGCCGCGCCTGGAGCACTCCTCCGACGACTTCCGGGCCGTCGTCGCCCTCGCCTCGGCCGACGCGGGCGTCGCCCTGGTCCCACGCTCGGCGCTGCGCGGCATGGACCTGGCCGGCGTGGTCGTCCGCCCCGTCGACGGCGTCGCCCCGACCCGCCGGGTCTTCGCCGCCGTCCGCCGGGGCGCCGAGGGGCACCCGCTGATCCGCCCGGTGCTGGAGGCGCTGGGCGAAGCGGCGCAGGCGTGAGGCTTCCGTAACAACGCCGTCTCACGTACGGGATAGCGTCCCGGAAATGAGAAACGAGGACACCGTCGATCTCCTCATCGGCGCCCGGCTCGCCGAACTGCGCGCCCAGCACGGCTGGTCGCTCGGCGAACTCGCGGAGCGCAGCGGGGTCAGCCGCTCCACCCTGTCGCGCGCCGAACGCGCGGAGACCAGCCTCACCGCCGCCCTGCTGAACCGGCTCTGCCACGTCTACGGCCGCACCATGTCCCAACTGCTCAGCGAGGTCGAGGCGGCACCGGTCCCGCTGGTCCGTCGCGCCGAGCAGCGGGTGTGGGCGGACCCCGCCTCGGGCTTCGTCCGCCGGTCCGTGTCCCCGCCGCACACCGGTCTGCGCGGCGAACTGGTCGAGGGCCGGCTCGTCCCGGGCGCGGACCTCGCCTACGACCGCCCGCCCGTGCCCGGCCTGGAACAGCACCTGTGGCTGCTGGAGGGGGACCTGGAGGTGACGGCCGGGGACCAGGTCCACCGGCTCGGCGCGGGGGACTGCCTGCGGATGCGGGTCACCGGCGCGACCCGCTTCCGCTGCGCCGGTCCGGACGGGGCGCGGTACGTGCTGGCGGTGGTGCGGCCATGAGGCCCCGCGGGGACACGGCGACGAGGGTGGAGCGCTGGGACGGCACCCGCGTGCGCGACCGCGCCGGCGACCTGGCGGCGCTGCTGACCGACACCGTGGACTCGGGCGCCTCCGTCGGCTTCCTCGCGCCGCTCGGCCACGCGGCGGCGGTCGCCTGGTGGCGGGAGCGGGCGGAGGCCACGGCGGCGGGCCGGCTGGCCGTCTGGGTGGCCCTGGACCCCGTGGACCGGGTGACCGGCACGGTGGGGCTGGCCTTCCCCGACAAGCCGAACAGCCGGCACCGCGCCGAACTGGTCAAGCTGATGGTGCACCGCTCCGCGCGGGGGCGGGGCCTCGGGCGCCGGCTCCTCACCACCGCCGAACAGGCCGCCGCGGCCGACGGCCGCACCCTGCTCCACCTCGACACCGAGACGGGCAGCCCCGCGGAGGGCCTGTACCGCTCGGCCGGCTGGACGAGGGCCGGGACCATCCCCGACTACGCGGCGAGCCCGGCGGGCGTGCTGCGGCCGACGACGCTGTACTACAAGCGGCTCGGAGGCTGACCGCCGGCGGGTGCGGCCACCGCCGGCAGGGCCGGCTGTCAGTGGCAGGGGCTACCGTGCGCGGCATGCCGGATGCACACGACGTACGCCGAATCGCCCTGTCCCTGCCGGACACGACGGAGAAGATCGCCTGGAGCATGCCCACGTTCCGGGTCGCCGGGAAGATGTTCGCGACCCTCCCCGAGGACGAGACGTCCCTCGCCGTGCGCTGCCCCAAGGAGGAGCGCGACGAACTGGTCCTGGCCGAGCCGGAGAAGTTCTGGATCGCCGGCCACGAGGCGCAGTTCGCCTGGGTGAGAGCGAGGCTCGCCGCCCTGGAGGACGAGGACGAGCTGCGGGCCATCCTGGCCGACTCCTGGCGCCAGGCCGCCCCGTCCCGGCTGCTGGACGCGCATCCGGAGCTGGGGCTCCCGGCCGGGGGCTGAAAAGCCCGGCGGGCGCCTTCCGCGAAGTGGCATGATCCCGCCTCGGCGGGCAGGAAGAGGCCGCGGCACGGGCGGGAAGCGGTACGAACGCGGAGACGGCACGGGCAGGGTGACGGCCGGGTCGGGGAGGGGAGCGCTCGGGATGACCGGAACGGACGCGCGGCGGAATGCCGCCGGCCGGGGTGTGCGCGAGGTGGCGGCCGGTGTCCCGGCGGTCTGGTCACGGGACTTCGCGCTCTTCTTCGTGGCCCGGGCCGTCGCCCGGCTCGGCGACACCATGCTGCCCGTCGCCCTCGCCGCCGGCCTGCTGCAACACGGGTACGGCGCGGGCGCGGTCGGCCTCGCCATGGCCTCCACGGCCGCCGCGTTCGCGGGACTTGTCGTCTTCGGCGGAGTCATCGCCGACCGGTTCAGCACCCGCAGGCTGATGATCGGCGCCGACCTCGTCCGGCTCGGCGCCCAGTCCGTCGCCGCGGGCCTGTTCTTCACCGGGCACGTGGTGCTGTGGGAGATCTGCGCCATCGGCGTCGTCAACGGCGTGGCCGGCGCCGTCTTCCAGCCGGGCGTGGCCAGCACCGTGCCCCGCCTCGCCACCGACATCCAGGGCGCGAACGGAGCGATCCGCATCGCCGAGTCCGCCGCCCAGCTCGCCGGTCCCGCCGTCGCCGGCGTCCTGGTGGGCCTCGCCTCGCCCGGCGGGGTCTTCGCCGCGCACGCCGCCACCTACGCGCTCAGCGCCCTGTGCCTGCTGCTCCTCCGGCTGCGCCCGCTCCCCGTCACCGCCCGCGCGGCCACCGGCTCCGCCCTGCGCGCCTTCCGCGCCGATCTCGTCGACGGCTGGCGGGAGTTCCGCTCCCGCGCCTGGCTGTGGGGCGTGATCGCGGTCTGGTGCCTCTACATGATCGCCGTGTGGGGCCCGACCGTGCCGCTGGTGGCCACCGAGGTCGTCCGGCACCACGGCCCCGGCGCGTACGGCCTGGTCAACTCGGCCCTCGGCGCGGGCACGGTGGTCGGCGGCCTGCTCGCGCTGCGGCTGCGCCCCCGCCGCATGCTCCGCGCGGGCGCGCTCTCCCTGTTCGCCTTCTTCGGCTTCCCCGCGACCGTCGGGGCGGGCCTCGGCGTACCGGCCATGGCGGCCGGGGCCGCGGTCGCCGGTGCCGGGATGTCGTTCTGGGGTGTGATGTGGGCGACCACCGTGCAGACCCAGGTCCCGGCCGACGTCCTCAACCGCATCCACGCCTACGACGTGGCGGGCTCCCTGGCCATGATGCCGGTCGGCCAGGCCCTCGCGGGCCCGGCGGCCGAGGTCCTGGGCGCCGGCCACGTCCTGCTGACCGCGGCGGTGGTGAGCCTGGCGGTGGCGGCCATCCTGCTGGCGGTCCCCCCGGTACGCGACCTGACCCGGGCCGACGCGACGGTCCGGCCCACGCCGTGACGGCGGACCGCCTTGCGAAAAGAGAGCGTGCCGCAGTTCCTCCGCGGGCATCGCGGCGCTCTGCTGATCTCGCGGGCTCGCGTAATCGAAGCAAACGCCGACCGCTCACCCCATCCGCGCCCCCGCACGCCGCGCATCCAGGAAGTGCCCGATCCGTTCCCGCAGGGCCGCCTCGTCCAGCCCGTGCGCGGCCACGTGTTCCTCGATCGTGCCGTAGCGGCGCAGCTCACGGCGGGCGACGCCGAGGCCGAGCACCCGGTGCGGGACATCGGCCAGTGCCTCGCTCACCGCGGCCGTCGACGTCCCGGCCAGGTACGGCTCGACCAGCACGACGTCCGTGCCCGCCGCCTCCGTCGCCCGGCGCAGCCCGGCCGCGTCGAACGGTCGTACCGTCGTCGCATACAGCACGGTCACGTCCAGGCCCTCCGTCGCGGCGAGGACCGCGTCCAGCATCGGGCCCACCGCGACGACCACCCCCGAACGGCCCTCGCGGACGGTGACGAAGTGCCGGCCGTCGATGACCCGCCCCCGCCGGTTGGACTGCACCGACAGGCGCACGTACACCCGGTCGTCGCCCGCCGCGACCGCGTGGTGCAGCAGCGTCTCGGCCTCGTCCGGGTGCCCGGGTACGTGTACGGTCCAGCCGGCGAGCGTGTCGAGGAGGGCGACGTCGCCCGGGGCCATGTGGGTGAAGCCGCCGGCCGGCCAGTCGAAGGAGGCGGCGGCACTCACCAGCACCGCGCCCGTGTCCTGGTGTCCCAGGTCCAGCTTGAGCTGCTCGAACGGCCGCTCCACGAGGAAGCTGGCGAAGGTGTGCACGATCGGCCGCAGCCCGGTGAGCGCCAGCCCCGCCGCCGCGCCGACCAGCAGCTGTTCCCGGATGCCGACGTTGATCACCCGGTCGGGGTGCCGGCGCTCGGCGTCGCGGAACCCGTCCCGGCCGATCTCGGCGAGGACGACCGCGACCCGGGGGTCCTCGTCCAGCAGCCGGGAGGCGACGGGGGCGAAACGGTCACGCATGGTGTCCATCGGAAGACCCTTTCCGGGGAGTCAGACGTTCTTCGGCTCGACGCGGGCCACGACGACATGCGGCCGGCCGGGATGCGGGGCGGTGAACGCGGCGTACAGGGCCTCGTGATCGCGTCCGTCGACGGTCACCGCGGACCAGCCCGCCGCCTCGAACCGGGCGGCGATCCCGCCGGGCAGCGCATGGCTCGCGGAGGAGTTGTCGACCACGACGGTGTGCAGCCGGTCGAGCCCGGCGGGCCCCGCGAAGGCGATCGCCTCGTGGTTGCTGCCCTCGTCCAGCTCGGCGTCCCCGATCAGCACCCAGACCGCCGGACCGGGCCGGCGCTGCGCCCGCAGGCCCAGCGCGGTGCCCAC
Source organism: Streptomyces sp. NPDC046870 (assembly GCF_040704595.1). Taxonomy (NCBI): domain Bacteria; kingdom Bacillati; phylum Actinomycetota; class Actinomycetes; order Kitasatosporales; family Streptomycetaceae; genus Streptomyces; species Streptomyces sp. NPDC046870. The sequence continues at coordinate 87,394 of NZ_JBEYXM010000009.1, forward strand.
GGCGATCGGCAGCCCGTGCCCGAGCGAGCCGCTGCCGATCTCGGCCCCCGGCACCAGGACGCGGTCCGGGTGGTGCCCGAGCGGGGAGTCGTAGGACCCGAAGCCGGGCAGCCACTCGACGGGCACGAACCCCTTGGCGGCCAGGACGGCGTAGTACGCCATGGGCCCGTGCCCCTTGCTCAGCAGGAAGCGGTCCCGGGCCGGGTCGTCCCGCCGCTCCGGAGCGACCCGGAGCACCCGGTCGTAGAGCACCCACAGCACGTCGAGCGTGGACGTGGCGGCCGGCCCGTGCTTCTCGTCACCGGTCATCAGCCCCATCAGCCGGGGCAGGTCGTCGTAGCCGTACGAACGGCTCTGGTCCGTTGCGGTCGTCATGCCGATGATCGTGCAACCTCAATCGGACTTGAGGTCAAACCGGGAAAGGGGCGCGCGACCACCGAGCCGAGTGCGGTATTGTTTCCCTGCGCGTTCGGCCGGGGAAAGCCCAGGTCAAACGGCACCGGGACGTGGCGCAGCTTGGTAGCGCACTTGACTGGGGGTCAAGGGGTCGCAGGTTCAAATCCTGTCGTCCCGACTTGTGAGAGTCGCCGGTGAGGGCCGGTTCCGGAGGTGTCCGGAACCGGCCCTCGATCGTTCGAGTGGTCTTCCCGCGGGTCAGGAAGCCGCCTTGTCGCCCTTGGTGCCGTCGATCACCTGTCCCGCCGGCGGGGGCGCCGCCTTGACCGGCTTCTCGTAGTCCGAGAAGACGACCGTGCCGGGATTCTCACCGCCGGACTGCTGGACCTTGAGAATGTACGGCTTTCCCTTCGTGGCGACGTACATGGTGATGGTTTCGCCGCCCTTCTTTTTCTTCAGGGCGATCGCCTCGCGGCCGTCGACCGTGGTGACGTCGCCCTTCGTCATTCCCTTCCGCTCGGACTTGTCGCTGTCCATGTCGGCCAGGAATCCCTGCTTGTCGCACAGTCCCGTCGTCCGGGCGTCGCCGACCGGCACCTTCACCCAACGGCCGCTCAGTGCCTGGGCCTGTTTCGGACCGCCGGCGGAGCCCTTCGCGGCGTTGGCCCAGAACTCCTTGTCACCCTTGATGTACGTCGCCTGGCCTGCGTGGATGACGTCGGCCGAGCCTCGTTCCATGGCCATCCGGCCCGTGCAGTTCTTCTGGGTGTCGACGTGGAAGTCGACCGTCAGGGGCTGCCCGTCCGCGGCGACCTTGCCGGCCATGCGCAGCGAGGCGGCGTTCCTGGTGGCGGTCACCGCCTTGGCGGCCACCTGGTCCGCGCTCTGCCCCTTGAACGGCTGGTCCGACGATCCGTCGTCCGAGCACCCCGCGGCGCCCACGGCGGCGGTCGCGCAGATCACGGATGCGGCTAACGTGCGGCTCACAGACATGCAAAACCCTTCCCGGGAAACCTTCCGTATTTCCTCGGCGGCCTTTCCTTCATCTCGGGGCGGCCGCCGTGGAAGTCCGGTTTCCCGGGAATTGTGGAATAGTCGCTTCCTCTTCTCCCCGAGGGCCGGGGCGCCGGTGACGAGTGGGTCAGAAAGCCAGTCCCACGTGCGCCAGGGCCTGCTTCAGCAGCACCCCGTGGCCGCCCGGCATCTCGTTCTGCACCGCCGGGGAGGCGGCCTCCTGGGGGCTGAACCAGACGAGGTCCAGCGCGTCCTGGCGGGGCCGGCAGTCGCCGGTCACCGGCACGATGTAGGCCAGGGACACCGCGTGCTGGCGCGGGTCGTGGTACGGCGTTATGCCCGCCGTCGGGAAGTACTCCGCGACCGTGAACGGCTGGAGCGAGGCGGGGACACGGGGCAGGGCGACCGGGCCGAGGTCCTTCTCCAGGTGGCGCAGCAGCGCGTCACGGACCCGCTCGTGGTGCAGAACCCGGCCGGAGACCAGGGTCCGGCTGACCGTGCCGTCCGGGCCGATGCGCAACAGCAGCCCGATGCTGGTGACTTCACCGCTGTCGTCCACGCGCACGGGCACGGCCTCGACGTACAGGATCGGCATCCGGGCCCTGGCCATCTCCAGCTCGTCCGTGGTCAGCCAGCCGGGCGTGGTTTCGGTCATGTCAGACATTGCTTGATCATACTTTCCGGGTGGGGCGCCCGCTGGAATCGCGGGCCGGTTCGGATACGGGCGGTCCGTACAGCCGGCGGGCGTTGTCGCGGCCCGTCCAGGCCGCGATCCGCAGGGCGTCGGCGAGGCTGCACTCGTCGGCGTCGACGCGTGCCTGCAGCAGATCGGCGAGGCCCTGCCGGAAGCACAGGGCGCCCAGGTGGTGGAACTCGGCCACACCATAGGCGTCGGAGCTGTACAGCAGTTTGCGGAACGGGGTGATCTCCAGCGCCTCCTCCAGCACCGCCCGGCAGCGGGCCGGACCGGTGTAGTGCAGGGCGAGCCCCACGTCCAGGTACACCTGCTCGAACACCGCGGCCAGATAGGCGGCCTGCCGGTGGTACGGCCAGCAGTGCAGCAGCAGCACCGGGATCGTGCCGGCGGTCCGGTGCAGCCAGTCGGTCAGCAGGGCGGGGTCCGCGCGGTGCAGCCGTACGTCCGCGTCGCCGAAGCCGGTGTGCAGTTGCAGCGGCAGCCCCAGCTCGACGGCGGTCCACAGCAGGTGCCGGACCAGGACCGGGTCCGTGAGGCGTCCGCCCCGCGCCAGCCAGTGCCCGGCGGCCTGCGTCACCTCGGCCCCGGCCGGGGGCTCCGGGTCCAGGGCGAAACCCGTGCGGTAGGCCGCGATGGACTTCACCGCGACCACGCCCGGCCGCCGTACCGCATCCTCGGCGGCCGCGCGGAACACGGCCGCGTACTCGCCCGCCTCCACGCCTCCTGCCGCCACCGACTCCGCGATCTGCTCCAGCCGTACGACCTCGCACGCGGCGGCACCGGCGGCCGCCGCCAGCTCGGCGGGCGTGGTGAGAGGGTGCGGGGCGTAACCGGTGTCCACGCAGAACACCCCGGCTCCGGCCGCCGTCAGGAAGCGGCGGTTGACCTCCTGCCAGCCGAGCCGGGCGCGCCGGGCCACGTAGTCGGCGGGCGGTGCGTGCCGGGGCAGGTCCAGCAGGGGCGCGCAGTGGCGGCGCACGGCCAGGCCGACCGGGCTGTCGAAGGGGGAGACCTCCGGCCAGGCCGCGCCCTCGGTGATCAGGGACGCGAACTGCGCGCCGCTCAGATCGGCCGTGACCGCGCCGTGGCAGTGGTGGTCGACGAGCGGCAGCGCGGCGAGGGCCTCTTGGACGGGTCCGGGTGCGGTCATGGTCAGTACGTCCAGCGGTAGGCCGCCGCCACCTGGTCGGGGCCGAGTCCCTCGACGGCCGCCGCCTCGCCGAGCCGTACGGCGATCACCGCGTCGGCGAGCACCGGGCCCAGCGCGGCCCGCGGCACCGGGTCCGCGCGGAACTCGGCCACCGCCTCCGGCAGCGACCGCGGCAGCCGCCGTACGCCCAGGGCCGCCGCCTCCTCGGGGTCCTGGCGGGCCGGATCGCCGGTGATCTCGTCGGGCAGGGTGCGGGCCGCCGTGACGCCGTCGAGTCCGGCGGCGATCACACAGCCGAGGGCGAGATACGGGTTGGCGGCCAGGTCGACCGGTTTGACCTCCATGTTGGCGTCCTGGTCGTGGCGGCCCGCCGTGCCCGTGACCATCCGCAGGGCGGCCTCGCGGGTCTCGCGGCCCCAGACGGTGAAGACCCCGGCCCACTGGGACGGCTTCAGCCGCAGATAGCTGGCCGGACTGGGGGCGGTGATCGCGGTGAGGGCCGGGAGGTGGGCGAGGACCCCGGCCGCGAAGGACTCCGCCTCGGCCGTCATGCCGTACCGGCGGTCGCCGCCGGCGTGCAGGTTCACGCCGTCGCGCCAGCAGGACAGGTGCAGATGGCCGCCGTTGCCGACGCCCTCGGCGCAGACCGCGGGCGCGAACGACACCCGCAGGCCGTGCCGCCGGGCCACCGCCCGGATCGTCTGCCGGACCAGCACACTGAGGTCGGCCGCCGCCACCGGGTCCCGGGCGCCCACCGAGATCTCGAACTGTCCGGGCGCGTACTCGGGGTGCAGCTGGTCGACGTCCACGCCCTGCGCGGCGCACGCGGCCAGCAGGTCGGCGGTGTAGTCGCTCAGCCCGACCTGCCGGATCGCGCCGTACGCCGGGCCGGAGACGGCCGGTACGAACTCCCCGGCGGGCGCCGAGTCCAGCCCGACGGACCACTCGATCTCGATCGCGGCCTTGAAGGACAGGCCGTGCCGTTCGGCGGCCTCGGTGACGGTCCGGCGCAGGAAGGTCCGGGCACAGCCGGGATGCCGGGCACCCTCCTGGGTGATCCGGTCCACCGGCGCCCACGCCCAGCCGGGCTGCCCGGCCAGCGCCACCAGCCGGTCCAGGTCCGGGTAGAGCCTGAGGTCGCCGTCGGGGGAGCCGAGCACGTCGGTGGTGACGATCGAGTCGTCGGCGAGGAAGGTGTCGAACACCGGGGACATGCCGACGCCCCAGGACACGGCGGCCTCCAGCCGACCGGTGGGGATCGTCTTCACCCGGCAGACGCCCGCGGTGTCCACGTACGCCAGCACGATGCCGCGCACGCCCTGGGCGGCCAGGTCGGCGGTGAGGCCGGCCACCCGGCGCAGGTCCCCGGGACGGCCGCCGGGCACGGGGTCGGCGAAAGTCGTCATGCGTCCTCCTCGGCGGGTCCGGCCCGCGCGCGGCCGGGGTCAGGGTTTCACGGCCACCGCGCCGAGCTGCGGCACCGGGGCGGCGGACGCCGACTCGGCGCGCCACTGCGAGCACGGCACCAGTCCCGGCTCCACCAGGTCCAGACCGGCCAGGAACCCGGCGATCTCGGCGCGGCCGCGGGCGGTGATCGGCGGGGTGGCATGGGCGTTCCAGAACTCCATGGCGGCCACGTTGCCCTCGCCGCCCACGTCGGGGTCGTCCGTCGGATGGGTGAGGACCAGGTGGCTGCCGGCGGGCACCGCGGCCATCAGCCGGCGCACGATGTCCCGGGCCTCGCCGGTGTCCAGGACGAAGTTGAGGATGCCCAGCATCAGGACCGCCACCGGCCGGGTCAGGTCCAGGGTCTCGGCGGCCCGTCGCACGATGCCCTCCGGGTCGTGCGCGTCGGCGTCGACGTAGTCCGTGACGCCCTCCGGGGAGCTGGTGAGCAGCGAGCGGGCGTGCACGAGCACGATCGGGTCGTTGTCGACGTACACGATCCGGGACTCGGGGGCGATCCGCTGTGCTATCTCGTGCGTGTTGTCGGCCGTCGGCAGGCCGGTGCCGATGTCGAGGAACTGCCGGATGCCCCGCTCGGCGGCGAGGAAGCGCACCGCCCGCCCCAGGAACTCCCGGTCGGCGCGCGCCACCGCCCGGATCACCGGGAACATCCCGGCGATCCGCTCGCCCACCCGCTGGTCGACCTCGTAGTGGTCCTTGCCGCCGATCCAGTAGTTCCACACCCGCGCGTTGTGCGCCACGCTGGTGTCCAGCCGTGCCGATCCGGCCCCCGGGGAGTCGACCTCGCTCACCTGTCCGCCCTTCTCACGTGCGGTTCTCCGCCGTCATTGTGCCCCCCGGTGATCGCGCTGTCCCGGGAAACGGCAACGGTCAGTGGTCCAGGACCGCCGCGCGCTCCGCCTCCGGCGGTTCGGGGGGACTTGAGTTTCGCCCTCGGCGTGCCCAGCCGAGGGCCCCCGGCGGCTCCGGGCGCTTGCGTCTCGCCCCGGTGGCCGCGGCCTGCCGGGCGCCCCCGTCCCTGGCGGTCCCGGCCGGGCGGTTGCCCCTGGCGGTTCCGGGCACGCTTGCGTGTCGCCCCGGTGGTCTCTGCCGGGCGTCCCGGTCCCTGGGGTCCCGGCCGGGCGCTTCGACCCCGGCGGTTCCGGGCGCTTGCGTCCGCACCGGTCGCCGCGGCCGCCCCGGTCCCCGGCGGTTCCAGCCGAGTGCTTCGCGGCCGGCGGTTCCGGGCAGGCTTGCGTCCCGCCCCGGCGGTTCGAGGCGCGCCTGTGCCCGGCCCCGGGCGGTTCCGGGGCGTCGGGGCGTATGAGGAACACTGGACCGGTATCACCGTCCCCGACCGGAAGCAGGACATGCCCGCCACGACCACGCCCCTCCTCGACGCCTCCGGCCTGCCCGTCGGCCCCGCCGACATCCGGCTGATCGTCACCGACATGGACGGCACGCTGCTGGACGACGCCAAGCGGATTCCCGACGGGCTGTGGCCGATGCTCGCCGAGCTGCGCCGCCGCGGGGTGCTGTTCAGCCCGGCGAGCGGACGCCAGTACGCCACCCTCCTCCGGCAGTTCGAGGAGGTCGCCGAGGGCATGGTGTTCATCGCGGAGAACGGCACCTATGTGGTCCGGGACGGCGTGGAGCTGAGTTCCGACCCGCTGGACGGGTCCGTCGCCGCCGGGGTCGCCCGCAGGGCGCGGCGGCTGGTTGCGGACGGCGCGGACGTCGGCGCGGTCGTCTGCGGCAAGCGGGCCGCGTACGTCGAGCGGACCGACGAGGCGTTCCTGGCGGAGGTGCGCAAGTACTACGTCGAGCACCGGATCGTCGAGGACGTCACCGCCGTCGACGACGAGATGATCAAGGTCGCGCTGTTCGACTTCGGCTCCGCCGAGGACACCACCGCCCCGGCCCTGAAGGACTTCACCGCGACCCACCAGGTGGTCGTCTCCGGCGAGCACTGGGTGGACGTGATGAACCGCACCGCCGACAAGGGCACCGCCCTGCGCGGCCTCCAGCGGGCGCTCGGCATCACGCCCGCCCAGACCATGGTCTTCGGGGACTACCTGAACGACCTGGAGATGCTCGACGCCGCCGAGTGGTCCTTCGCCATGGCGGGCGCCCACCCCGAGGTGATCCGGCGGGCCCGCCACCTGGCCCCGTCCAACAACGACGACGGGGTCCTGCGGACCGTCGCCCGGGTGCTGGACCTGCCGTACGACGGCGTCAGGGCTTGACCGCGACCCCGCCGTACAGGGAGACCGGCCCGTCGGGCGCCTCCTCGGGCCGCCACTCGGCCACCGGCACGATCCCGGGCTCCAGCAGCCGCAGTCCCTCGAAGAAGGTGCCCACTTCGGCCTGTGACCGCGCCACCAGGGTGACCCCGCCGGCCGCGTAGGCCGCGACGCCCCGCCGGACGTTCTCCGGCTCGAAGTCGGCGGTCATGGTCGACAGCACCAGGCAGCTCCCCGGCGCCAGCGCGCCGACCAGGGTGTCCACCAGGTCGTGGGCGCCGTCCTCGTCGGCGATGAAGTGGAGCAGGGCGATGAGCGAGAGGGCCACCGGGCGTTCCAGGTCCAGGACGCGGGCGGCCTGGCCGAGGATCGCGTGCGGATCGCGGGCGTCGGCCTGCACGTACTCCGTCACGCCTTCCGGGGTCCCGCGCAGCAGGGCGTTCGCGTGGGCCAGCACGATGGGGTCGTTGTCGACGTACACCACGCGGGCGCCGGGGGCCACGGACTGGGCGATCTGGTGCAGGTTCGGCTCGGTCGGTATGCCGGTGCCGATGTCCAGGAACTGGCGGATCCCCCGTTCCGTGGCCAGCATCCGCGTGCTGCGGCGCATGAACGCCCGGTTCGCGCGGGCGGCCTTCGGGGCGCCCCCGTCGATCGCCGCGATCCGCCGGCCCAGCTCCTCGTCGACCGGATAGTTGTCCTTGCCGCCGAGGAACCAGTCGTACACCCGGGCCGGATGCGGCCGGGTCGTGTCGATACCGTCCTGGATCCGCGGCCCTGTCCCCGTCACGTGCTGCTCCTCCGCCCCCGGGTCCCGGTGGTCACTCCGGGACGCGCGGGGAGCAGTCTGACACGGTCAAGCGGCCCGGCGCAGACAGTCTTCGGCCACCTGTTCGTCGAGCGCCGCCCGGACCAACGCGGCGGCCAGGACGGCCGGCTGGGTGTCCCCGGCCAGCTCGGCGAGCCTCTGAGGGTCCTTCGGCAGGCCGAGCCGGCCGGCCCCGGACAGCGCCTTGCCGTCCAGGTACGGCGCGATGTCCGGCCACACCCGCTGCGCCTCGCGCAGGAAGATGTCGGCGCCGGCCGGTCCGATGCCCGGCTCCTCCTGGAGCAGCCGCCTCAACGCGCCGGTGTCGCCGCCCGCCTCCCGGTGCAGCCGGCGCAGGTCGCCGCCCCAGCGCTCGGTCAGCAGTTCGGCGCCGTCGCCGAGCTGGGTCGCGGTGCGCTCGTCGTAGCGGCGGTAGCCGCCCCGGCCGAGCGCGTCGACCCGCTGCTGCCAGGCGGCCCCGGCCATCCTGCGGGGGCTGTCCAGACGGTCCTCGTGCAGGGCCCGGGCGGCGGCTACCGCGACGGAGGCCCGGATCCGGGCGCTGAGCAGCAGGGACAGCACGAGCAGCCGGTACAGCGGCTGCGGGGTGTCCTTCAGGCGGATGCCCGCCTCCTCGGCGTACGTCCGCCCGTACCCGGACACCAGCTCGCGCACGACCCGTTCGTCCCGGTCCATGACGCGGCTCCGGCTAGGGCTTGAGCGGGTCGTGGCCCAGCGTCATCAGCCGGTGCCGGCGCCGGGTGTCCTCCGGCGTGTTCTCCGGCTCGGGTTCGTTCTCCGGGTCGGCCAGGTCGTCGACCGTGTCGACGACCTTGCGCATGACCCGGATGTCGTCGTCGGTGAGGTCGGTACGGCGCTTCCGCAGGATGGCGAGGACATGCTGGCCGGTGGGCGTGCCCGCCTCCTCCGGCAGCGGTTCCGTCTCCTCGTCGGCGTCCCGGACCTTCAGCCAGGCCGCGAGTTCCGCCGAGGTCATGTTCACCACGCGGTGGAAGTCCTCCCACAGCGCCTCGGTCTCCAGGGCGTCGGCCATGGGTCTGCCCCTTCCGTGCGGGAGCGGGTCTACTGGTCGGTGGTGTCTTCGCGCGGGTGGTTCTCGGCCTCGAACATCCAGCGCTGCTTCTCCAGGTCGGCGGTGACGGAGATCAGCAGGTCCTGGGTGACCGGGTCGGCCTTCTCGGTCGCCTCGATCCGCTCGCGCAGCCGGCCGATGGCCGCCTCCAGCGCCGACACCATCAGCGCCACGGCCTCGGTGTCGCGCACCCAGCCGTCCTTGGCGCCGGGCAGTGCGAAGGTCGCGGCGATGGTCTCCGGCCGGCCGTCCGGCGGCACGCCCAGCGCGGCGGCACGCTCGGCCACCGTGTCCGAGTGACTGCGGGCCGCGGCGACCACCTCGTCCAGCTGGAGGTGGATCGACCGGAACCGCGGGCCCACGACGTTCCAGTGCGCCTGCTTGCCGATCAGCGACAGCCCCAGCAGGTCCACCAGGGTCTCCTGCAGGGCGGTTCCGGTGACGCCGAGCGCCTCCTCGGGCAGCGTGCTCTTGACCACGGTCATGGTCCGTACATCCCCTTTCAGCGGCTGTCCACGGTCATGTCCGACAGGGCGGGTGCCCGCTGGGCGAGGGCGCAAACCGGCAGATCAGCGGGGTAGTACCCCATCCAGGAAGGCCAGCAGCTCCGCGAAGACCTCCTCCTTGCACGTCTCGTGGAACACCTCGTGCCGCGCCCCCGGGAAGATCCGCCCGGTGTGCCGGCCGCCGCTCAGCCGCTCCACCCCGGCGCGGCTCCCGGGCAGCGGCACCAGCCGGTCGTCGTCGCCGTGCAGCCACAGCAGCGGCAGCCCGCCGACCTCACCACCCCGGGCGACGGTCTCCAGCGTCCGGGCGAACGCCTCCAGCGTCGGCCGCTTCATGGGGCCGTGCCACACCAGCGGATCGGCCGCGTACGCGGCACCGACGGCCGGGTCCCGGGAGAGCGCGGACGGGCTGATCGGGACGTCCGGGATCTCCTCCAGGGCCAGCAGCCGCCCCGGCAGCTCCCAGGTGCCGATCACCGGACCGGACAGCACCAGAGCGCTCAGCTCACCGCCGTACCGCTGGGCGTAGCGGGCCGCGATCAGCCCGCCCATGGAGTGGCCCACCAGGACCAGCGGCAGGCCGGGGCGCGCGGCACGGGCCGAGTCCGCCACCGTGTGCACGTCCGTGACCACGTCCTCGAAGTCCTCGATCAGCACCCGCTCCCCGGCCGACCGGCCGTGGCCCGCGTGGTCCGGCGCGTAGACGGCGGCGCCGTGCCCGGTGAGCCGGCCGGCGAGTTCCGCGTACCGGCCGGCGTGCTCGCCGTACCCGTGCACCAGCAGTGCCAGACAGCGGGGAGCCGGGTGCGGCCACTCCCGTACGGCGAGGGTTCCGTGCGTGCCGTCGAGGACGTGCTCGCGGACGTGGGGCATCTCTCCTCCAGCTGCCTCGGGGACGGTCCCGGGGATCTTCCCAGTGGGGCGGTCGGCGGTCTATAGTCCAAAACTAGCAGTGCTAATTAATGGGCTGCCGGGCAGCGGAAGAGCTGTCGTGAGGTCCGTGCTGATCCACAGCGTCGTAGGTCAGGAGTCCCAGCCGTGCGTCCCGTCCACTTCGCGGCCGCCCGCCGCACCCCCATCGGCAAGCTGCGCGGAGCCCTCTCGGGGGTCCGCCCCGACGACCTGGTCGCGACCGTCATCCGCCGCCTGGTGGCCGACGTGCCCGCGCTCGACCCCGCCCGGATCGACGACGTCTACTGGGGCGCCGCCAACCAGGCCGGCGAGGACAACCGCAACGTCGCCCGCATGGCCGCCCTGCTCGCCGGACTGCCCGACTCCGTGCCCGGCGCCACCGTCAACCGGCTGTGCGCCTCCGGACTCGAGGCGGTGACCACCGCCGCCCGGACCATCGCGGCCGGCGAGGCCGACGTCGTGATCGCCGGCGGCTCCGAGTCCATGAGCCGCGCCCCCTTCGTCCTGCCCCGCCCCGACGAGGCCCTGCCGCAGCGGATCGAGACCTACGACACCCGGCTCGGCTGGCGGCTGGTCAACCCGGCCATGAAGGAGCTGCACGGCCTGCTCTCCATGGGCGAGACCGCCGAGGAGGTCGCCGCGCGGTACGGCGTCTCCCGCGAGCGCCAGGACGAGTTCGCCCTGCGCAGCCACCGGCTCGCCGCCGCCGCGCGCAAGGACGGCCACTTCGACGGTGAGCTCCTGCCCGTCGAGCGGCCCGACGGCATCGTGTTCGAGCAGGACGAGTGCGTACGGGAGGACACCTCGCTGGAGAAGCTGTCCCGGCTGAAGCCGGTCTTCCGCGTGAACGGCACGGTCACCGCCGGGAACTCCTCGCCGATGAACGACGGCGCGGCCGGCCTGCTGCTGGTCAGCGAGGAGGCCCTGGAGGAGCTGGGCCTGGAGTCCCTCGGACGCTATGTCGCGGGCGCCTCCGCCGGTGTCCACCCCGACGTGATGGGCCTCGGCCCGGTCCCCGCCACCCGCAAGGCGCTGGGCCGGGCCGGCTGGGAGGTCGGCGACGTCCAGGAGGCCGAGTTCAACGAGGCGTTCGCCGCGCAGGCACTCGCGTGCGTCGACCAGCTGGGCATCGACCCCGACCTGGTCAACCCCACCGGCGGCGCCATCGCCCTCGGACACCCCCTCGGCTGCTCCGGCGCCCGCATCCTCACCACCCTGCTGCACCGGATGCGCCGCACGGGCGCGCGGCGGGGACTCGCGACGATGTGCGTCGGGGTGGGGCAGGGGAGCACGGTGCTGGTCGAGAGGCACTAGAGCCTCCTCAACGGGGGGCTCCCCGCAAGGGGATCCGGTACACGAGCCGCAGCAAGGAAACGGAGCAGCACTCCATGGCCACCCTGTCCGTCGCCGCCATCCTCGCCGAGAACGCCCGGCGCCGCCCCGGCAAGACCGCCCTCGTCGAAGGCGATCTGCGGCTCACCTTCGCCGACGCGTGGCAGCGCGCGCTGGGCCAGGCGGGCGCGCTCACCGCTCTCGGCGTACGGCCCGGCGACCGGGTCGCCCTCATGGCCCCCAACACCGCCGAGTTCCCGGTGGCGTACTACGCGATCGCCGCGGCGGGCGGGGTCGTCGTCCCCGTGCACCTGCTGCTCTCTGCGGGCGAGGTCGAACACGTGCTGCGCGACAGCGGGGCCACCCTGCTGCTGGTGCACCCGGCCCAGGCGGAGACCGGCACGGCCGCCGCCTGCGCCACGGGCGTCCGGGCGGTCACCCTCGGCACGGAGTTCGAGAAGCTGGCGGCCGGCGCCGAGCCCCTTGCGTCGTACGTCACCCGGGCCGCCGACGATCCCGCGGTGATCTTCTACACCAGCGGTACGACCGGTGTCCCCAAGGGCGCCGTGCTCAGCCACTTCAACCTGGTGATGAACGCGACCGTCAACGCCTTCGACGCCAACGACATCCGCGCCGGCGACACCGCCCTCGGCGCACTGCCGCTGTTCCACGCCTTCGGCCAGACCGTCTCGCTCAACTCCACCTGGCGGGCCGGCGCCACGCTGGTGCTGCTGCCCCGCTTCGACGCGGCCCGCGCCATCGACCTGATGGTGCGCGAGGGCGTGAACACCTTCCACGGCGTGCCCACCATGTTCGTCGCCCTCGCGGCCGCCGCCGCGGACGCGGAGCGGCTCCCGGCGCTGCGCGTGTGCGTCTCCGGCGGCGCCTCGCTGCCGGTGGCCGTGCTGGAGCGGTTCGAGGCCGCGTTCGGCGCGCAGATCCACGAGGGGTACGGGCTGTCGGAGACCTCGCCGACCGCCACCGTCAACCAGCCCGTGTTCGGCACGAAGGCCGGCACCATCGGCCACCCGCTGTGGGGCATCGACGTGGAGATCGCCCGCGCGGAGGTGGAGGGCCGGATCGAACTGCTGCCGCCCGGTGAGGTGGGCGAGGTCGTCATCCGCGGCCACAACGTCTTCTCCGGCTACCTCGGCCGCCCCGAGGCCACCGCGGAGGCCCTGGTGGACGGCTGGTTCCGCACCGGTGACCTCGGCACCAAGGACGACGAGGGCTTCCTGCGGATCGTCGACCGGAAGAAGGACGTCATCATCCGCGGCGGCTACAACGTCTACCCGAGGGAGGTCGAGGAGGTGCTGATGCGTCATCCGGAGATCGCCCAGGCCGCGGTCATCGGCCTGCCCGACGACCTGCACGGCGAGGAGGTGTGCGCCGTCGTCGTCCCCGCGCCGGGCACCGCGCCGGACGCCGCCGCGCTCACCGAGTGGTCCAAGGAGCACCTGGGCCGGCACAAGTACCCGCGCCGGGTGGAGCTCACGGACGCGCTGCCGCTCGGGCCGAGCATGAAGGTGCTCAAGCGGGAACTGCGGGTGCGCTACACGGGCCGCTAGGGTCTTTCGCCGTCGCGGGGGGGCGCTCCTTACACCGGGTCCATGCATGCACATAGCATCGGTCCCTCCATGAACACGATGACGCTCTGGCACATATCCGGCTGGGGGTTCGCGGCGCTCGCCCTCGCGGCCCTGCTCGTCGGCTTCTCCAAGACGGCCGTCAGCGGGGCCAACACGGTCAGTCTCGCGATCTTCGCGGCGGTCCTGCCCGCCCGCGCCTCCACCGGCGTACTGCTGCCCGTCCTGATCGCCGGCGACGTGCTCGCCGTCCTCACCTACCGGCGGCACGCGCACTGGCCCACCTTGTGGCGGCTGTTCCCGGCGGTGGCGGCGGGCGTGGTGGCCGGCACGCTCTTCCTGGTGTGGGCCGACGACGGGATCGTACGGACCTCGATCGGAGCGATCCTGCTGCTGATGGCGGGGGTGACGCTGTGGCGCCGGCGGACGGCCGGCACCCCGCAGGAGCCGGACGAGGCCGGCACCCGGGCGGGCCGCGTCAAGGCCCGCTCCTACGGTGTGCTCGGCGGGTTCACGACGATGGTCGCCAACGCCGGCGGGCCGGTGATGTCGCTGTACCTGCTGTCGGCGGGGTTCCGGAAGCTCGGGTTCCTTGGCACCTCCGCGTTCTTCTTCCTCATCGTGAACGTCTCGAAGGTGCCGTTCAGCGCGGGCCTCGGGCTCATCGACGGGCGCTCGCTGCTCCTCGACGCCGCGCTCGTGGTGTTCGTCGTGCCGGGGGCGCTGTTCGGCAAGTGGGCGGTGAACCGCATCAACCAGCGGCTCTTCGAACAACTCGTGATCGCGGCGACGATCGTGGGCGGGCTGCAACTGCTGCTCCGCTAGCGCCGGCGGCCGGCCGCTACTCCGCCGGGCGCAGCAGCGCCGGGACGTCCGCGAAGGAGTCCAGCACGTGGTCCGGGGTGCCGCTCGCGTCCGCGTGCGTCTCCGGCTGGTACTTGCCGGTCCTCACCAGCACCCCGGTCAGCCCGGCCCGCTGCGCGGCGAGCACGTCCGACTCGATGTCGTCGCCGACCATCAGCGCCCGCCCCGCGTCCACCCCCAGCCGGGCGAGCGCCGCCGCGAAGAACGCCGGGGACGGCTTGCCCGTGACCTCGGCCTCCACGCGCGCCGCCCGCTCCAGCCCCAGCAGGAACGCGCCCGAGTCCAGTTGCAGCCCGGCGTCGGTGCGCCAGTACAGGTTGCGGTGCATGGCGACCAGCCGCGCCCCCCGCTGCAACTCGCCGAAGGCCCGGTTGAGCGCCGCGTAGTCGAACCCCGGCCCGGCGCCGCCGACCACGACCACGTCGGCCCCCTCCTCGACCAGCGTGACGTCGCCCAGGTCCGCCGCGACGGCGCCGCTGCCCAGCAGCAGGCACCGGGCGCCCGGATGGTGCTCGGCGAGATGGGCGGCGGTGGCGGCGGGCGCGGTCAGCACGTCCTCCGCGTCCACCTCGAAGCCGGCCTCCGACAGCGTCGCGGCGATCGACGCCCGGGTCCGGGAGGTCGTGTTCGTCACCAGGGCCACGGCGAACCCGGCCGCGCGCAGGGCGCCCAGCGCCTGCACCGCACCGGGCAGCGGCTTCCAGGACACGGTGAGGACCCCGTCGATGTCGATCAGGACGGCACGCACGGACGCCAAGGACTCCATGGCCCGACGGTAGCGACCCGGGCGGCGCACCGGCCGGTACCACCTCGTACGCTCACCCCCATGCCCGCGCACGTCCTGATCCTCGGCGGCACCACCGAGGCCCGTCGCCTCGCCGCCGACCTCGCCGCCCGGCCCGGGGTGCGGGTCACCACCTCGCTCGCCGGCCGGGTCGCCCGGCCCGGGGCGCTGCCCGGCGAGGTGCGGACCGGCGGCTTCGGCGGACCGGAGGGCCTCGCCGACTGGCTGCGCGCGCACCGGGTGGACGCCCTGGTGGACGCCACCCACCCCTTCGCCGAGACGATCACGGACCACGCGGCCCGTGCGGCGCGGGCCACGGGCGTCCCCGCCGTCGTCCTGCGCCGCCCCGGCTGGCGGCCGGGCCCCGGCGACCGCTGGTACGACGTCCCGTCCCTGGGCGCGGCGGCCGAGGCCCTGCCCGGCCTCGGCCGCCGGGCGTTCCTCACCACCGGCCGCCTCGGCCTCGCGGCCTTCGCCCACCTCACCGGCCTGCGCTTCCTCGTCCGCTCCGTCGACCCGCCCGAGCCCCCGCTGCCCCCGGACACCACCGTCGTCCTGGCCCGGGGCCCCTTCACGGTCACCGGGGAGACGGAGCTCCTGCGCGCCCACCGGATCGACGTCCTGGTCACCAAGGACAGCGGCGGCGACGCGACGGCCGCGAAGCTGACGGCGGCGCGGGGGCTGGGCCTGCCCGTGGTCGTCGTGCGCCGCCCCGCCCTCCCGGCCGGCGTCACCGCCGTACCGGACGTGGCGGACGCCCTGGCCCGGCTGGGCTTCGGCCCGGCCTGACGACGGCGGCCCGGATCCGGTCGATCGCGCGCAGCACCTCGTCCCGGTTCTTGGCGCTCTTCATCCAGGAGGGGAGACGGGCGACCAGGGTCATCTTCCGGCCGGTGTCGTACCAAGGCGCGCGTTCCCGCAGACCGGCCGCGACACAGCGCCGGATCAGGTCCGGATGCCGCAGGTCGTACGCCCACACCCGGCCGTGCCGGGTCTCGCGCTGCAACCACAGCCGGGCGCGGAAGTACGGGTCCCGCGCGGGTCCGGCCGAACCCGAGTCGAATACCGCGGACCGGCCGGCCCAGGTGCGCGACAGACCGCAGGAACGGCAGACCAGGCACCGGGGAGCGAAGATCCACCGCTCCTCGGCCTCCGGCCGCCGCCGCACATGGGCCACGCCGTCACAGCGGGGACAGTGGACCAGCACCGAGTCGAGGAAGTCGTCCTTGGTGCTGCGCGGATCGCGGAAGCGGAGGGGCGTGGCGGACATGCCCCGGGTATCACGACGCCCTGTCCCGGCCCGCACCCGATTTCAGCGCGCCGCCCGGCACGGGCCGCCCGTGCGTCAGTCCCGTCCGTTCCGCGACGGGTGCCGGCGCAGCAGGTACGTGTCCATGATCCAGCCCTTGCGCTCCCGCGCCTCGGCGCGCAGCCGCTCGATGCGCGGGCCTGCCTCGGCGATCGGTCCGGAGACGAGGATCTCGTCCGGCGTGCCTATGTAGGCGCCCCAGTAGATGTCCATGTCCTCCTCGGCGTACCGCCGGAAGGCCTGGTGCGCGTCGAGCATCACGACCACGTCGTCGACGCCCTCCGGGAAGCCCTCCGCCAGCCGCCGCCCGGTGGTGATCTGCACCGGCCGGGCGACCCGGTTCAGTCCCGTGCGATGCCGGGCGACCAGTGCGGAGACGCTGCTGACGCCGGGCACCACGTCGTACGTGAACCGCACCGCGCCCCGCTCCAGCACCTCCTCCAGGATGCCCAGCGTGCTGTCGTACAACGCGGGGTCCCCCCAGACCAGGAAGGCGCCCGTGCCCGACTCGTCCAGTTCCTCGGCGATCAGCCGCTCGTAGATCCCGGCGCGGGCGCTGCGCCAGTCCCCGACGGCGGGGGAGTAGGCCGGTCCGCCCGCCGCCCGGTCCCGGTCCGGATCACGGGCCTCCACCACCCGGTACGACCCCTCGGGCAGATGGGCGTCCAGCATGTCCCGGCGCAGCCGGGTGAGGTCGCTCTTCACCTCGCCCTTGTCGAGCAGGAAGAACACGTCCGTGCTCCGCAGCGCCTTGACCGCCTGGAGGGTCAGCTGGTCGGGGTCGCCCGCGCCGATACCGATGACATGAATCTTTCGCACGTCCCGAGTCTGCCGCATGCCGCTGACGATGCGTCCACCGGCTCCGCACGGGCTGCGACGACGGCCTGCTCGCGGCGTGCGGGAAGGCCGGCGGTCAGGGCCCCAGGCGCGGTGCCTCGGTCCCCGCGTCGATCGGTGCCGAGCCGTCCTCGACCCGTCCCGCCAGCTCCCGCGCCCAGCGGGTGAGGCCCGGGAGGTCCAGTCCGTACGGGCGGTCCTCGCCCCGCTCGGCCGCCCACTCCTCGACCGCGCCGGCGCCCCGCCGCAGCAGCCGCGCCCCGCCGACGGTGTTCCCGCGGGCCGCGTGGGTGAGGCCCACCGCCAGCTGGGCAAGGCCCCGCCACAGCGCGCGCTCCTCCTCCGGGCCCGACTTCCAGGCGTCCTCGAACACCTCGTGCGCGTGGAACGGCCGCCCCGAGGCCAGCAGCGCCCGCGCCTCGGCGACCGTGTCCTGCGGCGTCCGCAGGACCCCCTCCGGCTGCCGGGGGACGCCCTCGGCGCCGTACGGCAACGGGCGCCCCAGCCCGTCCCGGGGCCGCGCGTTCCGCGCCCGCCCGGCCGTGTCCCGGTCCCTGGCATCCGATGCGCCCGCGTTGGTCATACCGCCGATTGTCCCTCGTGCCGCCGGTCTCCTTCGGCACACCCCCGGGCGTGGGGTAAAGTGCTGTCCGCACGATCACGCGGGGCACCGCGCGGCAGTGCGACGGGACGTGGCGCAGCTTGGTAGCGCACTTGACTGGGGGTCAAGGGGTCGCAGGTTCAAATCCTGTCGTCCCGACGTGTGGAAGTCGGCCAGGGCCGGTTCCGGAGGCATCCGGAACCGGCCCTGACGCGTGTGTGGAGACCGGCGGCGATCGCCTGGCCGGCAGTGCGCCTCTCGCCGCTGACTCGCCGGTCGCCGGGATGAGCGGTTACCTGGAGCAAAGAGGTGTTCCCCGGGTGGCACCGACCGTCCCGGGGTGCCCGGCACACGGCCACGGCGGCCCGCGAGCCGCCCGGGGCCCCTCCCCCCCCCCACGCGAGGTAAGGACTTCCCCCATGCGCGGAGCAGTGATCCACGCCCCTGGAGACGTGCGCTTCGAAACCCTGGACGACCCGCAGATCCTGGAGCCGACGGACGCGATCATCCGTACGGCCGTCACCTGTGTGTGCGGCACCGACCTGTGGCCCTGGCGCGGTCTGGACGCGACCGACGAGGCACACCCCATGGGGCACGAGTACGTCGGCTTCGTCGAGGCCGTCGGCAGCGAGGTCACCTCGGTCAGGCCCGGCCAGTTCGTCGTCGGCTCGTTCGCGACCTCGGACAACACGTGCGCCAACTGCCGCAACGGATGGCAGTCCAACTGCGTGAACCGCGAGTTCATGACCACCTGCCAGGCCGAGTACGTGCGCATCCCCAACGCCCAGGGCACCCTGGTCGCCACCGAGGAGGTGCCGGGCGAGGAGTTCTGGCCCGGCCTGCTGGCCGTCTCCGACGTGATGGGCACCGGCTGGTACGCGGCCGAGGCCGCCGAGGTCGGGCCCGGCTCCACGGCCGTGGTGGTCGGTGACGGCGCGGTCGGGCTGTGCGGGGTGATCGCCGCGAAGGAGATGGGCGCCGAGCGGATCATCGCCATGAGCCGGCACGAGTCGCGCCAGAAACTGGCCCGGGAGTTCGGCGCCACCGACATCGTCACCGAGCGTGGCGAGGACGGTGTCGCCCGGATCAAGGAGATGACCGACGGGATCGGCGTGGACTCGGTCCTGGAGTGCGTCGGCACCGGTGAGGCCATGCGGCAGGCGCTGCACTCGGCCCGGCCCGGCGGCAACGTCGGGTTCGTCGGCCTCCCGCACGAGGTGGTGATCGACGCGGAGGAGCTGTTCTTCACCCACGTCGGCCTGCGCGGCGGCCCCGCCCCCGTGCGCCGCTTCCTGCCCGACCTGATCGACCGCGTCCTGTCCGGGCGGATCGACCCGGGCAGGGTCTTCGACCTCACCCTGCCCCTGGAGCAGGTGGAGGAGGGCTACCGGGCCATGGACGAGCGCCGCGCCATCAAGGCCCTCCTCACGCCCTGACCCAGGCCGTGGACCCGTCGGCGCCGGGGAGCAGGGCGCCGGCCAGGGGTACGCCGCCGGCCCGGCAGCCGTGCCGGGCCGGCGGACCTGGTCACTGTTCCTCCTCGTGCCTCGGATGCACGAGGAGGGGGGCGATCGCGTGGGGTGGGGGACCGGTGACGTCGTCGGTCTCGGGAAGGGGGAACAGGACTTCTTCGAGTGCCGGGGTGATGAAGAGGAACGCGATCACCAGGACGGGCACAAGCAGGGCAATCAGGATCACAGCACCTCCCGGAGGTCGGTCTGTGGCACCTGGTTGGGCCGCTCCCAGCATGCGCCCGAACGGCGTAACCCGCATGTTGTCCGGCCGCCCGTCCGCGACCTGCGGGTTACCGCCGGACGCGGGGGTACTCGGGCGGGGACGTCCCGACCCGCCTGCGCACATGGGTCGGGGGCGGCGCCGCTGCCCGGAGCCGCCCCTCAGTCGTTCGTCCCCGGGGGTCAGGGGGCCACGGCCCGCCCGGTCTGCGGGGAGATGCGGCCGGCGCACAGGCCCTTGCCGGCCAGCGTCTGCGCGATGCGCGGGATGGCCGCGAGGGTGTTGGCCGGCCACTCGTGCATGAGGATGATCTGGCCGTTGGTCAGCCGGGACACCGCCTGCACGATCGCGTCGGTGCTCGCGCCGTTCCAGTCCTGCGAGTCGACGTCCCAGATGATCTGCCGCAGGCCGTACTTCGCCTCCACCGCCTGCACGGTGGCGTTGGTCTCGCCGTACGGCGGGCGGAACAGCTGCGGCGTCCCGCCCCCGGCAGCGGCGATGGCCTGCTGGGTGCGGGAGATCTCGGAGTCGATCTGCGCCTGGCTCTGCTGGGTGAGGTGGGGGTGGGTGTAGCTGTGGTTGCCGATCCACATCCCGGCGTTCGCCTCGGCCCGTACCTGGGCCGGGTGGGCGGCAGCGAACTGGCCCTCGTTGAACATCGTGGCCCGCAGGCCGTTCTGCCGCAGGGCGTTGAGCAGGGCCGGGGTGTGGTCGTTGGACGGGCCGTCGTCGAAGGTGAGCCCGACGTACCCGGAACAGGTGGCGGCGTGCGCCGGGGCCGCGTCGGTGACGGCGGTGACCGTGCCGGCCACGGCGGTCGCCGCGAGGGCCAGTCCGGTCAGCAGGGGGCGGGGTGCGGCACGCATGCGGGTGGGTCCTCCTCGGATGGGCGGCATGACCGCCGTGGGGGGTGGACGGGAGGGACGGAGAGGGTCAGCCGCTCACCGTGAGGTTGGACGAGCCGCTGCTCTGGTAACCCTCGGTGGCGAGGATCATGTAGTAGCTGAAGCTGCCCAGCCGCATGCCGTAGCGGGCCCAGGCGTCGAAGTGGTTGCCGGTGGTGATGGTGCCGCCGGTCCTCTTGGACTGCCGGACGCTCCAGTACTGGTTGAAGGTCTTGGTGCCCTCCACCGAGGGGGCGTTGTACCGCGTCGTCTGGTAGACGTCGTACGTGCCGCCGTCGCTGGTGACCGTGCCCTTGTACGTTCCGGTGGGCCGGTAGTTGCCCCAGTTGTCGACGATGTAGTACTCGACGAGCGGGTTCGAGGTCCATCCGTACAGCGCCAGGTAGCCGTTGCCGGACGGGTAGAAGCTGCCCGAGTACTGCACGTTCCTGCGTCCGCCGTTGCTCCAGCCCTTGCCGGCGACGAAGTTGCCGCAGTTCGTCCACGAGGTGCTGTAGTTGCCGCCGGAGTTGAGGGTCATCGAGACCGAACCGCCGCCGTCGGTCCAGAAGGAGTAGTAGAAGCCGTTGTTGGTGCCGGTCTGGTTGGTGGTGATGACCGTGGCGGCGTCGGCGGTGCCGGGCAGCAGCAGCCCGGACGCGGACGTGGCCAGCGCGAGCGCGCCGGCGCGGTTGATGAAGCCCCTCCGGCTCATCGGGCGGGTGAGGGCGTGCTCCATGTCCATGGTTCCTCCTGGGTGAGGTGGGTTGTCATGTTCGCGCCATACGCCTTGGCCGGGCCGTCCCCAGGGGAGGGAGGGCTCGATTGCTGGAGAGTATGGGGCGGGTGGGAAAGAGCGGTCAATGCGTCTGTTTCCGAAACTTCATCGAAACTTGACGGCTAACTACGGGGTGTATAGCCGAAAGTTTCGAGGCGGAGTGACGGCCTGGCTCGAATGACTCTCGGCACGGTGGTTGACGCGGAATTGACGCCTGTCTAGCGTGACGCAACGCTCGTCAGGTGCTGCGAAACTTGCGAACCGTCCCAGGAGTTGCCCGTGAACCTGTCCCGCTCCCTCGCGGCCGCCGCCTCGGCCTGCTGCCTCGTCCTGCTCCCCCTCGCCGCCGCGAGCCCCGCGAGTGCCTCCGGGGGCGCCGCGGTCCCGGACCGTCCGCTGCGCCGGCTCGCCGCCGACGACCACCTGCGGGTCGGCACCGCCGTCGACATGTCCGCGCTCACCGACGACGCCGCCTACCGCCGGCTCGCGGGCTCCGAGTTCTCCACCGTCACCCCGGAGAACGTGATGAAGTGGGAGGCGATCGAGCCCCGCCAGGGGGAGTACGACTACGCGGCCGCCGACCGTCTGGTCGACTTCGCGCGCAAGCACGGCCAGAAGGTGCGCGGCCATGTCCTGGTCTGGCACAACCAGTTGCCGTCCTGGCTCACCTCCGGCGACTTCGGCGCCGACCGGCTGCGCGAGATCCTGCACCGCCACATCACCGACACCGTCCGGCACTTCAGGGGCAAGGTCTGGCAATGGGACGTGGTGAACGAGGCGTTCAACGAGGACGGCACCCTGCGTGACACCGTCTGGCTGCGCGAGCTCGGCCCCGGCTACATCGCCGACGCCTTCCGCTGGGCGCACGAGGCCGACCCGCACGCCCTGCTGTTCTACAACGACTACAACACCGAGTGGACGGGCCCGAAGAGCGACGCCGTCTACGAGCTGCTCAGCCGTCTGCGCGCGGAGGGCGTCCCCGTCGACGGGGTCGGCTTCCAGGGGCACCTCGGCATCCAGTACGGCCTTCCCACCGGCATGGCGGCCAACTTCGCCCGCTTCGACAGGCTCGGGCTGGCCACCGCCGTGACCGAGGCGGACGTGCGCATGCCCCTGCCGGCGGACCCGGACAAGCTCGCCACGCAGGCCGAGGGCTACCGCCTCCTGCTCGACGCCTGCCTGCGCGCCCGCCACTGCGTCTCGTTCACCGTCTGGGGCTTCACCGACGCGTACTCCTGGGTCCCCGGCACGTTCCCCGGCGAGGGCGCCGCGAACCTGTACGACGAGGAGTACCGCCCGAAGCCGGCGTACCGCGCGCTCCAGTCGCGACTGGCGGGCCGGGCTCGGGCCGGGGGTGCCGAGTAGCACGCCCGGCCGCACGACTGCGACCCGGCACGGCGGACGATGCGCCGGTACCGCGGTGTGGCGTGCCCGCGTGCCCGCGTGCCGGGGCGGTCGTGGGGCGGGCGGGGCAGCTCGCGCCGGAACGGGGGTGAGTTCGGCCGGAACGGGGTGAGGGCCCTCCCGGACCCTGCCGGCCGCCGGACGGCCTCCGCGTACCGCGCCGGCGGAACCGGCGCCCCGCCGTGCCGGAGCCCTCAACTCCTCGCGGGTGGTGCCGTGCTCTGCCGTATCACCAGGTGCGTGGCCAGTTCGATGCGCAGGGCCGCCTTCCTGGTGTCCTTCGGCCGCAGCAGCATCCGGGCCGCCTCCTCGGCCATGCGCTGGAGCGGTTGTTGCACGGTGGTCAGCGGCGGGCTCGACCAGCGGGCCGGCGGTACGTCGTCGTAGCCGACCACCGACAGGTCCCCGGGTACGCTCAGGCCGAGGACCCGGGCCGCCTCCAGGACGCCCAGCGCCTGGAGGTCGCTGCCGGCGAAGATCGCCGTGGGACGGTCGGGCCGCCGCAGCAGGTCCATGGCGTGCTCGAAGCCGCCCTGGACGTGGAAGTCGCCGAACCGCACCAGGCCGGGGTCCGGTTCGTGACCGGCCATCGCCATCGCCGAGCGGTACCCGTCCAGCCGGGCCAGTGAGCACATCAGGTCCTCCGGGCCGGTGATGATGGCGACGCGTTCGTGTCCCTGGTCGGTGAGATGGCGGGTGGCGGCGACTCCGCCGGCCCAGTTGGCCGAGCCCACGGACGGGACGTCGGGGTCGGGATCGCCCGCCGGATCCACGATGACGAACGGAATGGCCCGGGAGCGCAGTTGGCGCTTCACGTCCTCCGGCACCGTGGAGAAGACCAGCAGCACCCCGAGGGGCCGGCGGCGCAGCACGCCCCCGATCCACTCGGGTCCGGGAGCCTGCCGGGTCCCGCTCTCGGTGAGCGCCACGGTCGCGTCGTTCTGCTTGGCGACGTTCTCCACCCCGCGGATGAGTTCCATCGCCCAGACGCTCTCCAGCTCGTGGAAGACGATCTCGATGAGCGGGGCCTGCGGCTGTCCCGGGGTGCGCCGGCGGTAGCCGTGGGTCTCCAGCAGACGTTCGACCTTGGCACGGGTCGCGGGGGACACATCCGAACGACCGTTGAGGACCTTCGAAACTGTCGGCAGCGAGACGCCGGCTTCTCGCGCCACGGCTGCCAGGGTGACTCTCCGACCGACCTGGGCTTCTTCAGGCATGGCCGCAGCATAGGCCACTCGGCCGGATAACGGTTTGGCCGAGTAGGTGCACGACCGTTGACCCTTTCCACCCTCCGCTCCTACTGTCCAGCGCATGACTTTCGGGTCTAGAGCCGAAACTTTCGGAAGGCGGATGATCATGCGTACACGGATGCCCCGGGTGCTCGCCTGCGGTGCGACGCTCGCGCTGGCGGCGAGTCTCGCCGCTTGCGGGAACGGCAGCGGCGGGGGTTCCTCGAACGACGGCAAGATCCATGTGCTGGTGTACGGGGACGCCAGCAACAAGGTCGAGAAGCAGATCGTCGACACGTTCAACAAGACGTCGAAGGTCAAGGCCGTCCTCGACACCATCCCCGGCGCCGACTACCAGCAGAAGCTGCAGACGATCATCAACACGCCCCAGGCGCCGGACGTCTTCTTCAACTGGGGCGGCGGCAGCATCCAGCCTTTCGTCAAGGCCGGGCTGCTGATGCCGCTGGACGACTTCGTCAAGAAGGACCCGAATCTCGACGACAAGTTCCTGCCCAGCGTCTACAACAGCGCGGTGGTCGACGGCAAGCCGTACGGCATCCCCATGCGCGGCACGCAGCCGGTGCTGCTGTTCAGCAACAAGAACGTGCTCGACAAGGCACATGTGAAGCAGCCCCAGACCTGGGACCAGCTGATCGACGCCGTCAAGAAGCTCAAGTCCGCGGGCGTCACCCCCATCGCCCTCGGCGGCGGTGACCAGTGGCCGACGCTGATGTGGTTCGAGTACGTCTACGACCGTGTGGCGGGCCCGGAGCTGTTCCAGAAGGCCCTCGGCGGCGACAAGGACGCCTGGGCGAGCGCGGACAGCAAGAAGGCGCTCGGCATGCTCAAGGAACTGGTCGACACCGGCGCCTTCGGCAAGAACTACGACTCGGTGAAGTACACCAACGGCGCCTCGCCCGCGCTGGTGGCCCAGGGCAAGGCCGGCTTCGAGCTGATGGGGTCCTGGTACTACGCGCAGCAGCAGCAGGACGCGAAGGACTTCGCCGCCAAGGGGCTCGGCTACGGCACGTTCCCGACGATACCCGGCGGCAAGGGTGACCCGACCGACGTCGTCGGCAACACCAACAACTTCTACTCGGTGCTGAAGAAGACCAAGCACCCCGAGGCGGTCGCCGACTTCCTGAAGCTCATGTACTCCGACGAGTTCGTCAAGGCCCAGATGGCCATCGGCAACCTGCCCACCACCACCAACACCCAGAAGTTCCTGGACACCTCCGCCAGCCCCGAGTACTCCCGCTTCCAGTACGACCTGGTCGCCAAGGCCAAGTCCTTCCAGCTGTCCTGGGACCAGGCCTTCCCGCCGTCGGCCATGACGCCGATCCACCAGGCCGTCCAGCAGTTCTTCAACGGACAGCTCGACGCGGACGGCTTCGTCAAGGCCATGCAGGCCCTCCCGACCGAATGAACCGCTCATGACCACACAGCTCACGAGCGCTCCGCCCTCCGCCGTGCCTTCCGGGAAGGCCCGGCGGCGGCCGGAGGACTCCTACTCCGCACGCGGCACGCGCCCCGGCTTCGGCTGGGCGCTGCCCGCCACCCTGTTCTTCGCCCTCTTCGCCCTCGCACCGCTGATCATGGTGGCGGTGCTGTCCTTCATGAGCTGGAACGGCCTGGGGTCACCGCAGTTCGTCGGGACGGACAACTGGAAACGCATCCTCGACGACCCCGTCATGATCAAGAGCATCTGGCTGACCCTGCTGCTCACCGCCCTGGGCGTGGCCATCCAGACCCCGCTGAGCATCGTGCTCGGCGTCTGGGCCGCGGGACACCAGCGCAACCGCGCCGTCCTCTCGGCGATCTACTTCATCCCGCTGCTGCTGTCCTCCACCGCCGTGTCGGTGCTCTGGCGGGCGCTGCTCGACCCGAACTTCGGCATCCCCGCGCGCATGACCTGGCTGTTCGGGGACGGCAACCTGTTCGGTGAGCAGGCCTCGGCCATCGGGGTGCTGGCCTTCGTCAGCACCTGGCAGTTCACGCCGTTCCACACGCTGATCTACCAGGGCGCCGCCCGGGCGATCCCGCCGGTGCTGTACCAGGCGGCGGAGATCGACGGCGCGGGACGCTACCGCCAGTTCTTCCACATCACCCTGCCGCAGCTGCGCAACTCGATCGTCACCTCGATGATCCTGATGATCGTCGGCGGGCTCACCACGTTCGAGACCGTGCTCATCCTGACCCAGGGCGGACCGGGCACCGACACCACGATCAGCGCCTACTACATGTACCAGAAGGCCTTCAAGGGCTTCGACTTCGGCGCCGGTTCGGCCATCGCCCTGTGCCTGGTCGTCGCCGCCACGGTGGTCTCACTGATCGTCGTCCGCGTCTCCGGCTACGACAAGATGCGCAGCGACATGGAGGGGGTGTCATGAGGGGCCGCCCCAACCACCTGGCCGGAGCGGGCTCGATCGTCTGGCTCGTCCTGGTGGGACTGCCGCTGTACGTGATGCTCGCCGCGACCCTGCGCACCCGGCAGGACTACGCGAAGAAGGGCCCGCTCTCCTTCCCCGGCGACTTCACCCTCGACAACTACACCGGGGCGTTCGACTCGGGCTTCGGGCAGTACTTCCTCAACACCATCATCGTCACCGTCTGCGTCGTCGCCGTGGTGCTGCTGCTCGTACCGCCCCTGGCCTACGCGATCGTACGCAGCCGCAGCCGTGTCACCTCGCAGATCTTCCGGCTGTTCCTGCTGGGCCTCGCCATCCCCGCCCAGGCCGTCATCGTGCCGATGTTCTACCTGATCAGCGAGGCGGGCCTGTACGACAACCTCCTCGGCGTCATCCTGCCCACGGCCGCGTTCTGCCTGCCGATGTCCGCGCTGATCCTGAGCGGTTCCATGCGCGACATCTCCCCGGAGCTGTTCGAGGCCATGACGGTGGACGGAGCGACCCCGCGGCGGATGTTCTTCCAGCTCGTCGTGCCGCTCTCGCGCGGCGGCCTGTCCACGATCGTGGTGTTCTCCGCGCTCCAGGCATGGAACGGCTTCCTGTTCCCGCTCGTCCTGACCCAGTCCGACTCGACCAAGGTCATCACCCTGGGTCTGTACAACTTCCAGACCGAACACGGGATCGACATCCCCGGCCTGCTGGGAGCCGTGACGCTGTCCATGGTGCCCGTCCTGCTCGTCTACCTGTTCGCCCGCCGCGCCCTCGTCCAGGGCCTGATGGGCATGGGAGGAAAGTGACCACCAACGTGGCCGTAGAGACCACCCCCGAGATCCCCCTCTGGAACGACCCGACCCAGGACATCGGCACCCGGGTGTCCGCCCTGATCGCCGCGATGACCCTCGAGGAGAAGATCGCCCAGCTGTACGGCGTGTGGGTCGGCGCGTCCGACGAGGGCGGCGAAGTCGCCCCGCACCAGCACGACATGGAGGAGGCCGTCGACCTCGACGCGCTCCTGCCGGCCGGGCTCGGCCAGCTGACCCGCCCCTTCGGCACGGCGCCCGTCGACCCCGCGCTCGGCGCGCTCTCGCTGCTGCGCACCCAGACCCGGATCGCCGCCGCGAACCGCTTCGGGATCCCCGCCCTGGCCCACGAGGAGTGCCTGGCCGGGTTCGCCACCTGGGGCGCCACCGCCTACCCCGTCCCGCTGTCCTGGGGCGCCACCTTCGACCCCGCCCTCATCCGCCGGATGGCCGCCGCCATCGGCCGCGACATGCGGTCCGTCGGCGTCCACCAGGGCCTCGCGCCCGTCCTCGACGTGGTGCGGGACGCCCGCTGGGGCCGCGTCGAGGAGACCATCGGCGAGGACCCCTACCTCGTCGGCAGCATCGGCACCGCCTACGTCCAGGGCCTGCAGTCCGCCGGAGTCGTCGCCACGCTGAAGCACTTCGCCGGCTACTCCGCCTCCCGCGCCGGGCGCAACCTCGCCCCTGTCGGCATGGGCCCGCGCGAACGGGCGGACGTCCTGCTGCCCCCCTTCGAGATGGCGGTGCGCGAAGGCGCCGCCGACTCCGTCATGCACGCCTACACCGACACCGACGGGATGCCCTCGGCCGCCGACGAGGACCTGCTCACCGGGCTGCTCCGGGACACCTGGGGCTTCGAGGGGACGGTCGTCGCCGACTACTTCGGCATCGCCTTCCTCAGCACCCTGCACGGCGTCGCCGGTGACTGGGCGGACGCGGCGGGCACGGCCCTGCGCGCGGGCGTCGACGTGGAACTGCCCACCGTCAAGACGTTCGGCGCGCCCCTCGCCGAGGCCGTCGCCGCCGGCCGGGTCCCGGAGGCGCTGATCGACCGCGCGCTGCGCCGGGTCCTCCTGCAGAAGGCCCGGCTGGGCCTGCTCGACGCGGACTGGAACCCGGTCCCGGCCGCCCTCGGCGGAGCGGACCTGGACGACCCCGACGCCCTGCGCGGCACCGTCGACCTGGACACCGCCGAGAACCGGGAACTGGCCCGCACGGTCGCCGAGGAAGCGGTCGTCCTGCTGCGCAACGACGGCACCCTGCCCCTCGGCCGGCCGCACCGCATCGCCCTGATCGGCCCCAACGCGACCGAGGCCACGGCCGTACTGGGCTGCTACTCCTTCCCCCAGCACGTCGGCGTGCACCACCCCGGGACCCCGCCCGGCATCGACCTGCCGACCCTGGAGGACGCCCTGCGGCGCGAGTTCCCCGACGCGGAGTTCACCGTCGTGCGCGGCACCGGCGTGGACGACGGTGACGTCCTCGGCATCGCCGAGGCCGTCGACACCGCGCGCCGGGCCGACGTCGTCGTCGCGGCGCTCGGCGACCGCGCGGGCCTCTTCGGCCGGGGCACCAGCGGCGAGGGCTGCGACGCCGAGTCCCTGGCCCTGCCCGGCGCCCAGCAGCGCCTGCTCGACGCGCTGCTCGACACCGGCACACCCGTGGTGACGGTCCTGCTGGCCGGCCGGCCCTACGCCCTCGGCCGTGCCGTGGACGAGGCCGCCGCGATCGTGCAGTCCTTCTTCCCCGGGGTGGAGGGCACCACGGCCATCGCCGGCGTGCTCAGCGGCCGGACCAACCCGTCCGGACGGCTGCCCGTCAGCGTGCCCCGCGGTACCGGCGGCCAGCCCGCCGGCTACCTCGGCGCCCGGCTCGCCCAGGCCAGCGACGTGTCCAACATCGACCCCACGGCGGCCTTCGCGTTCGGACACGGCCTGTCCTACACGTCCTTCGAGTGGGGCGGGCTGACGGTGGACCGGCCGGAGGCGGACACGGACGGCGCGTTCCTGCTCGCCCTGACCGTGCGCAACACCGGCGAGCGGGAAGGCACCGAAGTCGTCCAGCTCTACCTGCACGACCCGGTCGCCTCCGTCGTCCAGCCGGTGCAGCGCCTCGTCGGCTACGCCCGCGTCCCGCTCGCCCCGGGCGAGGCCCGCCGGCTGCGCGTCACCGTGCCGGCCGATCTGGCCTCCTTCACCGGCCGCGACGGGCGCCGGGTGGTCGAACCGGGCGAACTGGAACTGCGGCTGGCGGCCTCCAGCAGCGACGCCCGGCTGACGGCGAAGGTCACCCTGACCGGCGCCGCACGCCAGGTGGACCACACCCGCCGGTTCCACGCGCTCTTCGAGCAGGAGCCGGCGCACCCCGCGCTCTGACGCGCCCCGCGCCGTGGCCCGCTCCCCGAACCGACGGGGAACGGGCCACGGCGCTGTCAACACCGCCGGGCGAGGCGACGGCGGACAGGACCTCCTCGCCCGGGTGCGCCCTGGCCTCGACGTTCCAGCCGTGCGGGGTGAGCACCCGTCCGACCCGGTCGGTGAGCCGGGGGACGTCCCGCCCGGTCCCTCCCTGACGTCGTGTGCACTTCCGCGCACATAGAGGACCCCGCCGTCCCGCTCGCGGAGACCGTCGAGGGCTTCGGCGCGCTCGTCGCCGAGGTCACCGTCGGCCTGCTCGGCGTCAGCAACCACGCCGTGTGGCGGCCCGGACGGCAGCCTCGGCGGCGCCGACGCCCAGCTGCTGAACTACCTGCGGTCTGAGCCGCAGTTGCCCCTGGTGGCCTGCTCACCGCTGCTCACCGGCGCCTACACCCGCGCCGACAAGCCGCTGCCGCCGGACTACGACCACCCCGGCACCCCGGCCCGGCTCGCGGTGCTGCGCGAGGTGGCCCGGGAGACCGGGGCGACCGTCAACCAGGTCGTGCTCGCCTGGCAGCTGAGCGGTGAACTGCCCGTGATCCCGCTCGTCGGCGCCTCCTCGGTGGCCCAGCTCGAGGAGAGTCTCGCCGCCGTCGACCTGGAACTCACCGGGGAACAGCGCGCCCGGCTGGACGCGGCCCACTGAGCCGCGCCGCCTCCCGGACGTCAGGCGCGGCTCACCGGCCGCGCGGTTCGCGCACGACGGCCACGTCACCGGGTGCGACGGTGACCGTGCCGGACGTCTCCTTGCCGGTCAGCAGCTCGAACGAGCCCTCCGCCACCGCGACTTCGGCGCCCTGCCCGCTGTGGTCGATGACGAACAGGTAGTCCGCCTCCGGGCCACGCCGGCGGGCCACCTCCACCCCGGGCGGGGCGGTCCGCACCGGAGCCACGCCCGCCTCCTCGCGGACGCGGTCCAGCAGCGCGGCCAGGGTGGCCGGGTCCGGCAGGGTGGCCAGGTACCAGGCGGACCCGGTGCCGTGCGCCAGCCGGGTCACCGCCGGGACGCCCGCCAGGGGCCCGTCGGCGTACGAGGCGACCGCCTCGGCGCCCGTCAGCCGCAGCCGCTCCGACCACAGGGAGCCGGTCGCCCCGTCCGGCACGGCACCGGTCAGTGCGACCGGTTCCCCGGGCAGCAGCGGGAACGGCTCGTCGGAGCGGACGCCCAGCACCTCCCGGAACGCCCCGGGGTAACCGCCCAGCCGGGCATGGCAGTTCTCGTCGACCGCCCCGCTGTGGAAGCCGACCGCCAGGGTGCCGCCGCCGTCGGCGTACGAGGTGAGGTTGGCGGCGCCCGCCTCGTCGACCAGGTAGAGGTTGGGTGCCAGCACCAGCCGGTAGCCGGTCAGGTCCGCCTCCGGCCGGACGAAGTCCACGGCCACGCCCGACCGCCACAGCGGCTCGTACCAGGCCCGCACCAGGTCCAGGTAGCACAGCTCGCCGCTCGGCTGGGAGGGGAGTTCCAGGGCCCAGCGGGCGTTCCAGTCCCACACGATCGCGACCTCGGCGGTGCCGGTGCTGCCGCGCACCTCGGCCAGTGCCTTCAGGTCGGCGCCGAGGCGGACCACGTCCCGCCAGATCCGGCTGTCCGTCCCGGCGTGCGGCACCATCGCCGAGTGCCACTGCTCGGCACCCGCCTTCGACTGGCGCCACTGGAAGTAGGCGATGCCGTCCGCCCCGTGCGCCACGTGGGCGAGCGCGTCCCGGCGCAACTGGCCGGGATTCTTGGCGCGGTTGACGGGCTGCCAGTTCACCGCGCCGGTCGAGTGCTCCATCAGCAGCCACGGGCCGTTCGCGAGCGCACGCGTCAGGTCGCCGCTGAGCGCGATGTCGATCTGCGGTTCGGGGTCCGTGGACCGCAGGTAGTGGTCGTTGGAGACGAGGTCCAGCTCGGGGGCCCAGCGCCAGTAGTCCAGGGCGTCGAAGCTGAAGTTCACCATGAAGTTGGTGGTCGCCGGCACCGTGGGCGCCGCCGCCCGGAGCACGTCCCGTTCCGCCGTGTACAGCGACAGCAGTTCGTCGGAGCAGAACCGCCGCCAGTCCAGCTGGTGCGTCGGGTTGGACACGGCGCCGGTGGCGCGCGGCGGCAGGACCTCCTCCCAGTCGTAGTACCACTGGGACCAGAACGCCGTGCCCCAGGCGTGGTTGAGGGCCGCCAGGTCGTCGCCGTAGCGGTCGCGCAGCCAGCGCCGGAAGGCCGCCGCGCTGGTGTCGCAGTAGCAGGCGGCGTTGTGGCAGCCGTACTCGTTGTGCACGTGCCACATGCGGACGGCCGGGTGGTCCGCGTACCGCGCGGCGAGCGCGCCCGCGATGCGCAGCGCGGCCTGCCGGTAGGCGGGGCTGGACGGGCAGAACGTCTGGCGGCTGCCGTAGGAGAGGGTACGGCCGTCCCGGTCGGCCGGCAGGGCCTCCGGGTGGGCCCGGAAGAACCAGGCCGGCGGCGCCGCCGTGGGCGTGGCCAGGTCGGCGGCGATGCCGTTCTCGTGCAGCAGGTCCAGGATCTTGTCCAGACGCGAGAAGTCGTACACGCCCTCGGACGGCTCCAGCAGCGCCCACGAGAAGATGCCGACGCTGACCAGGTTCACCCCGGCCTCGCGCATCAGGCGCATGTCCTCGGCCCACACCTCCTCGGGCCACTGCTCGGGGTTGTAGTCGCCGCCGTAGGCGATGCCGGGGACGGACAGGGTGCGCTTCACGGTGTTCTCTTTCGGGTGCGGGCCCGTCAGCCCTTGTTGGAGCCCAGGGTCAGGCCGCTGACGAACTGGCGCTGGAGCACGAAGTACACGACCAGGGTGGGGATCGCGGTCAGCAGGGCGCCGGCGGCGACCAGGTTGGGGTCGGTGAAGTACTGCCCGGAGAGGTTGTTCAGCGCCGAGGTGATCGGCATGTTCTCGCCGGTGGAGATCAGCACGAGGGCCCAGAAGAAGTCGTTGTAGATCCAGATGGACAGCAGGGTCGCCAGGGCCGCCATCGCCGGCTTGCACAGCGGCAGCGTGATCTGCCAGTACAGCCGCCACACCGAGGCGCCGTCGACCAGCGCGGCCTCGGTCAGCTCGTGCGGCAGCGAGCGCATGTAGTTGCTCAGCACGAACGCGCAGAAGCCGGACTGGAACGCCACGTGGATCAGGACCAGGCCCAGCGCGGAGTCGTACAGCTTGCCGCTCGCGGTGATGCCCGGCAGGTCGGTGAGCAGGTACAGCCGGTACAGCGGGGTGATGATGACCTGCTGCGGCAGCAGGTTGCCCGCCGTGAAGACCAGCAGCAGCGCCAGGTTGACCCGGAAGTCGAAGCGGCTGACGTAGAAGGCGACCATCGACGACAGGAACAGCGTCAGCAGTACGGCCGGCACCGCGATGATCAGCGTGTTGCCGAAGTAGTGCAGCATGTCCGACTGCTGGAACGCGTTGGTGAAGTTGTCGAAGTTCAGCGTGTCCGGCCAGGACACGTAGCCCTTGGCGCTGGTCTCGCTGTACGGGCGCAGGGCCGAGAAGACCGCCCAGAGCAGGGGCGCCAGCCAGGCGAGGGCGGTGCCGGCGAGGAAGACGTGCAGCAGGATCCGGGCCGGCCGGACGGGGGTACGCCGCTTCCCCAGGGCGCTCACGGTGCTCATGCGCGCCGCTCCTTCCGGAAGGTGGCGATCAGGTACGGGATGATGACGGCGAGGGAGATCACCAGCAGGACGACGGCGATGGCGGAGCCGTATCCGATGCGGCTGGACTCGCCGATGATGTTGTTGGTGACCAGGATCGACAGCAACTCCGTGCCCTGAGCGCCCTTGTTGAAGACGAAGACCAGGTCGAAGGCGCGCAGTGCCTCGATGATGGTGACGACGAGGACGACCGTGTTGGTCGGGCGCAGGGTCGGGAAGATGACGTTCTTGAACGTCTGCCACTCGTTGGCGCCGTCCAGCGCGGACGCCTCCCTGAGCGACGGGTCGACGCTCTTCAGACCGGCCAGGTAGAGGATCATCATGTAGCCGGTGTGCCGCCAGGACGCGGCGATCAGGACGGCCCACAGGTTGAGGTCGGGGTCGCCGATCCAGTCGATGTAGTGACCGGGCTTGTTGGCGCCGATGATGCTGTTGATCAGGCCCGTGTCCGGGTTGTAGACCAGCTGCCAGACGAAGCCGATGCACGCCATCGAGATGACGACGGGCAGGAAGTACGCGGTCTGGTAGACGCGGCTGAACCGGATCCGCTTGTCGAGCTGGACGGCGAGGAACAGGCCGAACGGCGTCGGGATGAGGATCAGCACGACGAACCAGATGACGTTGTGCTGGACGGCGGGCCAGAACTGCGGGTTGTCGCTGAAGAGCTGGTGGAAGTTGTCCAGGCCGACCCATTTGATCGAGTCGAACCCGATGCCGTCCCAGGTGGTGAAGGCGAGGAGGATCGAGGCGAGGGCCGTGAACCAGACGAGGATCACGTGCAGGACGGTCGGCACGCCCGCCATGAGGGCGAGCGTGAACCGGTCACGGCGGGTCAGCAGGCGCCGGTGGCCCCGCGAGACCCGCTTCTTCTCGGGCGCGGCCCCCGGAGCCGGCACGGCCGCCGGCTCCGGGGTCTTCGTCGTCGTGTCGGTGCTCATCGGGCCGCTCACGAGGACGCGAAGATGGTCTTCTTCTGGCGCTCGATGGACGACAGCAGACCGTCCACGCCCTTGGGGTTCTGGAGGAACTTCTGCAGGCCCGGCTGCATCACCGTGGAGGTGAAGTCGGGGCGGCTGTCGCGGTCCATGAACTGGGTGAGGCTCTTGGCGCTGCCGATCATCTCGAACGCCTTCTTCTGGAGCGCCGAGTAGGAGGAGGTGTCGGCCTTGCCGGAGGCGGCGACCACGCTCGGGTCGGTCTTCAGGTACAGCTCCTCGGCCGCCGGGCTGCCCAGGTACTCCAGCAGCTTGACCACACCCGCGTGGTTCTTCGGGGACTTGCTCACCATGAAGCCGTCGGTCGGCGCCTCGACGGTGTCCTGGCCGTACGCGGAGTTGATCTCCGGGAAGGCGAAGAAGTCGAGGTCGTCCAGGTCGGCCTTGTTGGTGAACTGCTGGGCCACGAAGGAGCCGAGGAGGTACATGCCGGCCTTCTTGGCCACCAGCGTCTGCGCGGCGTCCTGCCAGGTGCGGCCCATGAAGCCGTCCTGGTGGTAGGGGAGGATCTCGGCCCAGTGGTCGAAGACGTCCTTCACCTTGGCGTCGGTCCAGGACGCCTTGCCGGCCATCAGCTGGACGTGGAAGTCGTAGCCGTTCAGGCGGAAGTTGATCTGGTCGAAGGTGCCCATCGCCGGCCAGGCGTCCTTGTCGCCGAAGGCGATCGGGACCAGGCCGTCCTTCTTCATCTGCTTGCACAGGGCGACCAGGTCGTCCCAGGTGGCCGGGACCTTGTAACCGTGCTGCTGGAAGACGCTCTTGCGGTAGAAGACCGCCCACGGGTAGGTGGTCAGCGGCACGAAGTAGTACTTGCCGTCCGCGCCCTTGCTCAGCTTCTTCATCGCCTCGGGGAAGTTGTCCCCGATCTTCGCCCACACGTCGTCGATCGGGCTGGCGAGGCCCTTGGCCGCGAAGAACTGCATGCGGTATCCGGCGAACCAGTTGAACACGTCGTCCGGCGTGCCCTGCAGATACGAGTTGATCTGCTCCTGGAAGGTGTTGTGGTCCTTGGTGTTGACGTCGACGCTGATGCCGGACTGCTTCTTGAAGGCCGCGTAGACGCTCTCGTAGGCCTTCTTGGGCACCGCGTCGGAGGCGTTCGAGCCCAGGGAGACGGCCTTCGGGTCGGACCCGGAACCGCTGCCTCCGCAGGCGGACAGCAGGGGTATGCCGGCGCCTGCGAGCAGGGCGGCACCGCCCGCTCCGCGCAGCAGGGAACGGCGGCTGGGACCCGGGACGGAGAGACCGGAGGGCGAGAGGCGCATGGCGGCTCCTGATGCATACCAGGGTTCGGCCAAGGGGATGAGTTGATCACCGAAAAGTTCGAAACCGCTCAGAAACCAACTCGACCGAACATCGTGGGCGTAATAACAGCCCCATGTCCGCTCATGCGTCAATAGCTCCGGTCGCACTGAGGTGTCTCTTGCCCGAAACGTAATCGTCACCGTCACCTGCGCTGTTGACGGCGACGGGACGCAGCGGCCCCCACGGCTCGGGCGGCCGCGGGGGCGTGTGTGAAACAGATCGTTCCGTTTCAGCTCCTGACCAGCAGTTGGAAGTCGAAGGCGTACCGGGACGCCCGGTAGACGTGGCTGCCGTGCTCCACCGGCCGGCCCGCGTCGTCATAGGCGGTGCGCCACATGGTGAGCAGGGCCGCTCCCTCCGGCTCCTCCAGCAGGGCGCCCTCCTCGGCGCTCGCGGCGCGGGCGCCGATGGACTGGCGGGCGCTGTGCAGGACGATCCCGGCCGCGCGCAGCATCCGGTACAGGCCCGTGGACTCCAGCCGCCCGGTCTCGAGTTCGAGCAGCGAGGCGGGCAGGTGGTTGCGCAGGAACGCCACGGGCCGGCCGTGCGTGCTGCGCAGCCGCTCCAGTACGACGACCTCGGCACCCTCCGGGAGCCCGAGGGCGGCGGCCACGTCGGCGGGCGCCTCGATCCGCTCGTTGCGCAGCACCCGGGTGGTCGGGCCCTGTCCGGCCGACTCCAGGTCGTCGTAGAGGCTGCTGAGTTCCAGCGGGCGTCTGACCTGACTGTGCACCACCTGCGTGCCGACCCCGCGGCGGCGCACCAGCAGTCCCTTGTCGACCAGGGACTGGATCGCCTGGCGGACGGTGGGCCGGGACAGCCCGAGCCGCACCGACAGGTCGACCTCGTTGCCGAGCAGGTTTCCCGGCACCAGCACGCCGCGCTGGATGGCCGCCTCCAGCTGCCGGGCGAGCTGGTAGTACAACGGAACTGGGCTCGACCGGTCCAGGGCGAAGGTCACGGGATCCAGCGCGCGATCACCCGGTGCCGTTCGCTGCGGGGTGCGGTGTACTGGGCTCATGGCTCCCAGGTGTATGTCCCGGCGCCGAAGGTGTCAATGCTTTGTACTTACATTCGGACCTGCTTGTGAAATGATGTCTTAACAAAGTATTGACAGCGGGCTCGACAGAGGCTTGTATCCCGTCCCAACGCAACAGCGTCCTTGCCCCGTCGCACGCACAGTGAGGTGCTGGAAAGATGGACCGCTCTTCTCGTCCCCGCTCCCGCAGACTGGCCCCCTTCGTGGCGGTGGCCGCCGCGGCAGCCCTCACCCTCGCCGGCTGCTCCAGCGGTTCCGGCGGCAAGAAGGCCGAGGAGGAGGCGGCGAACCCCTCCGCGGGCAAGGCCGACACCCCCCGCATGACCGTCGCCCTCGTCACCCACCAGGCGCCCGGCGACACCTTCTGGGACACCGTCCGCAAGGGTGCGGAGGCCGCGGCGGCCAAGGACAACATCAAGCTGATCTACTCCGCCGACCCGAACGCCGGCACCCAGGCCAACTACGTGCAGAACGCCATCGACCAGAAGGTCGACGGCATCGCGGTCACCCTGGCCAAGCCCGACGCGATGAAGGGCGCCATCGCCAAGGCCGAGCAGGCCGGCATCCCGGTGGTCGGCCTCAACTCCGGACTGAGCGACTGGAAGAAGCTCGGCCTGCTGGAGTTCTTCGGGCAGGACGAGAGCGTGGCGGGCGAGGCGTTCGGCAGCAAGCTCAACACCACCGGCGCCAAGAAGATCGTCTGCGTGATCCAGGAACAGGGCAACGTGGGCCTCACCCAGCGCTGCGACGGCGTGAAGAAGACGTTCAAGGGCACCACTGAGACCCTGTACGTGAACGGCACCGACATGCCGTCGGTGAAGTCGACCATCACGGCCAAGCTCAAGCAGGACAAGTCCGTCGACACGGTCGTCACCCTCGGCGCCCCCTTCGCGCTGACCGCCGTGCAGTCGGTCGGCGACGCGGGCAGCAAGGCGAAGGTGGCCACCTTCGACCTCAACAAGGAACTGGTCAAGGCGGTGCAGAAGGGCACCATCGAGTTCGCCGTCGACCAGCAGCCCTACCTCCAGGGCTACCTGGCGGTCGACTCGCTGTGGCTCTACAAGAACAACGGCAACTACAGCGGCGGCGGCGAGCAGGCCGTGCTCACCGGCCCGGCCTTCGTGGACAAGTCCAACGTCGACAAGGTCGCCGGGTTCGCCGCGAAGGGCACCCGGTGATGAGCATGACCCAGCAGGCTGAGCCGGCGGTCGGCGGGCCGCCGGCGTCCGGCCCGAAGCAGACCGACGGCCGCACCGCCCGGCGCCCGCCGGCCCTCCGGCTGCTGGCCCGGCCCGAGGTGGGTGTCTTCCTCGGCGCCGTCGCCGTCCTGGTCTTCTTCCTGATCGCGGCGCCGCCGGTGCGCGACGGCAGCTCGATGGCGAACATCCTCTACCAGTCCTCGACCATCGGCATCATGGCCCTCCCGGTGGCCCTGCTGATGATCGGCGGGGAGTTCGACCTCTCCTCCGGCGTCGCCGTGATCTCCTCGGCGCTCACCGCGAGCATGCTCAGCTACCAGCTCACCGTGAACGTGTGGACCGGCGTGATCGTCGCCCTGATCGCGTCCCTCGCGATCGGCGCCTTCAACGGCTGGATGGTGGTGAAGGCCGGGCTGCCCAGCTTCCTGGTCACCCTGGGCACCTTCCTGATCCTCCAGGGCACCAACCTCGCCGTCACCAAGCTCGTCACCGGCAACGTCGCCACCGACGACATCAGCGACATGGACGGCTTCGACCAGGCCCGGAAGATCTTCGCCTCCTCCTTCGACGTGGGCGGGGTCCAGGTGAAGATCACCGTGATCTGGTGGCTGGTCTTCGCGGCCCTCGCCACCTGGGTGCTGCTGCGCACCAAGTACGGCAACTGGATCTTCGCGGTCGGCGGCAACAAGGACAGCGCCCGCGCGGTCGGCGTCCCGGTGAGGTTCACCAAGATCACCCTGTTCATGCTGGTCGGCTTCGGCGCCTGGTTCGTCGGCATGCACAACCTGTTCTCGTTCAACACCGTGCAGTCCGGCGAGGGCGTCGGCCAGGAGCTGATCTACATCGCCGCGGCCGTCATCGGCGGCTGCCTGCTCACCGGCGGCTACGGTTCCGCGATCGGCCCGGTCTTCGGCGCCTTCATGTTCGGCATGGTGCAGCAGGGCATCGTCTACGCCGGCTGGAACCCCGACTGGTTCAAGGCCTTCCTGGGCGTGATGCTCCTCGGCGCCGTCCTGATCAATCTGTGGGTCCAGCGCACGGCGACCCGGAGGTAAGCGATGACCGACAACACCACGGGCACCCACGGCGCCGTCCTCCAGGACGGCGCCCCCGCCCCCGACGGGCTCCTGGTCGAACTCCGCGGCGCCGGCAAGTCCTACGGCAACATCCGCGCCCTGCACGGCGTCGACCTGAAGGTCCACGCCGGCCGGGTGACCTGCGTGCTCGGCGACAACGGCGCCGGCAAGTCCACCCTCATCAAGATCATCTCAGGGCTGCACCAGCACACCGAGGGCGAGTTCCTCGTCGACGGAGAACCGGTGCGCTTCAGCACCCCGCGCGAGGCCCTGGACAAGGGCATCGCCGCCGTCTACCAGGACCTCGCCACCGTCCCGCTGATGCCGGTGTGGCGGAACTTCTTCCTCGGCTCCGAGATGACCAAGGGCCCCTGGCCGCTGCGCCGGCTCGACATCGCCCGCATGAAGGAGACCGCCGACCAGGAACTGCGCAACATGGGCATCGTCCTGGACGACCTGGAACAGCCCATCGGCACCCTCTCCGGCGGCCAGCGCCAGTGCGTCGCCATCGCCCGCGCCGTCTACTTCGGCGCCCGCGTCCTCATCCTGGACGAGCCCACCGCCGCCCTCGGCGTCAAGCAGTCCGGTGTGGTGCTGAAGTACATCGCCGCCGCCCGCGACCGCGGCCTCGGCGTCATCTTCATCACCCACAACCCCCACCACGCCTACATGGTCGGCGACCACTTCAGCGTCCTGCGCCTCGGCACCCTGGAGCTGAGCGCCGAACGCAGCGACATCGGCCTCGAAGAGCTGACCAACCACATGGCCGGCGGCGCCGAACTCGCCGCGCTCAAGCACGAGCTGGCCCAGGTGCGCGGTGTCGACGTGGACGAACTGCCCGAGGACGGCGACCTCGGCGCACCCGTGGCGACCTCCCCGGAAGGAACCCCCTGATCATGGCGCACCCCACCCCGCTCGACCGCATCCGGGTCGGCTCCGCCCCCGACTCCTGGGGCGTCTGGTTCCCCGACGACCCCCGGCAGGTGCCCTGGGAACGCTTCCTCGACGAGGTCGCCGAGGCCGGCTACGACTGGATCGAACTCGGCCCCTACGGCTACCTCCCCACCGACCCGGCACGGCTCGCCGACGAGGTGGCCAAGCGGAACCTGAAGGTCTCGGCGGGCACCGTCTTCACCGGCATGCACCGCGGCCCCGCCGTCTGGGAGGAGACCTGGGCGCACGTCAGCCAGGTCGCCGCGCTCACCCAGGCGATGGGCGCCCGGCACCTGGTCGTCATCCCCTCCTTCTGGCGCGACGACAAGACCGCCGAGATCCTGGAGCCGCCCGAGCTGACCGCCGGGCAGTGGGCCCACCTGACCAAGGGCATGGAACGGCTCGGCCACGAGGTCAAGGAGACCTACGGCCTCGACATCGTCGTGCACCCGCACGCCGACACCCACATCGACACCGAGGAGCACGTCGAGCGCTTCCTGGACTCGACCGACAGCGAGCTGGTCAACCTCTGCCTGGACACCGGGCACTACGCCTACTGCGGCGGGGACAGCGTCAAGCTGATCGAGACCTACGGCGAGCGCATCGGGTACCTGCACCTCAAGCAGGTCGACCCGGACGTCCTCGCCGAGGTGGTCGCGGGCGGTGTGCCGTTCGGGCCGGCCGTGCAGCGCGGGGTGATGTGCGAACCGCCCTCCGGCGTCCCGGAGCTGGGGCCGGTGCTGGAGGCGGCGCAGAAGCTGGGCGTGGAGCTGTTCGCGATCGTCGAGCAGGACATGTACCCGTGCGAGCCGGACAAGCCGCTGCCGATCGCGGTACGCACCCGGCACTTCCTGCGGTCCTGCGGGGCCTGAAGGGGGCTGAGGGGCCGCCCGCTCCACCGGAACCGGGCCGCGGTGCCGACGACCGCGCCCCGGTTCCTGCGCTGTTCCGGGGGATTCGCCCGCCGGGCGGCCGGGAACCAACGGGGACACGCGGACGTCTGACCCACCACGGGGAACGCCCGCGCGGACGGGAGGACGAGATGACACACCGTACGGACGCCCACACCACGGACCAGGACCCGGCCGACGCCGCCGCCCGGCGCCGCGACCGCTACGGCGCGCTGCCGGAGCGGATACGCCCGCAGGACACGGTGGAGACGAAGCCGGCGACGGCTCCGGACCCGGCGCGGGACACCTACAACCCGGACGAGTGGCTGATCCGGTACTGCGGCTGAGCGACACGCCGACGGCGCCGGGCACGTGCCCGGCGCCGTCGCCGTGCGCTCAGGCCGCCCGTACCTCCGCGAGCGTCACCGGCCGGTGCTCGTGCAGGGACAGCGTGCAGGCCTCGGCGATCCAGCCGGCCTCCAGGGCGTCCTCGACGGTGCACGGCGAGGTCCGGGTGCCGGCCACGACCTCGGTGAACGCGGTCAGCTCGGCGCGGTAGGCGTCGGTGAAGCGGTCCATGAAGAAGTCGTGCGGGGTGCCGGCGGGGAAGGTGACACCGGGCTCGACCGAGCGCAGCGGCAGTTTGTCGTCCAGACCGACGGCGATGGAGTCGGCGAAGCCGTGCAGTTCCATGCGCACGTCGTAACCGCGCTTGTTGTGCCGGGAGTTGGACACCACCGCGATCGTGCCGTCGTCCAGGGTCAGGACGGCGCCGGTGGTGTCGGCGTCGCCGGCCGCCTTGATGTAGTCGGCGCCCCGGTTGCCGCCGACCGCGTACACCTCGGTGACCTCACGGCCCGTCACCCAGCGGATGATGTCGAAGTCGTGCACCGAGCAGTCACGGAAGATCCCGCCGGACGCGGCGACGTAGGCGGCCGGCGGCGGCGCCGGGTCCAGGGTCGTGGAGCGGACCGTGTGCAGCATGCCCAGCTCGCCGGCCCGCACGGCGGCCCGCGCGGCGACGAAGCCCGCGTCGAAGCGCCGGTTGTAGCCGATCTGGATCGGCACGCCGCTGCCCTGCACGGCCTTGAGGACCTCGACGCCCTCGCTCATGGTCCTGGCGACGGGCTTCTCGCAGAAGACCGGGACGCCGGCCTCGACGCCGGCCAGGATCAGGGCGGGGTGGGCGTCGGTGGCCGCCGCGACGACCAGGCCGTCCACGCCGGCCGCGAGGAGGGCCTCCGGCGAGTCCGCGACCTGTGCCCCGAACCGCTCGGCGGCGGCCTTGGCGGCGTCCGCGAACGGGTCGGCGACGACGAGCGACTCGACGGCGTCCAGCCCGGAGAGGGTCTCGGCGTGGAAGGCGCCGATGCGGCCGAGGCCGAGGATTCCGATACGCATGCGGTGCTGCTCCTAGTGTTGGTGCTTGAGGATCCAGGGCCTCTCGTTTGGATCATGCCGGGCTCGCTGATCCGGCCTGATCAAAACGGAAGACCCTAGTCGAGGCCGCCGAGCACGTTCTGGTCCCAGTCGATCACCGAGCCGGTGACCACCCCCGACCGCTCCGACAGCAGGAAGACCACGAAGTCCGCGATTTCCTCCGGCCGGCCGAGCCTGCCCATCGGCAGCCGGGCCGCCGCCTGCTCCCGCCAGTCGTCGCCGGCGCCGTGGAAGGCCCGCTGGGTGGCGTCCTCGCCCTCGGTCGCGGTCCAGCCGATGTTGAGCCCGTTGATCCGGATGCGGTCCCAGCGGTGGGCGTGCGCCGCGTTCCGGGTCAGGCCCGCCAGGCCGGCCTTGGCGGCGACGTACGGCGCGAGGAACGGCTGTCCGCCGTGCGCCGACGAGGTGATGACGTTGACGATCGTGCCGGGCGCCTTGCGGGCCGTCATGTCGGCGACCGCCGCCTGCATCGCGAAGAACGGGCCCTTCAGGTTGACCGCGATGTGCGCGTCGAACAGTTCCGGCGTGGTGTCCAGCAGCGTGCCCCGCGAGGTCAGCCCGGCCGAGTTGACCAGGCAGTCGATCCGGCCGTACGCGTCCACGACCTGGGCGACCGACGCCTTGGCCTGTCCGGCGTCCGCCAGGTCGGCCCGCACGTACCTGGCCTCGCCGCCGGCCGCCGACAGCTCCGCCACCAGTGCCTCGCCCGGCTCCGGGCGCCGCCCGCTCACCGCGACGACGGCGCCCTCGCGGACGGCGGCCCGCGCGACCGCGGCCCCCACGCCCTGACTGCCGCCGTTGACCAGGACGACCTTGTCGTCGAGAAGTCCCATGCCCCGCCTCAGCTCTCCCGGCGTTCCGCCGCCGTCCGCAGTTCCTCGCGCAGCCGCGCGGGCCGCCATGTCTCCCTCAGCGCCCGCCGCACCAGGTCCGCCTGCGCCGGCGGGGCCAGTCCGGCGACCGGCGGATCGCTGTCCAGGTTGGTGGGGAAGGGGTAGCCCTCGGCGCTCGCGGCGATCACGTTGTCCAGCCACTCCTCGGACGCGCCCGCCGCCTTGCGCCGCAGCAGCACCGGGAACACCGCGTTGGTCACCGCCTCGCGGTCCACGGTCTCCATCGCGCGGCCGAACGCGGACGAGATCTGCAGCAGGTTGGCCGTGCGCCGGACGTCCGCCGTCCGGTTGGTGCCGGCGGCGTGGAAGAGCGCCGGGCTGAAGAAGACGGCGTCGCCCTTGTCGAGCGGGAGCTGCACGTGGTGGGCCGCGAAGTGGTCCCGGAACTCCGGGAGCCGCCAGGCCAGGTAGCCCGGCTCGTAGAGCTGGGAGTACGGCAGGTACAGCGTCGGTCCGGACTCCACCGGCATGGCGCAGTGGGCGACCGCGCCCTGGAGGGTGAGCGCGGGGGAGAGG
Organism: Streptomyces sp. NPDC046870; assembly: GCF_040704595.1. Classification (NCBI taxonomy): domain Bacteria; kingdom Bacillati; phylum Actinomycetota; class Actinomycetes; order Kitasatosporales; family Streptomycetaceae; genus Streptomyces; species Streptomyces sp. NPDC046870. Next base: position 130,564 of record NZ_JBEYXM010000009.1, read on the forward strand.
CGGTGCACGTGCGCGGGGTAGGCGGCGGCGGCCGCGTTGCTCAGGAAGCCGAGGTGGTAGTCCCGGTGCGGGGTCTGCCCGGCGCCGCCCGGATTGACCACGTTCACCTGGGAGGTGACCTGGTAGCCGGGGCCCAGCCAGGCGGTGGCGAGCAGCGCCAGGACGTCGTTGGCGTAGTAGTCGGCGAACGCCTCGGCGTCGTACAGGGCCGTCTTCTCCAGCGCGTTCCACACCCGGTCGTTGGCGCCCGGCGCGGCGAAGTGGTCGCCCGCGGTCGCGCCCGCGGCCCGCTGCTCGGCGATCAGCGCCTCGAACACCGCCGTGACCCGGTCGACGACGTCGGGTTCCGGGAAGGCACCCCGGACCACGACGATCCCGGGACCCTCGGCGAGCGCCCGCACCAGCTCGGCCCGCAGCGCGGTCCGGTCGCCGGCCGTCCGCAGCCGCTCGCCCTCGTACACGAGGACGTTGTCCACGACGGACGCGGCGTGCGGATAGCCGGCGGCGTCCGTGGTCCGCTCCACCAGGGCTCGGAACGCGCCGAGATCACAGTCCTGCTCGGACAGCCAGGCGCGACCTGGCACGGCGGCGACGGACATCGGTGTCCCTCTTTCGGTCTCGGCGGCGGCGCGGCCCTGTCATTCTTGTCAGTACAAACCCCTCGAACAACCAGCACACGACCATCAAAAACCCCTCAAGGAGACGGTCCATGGGCCACCCGTTCCCGATCCGGGAGATCGCACGTCAGGCCGGCCTCAGCGAGGCCACCGTGGACCGCGTGCTGAACGGCAGGGGAGGGGTGCGGGAGAGCACCGCGCGGGAGGTGCACCGGGCCATCGCCGATCTGGACCGGCAGCGCACGCAGGTCCGGCTGGTCGGCCGTACCTTCATGGTCGACATCGTCGCCCAGGCGCCCGAGCGGTTCACCACCGCCGTGCGCGCCGCCCTGGAGGCCGAACTGCCCGCCCTGCACCCGGCCGTGGTGCGCTCGCGCTTCCACTTCCGTGAGACGGGCCCGGTCCGGGAGCTGGTCGGCACGCTCGACCGGATCGCCCGGCGCGGCTCGCAGGGCGTGATCCTCAAGGCGCCGGACGTCCCCGAGGTCACCGCGGCCGTCGGCCGGCTGACCGCCGCCGGGGTACCGGTCGTCACCCTGGTCACCGACCTGCCGGCGAGCGGACGCGTCGCCTACGTCGGTATCGACAACCGGGCGGCCGGGGCCACCGCCGCCTATCTGACGGGCCAGTGGCTCGGCGACCGGCCCGGCAACGTCCTCACCAGCCTCAGCAGCGGCTTCTTCCGCAACGAGGAGGAGCGCGAGATGGGCTTCCGCGGCGTCATGCGGGCCCGGCACCCGGAGCGGACGCTGGTGGAGATCGCCGAGGGGCAGGGCCTGGACGCCACGCAGTACGACCTGGTCCGCGCCGCCCTGGAACGCGACCCGGGGATCCGGGCGGTGTACTCCATCGGCGGCGGCAACAACGCCACCCTGCGGGCCTTCGCCGACCTCGGCCGCGAGTGCGCCGTGTTCGTCGCGCACGACCTCGACCACGACAACACCCGGCTGCTGCGCGAGCACCGCCTGTCCGCCGTGCTCCACCACGATCTGCGGCACGACCTGCGCGAGGCCTGCCACGAGGTGATGCGCTTCCACGGCGCGCTGCCGCCGGCCGGGCCGGTCCTGCCGTCCGCGATCCAGGTGGTCACGCCCTACAACATGCCTACGCCCCCGGCAGCGTGACCCACGCCCCGCTCGCGGCCGACTCCGCCATCGCGTCGAGCACGGTCGCGCTGTGCACCGCGTCCGCGAGCGTGGTGCCGTACGGGGTGCCCTCGGCGATGGAGCGCACGAAGCGGCAGGCCTCGATCACCTTCAGGTCGTCGTAGCCCATCGCGTTGGCCGCGCCCGGCTGGAACGCGGCGAACTCGCCGGCACCCGGGCCGACGTACACCGTGCTCACCGGCTGGTCCTGGTACGTCGTGCCCCGGCTCACCTTCAGTTCGTTCATCCGGCGAAAGTCCCAGAACACCGCGCCCCGGGTGCCGTGCACCTCGAAGCCGTAGTTGTTCTGCTCGCCGACCGAGACCCGGCAGGCCTCCAGGACGCCCCGGGCGCCGGAGGCGAAGCGGAGCAGGCAGCTGACGTAGTCCTCGTTCTCGACCGGGCCCGGCTCGCCGCCGGCGGCCCGGGCGTGGCCGGCCGTCGCGCCGCTCGGACGGGCGCGCTGCGGGACGAAGACCGCGGTGTCCGCGGTGAGCGAGGCGATGTCGCCGAGCAGGAAGCGGGCCAGGTCGGCGCCGTGCGAGGCGAGGTCGCCGAGCACCCCGCTGCCGCCGCGCTCGCGCTCGTAGCGCCAGGTCAGGGCGCCGTCCGGGTGGGCCGCGTAGTCGCTGAAGAGGCGGATGCGGACGTGGGTGACCGTGCCGATGTCACCGGAGGCGATCAGCTCGCGTGCGGCCTCGACGGCGGGCGCGTTGCGGTAGTTGAAGCCGACCGTGCCCTGCACGCCGGCCCGGGCGACGGCATCGGCGACCGCGCGGGCGTCATCGGCGGTCAGGCCCACCGGCTTCTCGATCCACAGGTGCTTGCCGGCCTCGGCCATCGCCACCCCGATCTCCCGGTGCAGGAAGTTCGGCGCGGTGACGCTCACCGCCTGCACGCGCGGGTCGGCGGCCACCTCGCGCCAGTCCCGGGTCGCCGAGGCGAACCCGAACCGCTCGGCGGCCTCCTCCGCCCGCCCCGGCACCTCCTCGGCGACCGTGACCAGCCGGGGCCGCAGCGGCAGCCGGGGGTAGTGGTGCGGGAGACGGGCGTACGCCTGGGTGTGCACCCGGCCCATCCAGCCGAACCCGATGACGGCGACACCGAGCGCGTCCACCATGACAGCCCCTCTTTCTCGGACCGGCGGTTGGACCGGTCCAGGTACGATCCGCGGCCACCTTTGTTCGGACATGACCAGCGTGTCAACCCTTTGACAGCGCGGCGCGGCGCATGGAACGGTCCATCCCATGAGACCGCCGACGATCCGTGACGTCGCCGAACGGGCGGGCGTGTCCAAGTCGCTCGTCTCCCTGGTGCTGCGCGGCTCCGGTCCGGTACGCCCCGAGAAGCGGGAGGCGGTCCTGCGAGCCGTGCGCGAGCTGGGCTACCGGCCGAACGCGGCGGCCCGCAGCCTGAGCGAGCGGCGCACCCGCACCATCGGTGTCCTCCTGGACGACCTGCGCAACCCCTGGTTCGTGGAGCTGCTCGAGGGGCTGAACTCCCTGCTGCACGCGGCCGGTCTGCACATGCTCCTCGCCGATGCCCGCCTCGGCCGCCGGATGGGCCACGACCTCGCCGAGCCCTTCCTGGACCTGGGCGTCGACGGACTGGTGGTGGTCGGCACGGTCCCGGACGCGGTCGGCCTCGGCGCGCTCGCGCCGCGGATGCCGGTGGTCGTGGCGGGCGCGCGCGAGGCACAGCCGCCGGGCGTGGACGTCGTCGCCGGGGACGACGAGCGGGGCGCCCGGCTCGCCACCGAGCACCTGCTCGGGCTCGGCCACCGCAGGATCGCGCACCTCGCCGGCCACGGCGCCGTCGGCGCGCTGCGCCGGCGGGGCTTCGAGGCGGCGATGCGGGCGCACGGCGCCGAGCCGCTCGTCGAACCCGGTGACCTGACCGAGGAGGGCGGCTACCGCGGGACCGTCCGCCTGCTCAGCCGCCGCGAGCGGCCCACCGCGCTCTTCGCCGTCAACGACATGGCCGCGGTGGGAGCGCTGTCGGCGGCCGGCGAGCTGGGGGTGCGGGTGCCCGGCGAGCTGTCGGTGACCGGGTACGACAACACCGGCGTCTCCCGGCTGCGGCACCTCTGGCTGACCACCGTCGACACCGCTCCGCACGAGGTGGGCCGGCGCGCCGCCCGCTGTCTGCTGGACCGCTTCGAACGGCCGGGCGGCGAGGGGCGGGTACGGCTGGCCGCGCCGACGCTGGAGATCCGGGGGACGACGGGGCCGCCCGGGGACGGCCTCACGGATTGACCGGCCGCACGTCGGCAGACGGCCTCACAGGCTGATCGCGTAGGCCTTGCGCAGCGTCTCGTGCACGGTCCACGTCGTACGGTCGCCCGCGTGGAGCACCGCCATGTCGCCGGGCCCCACCGTCAGCGTCGGCCCGTCCTCGACCTCGATGGTCGCCGAGCCGCTGATCACCACGAACAGCTCGTCCGCCTCCGTGTCCGTGACCACTCCCGGCGTGATCTGCCAGATCCCGCGGAGCTGCCGGCCGTCCGCCGACTCCCACAGCACCTTCCCCGTCACCTCGGGGTTCCCGGCCACGATCCGCCCCGGGTCCAGGGGTTCGGGTTCGAGGTCGGCGTCGGGGATGCGGAGCGCGAAACTGTGCGTCATGCAGCCGACCCTGTCCGGTGCGCCGGCCGCGCCGCCATGGACAGGGTGTGGGGCATCGGGCCTGGTCGCGGGACACTTCGTCGGGGAGCGCCGGCTGGCGGGGGCGCGGGGCCCGGGTGATCGTGGGGGCATGGCTGACTCCACGGCGGCCGGCCCGGCGCCGCCCCGGCAGCACGGCACACGGGAGATCGTCCTGTTCGGCGGGGTGTACGGCGCCGTCCTCGCCAGCTCCATGGTCGCGGCGCTCACCCAGTACGGGCACACGTCCGCCGATGTCCGCGGCTACGACGCCGCGTGGGTGCTGGTGACCGCGTGCGCCTCCGCCCTCGCCCACGGGTACGCCCACTACATCGCCGAGCGCACCCCGCACGGCCGGTGGGACGTCCTGCTCGCCATGCGCAACGAGTGGCCGCTGGTCACGGCCGTGCTGCCGACGGTCTTCCTGCTCGCGGGCGCGCGCTGGGGGTGGTGGCCCGCGAAGGGCGTCGAGTACGCGGCCTTCGTCCTCAACATCGTGATCCTCTTCGGCATCGGCCTCGTCACCGCCCGCTGGTCGGCGCGCCGCTGGCCGACCGCCGTCCTCATGGGACTGGGGGACGCGTGCCTGGGGGTCGTGGTGGTGGTGGCGAACGCGGTCATCAAGTAGGGGGCGGGGTTCAGCGGGACGCGCGCACCCCGTCCAGGGCGATGGCGAGGACCCGGTCGCGCTGGGCGTCGTCCTCGAACGCCGTCGCGGTGATCCCGGCGACCATCCGCAGCAGATCACCGAAGTCCATGTCCGCCCGGGCGACACCGGCCCGCTGCGCGCGCTCCAGCAGGGGGCCGCCGGCCGCGTACATCGAGTCACGGCAGGACTGGAAGATTCCGGACTCGCCGTCGAGCGCCTCGCGCACGGCGCGCTTGGTGACCATGTACCCGGCGAACCGGTTCAGCCAGGCCGTCAGCGCCTCCCACGGCTCCCGGTCCGCGAGCTCCACGGCCGCCCGGCACAGGGCGTTGACCTCGTCGGCGTAGACGCTCTCGAACAGGTCGCGGCGGGTCGGGAAGTTGCGGTACAGGGTGCCGATGCCGACCCCCGCGCGGCGGGCGATGTCCTCCAGGGAGGCGTCGGCGCCGTGCTCCGCGAACGCCTCGCGGGCGGCGTCGAGCAGGGCGTCGTAGTTGCGGGCGGCGTCCTTACGGTGCGGCCGGCGGGCCGCCACGATCTCGCCGACGGGGAACGGCGTGGCCGTCACTGCTGCCTCCCGGGAGGGAATCGACTGGAACCGGAGGTCTACCTCCGCTACAGTGGAGGCACACCTCCACTTTAACAGTGCGGGGTCGGCTCCGCCGTGGCCGGACGCGGCCCGCGGGGCCGGCTCCGGGCATCCCCGCGGCGCGGCCCGTACGACCGCGCCCCTCGGTATCCGGCCCACCCGGTACCGCCCTCCACGTCCCTGTTCTCCCTCCGCATCCCTGATTCCGGAGAGGCTTCCTCATGCCCCGCGCGTCCACTCGCCTCACCTTCGCGGTCCTCGCGACCGGTGCCGGCGTGTTCTCCATGCTCCAGTCGCTGATCGCGCCGGCCCTGCCGACCGTCCAGCACGCCCTGCACACCTCGCAGTCCACCGCGACCTGGGTGATGACGGCCTATCTGCTGTCCGCCTCGGTCTTCACCCCGATCCTCGGCCGGGTCGGCGACCTCGTCGGCAAGAAGCGGACCCTCGTCGCCGTCCTGCTGGCCGTCCTCGCGGGCTGTCTCGTCGCCGCGCTGGCCCCGAACATCGGCGTGCTCATCATCGCCCGGGTCGTCCAGGGCGTCGGCGGTGCCCTCTTCCCCCTCTCCTTCGGCGTCATCCGTGACGAGTTCGCCCCCGGCGAGGTCAGCGGCAGCATCAGCAACCTCTCCGCCGTGATCGCCGCCGGCGGCGGGGTCGGCATCGTGGCCGCCGGCCCGATCGTGTCCGCGCTCGACTACCGCTGGCTGTTCTGGATCCCGGTGGGGATCGTCGCCGCGACGGTCCTGATCGCGCTGCGCTACGTCCCCGAGTCGCCCAAGCGGGCGGAGGGGAAGGTCAGTTGGAGCGGGGCCGTGCTGCTCTCCGGCTGGCTGGTGGCCCTGCTGCTGCCGCTGAGCCAGGCCGGCCGGTGGGGCTGGGGCTCGGCGAAGGTGCTCGGTCTGTTCGCCGCCGCCGTCGTGCTGTTCGGCGTGTGGCTGGCGACCGAGGCCCGCTCGCGGTCCCCGCTCATCGATCTGCGGGTGCTGCGGCTGCCCGCGGTGTGGACGACCAACACGGCCGCGCTGCTGTTCGGCGCCGGCATGTACTCCATCTGGTCCTTCCTGCCGGGCTTCGTCCAGACGCCGTCCGCGGCCGGCTACGGCTTCGGCGCCAGCGTCACCGCGTCCGGTCTGCTCATGCTGCCGATGCTGGTCGCGATGTTCCTCTCCGGCGTCCTGTCCGGCCGCCTGGAGCCCCGCGTCGGAGCGAAGGCCCTGCTCACCACGGGTGCCGCGCTCGGCGCGCTGGCCTGCGGCTTCCTCACCCTGTGGCATGACGAGCAGTGGCAGGTGGCCGTCGTCTCCGGCCTGTTCGGCCTCGGTATCGGACTCGCCTTCGCCTCGATGGCCAACCTGATCGTGGGCAGCGTGCCGGCCGAGCAGACCGGCGCCGCGACCGGCATGAACGCCAACATCCGCACCATCGGCGGCTCGGTCGGCGCCGCGCTCACCAGCGTCCTGGTCACCGGCCGGCTCCAGCCCTCGGGCCTGCCCTACGCCTCCGGCTACACCCACGGCTGGGCCCTGCTCGCCGTCCTGTGCCTGGCCGCGACCGGCGCCGCCCTCCTCGTCCCGGTCCGCCGCACCCGCCGCCCGGCCGCCCCCGACGCCGTACCGGGGCCGACACGGGCACCCGCTCAGGTGCGGTAGGGTTGACCTGCGTGATCACGCGGAACGCTCCGCGTGAGACCGCGGCGGGACGTGGCGCAGCTTGGTAGCGCACTTGACTGGGGGTCAAGGGGTCGCAGGTTCAAATCCTGTCGTCCCGACTCGTGAGAGTCGTGGTCAGGGCCGGTTCCGGAGTCTTCCGGAACCGGCCCTGTCTTGTGCCCGGGGCCCGGACCGCCCGGAGCGCGGTGGTTCAGCCGGCCTCGGGCAGCGTGAGTCCCGACCGGATCAGGCCGTCCGCGGTCGCCACGATCGTCTCGACGATGTCGCGAGGCTCCCACCCCAGCACGGAACGGGCCTTGTCGTTGCTGATGACGGGGACGCGGCCGCCCAGGGCCGCGGCGTCGCGCAGGGCCGGTTCCGTCTTCGCGGCCTCCCGCACCTGTTCGATGGTCAACTCCTCGCGGGGCAGCACACCGGCCGCGGCGGGGAAGTGCTCCCGCAGGACCTGTGCTATCCCGAAGAGGCTGACGGACGGTCCGCCGACGGCGATGAAACGCTCTCCCGCCGCCTTCGGGTGCAGCATGGCGCGCAGGTGCAGGTCCACCACGTCCCGTACGTCGACGACGCCGAAGTACATGACCGGCACCACGGGCATCCGCCCGGTCAGCATGCCGGCGACCAGACCGACGGAACCGGAGGGCCGGTCGCCCAGTGGGGGACCGAAGATGCCGGTGGGGTTGACGACCGTCAACTCGATGTCCCCGTGCTCGTGGACGTGGTCCCAGGCCGCGCGCTCGGCGAGCACCTTGGACTTGTGGTAGGCGGGCAGGCCCTCGGTGTCCGGGTCGGTCCAGTCCTCCTCCGAGTAGCGGTTGCCGGGCTTCACCGTGTATCCGACCGCGGCGAAGGACGACGTCATCACCACGCGGGGGACGCCGGCCTTCCGGGCCGCGGAGAGGACCCGCAGCGCACCGTCACGGGCCGGGCGGATGACGTCGTCCTCCGTCTTCGGCGGAGTGGTGGGGAAGGGCGAGGCGTGGTGCAGTACGTGCCCGGCACCGTCCATGGCCTGCGCCCAGCCCCCGTCGGCGCCGAGGTCGGCGACGGCGAACTCCAGCCGGTCCGCCGGATCGACCCCGGCCCGCCGGAGCGCCGCGCGGACCTGGGCCTCCTGTCCGGATTCCCGGACGGTCACACGGGTCCGGTACCCCTCGTCGATCAGCCGGGCGATCGAGTGGCTGCCGACGAGGCCGGTACCACCGGTGACGAGTACCGTCCCGCGTTCCGAGGCGGGGTCTACGGCCTTGTGCGTGTTCATTCTGCTCGGTCCTTCAGTCGGTGAACTGGTCCATGACGCGCGTGACGTCTTCGATCGCCCGCTTCTCGGCGTCGGGGTCCCCACGGACCCGGGCGTCCCAGAGGTCTGCCTTGCCGCGCAGGTACGCCAGGCGGAGCCGAAGCCGCTCGATGTCGGCGGCCAGCTTCTCCGCCTGTGCGGCGAACAGCTCCCGCTGCTCGGCCGCCGCGGAGTCGCCCCGGGCGAGCAGATCCAGGTAGCGGCGCATGCCGCTGACCGTCATCCCCGCCGACCGCAGGCAGGCCAGCGCCTCGACACGGTCCGCGGTCGCCGGGTCGTAGCGGCGATGGCCGCTGGACTCGTCGCGGGCGACCCTGCCCAGCAGGCCGATCTTCTCGTAGTAGCGGAGTGTGGGCTCGGTGAAACCCGATCGCCGGGCCATCTCCTGGATGGTCAGACCCGTCGCTCGGTCTGTGCTTCCTGCCATGTGGTCAAGCCTCCGGCACTTCAAGCGCTTGAGGTCAAACCGGAACGCGGCGATGCGACGCGCGTCACCCCGCAGGGGGCAAGCCGGAGGCAGGCCCCGTTGAACCCGCCGGCCCCGCACCCCGTGCTCCGGCACGGGGACACCGCACCCGCGGTTCCCGTCCGTCCGCCGGGGGGAGTCGCCGTGCTTCGGGTGTTGGCCGTCGATGACGAGGAACCGGCGCTCGCCGAACTGCTGTTCCTGTTGCGGGCCGATCCCCGGGTGCGGTCGGCCGAAGGGGTCCTCGGAGCGGCCGAGGCGCTGCGGCGGCTGGGCCCGCGGGGGCCGGACGGCGCGGCGGACGTCGACGCGGTGTTCCTGGACATCCGCATGGCGGGTCTGGGCGGCCTGGACCTCGCCCGGCTGCTCGCCGGCCGCGCCGAGCCGCCCCGCGTCGTCTTCGTCACCGCGCACGCGGAGCACGAGGAGTACGCCCTCCGGGCGCCCGGGCTCCGGGTCGTCGACTGGCTGCTCAAGCCGGTGCGGCGCGAGCGCCTGGCCGAGGCGGTCCGGCGGCTCGCGGCCGACCGCGCCCCCCACCCGGGGCACCCGCCCGGGGCCCGGTCGCTCGCCGACGGTGTCACGGTGGACGGCGAGGGCGGCGCACGGTTCCTGCCCGTCGCCGACATCACCCGTGCCGAGGCCCATGGCGACCACGCGCGGCTGTACACCCGCCAGGGCAGCCACCTGGTGCGCATCCCGCTGTCCACGCTGGAGGAGTGCTGGCGGGCGAGAGGTTTCGTGCGGATCCACCGGCGCCATCTCGTCTCCCTGGCCCGCATCGACACGCTACGGGTCGACGGGGGCAGGCTGACGGTCAGGATCGGCGCGTCGGTGCTGGTCGTGAGCCGTCGCTGCGCCCGTGAACTGCGGGACCTGCTGTTCGGGAAGGCCACCACGGACCCGCCCGGCAACGGTCGCTGACCGGAAGCTGTCGCTTTGGTTCCCTGGTGCGTACACTCCACTGCGAAGTGTGATCATCGCGGTCGGAGGACGCGGCATGGGTGCACCTGGGACTCCTCGACGTGAAGTGGTCACGGGGACTCCGCGTGCCGCCCGCGTGGACCCCGCGGGCCGGGGGAGCCGGGCGGTCCGAGGTGACGCCCGCCCCGGTGCCGTCCGGGGGAGGAAGGAGCCTCCGGCCGTCGAATCCCTTGCCCTGCGCTCCCTGATACGCCGTCAACTCCGGCTGGGGCTCCTCGCGTTCGGTCTGCTCGTCGTCCTGCTCGGGCCGCTGCCCCTCGTCTTCACGGCCCTGCCGGACACGGGAGCCCGGCCGGGCGCCGCCCTGATCGTCTGGGCCGTACTCGGCGTCGCCGTCTACCCGGCGCTCGTCGTCCTCGGCCGCTGGTACGTCGTACGCGCCGAACGCAACGAACGGGACACCGCGGACCTCGCCGAAAGGGCCTGACGGTGACCGAGGCCCGACGACACCGGCCCGGCCGCGCGGGGGCCGCCGGGTGAACCAGACGTACGGCATCGTGGCCGTGTCCGCGGCGGTCGTCGCGACGCTGGTGATCGGCTCGGCGGGGCTGCGCATCTCCCGCACCACCTCCGACTTCTACGTCGCCTCCCGTACCGTCCCGCCGTACCTCAACGCCATGGCCATCAGCGGCGAGTACCTGTCGGCGGCCTCCTTCCTCGGCATCGCCGGACTCGTCGCCGCGGAGGGCGTCGACATGCTCTGGTTCCCCGTCGGCTATGCCGCCGGCTACCTCGTGCTGCTCGTGTTCGTCGCCGCCCCGCTGCGCCGCTCCGGGGCCTACACCCTGCCCGACTTCGCCGACGCGCGGCTGGAGTCGCGGGCCGCCCGGCGCGTCGCCAGCGTGCTGGTCGTCGGCGTCGGCTGGCTCTACCTGCTGCCCCAGCTCCAGGGCGCGGGCCTCACCCTGGGCCTGGTCACCGGCGCGCCGCGCTGGCTCGGCGGGGTGCTCGTCGCCGTCGTCGTCACCCTGGCCGTGGCCGCCGGCGGCATGCGCAGCATCACCTTCGTCCAGGCCTTCCAGTACTGCCTGAAACTGACCGCGCTCCTCGTGCCCGCGATCTTCCTGGTGGTCGCCTGGCACGGCGACCCGCGCCCCGCCGACGCCCTGGACGAGCCGCCGACCTTCCGCCGGCACACCCAGGTCACCGTCGAGACCACCGTCCGCATCAGGATCGAGACGCCGCTGCGGGCCGTGGTGACCGGCTCCGTGGACGGACAGCGCTACGACGGCGGCCGTCTGCTGCTGGACCCCGGGGTGCACCAGGTCCGCGCCGGGACGACCCTCCGGTTCCCGCCGGACTCGCCGGTGCCCGAGCGCGCGTCCGACGACGGACGGCGCACCGGAGCCTCCAGCTGGGCGGCGCCCCTGTCGGGCGGCAAGGACGACCACCCCCTGTACACGACGTACGGGCTGATCTTCGCCACCTTCCTCGGCACCATGGGGCTGCCCCACGTCCTCGTCCGCTTCTACACCAACCCCGACGGCCGCGCCGCCCGGCGCACCACCGTGATCGTGCTCGCCCTGGTCGGCGGCTTCTACCTGCTGCCGCCCCTCTACGGCCTGCTCGGCCGGATCTACGCCCCCGACCTGCTGCTCACCGGCACCACGGACGCCGCGGTGCTCGTCCTGCCGGAACGGCTCGTCGGCGGTGCCGGCGGCGACCTGCTCGGCGCGCTGATCGCCGCCGGCGCCTGCGCGGCCTTCCTGTCCACCGCCTCCGGACTCACCCTGTCCGTCGCGGGCGTGCTCAGCCAGGACGTGCTGCCCTCGCTCGGCGTGCGCCACTTCCGGCTGGCGACGCTGCTGGCGGTCGCCGTGCCCGTCACGGTGAGCGTGGCCGCGGGCAACCTCCCCGTCGCCAACGCGGTCGGCCTCGCCTTCGCGGTGGCCGCCTCCTCCTTCTGCCCGCTGCTGGTGCTCGGCATCTGGTGGCGCGGCCTCACCGCACCCGGCGCCATCGCGGGACTGCTCACCGGGGGCGGCAGCGCCCTCGTCGCGGTCACCCTGACGATCGCCGGGCCCCTGACCGACGGCTGGGCGCACACCCTGCTCGCGTGGCCGGCCGTGTGGTCCGTACCGCTCGGCTTCCTGACCATGATCGTGACGTCCCTGGCCACCCGGCACCGGATCCCGGCCGGCACCGAGGCCGCCATGGCCCGCCTCCACCTGCCCGAACGCCCCGCCGGCCGGGGCGCGCCCACCACCCACCGAGGAGTGACCACCCCATGACGACCCACCGGCCCGCGGCCGAGGAGGCCCGCGCGTGAACGGGTTCGCCCTCCTCGCCGCCGGGGCCCCGCTGCTGTTCGCCGGGGGCCTCGCCGCCGGACGCCTGCTGGCCCGGCGCGCCGCCGAGGGCGGGACGGACCCCGGCACCCCCGTGGAACGCGCCACCTTCCACACCCTGCACACCGCGTCGCTGGCCGCGCCACCGCTGCGCGCCGGGCTCACCGAGGACGCGGCCCGCAAGGCGGTACGACGGCTCCGGCCGCTGTTCGGCACGGCCACGCTCGGCCTCACCGACCGGGACCGGCCGCTGGCCTGGGACGGACCGGGCCGGCACCACGAGGACACCGTCTCGGACCGGGTCCGTCAGGTGCTGGACACCGGCCGCGCCCAGACCTTCGCCGTCGGCTGCCCCGACCCGGACTGTCCCGTGCGCTGGGGCGCCGCCGTCCCGCTCACCGTCGAACGGCGGGTGCTCGGCGCCCTCGTCGTGCTCGGTGCGCGGGAGTCGGCGTCCCTCCTGCGGGCCGCCGGGGAGGTGGCGCGCTGGGTGTCCGTACAGCTCGAACTCGCCGAGCTCGACCGGGCCCGCACGGGACTGATCGAGGCGGAGATCCGGGCGCTGCGCGCGCAGATCTCCCCGCACTTCATCTACAACTCCCTCGCGGCGATCGCCTCGTTCGTCCGCACCGACCCCGAGCGGGCACGCGAGCTCCTCCTGGAGTTCGCCGACTTCACCCGCTACTCCTTCCGCCGGCACGGCGAGTTCACCACCCTGGCCGAGGAGCTGCGTTCCGTCGAGCAGTTCCTGGAACTGGTCCGCGCCCGGTTCGGGCAGCGGCTGCGCGTGACCCTCCAGATCGCTCCCGAGGTGCTGCCCGTGACGGTGCCCTTCCTGTGCCTCCAGCCGCTGGTGGAGAACGCCGTCAAGCACGGGCTGGAGGAGAGCGTCGAGCGCAGCCGGATCGGCATCACCGCGCTGGACGAGGGGGCGCTGGCCCGGATCGTCATCGAGGACAACGGGGTCGGCATGGAACCGGACCGGCTCCGCCGGATCCTGCGCGGCGAGGGCAGCCCGTCGGCCGGCATCGGGCTGCGCAACGTGGACGAGCGGCTGCGGCAGGTCTACGGCGACGACCACGGGCTGGTGATCGAGACCGGCGTCGGAGCCGGCATGAAGATCACCATCCGCGTCCCCAAGTACCGGCCCGGCGTGCACAGCACGCCCCCGCGCACGGCGTCCGGCAGCGCCTGAGGGAGACCGGCCGGCCGGGACCTCAGCGACCGGTCGCCGGGGACGGTGCCTGCTTGCGCTGCCGCCGCGCCGCCATCACGGCGTAGACGATGATCCCGACGAACAGGAACAGCACGCCCTGGTAGACCGCCGCGTAGCCGGCGCCCGCCATCAGCCACACCGAGAAGACGGCGGCCACCGCGGTGACCACGCAGTCCCGCACCAGCCGGGACCGGTCGACCGCCCCGGGACGGCCGGACACGAGGTGGAAGATCTGCGCGGCGGCGGCCAGCAGGTACGGGACCGTCGCGGTGAACGTGGTGACCAGGACCAGGACCTCGAAGACCCGGCTCGAGCCCGAGAAGTAGTTGTAGACGGTGAGCAGCGAGGCGAGGACGACCGTCACGCCCACCCCGACGGTGGGCACGCCCCGCCGCCGGCGCGTGAAGGCGCTCGGGAACAGCCCGTCGCGGGCCGCCGCGTACGGTGTCTGGGCGCTCAGCAGGGTCCAGCCGTTGAGGCAGCCGGTCATCGACACGAGGGCGGCGAGCGCCACGGCCGTACCGCCCCAGCTGCCGCCGAACATCGTGTTCACGGCGTCCGAGAACGGGGCGGTGGAGGTCACCAGGCGGTCGTGCGCGACCGTGCCGAACACCGACAGCGTGCCCAGCAGGTACACCAGCGCGGCGCCCGCGGTCCCGATCACGGTGGCGCGCCCCACGTTGCGGCGGGCGTTGCGCACCTCGCCCGCGCTGACCGCGGCGGACTCCACCCCGAGGTAGGAGAAGAGCAGCAGGGCGGCGGAGGCCGACACCGCGCCGACCGCGCCCTGACCGCTGGAGTTGAACGGGCCGAGCCGGTCGGGGTCGAAGAAGAACAGGCCGCCGACCGCGACGAGCAGCAGCGGAACGAACTTCAGCACGGTGGACACCAGCTGGACCGCACCCACGTACCGGGTGCCCGCGAAGTTGGCGAGGGCGGGCAGCCACTGCAGGACCAGCGCGGCCAGGCAGGCGGTCCAGCGGTGCTGGTTCACCGGGACCAGCACGTCGAGGTAGCCGACGGCGGCCACGGCGAGCGCGGCGTTCGACACCCAGGTGGTGATCCAGTACGACCAGGCCGCGAGGAAGCCCGCGAAGTCGCCGAACGCCTCGCGTGCGTACACATAGGGACCGCCGGTCCGCGGGTCGCGCGCGGCGAGCCGGCCGAAGACCAGGGCCAGTGCGATGGCGCCGACGGTCAGCACGCCGAAGGCGACCAGGCTGACCGTGCCGTAGGGGGCGATGGACGCGGGGAGCAGGAAGATGCCGCCGCCGATGATGTTGCCCATGACCAGCGCGGTGGCGACGGGCAGGCCGAACCGGCGGGCATGCCTGCCGCTGTCGCCGTGCGGGTCCTCGGCGGGAGCCGTGGGGGTCTCCGCGGGGATCTCCGCGGGGGCCGGAGCCGACTGCGGGACGGTTCCGGTGTTGTGCATGGGTGGTGCGCCTCTCATGGAACTGACGTTCCCGGGATCACCGGGACGCGTCCCATGGTCGGGGATGTACCGATGTGGCTCAAAATCGCCGCTTTTTGTCCCGTGTGGGCCGCCGGATGCTGCAAAAAGCGTCGCGGCGCGGAGGCCCGGCCGTGAGATGTCCGGCGCCGGAGGCGATCAGTCCGTCGCCGCCCAGAGGCTGCGCACGTGCCCCAGGTGCCGGGTCATGACCGTGCGCACGGCCTTCTCGTCGCGCTCCAGCAGGGCGTCCAGCAGCTCCAGGTGCTCCTCGGCCGAGGCGAGCAGCCGGCCCGCCTCCACCAGTGCGGTCAGGCCGTACAGACGGGAGCGTTTGCGCAGGTCGGCGACGACCTCGACCAGGTGGGCGTTGCCCGCGAGGGCGAGCAGTCCGAGGTGGAAGCGGGTGTCGGCCTCGACGTAGGCGATCAGGTCACCGGCCGCGGCGGCGGTGACGATCTCCCGGGCCGCCGGGCGCAGCGCCTCCAGGGAGACGCGGTCGGCCGTGCGGGCGAGGTCCACCACGGTGGGGATCTCGACGAGCTCCCGGATGTGCGTGTACTCGTCCAGCTGCCGGTCGGAGACGGCGGTGACCCGGAAGCCCTTGTTGGGCACGGTGTCGACCAGCCCCTCCTTGGCCAGGTCGAGCATCGCCTCCCGCACCGGGGTGGCCGAGACGCCGAACCGGGCGGCCAGCGAGGGCGCCGAGTAGACCTCGCCCGGCCGCAGCTCGCCCGCGATCAGCGCGGCGCGCAGGGCGTCCGCGACCCGCTCGCGGTAGCTGCTCCGCCGGCCGCCGAGCCGGGGGAGCGCGGGCATCTCGGCGCCCTGGGTGTTCTGTGCCATGTCACGCATCACCGGTGTGAGTCTAGAGGACGAACCCGCGCGGGAACGGATCGTCCGGGTCCAGCAGGTACTGCGCGGTCCCCGTGATCCAGGCACGGCCGGTGAAGCTGGGCAGCACGGCCGGCGCTCCGCCGACCTCCGCCGTCCCCAGCAGCCGGCCGGTGAAGCGGGTGCCGATGAACGACTCGTTCACGAACTCGGTGTGCAGCGGGAGGTCGCCGCGCGCGTGCAGTTGCGCCATGCGCGCGCTGGTCCCCGTGCCGCACGGGGAGCGGTCGAACCAGCCGGGGTGGATGACCATGGCGTGCCGGGAGTGCCGGGCCGTGGCGCCGGGCGCGTAGAGGTGGACGTGGTGGCAGCCCCGGATCGAGGGGTCCTCCGGATGCACCGGCTCCGCCTCCGCGTTGATCGCGTCCATCAGGGACAGGCCGGCCGCGAGGATGTCGTCCTTGCGGGCGCGGTCGAAGGGCAGCCCGAAGGCGTCGAGCGGCAGGATCGCGTAGAAGTTGCCGCCGTAGGCCAGGTCGTAGCCGACGGTACGGCCGTCCGGGAGGGTGATCTCGCGGTCCAGGGCGACGGCGAACGACGGCACGTTCCTGAGCGTCACGTGCCGCGCGGCGCCGTCCTCCACCGCGACCTCGGCGATCACGACTCCCGCCGGGGTGTCGAGCCGGATCGTGGTCACCGGTTCCGTGACCTCCACCATGCCGGTCTCCACCAGCACGGTCGCCACGCCGATCGTGCCGTGCCCGCACATCGGCAGATAGCCGGAGACCTCGATGTAGACCACGCCCCAGTCGCAGTCCGGGCGGGCCGGCGGCTGGAGGATCGCGCCGCTCATCGCGGCGTGCCCGCGCGGCTCGTTCATCAGCAGCTGTCTGACGTCGTCGCGGTGTGCGCGGAACCACAGCCGCCGTTCGTTCATGGTCGCGCCGGGGATGGTGCCGATCCCGCCGGTGATCACGCGGGTCGGCATGCCCTCGGTGTGCGAGTCGACGGCGTGCAGGACGAGTGTGCTGCGCATGGTCCGGCTCCTCTCACGCCAGGCCGGCGGCGACGGCCTTCTCGGTGGCCGCGCGGACCGCGGCCTCCTGCCCGGGCAGCAGCGGGACGCGCGGCGGGCGCACCGGGCCGCCGTACCGCCCGACGACGTCCATGGACAGTTTGATCGCCTGCACGAACTCCGTCCTGGAGTCCCAGCGCAGCAGCGGGTGCAGCTGCCGGTACAGGGGGAGCGCGGTGGCGAGGTCACCGGCCAGCGCGGCCCGGTACAGCTGCGCCGAGGCGCGCGGCAGCGCGTTCGGGTAGCCGGCCACCCAGCCCTTGGCACCGGCCACCGCCAGCTCCAGCAGCACGTCGTCGGCGCCGGTCAACAGGTCCAGTTCCGGCGCGAGTTCGGCGATGCGGTAGGCGCGGCGGACGTCGCCGGAGAACTCCTTGACGGCGTGGACGAGCCCCTCGCCGTGCAGCCGGGCGAGGAGTTCGGGCACGAGGTCGACCTTGGTGTCGATCGGGTTGTTGTACGCCACCACCGGCAGGCCCGCCTTCGCGACCTCCGCATAGTGGGCGAGGACCGCGCGCTCGTCGGCGCGGTAGGCGTTGGGCGGCAGCAGCATCACCGACGCGCAGCCGGCCTCGGCCGCGTGCTCGGCCCAGCGGCGGGCCTCGGCCGAGCCGTACGCGGCGACGCCCGGCATCACCCGCTCCCCGCCGATCGCGGCCACGGCGGTCTCCACCACCCGGGCACGCTCCTCGGGAGTGAGGACCTGGTACTCCCCGAGCGAGCCGTTCGGCACGACGCCGTCACAGCCGTTGGCGACCAGCCAGGCGCAGTGCTCGGCGTAGCGGTCGTGGTCGACCGAGAGGTCGGCGCGCAGGGGGAGGGCGGTGGCGACGAGGATGCCGCGCCAGGGGCGGTGGTGCTCAGGGTGGGTCATGACTGGTCCCTCATTCAATGGGGTGTGACATATTACTGAGCGGAAGGCCGGCCCGGAGTGCGGCGGGCTGTCGCCTCACTCCGGCTCCGGCAGGGCGGCGAGGACGCCGAGCGGTACCGGGCGGGCGAACGGCCGCCGTCCGGCGGTGAGCGGACAGCCCGTCAGGCCGGCCACCGCGGGTGCGCACATCCGCCCCTGGCACCAGCCCATCCCGGCCCGGGTCAGCAGCTTCACCGTGCGCAGGTCCCCGGCGCCGAGCGACTCCACGGCCCCGCGCACCTCTCCGGCGGTCACCTCCTCGCAGCGGCACACCACCGTCGCGTCCGGGATCCGGTCCGCCCACCCCGCCGGCGGGGCGTAGACCTCGTCCAGGGCCGTGGCGAACGCGCGCAGCCGGCCGCGGGCCCGGGCTGCGGCGGCCCAGCCGTGCGGGTCGGGGGTGGTGCCGCGCAGCCGGGCGGCGGCCGAGCACCCGGCGATGTGCCCCTCGGCGAGTGCGAGCGCCGCGCCGCCGACCCCGGTGGCCTCCCCGGCGGCCCAGACGCCGGGCACGTCGGTGCGCTGCTCGGCGTCGACCCGTACGGCGGTGCCGGACAGGGTGCAGCCGAGGGTCTCGGCGAGGTCGGTGTGCGGCAGCATGCCGTGGCCCACGGCCAGGGTGTCGCAGGCGATGCGCCGGGTCCTGCCGGGCCGCGGGTGCCCGTCCCGGCCGAGCGCGGCCACCGTCACCGCCTCCAGCCGGTCGGTGCCGTGCGCCGTCACGACGGTGTGCCGGGTCAGGGCGCGCACACCGTGCCGCAGCAGCCGGGCCGCGTAGCCGGCGCCCTCGGCGAGTTTGCCGGGCTGGGCGGCCAGGGCGGGTGCCCGGTGGAGCAGCGGGCCGGGGCCGGCGGACTCCACCAGCGCGGCGACGCGTGCGCCGGCCGCGGCGAGCCCGGCGGCCACCGGCAGCAGCAGCGGCCCGGTCCCGGCCACCACCACCGTGCGGCCGGGCAGTACGAGGCCGCCCTTGAGCATGGCCTGCGCGCCGCCCGCCGTGACGACCCCGGGCAGCGTCCAGCCGGGGAAGGGCAGCACCCGTTCGTACCCGCCGGTGGCGAGCAGTACCGCGTCGGCGTGCACGGTGACACCGTCCTCCTGCGCGGGGCCGAGCAGGGCGTGCACGGCGAGCGCACCGGAGTCGGAGTCCCGTGCCGCACACCAGACATGATGGTCACTCAGGTGGGTGATCCGGCCGGCCTCGCGGTGCCGGTCCAGGCCCTCGCGCAGCCGTACCCAGGTGCGCCACTGGTGGTGCAGGGCCTGCGGCCGGCGGGCGCCGAGGGCGGCGGCGGGCTGCCGGTAGAACTGTCCGCCGGCCTGGTCGGCGGCGTCGACCAGCGTCACCCGGACCCCCCGTGCGGCCGCCGCCAGCGCCGCGGCGAGCCCGGCGGGGCCCGCGCCGACGACGGCGAGGCGCGGTCGTTCAGTCATCGTCCCGGCCCGTCCCCCGCTGAGTGCGGATGTCGTCGCCCGGACGCACCGGAACCAGGCACGCCCGTTGGTTGGGGCGGCCGTTGACGGTGACCAGGCAGTCGAAGCACACCCCGATCCCGCAGAACACCCCGCGGGGCCGCCCGGCGCCCCGTGTGCTGCGCCAGGCCGTCACGCCCGCCGCCCACAGCGCCGCCGCGACCGTCTGGCCCGGCAGCGCCTCAAGGGGCCGGCCGTCGAAGGTCACGGTGCAGGGCGGCCCCGGCCGGGCCCGCGTCAACTCCCCTGGATTCACCGGGCGTCGCCTCCCTCGCTGTCGAACCGCTCCGGCCGGAACGGTGTGAGGTCCAGTTCCGGCGCCTTCCCGGTGAGCGCCTGCGCGATCAGCAGTCCGGTGCCGGGGGCGAGTCCGATGCCGGCGCCCTCGTGCCCGCAGGCGTGGAACAGACCGGGCGCCCGCGGATCGGGCCCGATCGCCGGCAGGTGGTCCGGCAGGTACGGCCGGAAGCCCGCGTACACGCGCAGCGCCCGGACCCGTGCGAGGAACGGGAACAGCCCGATCGCCCCGGCGGCGAGCGCCCGCGTCGCGGTCAGCGACAGCGACCGGTCGAAGCCGACCCGTTCCCGGGTGGCACCGATCAGCACGGGACCGGCGGCCGTGCCCTCCACGACCGGTGAGCTGCGCAGCCCGGCCGAGTCGCTGGCCACGTCGGCCACGTAGTCCGCGGCGTAGACCTTGTGCCGGACCATGCGCGGCAGCGGCTCGGTGACGAGCACGAAACCGCGCCGGGGCAGTACCGGCAGCCGGACGCCGGCGAGCGAGGCGAGGCCGCCGCCCCAGGTGCCGGCCGCGTTCACCACCGCCGGTGCGTGGATGTCGCCCCGGTCGGTGCGGACGCCGTGCACCGCTCCCCGCGCGGTGCGCAGCACCCCGGTCACCGTACGGCCGGTGTGCAGGGCGGCGCCGGAGGCACGGACCAGGTGGGCGGCGGCCAGCGCGGGCATCACCTGGGCGTCCTGCGGGTAGTGCACCGCGCCCGCCATGCCGGGCACCAAGTGCGGTTCCAGCCCGGCCAGTCGACCGGCGTCGACCGGTACGGCGGTGACGCCGGCGGTCCGCTGCTCCGCGGCGAAGGCCCGCAGCGCGGCCAGGGTGCCGGGATCCGAGGCGACCACGAGGCCGCCCTTGGGTTCGTACTCGATCGCGGCGCCCGGCTCCTCCGCCAGCCCGGCCCACAACCGGGCGGACAGCAGTGCGAGTTCGAGCTCCGGGCCCGGCTCCTTGTCGGAGACGAGCAGGTTGCCCTCGCCGGCTCCGGTGGTGCCGCCGGCCACCGGGCCCCGGTCCACCAGCCGTACGTCGAGTCCGGCGCGCGCGGCGTACAGGGCGCAGGCCGCGCCCGTGATTCCGGCCCCGACGACCACGACATCGCAGGTCAGTCGCTTCGCCACGCCAGTACTATGTCACATGTTTCTCTCGCTGAGGAGTACCCGGCGCCGACCCCGGTCCCCCAGGCGTGGACGCCCTCTTGACGTCGTACGGAGCCCGATCGACACTCCAGGGAGGGAATCCTAGTGAACAGGTAGGGAATCATGGCGCGCGGCGAAACGGGCACGGGCCGGACCGGCCGCACGCCGTTGCGCGCACCCCTGCTCACCTCCCGCCGCCACATCGACCTGCAGCGCGTCTGCAGCGCGATCCGCCCTCACCGCTGAGCCGGGCCGCCCCTCCGCCGCCGCCGACGGTGACGCCCGCGCCGGCGCGCCCCTCCGCACACCCACCACCCGGGGAGACGCATGTCCATCACTCCGCTCGCCGCCGTTCCGTCCACCCGTGGTACCGCGCCCGCCTTCCGGGGCCGGATCGGCCGGGACGCGCGCAGCGGCCACTACGCCGTACCGCACCGCTACCGGCTCCACCTGTCGACGGCCTGCCCCGACGGGCTGCGCCTCGCCGTCGGCCACAGCCTGCTCGGCCTGGACGCCCGCTGTCCCGTCACCCTCCTGCCCGCCGTCCCGGACTGTCCCGGCGGCGGCCACGCGGCGCTCCGCCCGCTCTACGAGGCGAGCGCCCACCACTACACCGGCCCGGCGCTCGCACCCGTGCTCAGCGACGACTGGTCCGGACGCATCGTCAGCACCCACACCCCCGACATCCTGCGCGACCTGGACCTGTTCCGGCCGAACGGCGACGCCCGCCTGTACCCCCGCGGCCTGGAGTCCGTGATCGAGGCCGTCGAGCGGATGTGCGCCGAGGGCGTCGAGGAGGCCGCGCAGCGCGCCGGACGCGCCGGGGCCGGCCCCGACGAACGGGCCGCCGCTCTCGACGTGCTGCTGGACACCCTGGGCCGCCTGGAGCGACGGCTGAGCGGCGAGGAGTACCTGGCCGACGACCGGCTCACCGCCGCGGACATCGAGCTGTGGGTCACCCTCGTGCAACTCGACACCGTCCACCGCTGCCACCTCGACGCCTCCGCCGTGCAGCGCATCGCCGACCACCGCGCCCTGTGGGCCTACGCCCGCCGCCTGGCCGCCCACCCCGCCTTCGGCCGCCACCTCGACCTGGACGGCATCGCCCGCCGCCACCACGGCCGCTGCCAGGGCCTGGAGGCCGCGGGAGCCGCTGTCCAGATCCTGGACTGGGCAGGCCACGCCGCGGACACCCCGGACACTTCCCGCAGGTGAGAGCGGGCCGCCGATGTCCACTTGGCGGACGTCCGTTGACATTCGAACGGGCAACTGCCTTACTTACCGCTCAGAACGGTCATGAGCGTCAGCGCCAAGCCCTGGCTCGCTGACCGGCAACCCTCGCACCGCGGTGGGGTGCCCCAGGTGACGACCGGACCGGACGACGTTTTCGGTAAGCGCGAGGCCCCACGGGGCCGGAACAGTGACAGGTGACGCCATGTACGCAGCTCCCAGGACGGCCGTGAGCCGCCCCCAGGGCTGCGTACCGTCGTACGCCGGTCTCCTCGTCGCCGACCGCGCCGTCGATCTGCTCCGCGTGAACAGCGCACTGTGTACCGCACCGGGCTCTGCCCGCTGTCAGGGCTGACGTCTTCCTCCCAGCCCCCGCGTTCCCACCGCACACCGTCCGTCCGGTGTGCCGTTGTCCGCCCAGCTCCCGGTTCCGCGCCCGTCCGTGCGCCGCCTCGTGCCGCAGTGCCGTCGTGGCCCACCTCCGCTCCCGCGCGGCCCCGGGGTGACCGACTCCGCCGGAGCCCGCCATGAGTGAACCCCCAGGCGCCGCCGTCTCCCTAGCCGAGGCGCCGGCCATCGCCGACACCCCGTCAAAACCTCTGTCGGCGCAGCGTGTTCAGCCGCTGCGCCGGCCCGGCCGGTGGATCGTCACCGCCGCCGTCCTCGTACTCGTCGCGCAGATCCTGCACGGACTGGTCACGAACCCCTTCTACCAGTGGGACCGCTTCCGCTACTGGTTCCTGCGCCCCACCGTCCTCGACGGCCTCCTCGTCACCCTCGAAGTCGCCGCGCTCAGCGCCGTCCTGGGGCTCCTCGGCGGCATTCTGCTGGCGCTCGCCCGGCTCTCCGGGAGCCTGGTGCTGCGCGCGGTCAGCTGGACCTACACCTGGCTGTTCCGCTCCGTGCCGCTCATCGTCGTACTGATCTTCCTGTACAACTTCAGTGCCCTGTACAGGACGTTGAGCCTCGGGGTGCCGTTCGGGCCCGCCTTCGTCACCTTCGACGAGTCCCGGCTGGCCACGGACATGACGATCGCCGTCATCGGCCTCAGCCTCAACGAGGCGGCGTACGCGGCGGAGGTGGTGCGCGGCGGGATCCTCTCCGTCGACCAGGGACAGCACGAGGCGGCCGCCGCCCTGGGCCTGCCCAAGGGCTACCAGTTCCGCCGGATCGTCTTCCCGCAGGCCCTGCGGTCCATCACCCCGAACTACGTCAACCAGCTGATCGGTCTCATCAAGAGCACGTCCCTGGTCTTCTACGTGTCGCTGCTCGACCTGTTCGGCGCGGTGCAGTCGATGGGCAGCACCTACCCCGGCGACGTGGTGCCGTTGCTGATGGTCGCCACCGTCTGGTACCTGATCCTCACCAGCGCCGTGTCCGTCGTCCAGTTCTACGTCGAGCGCCACTACGCCCGGGGCGCCACCCGCACCCTGCCGCCGACCCCCTTGCAGAAGGCCCGGGCCGGCCTCGCCGGTCTGCGGGCCCGGCTGAGCCGGGAGGCCGCCGTATGACCACCGCCCAGGCCCTGCCGAAGGCCGCCCCCGCCGCGCTCGAAGTACACGGCGTCCACAAGTGGTACGGCACCCACCGCGTCCTCGACGGCATCGACCTGACCGTCCGCCCCGGCGAGGTCACGGTGATCCTCGGGCCGTCCGGCTCCGGCAAGTCCACGCTGCTCAGGGTCGTCAACCACCTGGAGAAGCCCGAGATAGGCCACGTCAGCGTGGGCGGCGAGCTGATCGGGGTGAAACGGCACGGGGACCGGCTGAAGGAACTCAGCGAGCGCGCCATCCTGGCCCAGCGCGGCCGGATCGGCTTCGTCTTCCAGAACTTCAACCTCTTCCCGCACCTGACCGTCCTGGAGAACGTCGCCGCGGCCCCCGCCGCCACCGGCAGGCTGACCAGGGCGGCGGCCCAGGAGCTCGCCCGGGAGCTGCTCGAACGCGTCGGTCTCGGCGACAAGGCCGGCGCCTACCCGCGGCAGTTGTCCGGGGGACAGCAACAGCGCGTCGCCATCGCGCGCGCCCTCGCCCTGCGGCCCGGCATCATCCTCTTCGACGAGCCGACCTCGGCGCTCGACCCCGAACTCGTCGGCGAGGTGCTGGCCGTCATCAAGGATCTGGCGACCAGCGGCACCACCCTCGTCATCGTCACCCACGAGATCGGCTTCGCCCGCGAGGTCGCGGACCGGGTCGTCTTCATCGACGGCGGCCGGATCGTCGAACAGGGCCCGCCCGGCGAGGTGCTGGACCGGCCCCGGCACGCACGGACCCGGGAGTTCCTCGGCAAGGTCCTCTGACCGCGCCGCCACGACAGGGTGCCGCGGCCCCCGCCGCTCGGGCCCTCCAAGACCCACCCCCCACCCCACTCTCAGCGCTCACCCTCATCAGCGAGACAAGGACAGCCACGCCATGCCTACCCACCTCTCCCGACGCGCCGTGATCCGCGGCATCACCGCCGCGACCGCCGTCGCCACCCTCGCCACCGGGCTCGCCGCCTGCGGAGGCGACAGCGAGGCCGTCACCAAGACCGACACCGCCGGCACGGTGACCGTGGGGCGGCTGTCCAACGGAGCCGCCAAGGAGACCGCGCTGAAGGTCTCCGAGGTGAAGTCCATCAGCGCCGAACTGCCCGCCTCCGTGCGCAGGAGCGGCAAGCTCGTCATCGGCGTCGGAGCCCTGCCCTCGGGCTCCGCGCCGCTGAACTTCGTGGGCAGCGACCAGAAGACCCTCACCGGCTCCGAACCCGATCTCGGCCGCCTGGTGGCCGCGGTCCTCGGCCTGAAGCCCGAGATCAGGAACTCCACCTGGGAGAACCTCTTCGTCGGCGTCGACAGCGGCAAGGTCGACGTGGCCTTCTCCAACGTCACCGTCACCGAGGAACGCAAGCGGAAGTACGAGTTCGCCTCCTACCGCAAGGACAACCTGGCCTTCGAGGTGCTGAAGAAGAACCCCTGGAACTTCGACGGCGACTACAAGAAGCTCGCCGGCAAGACGGTCAGCGTGGGCGCCGGCACCAACCAGGAGAAGATCCTCCTGGAGTGGAAGGCCAAGCTGGCCAAGGAGGGCAAGAAGCTCACCGTCAAGTACTTCCCGGACCAGAACGCCATCAACCTGGCGCTGAGCAGCGGGAAGATCGACGCCTACCTCGGTCCCAACCCCGCGGTCGCCTACCGCGCCCGGCAGACCGCGAACACCCCCAACGCCACCCGCAACGCGGGCACCTTCTCCGGTGCCGGCGAGACGCTCCAGGGCCTGATCGCGGCGACCGCGAAGAAGGACAGCGGACTCGCCAAGCCGCTCGCCGACGCCCTCAACCACCTGATCGAGAACGGGCAGTACGGCAAGTGGCTCGCCGCCTGGGGCCTGTCCAACGAGTCCGTGGCGAAGGCGGAGGTCAACCCGCCCGGGCTGCCGCTGGACAACTCCTGACGGGTCGTCGATCCATCGACATGGAGACAAGAGAGGGGGTCGCTCCCGTGGCCCGTCCGACCGGCGTCCGCCCAGGCGCGACCCCGCTCCCGCCCGCGGACCCCGTCCTGGACAACGCCGTCTGGGCCGCCCTCACCGGCCCGCACGCCCGGCTCGCCGACCGGTACGGCCGCGCGGCCCGCTACCGGCCGGAGACCTACGCCTTCGCGGCGCTCGCCGACCCGGCGGACCCGGCGGCCTGGGCCGACCTGCACACGCTCGTCGGTCCGGGGAACCCCGTACGGGTCAAGCCGGTCGAGTGGGTCCCCGACGGCTGGGAGGTGCTCGGCGAGGGCACGGGAGTCCAGCTCGTGGACACCGCGCTGCGGGCCGGACCGGACCCGGAGGCGGTCCGCCTGGGAGCCGACGACATCCCCGAGATCCTCGATCTGGTGGCCCGTACCCGGCCGGGCCCCTTCCTGCGCCGGACCGTCGAGATGGGCACCTACCTCGGCATCCGGCACCGGGGCAGGCTCGTCGCCATGGCGGGGGAGAGGCTGCGCCTGCCCGGGTGGACCGAGATCAGCGCCGTGTGCACGGACCCCGCGTACCGCGGCCGGGGACTGGCCACCCGGCTGGTGCGCGCGGTCGCGGCCGGCATCCGGGACCGCGGGGACACCCCGTTCCTGCACGCCGCCGCCGACAACACGCCCGCGATCCGGCTCTACGAGTCGATCGGGTTCACCCTGCGCCGCCGCTCCCGCATCGTGCAACTGCGCAGCCCGGGAACAACGGCGGCCGGCCGGACGTTGGACGTCTCGACGAGATCCGCCAGGCGGACGCCGACCCGGCCCGCCGCGCCCGACGGACGGAGGTGACGGCCGTGACCCCGGTGCCCCAGCGGATCCGCCCGCCGCGCGCCCCGCGCCCGTACCGGTCCGTCCGTCTGCACTCCCGGCCGCACATAGACCTCCAGCGCGTGTCCGCCGCGCTCTGTCGCCACTGACCTCTCCCCGGCCCCACCCCGGCCCGGGGCTCCCCCCGCCGCGCCCGCCCGCGGCCGACGCCGCCCGCCGTCGGCCCCGCCGGCCGGCGTCCCCGTACGGACATCAAGGAAGGCACCGACGTGTCCTCGACCCCTGCCGCACCCCTGCACCTCGCCGTCGCCCTGGACGGCACCGGATGGCATCCCGCGTCCTGGCGCGAGCCGGTCGCCCGCCCCCGCGACCTGTTCACCGCCGGCTACTGGACCGACCTGATCACCGAGGCCGAACGCGGCCTGCTCGACTTCGTCACCATCGAGGACGGCCTCGGCCCGCAGTCCTCCCACCTCCTCGCACCCGACGAGCGCACCGACCAGGTCCGCGGCCGGCTCGACGCGGTCCTCATCGCCTCCCGCGTCGCCCCGGTCACCCGGCACATAGGCCTGGTCCCCACCGTGGTGGCCACGCACACCGAGCCGTTCCACATCTCCAAGGCGATCGCCACCCTCGACTACGTCAGCACGGGACGCGCGGGCCTGCGGGTGCGGACCGACTTCCGCCCGGACGAGGCCGCGCACTTCGGCCGCCGCACCATCCCCCGGATCGAGGGCTTCGACAGCCCGGACGCGCGGGAGACGATCAACGACCTGTTCGACGAGGCCGCCGACCACGTGGAAGTGGTCCGCCGGCTCTGGGACAGCTGGGAGGACGACGCCGAGATCCGGGACGCGGCGACCGGCCGCTTCATCGACCGGGACAAGCTGCACTACATCGACTTCGAGGGCCGTTGGTTCAGCGTCAAGGGCCCCTCCATCACGCCCCGCCCGCCGCAGGGCCAGCCCCTGGTCACCGCCCTCGCCCACCAGACCGTTCCGTACCGGCTCGTGGCCCGTCAGGCCGACGTCGGCTACGTCACCCCGCACGACGCGGACCAGGCCCGGGCGATCGTCGCCGAGATCCGCGCCGAGCAGGAGGCGGCGGGACGCGCCGGGGAGACGCTGCACGTCTTCGGCGACCTGGTCGTCTTCCTGGACGACAGCCGGGCCGGGGCCGAGGCCCGCCGCGACCGCCTCGACACCCTCGCGGGCGAGCCGTACACCAGCGACGCCCGGATCTTCACCGGTACGGCCGCGGAACTCGCCGACCTGCTGGAGGAGCTGGCGGCGGGCGGGCTGACCGGGTTCCGCCTGCGGCCCGCGGTCGCCGGCCACGACCTGCCCCGGATCACCCGGGACCTGGTACCCGAGCTGCGGCGGCGCCGCCGCTTCCGGGACGCCTACGAGGCCGGCACCCTGCGCGGCCTCCTCGGTCTCGCCCGCCCCGCCAACCGCTACGCAGCAGCCTGAACGCCGGAGAGGACGACCGTACCGCCATGAGCAAGCCGCTGAAGCAGATCCACCTGGCCGCCCACTTCCCCGGCGTGAACAACACCACCGTGTGGAGCGACCCGGCCGCCGGCAGCCACATCGAGTTCAGCAGCTTCGCGCACTTCGCGCGGACCGCCGAACGCGCCAAGTTCGACTTCCTGTTCCTCGCGGAGGGACTCCGGCTGCGCGAACAGGGCGGAAAGATCTACGACCTGGACGTGGTCGGCCGCCCCGACACCTTCACCGTGCTGGCCGCGCTGGCCGCCGTCACCGACCGGCTCGGCCTGACCGGCACCATCAACTCCACGTTCAACGAACCGTACGAGGTGGCCCGCCAGTTCGCGAGCCTCGACCACCTCTCCGGCGGCCGGTCCGCCTGGAACGTGGTCACCTCCTGGGACGCCTTCACCGGCGAGAACTTCCGGCGCGGCGGCTTCCTGCCGCAGGAGGAGCGCTACTCCCGCGCCAAGGAGTTCCTCGCCACCGCGAACGAACTGTTCGACTCCTGGCGCGGTGACGAGATCATCGCCGACCAGGCCACCGGGACCTTCCTCCGGGACGCCAAGGCCGGCGCCTTCGTGCACCAGGGGCAGCACTTCGACATCCACGGCCGGTTCAACGTACCGCGCTCCCCGCAGGGCCGCCCGGTCGTCTTCCAGGCCGGCGACTCCGACGAGGGCCGGGAGTTCGCCGCCTCCAGCGCGGACGCGATCTTCAGCCGGTACGCCACCCTCAAGGAGGGCCAGGCGTTCTACACCGACGTCAAGTCCCGCCTCGCCGCGTACGGCCGCCGCCCCGACCAGCTGCTCATCCTGCCCGCCGCGACCTTCGTCCTCGGCGACACCGACCAGGAGGCCGCCGAACTCGCCCGCGAGGTGCGCCGGCAGCAGGTCAGCGGCGCCACCGCCATCAAGCACCTGGAGTTCGTCTGGAACCGGGACCTGTCGGCGTACGACCCGGAGGGCCCGCTGCCCGAGGTGGACCCGGTGGTGAGCGAGGACCACATCTCCCGGGGCCGCGCCCAGGTACGGATGTACCGCGACCCGGTGGCCATCGCCCGCGAGTGGCGGCAGCTCGCCGAGGCCAACAAGTGGTCCATCCGGGACCTGGTCATCAACACCGGCAACCGGCAGACGTTCATCGGCTCGCCCCGGACCGTCGCGCGCACCATCAACGACTTCGTGCAGGCCGACGCCTCCGACGGCTTCATCCTCGTGCCGCACATCACCCCCGGCGGACTCGACCCGTTCGCCGACAAGGTGGTCCCGCTGCTCCAGGAACAGGGCGTCTTCCGCGCCGACTACGAGGGCACGACCCTGCGCGACCACCTGGGTCTGGCCCACCCCGACGCCGAGGCCGGCACCCGCAGCAGCGCCTCGTCGGAGCGGGCCGCGTCGTGAGGTTCCTCGCCATCACCCTGATCGTGCACCGGCCGGACCCCGTCACCGGCGTCCTGGTGCCGACGCACGAGCGGTTCCGCGAGGTGCTCGACAACGCGGTGCTGGCGGAGGAGCTGGGCTTCGACGGATTCGGCGTGGGGGAGCGGCACGAACGGCCGTTCCTCTCCTCCGCGCCGACCGTCGTGCTCAGCCATGTCGCCGCCCTCACCCGTCGCATCCGGCTCTTCACCGCCGTCACCACCCTCAGCCTGCTCGACCCGGTCCGGGCCTACGAGGACTACGCCACCCTGGACCACCTCTCCGACGGGCGCCTCGACCTGATCATCGGCAAGGGCAACGGCACCGCGCAGCGCGAGCTGTTCCACGTCACCCCCGAGGACCAGTGGGACCGCAACGCCGAGAGCTACGAGGTGTTCCGGCAACTGTGGCGGCAGGACCGGGTGACCGCCGACACCCGGTTCCGGCCACCGCTGAAGGACGCCGAGACCTGGCCGCGGCCGTACCAGCGGCCGGTCCGCGTCTGGCACGGCAGCGCCACCAGCGAGGAGTCCGTGGACCTCGCCGCCCGCTACGGCGACCCGCTGTTCTCGGCGAACGTCACCCATCCCGTCGAGCCGTACGCCGCGCTGGTCCGGCACTACCGGGAACGCTGGCAGCACTACGGCCACGACCCGGCGGCGATCGCCGTGGGCGCGGGCTCGGCCGGACTGTACGTCGCCCGTACCTCGCAGGAGGCGCTGGCGGCGTACCGCCCGGTCTTCGAGAGCAACCTGGCCTTCCAGCGGTCGGCGGGGCTGCCCGTGGTCTTCGAGACCCTGGAGGACTTCGTGGCGCGCAGCTCGGCGCTGATCGGCAGCCCCGAGCAGGTCGTCGACAAGGTGCACCGCTACCACGAACGGCTGGGGCACACCGTGCTGCACGTGACCGCGGACGCCGGCGGCCTGCCCGCCGCCCGGCACCGCGCCTCGCTGGAACTGTTCCAGTCGGCCGTCGCGCCGGTCCTGCGCAGGGACATCCCGGACCCGCCGTTCCCCTGGGCACCGGTCCTGCCGCGGCAGGCGCCCGAGCCCGTACCCGCCGACCACTGAGGAACCGCCCGCGCTCCGGCGCCCGTCGCAGCCGGGTCCTTGCCGTCATCGTGCCCCGCAGGAGTGCGGGCGGCCGGGGATCGGGCGGATGTCCATGCGAGCGCGGTGGCGGCAGTCCGCCTGGGGCCGAGGCCGCCTGCCCACCGTGGCGTCGTCCCGCGGTCCGCACGGCGTGCCGGGGAGACGGGCCGGACCACCAGGTCACGCGCCGCCTGGGCACCGGCGTGGGCGTGGACGTCACCTCCCCCGTAGGTGACGTCCACGCCCGCTCCCCCGGTGCCGGACAGTGGCTCTGTGCCGTCCGTGTGCCGTCACCAGCACATGACTGCCGTCTCCCCCGACCCCCACGTGGAGTACAGACGGACCCGGACGGCATAGCGGCGGCCCTTGACGAGCCGGACCCGGACGGCGGCGTTGTCCGGCGTGCCGCCGTCGTCGTGGCCCGCGAGGAAGCGCGGTTCCCCGTCGCGCTGCTCGAAGACCACCAGCACGGTGTCGGCGTCGCCGAACGCGCCCACGGTGTACTCGCGGGTCTCCGGCGGCTCGACGGTGAAGTCGGCCTGCTCGCCCGGCCCCAGCCCGAGCGGCACGGACCGGAACGGCACCAGCCCGGCCGGCCCGCCGGGTGCGGCGGGCGGGTACCAGCGGAGCACGAACTCCTTGTCGGCCGGCGACGGAGCGCCGGGCGGACGCAGCCCCCCGCGGTACTGCTCCGGCTCCAGCACCAGCCCCGGCCCCAGCGGCAGCGTCATCACCGACTGCGGGTCCCACACCGAGCCGCCCGCCTCACAGGCGTCCAGCTGCCGCAGCACGTTCGTGTGCGTCGTCTCCCGGCTCCAGAAGTTCGGCGGGCCCGCCAGTTCGGCGTACACGGCCTCGTCGTCCCAGTGCAGCCCGGCGAACGGACTCTGGTGCTCGTGCACCATGCCGAGCGCGTGCCCGATCTGGTGCAGGACGGCCCCGCGCTCCCCGGGCGCGGTCACGTCCCAGCCGAGGTTCATGGTGCGCTCGCCCCGGCCCACCGACAGCGCCTCCCGGCCGACCGCCGACCAGGACCCGGCACCGCTCTGGAACCCGATCCGCAGCTCCGCCTCGTGCCGGTCGCCGACCTCGGCGAACGTCACGCCGATGCCGAGGTCCTGCCACTCGGCGAAGCACCCGCGGACCACGTCCCGCTGCTCCTCGCCGCCCGCCCACGGCACCCGGCGCAGCTCCCCGGTCCCGGGGACCGGGACGACCGAGGCGTCGGTGCGGGCGTCCAGGAAGCAGTAGTGCAGGACGGTGCCGTTGACCCACATCCGCCGCCCGGCGAGCAGCGCGCCCAGCCGCTCGGCGGTCAGCCCCGGTGCGAACGACGGGGCCGGCTGCCGCGGAAGCGAGCAGAGGCGTCGGGTCATGCGGCCAGCGTGCCCGCCGCCCCGGCCGCACGCCTGAGTCGGGGGCTACTCAAGTCGCCCTGTATCAAACCTGAGTACGCGCGCTCACCATGGTGTGAGGAACTACGAACAGGACGCGAAGACCCTGGAACTGCCCTGGCCGTTCACCGGCCGGGCCGACGAACTGACTCTCGTGCGCGGCGCGCTGACCGCCGGCCGGCCCGGCATCGTGGTGACCGGCCCCGCCGGCCGCGGCAAGACCCGGCTGATCACGGAGGCGGTCCGGGGCACGGACCACGCCCGGGTGACCGGCACGCCCGAGGCCCGGGACCTGCCCCTCGCGGCGTTCGCGCACCTGCTCCCCGACACCGTCTCGCTGCACCGCGCGGTCCGCGCGCTGTCCGGCGTACGGCTCCTGGTCGTGGACGACGCCCAGTTGCTGGACGAGACCTCCGCCGCCCTGGTCCACCAGCTCGCCGTGCAGGGCCGCACCCGCCTGGTCGTGGCCGCGGCGGACGGCCCGCCCGCGCCCGGCGCGGTGTCCCGGCTGTGGACCGGGGACCTGCTGCCCCGGCTGGCCCTCGACCCGCTGTCCCGCGAGGACACCGCCCAGCTGCTCGCCGGCGCCGGCCTGGAACCCCTCACCGTGCGCCGCCTGCACCAGGCGTGCCTGGGCGATCTGCGGCTCCTGCGCGACCTGGTGACCGCGCTCACGGGTTCCGGCCGGCCGGAACTCGTCCCCGGCACCGGCGAACGGGCCTGGCGCGGACCGCTGCCGGTCACCCCGGCCGTCCGCGAGCGGCTGGCCCCCGCCCTGGAGCGGTCCGGTCCCGGCGAACGCGACGCGCTGGAACGCCTCGCGTTCGCCGAGCCGCTGCCGCTGCCCGTGGACGAGCTGGACCTGGACGTCCTCGAACGCCTGGAGGCGGACGGCCTGATCGACGTCGACGACCAGGGCGCCGTCACCCTCGCCCACCCCCTGCACGGCCCCGCGCTGCGGGCCACGGCCGGCCGGCTGCGGGCCCGCCGGCTGGCCCGCGCGCCCTTCGCGCACGGCCCCGCGCTCGAGGCCGAACGGCGCGCCCTGGCCCGGCGGATGGACCGGTTCGACGTCCGGCCGGTGCCGACGCCCGTGGGGGAGTGGCTGGTCGCGGAGGGCGGCCCGCTGCCGGCCGGGTACGCCGAGGTCCGCGCCCGGTTCGCGCGGCTGCGGGGCGAGCTGCGGGAGGCGGCGGCGTGGGCGAGGGAGGGACTGCGGCACACTCCGTCGCACGACGGGTGCCGGAGGGAACTCGCCCTGGCCGAAGGGGCGCCGGGTGAGGTGGCAGACCCGGACGGCGTCCACGCGCTCTACGACGCCGTACGCCTCGGTGAGCCCGGGCGGGCGGCCGGGCGGCTGCCGGCCGGCAGCGTGTTCGCCCGGCACGCGGACGCGCTGGCGCGCGGCGACGGGGCCGCGCTCGACCGGGCGGCGCAGGCACTGGCCGAGCGGGGGTTCCTGCTGTACGCGGCGGAGGCGCACGCGCAAGCGGTACGGGCCCACCGCGACCCCCGGGCCGCCCGGCTGTCCCGCACCCGGGCCGTCGCGCTGGCCCGCCGCTGCCAGGGGGCGCGCACACCCGCGCTGGCCGGACTGGTCCTCGGTGAACTCACCGCCCGGCAGCGGCAGATCGTCACGCTGGCCGCGGCCGGGCTGAGCAACCGGGAGATCGCCGAACGGCTGACCCTGTCCGTACGGACGGTCGGCAACCACCTGTACAGCGCGTACACGCGGCTCGGCACGGGGGACCGGGGCGCGCTGCCCTGGCTGGTGGACGTACCGGAGAGGGAGACGGCCTGAGGCCGTGGCCGTCAGGTCGGCCACGAGGAGCGGTGCCGTCGAGGCCCCCGGAAGGCCCTCACCTGTTCAAACACCCGGCACGCGTGTCACGGGAGACGCGCCCTCGCTCACGCCGCGCCGAACGCCGCGAACGCCCAGCCCGTCGCCTGGTGCACCGCGTCGCCCGGCAGGGCCGCACGGGCGTCCCGCAGCGCCTCGGCCAGGGAGAGGCCCGCGCCGAGGCCCTTGTGCAGGGCCAGCATCAGCGGGACGACCGCCGCGTCGTTGACCGGGGCGCTGCTCGCCACCACCCCGGCCGTGCCCAGTGGCAGCAACGCCGTGACCAGGCCGAGGAGTTCGTCGGCGCCGACCGAGGCGAGGCGGGCGGTGTCGCAGCTGGACAGGATGATCCGGTACGGGCTGCGCGCCAGCCGCTCGAAGTCGTGGACGATCAGCGGTCCGTCGGCCATGCGCAGGGCGGAGAACAGGGGGCTGTCGGCGCGGAACGTGCCGTGCGCCGCGAGATGGGCGAGGCCCGCGCCGTCGAGTTCCGCCAGCACCCGCGGCACCTGCGCGTCGTCGCCCTCCAGGACCGTCGCCGTGCCGTACCGGTCCGCCAGTTCGGGCACCTCCGCGCCGCCCGTCGCGAGCCCGGGGCCACGCACCAGCACGGGCCGGCCGTCCGGCGGCGGCGCCGTCTCCCGTGCGCGCAGCCAGCTCCCCGCCGACGGCGACACGCTGAGCACCCGCTCCCGCAGCGCGGGCAGCAGCGCCCACGGCACCCGGTGCAGCGCGCCCGGCGGCACGATCACCACCGGGCCCGGCCCGAGGTGCCGTGCCGCCCCGGCCAGCAGCAGCTCTTCCAGGCGCCGGCCGGCCGCCTCCACCACAGGGAGCCGCGCCTCGGCACCCGGGTGCGCGAGTCGCCGCAGCCCGGCCTGCACATGCTCGGCCTCGGCCACCGCCTCCGCCAGCGAGCCACCGGCGAACCGGCGCACCTTCCCCTGCCCGCACAGCAGGACGTGCACCCGGCCGTCGACCACCGCCAGTTCGACCAGCCGCCCGTCACCGAGCCGGTCCAGCAGCCGGCCCACGTCGAGACGGTCGCCCGCGTCGGCGGCGGCCCCGCCGATGTGCCGGGTGCGCGAGCGGATCTCCCTCTCCAGGCGCCGCTGTTCGCGCTCCAGCGCCGGCACCGGACGGCCCTCCATCCGGGCCGCCTCCGCGCGGGCCGCGATCTCCCGGTAGGCGGTCAGCCCGCTCAGCAGCGCCGGATCGTCCGGCGGCCGGGTCGGCGGCGCGGACAGCACGGTCGCCCGCCACCGCTCGCTCCACCCCAGCAGCCGCCGCGGACTGCCCTCGGCGAGGCTCACCTCCTGCGCCAGCGCGGCCAGTTCGGCACCCTGCGCGGTCGCGTGGGCGCGCAGCTCGGAGGCGCCCAGCGTCATCCGGTGGTCGTCCAGCACGTCCAGGCCGCGCCGGCACGCCTCCAGCACACCGCGCCGGGAGCCGGCCGCGCGCGCCCGCAGCGCCTGCGCCGCCCAGCCCGTCATCCGGGCCGGCGGCGGCCCGCCGTGCCGGCTGCGGGCGGCGACCGCCAGGTGCCGTTCCGCGTCCGCCGTCCAGCCCAGCGCCAGCGCGATCCGGCCCGCGAGCAGGGAGGCCTCGGGTGCGGCCGGGGAGCCGAAGGAGGCCAGCCGCTCGGCGACCGCCGCCGCGTCCGCGACCATCCGCCCCGACCGGCGCCCGGCCGCCACCCGCGCCTCGATCAGCACCAGCCGGGCGTGCGTCTCCCACCACGTGCGGCGCTGCGCCGCGAACAGCCGTACGGCCACGGCCGCGCGGGCTATCGCGGTCTGCGCCTCCCCGGCCGAACGGGCGGCTCGCGCGGCGGCCAGCAGCAGCTCGGCCTTGCGGGTCGACTGCCCGCCGATCCGGTCCAGCAGCGCGATCGCCGCGTCCGCCTCGGCCAGCGCCTCCGGGGCGAGCCCCGCCGCCATCAGCACCTCGCAGCGCCGGATCGACAGGTTGTACGTCGGGGTGCCCAGCTTGGCGTAGCGCTCCTCGGCCTCGTCCAGCAGCCGCAGCGCCGCCGGGATGTCCCCGGAGCGGAACGCGGCCAGGCCCCGGCTCTCCACCGCGTCGGCCTTGTCGTGTTCCTGGCCGGTGGTGTCCCACAGCCGCTCCGCCGCCGTGAAGTCGGCGACGGCCCGGTCCACGGCGCCCAGCGCCAGGTGCACGGTGGCCCGCAGGGTCAGCGCCCGCGCCGTCCAGATGTCGTCGGCGAGCTGCCGTAGGACGGGAAGGGCCCGTCGTACGTCCTCCAGGGCCTCGCGGTGGTGCCCCAGCACCCACCACACGTAGGCCCGCCGGTACAGCACCCGCGCCCGGGTGTGCCCGCTGCCCCGGGCGACCCCCCGCTCGAAGGACGCGAGCCCCTGCCGCGTGCGCCCCGCGTGCACCAGTGCGACCCCGAGGGTCGCGAGCACATCGGCCTCCCGGTCGGCCGACTCGGCCCGCGCGGCCAGGTCCCGGGCCCGCCGCAGATGCCTCAGCGCGATCCGCAGATCCCCGAAGTCCCGCTGCCAGATGCCGAGCACCTGGTGGGCGACGCTCCCGTGGAGCGGTGACGGAGCGGCGCGCAGGACGTGTTCGGCACGTGCCCGGGCCTCGCCCGGATCGGCGAACACCATGGGCAGCAGCTCGAGAACCGGCTCGCTTCCCGCTGTCACGTCTCGCATGGTAGTGGCCTGTTGTATCAGACGGCGGTCCCGCGGCTCTCACTGTCGGACACCGTCTTGAGGGGGAGGACACCACATGGCACCACACCGATTCCACGAGCAGTTCCACCACATCCAGCGCTCCCTGCCGGACGTCCCCCTCACCATGGGGCCGGACGACTCCGCCGGGTACTTCTACGAGAAGGGCGTCGTCCTCGTCCGGGACGGCGAGGAGGCCCAGTTCGTCGAGGACGCCGTGCGCACGCACTTCACCGAGACCCGGGGGCTCGTCCCCGACCACGTGCGCCGCGTGGGTCCGCGGGCCGGCCGCACCGGTGTCACCCGCATCCGGGTCGGCGACCCGGCCGAGGGCGAGGACAGCGTCCCGCACGCCCTGCGCGCGGTGCGGGAGGCCGAGGACCGCCAGGGCCGCCGGCTGGCCGGCCGCAACCACGTGGTGCACATCGCGGGGAACGTCAACGCCTGCCCCGGCGACGAACCCGTGCCCGTCCCGCGCACGGAGACCGCCAACCCCGCGCCCGCCGAGGGAAGCCACGACCCGGCCACGGCGGTCGGCGTCCTCGTGATCGACACCGGGTTGGTGCACGACCACCGCTCCTACCCGCTGCTCGCCCACACCACGGGCGACGCCCAGCTGACCGAGACCGACGCCGACGGTGTGCTGCGCCAGTACGTCGGCCACGGCACGTTCATCGCCGGGGTCCTCGCGGCCGTCGCCCCCAACACCGACATCACCGTGCGCGGCACGCTCAACGACGCCGGCGCCGTCCTGGAGTCGGAGTTCGGCGCCCTGCTCTTCGACGCGGTCGACCGGGGCGGCTGGCCGGACATCATCAGCCTCTCCGCGGGCACGCCCAGCACGGACACCGACGGTCTGATCGGCCTGGACGCGTTCATGGCGGAACTGCGGGAGCAGCGCACCCTGCTGGTGGCCGCCGCGGGCAACAACGGCAGTGACGTCCCGTTCTGGCCCGCCGCCTACGCCGGCCTGCCCGAGTTCGCCGACTGCGTGCTCTCGGTCGGCGCCCTCCGCGCGGACGGCGCGTCCGGGGCCTGCTTCACCAACCACGGCCCCTGGGTGCGCGTCCACGCCCCCGGTGAACGCCTCACCAGCGCCCTCACCGGCTTCACCGCGCCCGTGCCGTACGTCTACCAGCACTCCACCTACGACGCCTGCCGGTTCGGCGACGCCGACTACGCCTGCACCTGCCAGTTCCCGCGCCACACCGGTGTGCTGAGCGAGGGACGGGAGAGCACCGGCGCCAAGCCGGACCAGGTGATGTTCGACGGCCTCGCGCAGTGGAGCGGCACCTCCTTCGCCACCCCGGTGGCCGCGGGGCTCGTCGCCGCCCGGATGACGGCGTACCGGGAACGCGACCCGCGCGCGGCCGGCGCCGGGCTGCTGGCGGCGGACGCGGAGGGGGCCGAGGTGCGCGGGGTGCGGGTCGCGGCGCTCCGGCCGCCCACCTGGCGACCCGTCCCCGTCGTGCTCCCGGCGCTGCCCGCATGACGGCCGGAACGCTCCGCTCCGCGGCGTACGATGACAGGCCGTACACAAGGGGTGGAGCCGTGGACCGAACAGAGGTCGGCGCGTTGGTCCAGTCCGCCGTCGACGGGGACGCCGCGGCCTGGAAGGCACTGGTGGAAGGGATGAGTCCGCTGGTGTGGTCGGTGGTGCGGGCACACCGGCTGTCGGACGCCGACGGACACGAGGTCTTCCAGACCACCTGGTTCCGCTTCGCCCAGCACCTCGGCCGCATCCGGGAACCGGACAAGGCCGGTGCCTGGCTGGCCAGTACGGCCCGGCACGAGTGCCTGAAGGTGCTCAAGGGCCTGGCGCGGCTGACCCTGACGGACGATCCGCGGGTGCTGGACCGGGCCAGCGAGGACCGGACGCCGGAAGAGACGCTGATCGATGTGGAGGAGGCGGCCGACCGGGCCGAGCGGGTCCGCCGCCTGTGGCAGGAGCTGGACGGACTGGGCGAGCGCTGCCGGCAGTTGCTGCGCGTGCTGATGGCCTCGCCGCCGCCCAGCTACGGGGAGATCTCGGCCGCCCTCGGCATCGCGGTCGGCAGCATCGGCCCGCTCCGCCAGCGCTGTCTGCGCCGGCTGCGG
Organism: Streptomyces sp. NPDC046870; assembly: GCF_040704595.1. NCBI lineage: Bacteria > Bacillati > Actinomycetota > Actinomycetes > Kitasatosporales > Streptomycetaceae > Streptomyces > Streptomyces sp. NPDC046870. Next base: position 168,838 of record NZ_JBEYXM010000009.1, read on the forward strand.
GCCCGGATGGACACGCGGGGTGCGGTGTGAACGGCGACGACGGGATGCCCGAGGAGCCGGAGGAGTTCGCGGACGGGCTGCTGGAGGAGGAGCTGCGCCAGGCGGCCGCCGTCCTGGACCCGGTCCCGGCCGAGCTGCTGCAGGCGGCCCTGGAGGCGTTCGCGCTGCACGACCTGGACGCCCGGCTCGCCGAGCTGACCTTCGACTCCCTCGTGGACGCGCTGCCTATCAGGGGGGTCACCGACGCGCCGCGCATGCTCACGTTCCGCGCGGGCGAGGTGACCGTCGACGTCGAGGTCACCGAGGAGGGGCTGATCGGCCAGCTGCTGCCACCGCAGCCGGCGCGGATCGAGGTGCTCGGCGGCCCGCAGACCGCCCGCGCCCCGCTCACCGCGGACCCCCTCGGCCGGTTCACCAGCCCCACCCCGCCGTCCGGCCCCTTCGCCCTGCGCCTGCGCACCGGCGCGGAGGTGATCGTCACGGAGTGGCTCCGCACCTGAACGAACCGGCCCGGCCGGAGAAACGGTGGCCGTGCCGGACCTGACGCGACGGGGACCCGGACCGCCGTCCCGGGGGCCGGGTGGGGATGTACCGGGCCGGCCGAGCCGGGTGCCGGGCTGTGTGCGGGGAGGGACTGGGCGGGGGCTGGCGGGGTGCGTGGTGGGAGGTGAGCCGTGTGCCCGGCTGGGGGTCGAGCGGGGGTGCCGGGCTGCGTGCGGGTGAGGGCAGACGGCTGCCGGGGTGGGGCCGGGCTGTGGGGGTGCGTCGCGAGCCGTGCGCCCGGCTGGAGGCGTGCCGGTGAGGGCCTGGGCGGGGGCTGCCGGGCCGGCCGGGCTGCGGGGGGTGCGTCTCGGGAGGCGAGCCGGGTGCCCCGCCGGGGGTCGAGCGGGGGGGGCATGCTCGTTCAGCAGACCGGTCGGGGGTGGCCGCCGCTCTGCCGCTGCCGGCGTCCTCCGCCGGCACCGGCGCCGCACCGGCCGGACGGCTACACCGCGTCGACGAGTGCCGCCAGCGCCGTGGCGAGGTGGTCCAGGCCCGGGCCGGCCGGGCCGCCGGGCTCCGTCATGTACGTGTCCCGCCGGATCTCCACCATCAGCGCGCCGACCCGGGCGTCCGTGCCGTAGAACTCCAGCGGCACGTACGTCCCGGCGAACGGGCTGTCCAGGCCCGTCTCGCCGCAGCCGGCGAACGCCTTGCGGGCGGCCTCGGTCAGCTCCGGCGGAGTGTGGAAGGCGTCCGTGCCCAGGCACACCGGCGGGCGCGGCCCGCTGCCGTGCAGCTCGTACGGGAGCGGCCGGGCCGGATACGAGTGCACGTCGATGATCACCGCGCGCCCGGTCGCGGCCAGCCGGCCGGCCACGGCCTCCGTCATGGCCGCGGCGTACGGCCGGAAGTAGCGGGCGAGCAGCGGCTCCGGGTCGGTGTCCGCGGGCCGCAGCTCACCTCGGTGGGTGGTCCGCGTGTACACGGCGCCCATGCCGACGGCGAGCATCTCCTCCCGCTCGTCCGGGAACCGCTCCGGGTCCACCACCAGCCGCGACAGCCGGTTCACGAACCGCCAGGGCCGGAGCCCGGCGAGCGCGGCGGCCCGCTCGGCGATCTCGGCGGTGTGCGCGTCCGTGATGTGGTCCAGTTCCCGCTCCAGAGCGGCGTCGTCCAGCACGATCCCGGCGCGCACGTCCCGCGGTACCGCGCGCGCCGAGTGCGGCACGTGCAGCAGCACCGGTGAGTCGGCGGCACCGGGGAGGAGGTCGAACGAGGGGGTGGTCCGGGACACCGGCTGCTCCTGAGGTCGTGGCGGGGACGTGCACGATCAAGGTGCCACACGGCACTGACAACGACCCCGCCCCCGCACGCCTCCGCCCCGGCCGGGAGACCCGGCCGGGAGACCCGGCCGGGGCGGAGGAACACGGCACCTCCGACGGCACTAGGCGAGCGACGCCAGCGCCTCGTTCCAGGTGGCCGACGGGCGCATGACCGCGTCCGCCTTGGCCTTGTCGACCTGGTAGTAGCCGCCGATGTCGACCGGGGAGCCCTGGACCGCGTTCAGCTCCTCGACGATCTTCTGCTCGTTCGCGGCGAGGGTCTCGGCGAGCGGCGCGAAGGCCTTCGCGAGGTCGGCGTCCTCGGTCTGCTTCGCCAGCTCCTGCGCCCAGTACAGGGACAGGTAGAAGTGGCTGCCGCGGTTGTCGATGCCGCCGACGCGCCGGGTCGGGGACTTGTCCTCGTTGAGGAAGGTCGCCGTGGCGCGGTCGAGAGTGTCGGCGAGGACCTTGGCGCGGGTGTTGCCGGTGGCCGCCGCGTACTGCTCGAAGGACGGCACCAGGGCGAAGAACTCGCCGAGGGAGTCCCAGCGCAGGTAGTTCTCCTTGACGAGCTGCTGGACGTGCTTCGGCGCGGAGCCGCCGGCGCCCGTCTCGAACAGGCCGCCGCCCGCCATCAGCGGGACGACCGAGAGCATCTTGGCGCTGGTGCCCAGCTCCAGGATGGGGAAGAGGTCGGTCAGGTAGTCACGCAGCACGTTGCCGGTCACCGAGATGGTGTTCTCGCCGCGGCGGATGCGCTCCACCGACAGCTTGGTGGCCTCGACCGGGGACAGGATGCGGATGTCCAGGCCCTCGGTGTCGTGCTCCGGCAGGTACTGCTTGACCTTGGCGATCAGCTGCGCGTCGTGGGCGCGCGTCTCGTCCAGCCAGAACACGGCCGGGTCGCCGGTGGCGCGGGCGCGGGTGACGGCCAGCTTGACCCAGTCGCGGATCGGGTCGTCCTTGGTCTGGCAGGCGCGGAAGATGTCGCCCTGCGCGACCGGCTGCTCGATGAGCACGTTGCCGGCCTGGTCGGTCAGGCGGACGGTGCCGGCGGCCGGGATCTCGAAGGTCTTGTCGTGGGAGCCGTACTCCTCGGCCTTCTGCGCCATCAGGCCGACGTTCGGGACCGAGCCCATGGTCGACGGGTCGTAGGCGCCGTTGGCCCGGCAGTCCTCGATGACGGCCTGGTAGACACCGGCGTAGGAGGAGTCCGGGATGACGGCGAGGGCGTCGTGCTCCTGGCCGTCCGGGCCCCACATGTGGCCGGAGGTGCGGATCATGGCCGGCATGGAGGCGTCGATGATGACGTCGGAGGGCACGTGCAGGTTGGTGATGCCCTTGTCCGAGTCGACCATGGCCAGCTCCGGGCCCTCGGCGATCTCGGCCTCGAAGGAGGCCTTGATCTCGGCGCCCTCGGGCAGGTTCTCCAGGCCCTTCAGGATGCCGCCGAGGCCGTCGTTCGGGGTGAGGCCGGCCGCCTTGAGGGTCTCGCCGTACTTCGCGAACGTCTTCGGGAAGAAGGCGCGCACCACGTGACCGAAGATGATCGGGTCGGAGACCTTCATCATCGTGGCCTTCAGGTGCACGGAGAACAGGACGCCCTCCTGCTTGGCGCGGGCGACCTGCGCGGCCAGGAACGAGTTCAGCTCGGCGACGCGCATGACGGACGCGTCGACGACCTCGCCCGCGAGGACCGGCACGGACTCCTTCAGCACGGTGGTGGTGCCGTCCTCGCCGACCAGCTCGATCTTCAGGGCGCCGTCCTCGGAGACGACGACGGACTTCTCGGTGGAGCGGAAGTCGTTCTCGCCCATGGTCGCCACGTTGGTCTGGGACTCGGGGGTCCAGGCGCCCATGCGGTGCGGGTGGGTCTTGGCGTAGTTCTTCACCGAGGCCGGGGCGCGGCGGTCGGAGTTGCCCTCGCGCAGCACCGGGTTGACGGCGGAGCCCTTGACCTTGTCGTAGCGGGCGCGGATCTCGCGCTCCTCGTCGGTCTTCGGGTCGTCCGGGTAGTCCGGCAGCGCGTAGCCCTTGCCCTGGAGCTCGGCGACGGCGGCCTTCAGCTGCGGGATGGACGCCGAGATGTTCGGCAGCTTGATGATGTTGGCCGCCGGGGTCTTGGCCAGCTCGCCCAGCTCGGTCAGCGCGTCGGGGATGCGCTGGTCCTCGTTCAGGTACTCGGGGAAGACGGCGATGATGCGCCCGGCCAGCGAGATGTCACGCGTCTCCACGGGCACACCGGCCTGCGAGGCGTACGCCTGGATCACCGGCAGGAACGAATGCGTCGCCAGGGCCGGGGCCTCGTCTGTGTAGGTGTAGATGATGGTCGAGTCAGTCACCGGGTGCTCCGCTCCACGTCTGCAACATTGCTCGACATCAAGATATCTCGTGCCCGGGGTCGGCTCGACAGGGGTCCTGGCCGGAAATACCGCCGTCCGTCATCTCGCGCGCGATCCACCGGCTGATCACCTCCACCACGTACGCGTGTTCGGTACGGGTCAGCGCGCGCCCCTTCGGGACGCCGTGCCAGCGCTGCAGGCAGCTCCGGCAGCAGGTGGCGGTCGCGTGCTGGGCGACGAACACCGGGTGACCGCGGTACGGCGTCTGCCGGCCGTCCTTGTACGGCTCGGCGGGCGCCAGCCGCTTGGCGATCAGGTCGTACGCGTGCCACCGCAGGGTCGCCGGTCCCTTCAGGGCGGCGGTCGCCCGGTCCCGCCCGCGCAGGTGGAACTTCGCCCGGAACGGCTGGCGCGCGAGCGCGTCCAGCCGCCGGTCGAGCGTGCGGGGGTCCGGTGCCGGCGTCGTCATACTGCTTCCAGCGTACGTGCCGGCCAGGACTTCGCGGCCGGGCTACTCCGTGGTCTGCGGCCCCGGCACCGCGCCCTGCCCGCTGCGCTGCTGCGGGATCACCGCCGTGCCCTGCTGGAGCGAGACCGTGCGGGTGGGGGCCGGGATGCGGATGCCCTCCTCGCGGTAACGGCGGTGCAGGCGCTTGATGAACTCGTGCTTGATCCGGTACTGGTCGCTGAACTCGCCGACGCCGAGGATCACCGTGAACCCGATCCGGGAGTCGCCGAAGGTGTGGAAGCGGATGGCGGGCTCGTGCTCCGGCACGGCGCCCGTGACCTCCGTCATGACCTCCGTGACCACCTCGGCGGTCACCCGCTCGACGTGCTCCAGGTCGGAGTCGTAGCTCACCCCCGCCTGCACCAGCACGGTCAGCTCCTGCTCGGGCCGCGTGAAGTTGGTCATGTTGGCCTTGGCGAGCTGGCCGTTGGGGATGACCACCAGGTTGTTGGAGAGCTGGCGGACCGTCGTCTGGCGCCAGTTGATGTCCACGACATAGCCCTCCTCGCCGCTGCCGAGCCGGATGTAGTCGCCCGGCTGGACGGTCTTGGAGGCGAGGATGTGGATGCCCGCGAAGAGGTTGGCGAGCGTGTCCTGGAGCGCCAGGGCGACCGCCAGACCGCCGACGCCGAGGGCGGTGAGCAGGGGCGCTATGGAGATGCCCAGGGTCTGCAGGACGACCAGGAAGCCGATCGCCAGCACCAGCACGCGGGTGATGTTGACGAAGATCGTCGCCGAGCCCGCGACCCCGGAGCGCGACTGCGTCACCGAACTGACCAGGCCGGCGATCACGCGGGCCGCGGAGAAGGTCACCACGACGATCAGCCAGACCTCGAGCGCCTGGTTCACATGGTGCTGGACGGTCCGGGTGAGCGGCAGTACGGCCGCTGCCGCCGCCGCGCCGCCCGCGATCGCCGCCCAGGGCACGACCGAGCGCAGCGCGTCCACGATGACGTCGTCGCCGCTCCAGCGGGTCCGCTTGGCGTGCTTGGCCAGCCAGCGCAGCAGGGTGCGCGACATGAAGGCGAGCACCAGGCCCGCCGCCACGGCGATGCCGGCGAGGACGAGGTCGTCCAGGGTCAGCGCGCGGTTCACCGGTCACCTCCGGGGCGCGGAACCGCTGCGGAGCACCGTCTGTGAAGTCTCGTCACGTTGTCACCTGCTCGAAGTCCGGGATGTGCGACCGCGCCGGCCGGAGGAACTCCGGTGACCGGCGCGCTCGTTCATCCTGCCGCATCCGGCACACCGGTCCGAACCGGGACCGGCGCGCTTCGGGCGGCCGGCTCAGACGATGCCCTCCGCGAGGTCCGCCTGGTCGCGGTCGCTGCCGTACGCGGCGGTGGCGGGGGTGCCGTACGACCGGCGGGCGACGTACCACCAGACGCTGGCCAGCACGAGGACCACCGCGAGGGCGACGGAGGCGTAGTTCATCGTGTCGACCGTGACCGGCGACGACTGCGGCAGGCAGAACAGGACCGTCACGCACGCCACCCACACGACCGCGATCCAGCCGACCGGCCTGCTCCAGCGGCCCAGTTGCCACGGACCCGGCTGGAAACGGTCGCCCGCCCGCAGTCGCAGGAACACGGGGATGGCGTAGGCCGGGGTGATGCCGATGACGTTGATGGCGGTCACCGCGTTGTACGCCGTCGCCGAGTACAGCGACGGCAGGGCGAGGACACAGGCCACGACGACGGACAGCCAGACGGCCGCGACCGGTGTCTGGGTGCGCCCGCTGACCTTGCGCCACAGGTGCGAGCCGGGCAGCGCGCCGTCCCGGCTGAACGCGAACACCATCCGGCTGGCCGCGGCGACCTCGGCGTTGCCGCAGAACAGCTGGGCGACGATGACCACGAGGAGCAGGGCGCTGGCCCCGTCGGTGCCGAGGCCGTCCAGCATGATCTGGGCGGGCGGTACGCCGGTGCCGGTGGTGCGCGTGGCGTCGTAGTCCTGGATGGCGAAGGTGAGGCCCGCGAGCAGCACGAAACCGGCCAGCCAGGACACCCAGATGGCGCGGACGATGCCGCGGGAGGCGGCCACCGAGGCGTGCGAGGTCTCCTCGGAGAGGTGGGCGGAGGCGTCGTAGCCGGAGAAGGTGTACTGCGCGAGGAGCAGGCCGATAGCCGCCACGTACAGCGGGTTGTGCCAGCCGGTCTCGTTGACGAACTCGGTGAACACGAAGGAGGCCGATTGGTGGTGGTCCGGGACGATCACCAGTGCGCCGACGATCAGCGCCACGCCCGCCAGGTGCCACCACACGCTGACCGAGTTGAGCAGGCTGACCAGGCGCACGCCGAACAGGTTCAGCACCGCGTGCAGCAGCAGGATCGCGCAGAAGATCAGCATGGTCCTGCCGGGCGTGGGCTCGAAGCCCCACTGGAGGTTGGCGAACGCGCCGGTGAACAGGGCGGCGCCGTAGTCGATGCCGGCGATCGCGCCGAGCAGGCCGAGCAGGTTCAGCCAGCCGGTGTACCAGCCCCAGCGCCGGCCGCCGAGCCGGTCGGCCATGTAGTAGAGGGCGCCGGAGGTCGGGTAGGCGCTGGTGACCTCGGCGAGCGCGAGCCCGACGCACAGCACGAACAGGCCGACGCCCGCCCAGCCCCAGAGCATCACGGCGGGGCCGCCGGTGTTCAGGCCGAACCCGTACAGGGTCATGCAGCCGGACAGGATCGAGATGACCGAGAAGCTGATCGCGAAGTTGCCGAAACCGCCCATGCGGCGGGCCAGCACCGGCCGGTAGCCGAGTTCCCGCAGCCGCTGCTCCTCGTCCTGCTGCGGCAGACCGGGGGAGGGGGCGGACGAGGGGCCGGGGGTGGGGGACACGCGGGGACCTCCTGGATCAACGGTTGTCGGACGGGCACGTGCAACGGGGTCGTTCCGGGGCGGTGTGCGGACGCGGTGGTCAGGGGCGCTGTTCGGGCCGGGAGCCCTGCGCGGCGGCCCGGCAGCGGTCCCGGGCCTGTACGAAGACCTCCACGGCGCGGTCCCGGTCCGGGGTGCGGTACATCCAGGGCGGCGGGGTGAAGTAGGGGCCGATCGCGTCGAACACCCGTGCCGCCTGGGAAAACTGCAGGGAGCCCCACAGCGCGTGGGCCAGGTGGTTGAGGTCGGGCAGCCCGCGCTCGGCGGGCTCCGTCCGCTCGAACCACGAGTGCAGCGCGCGCCGCGCCTCCCGGGTCGCCTCCTCCACCACCCAGTGCAGGTCCAGCGCCGCGTCGTGCCCGCTGTCCCGGCGGTAGCGCTCGACCCGGACGTACAGCGGCAGCAGGTGCAGCGCCGAGCCGGGCGGGGCCTGTCCGGCGGCCCACTGCGCGTACCCGGCGGCCTCCGCGAGCCGGCCCGAACCGCCGCGCGCGTACAGGAACTGGAGCATCCGGTGATGGGCCTCGCGGTTGAACGGGTCACGCTTTCCGGCCTCGGCCAGCAGCCCCCAGGGGCCCGGCGGCAGCATCGGCTCCGGCGCGGCGGCCCGGTGCTCCTCCCAGCGCTGCTCCGGGTCGAGCTGGGCCAGTGCCAGCAGACACACCCAGGGCACCGGGTCCCGCGGGGCGGCCACGGTCGCGGACTGGGCGGCGTCCCACGCCTCGATCCACAGCTCATGGGTACGGCGGTGCCGTTCCCGGCGGGCCCGCAGCGCGCGCTCGACGCCGACGCGGGCGTGCATCACCACCGCGTGCGCGCTGTCCGGCTCCTCGGTGAGCCAGGCCCGCACCACGTCGGTGCCGGCCGCGGCAGCCGCCAGCACCTGGGTGCGCTGGGTCCACTGCCACCACCGCGTGGTCTCCGCGAGCAGGGCGCGCATGGCCATCCAGCGGCCGGTGCGCAGCTCCTGGAGCGCGGCGCGCAGCGCGTGGTCGGGGCCGGCGGGGTCGTAGGAGGGGCGGGCTCCGTCTCTGGCCATCAGCCGCCGGCCCCCGGCCACGGGCGCACGGGCGTGGTGGCGGGGTGACGTTGCAACAGCCCTCCCCTGGGCGGTGATGAAGATGTATCGAGTGGTCGGCGGTCACTATAGAGGCGCGTGTTCCGCCGTACCATTGTTGCCAAGTCAACAAGCCACAGGGCGAGTTGGGCACCGAGGGCAGACCTTGACTCCGGACCCGCGACGGCGGCAGGCTGACGCGGTGATCTTCCAGGCCGCGGCGGAGGGGGCGCGATGACCGGACCGGTGCTCGCCGTCGACCAGGGCACGTCCGGCACCAAGGCGCTCGTGGTCTGCCCCGAACGCGGTGTCCTCGGCACCGGTTTCGCCGAGGTGCGCCCCCGCCACCTGCCCGGCGGCCTGGTCGAGGTGGACCCGGCCCGGCTGTACGACTCGGTGGTGGAGGCGGGCCGGCGCGCGCTCGCCGAGGCCGGCGAGGACGTCGTCGCGCTCGGCCTCGCCAACCAGGGCGAGACCGTCCTCGCCTGGGACCCGGACACCGGCCGCCCGCTGACCGACGCCCTGGTGTGGCAGGACCGCCGGGCCGAGACCGTGTGCGCCGGACTCCTCGATCACGCCGATGAGCTGAGGCAGCTGACCGGACTGCCCCTCGATCCGTACTTCGCCGCGCCGAAGATGGCCTGGATCCGCCGCCACCTCACCCGCGACGGCGTCGTCACCACCTCCGACGCCTGGCTCGTCCACCGCCTCACCGGCGCCTTCGCCACCGACGCCGCCACCGCCGGCCGCACCCAGCTGCTCGACCTCGACCGCGCCGAGTGGTCCCCGCGCGCCCTCGACCTCTACGGCCTGGCCGGCGAACGCCTCCCCGAGGTGACCGACGCGGCCCAGCGGGTCGGCACCACCCGCGCGTTCGGCCCGGAGATCCCGCTCACCGGACTCATCGTCGACCAGCAGGCCGCCCTGCTCGCCCAGCGCGTCACCGGGCCCGGCGCCGCCAAGTGCACCTACGGCACCGGCGCGTTCCTGCTCGCCCACACCGGCGACCGCCCCCGGCGCGGCGACTCCGGGCTGGTCAGCTGCGTGGCCTGGCGGCTCGCCGGACACACCGGCTACTGCCTGGACGGCCAGGTGTACACCGCCGCCTCCGCCGTCCGCTGGCTCACCGACCTCGGTGTCCTCTCCGGTGCCGCCGACCTCGACCCGGTCGGCGGCACCGTCCCCGACAGCGGTGGGGTCACCTTCGTCCCGGCCCTCGCCGGACTCGCCGCCCCCTGGTGGCGCGGCGACCTGCGCGGCTCCCTCACCGGCCTCGGCCTCGACACCACCGCCGGCCACCTGGTGCGCGCCCTGTGCGAGGGCATCGCCGCCCAGGTCGCCGAACTCGCCGAGGCAGCCGCCGGCGACCTGGGCGCGCCCCTGACCTCGCTCCGCGTCGACGGCGGCCTCACGCGCTCCGCGCTCCTCATGCAGACCCAGGCCGACCTGCTGCAACGCCCCGTGGAGGTGTCCGGCCTGGCCGACGCCACCGCGCTCGGCGCCGCCGCCCTCGCCCGCCTCGGCGCGGAGCCCGGCCTGAGCGTCGCGGACGCCCTGCCCGACCGGAGACCCGCCGCCGTGTACGAGCCCCGCATCCCGGCCGACCAGGCCGCCGAACGCCGCGCCGGCTTCCGCGCCGCCGTCGCGGCCCTCCTCGGCGCGTGACCGTCACCGCGGCCGGGCCGCTGCCCACGACGCCCTACGACGTGGCCATCGTCGGTGCCGGTGTCGTCGGCTGCGCCATCGCCCGCGAGCTCGCCCGCCGGCCCCGGCTGCGCGTCGCCCTGGTCGAGGCCCAGGACGACGTCGGCCAGGGCACCTCCAAGGCCAACACCGCGATCCTGCACACCGGTTTCGACGCGGCCCCCGGCACCCTGGAGGCCCGCCTGGTCCGCGAGGGGTACGCACTCCTCGGCGCCTACGCCGCCGAGAGCGGCATCCCCGTCGAACGGGTCGGCGCGCTGCTGGTCGCCTGGGACGAGGAACAGCTCGCCGCGCTGCCCCGGCTGGCGGAGAAGGCCGAGCGCAACGCGTACCACGACACCGCCCTGCTGGGCCCCGAGGAGCTGTACGCCCGCGAGCCCCGCCTCGGCCCCGGCGCGCTCGGCGCCCTGCACGTCCCCGGCGAGAGCATCATCTGCCCCTGGACGACGACCCTCGCCTACGCCACCCAGGCGGTCCGCGCCGGCGTCGACCTGCACCTCAACACCGCCGTCCGCGAGGTGACTTCACCGGACGGGCACCTGCTGACCACCAGCCGGGGCACCCTGCGCGCCCGTCACCTGGTGAACGCGGCCGGACTGCACGCCGACACCCTGGACCGCGCGCTCGGCCACGAGGACTTCACCGTCACCCCGCGCCGCGGCCAGCTCCTCGTCTACGACAAGCTCGCCCGCCCCCTCGTGCGGCACATCCTCCTCCCCGTGCCGACCGCCCTCGGCAAGGGCGTCCTGGTCGCCCCCACCGTCCACGGCAACGTCCTGCTCGGCCCCACCGCCGAGGACCTGAGCGACAAAGAGGCCACCGGTTCCACCGCCGACGGGACGGCCGCGCTGCGGGAGCAGGGCCGGCGCATCCTGCCCGCCCTGCTGGAGGAGGAGGTCACCGCCGTCTACGCCGGGCTGCGGGCGGCCACCGGGCACGAGGACTACCGCATCACCGCGCACCCCGCGCAGGCGTACGTCACCGTCGGCGGCATCCGCTCCACCGGCCTGACCGCCTCCCTGGCCATCGCCGCCCACGTCGTGGGACTGCTGGCCGACGGCGGCCTCGGCCTCGGCCCGGTCCGGGAGCCGGACCCGGTGACCATGCCCAACCTCGGCGAGGCCTTCCCACGCCCCTACCAGCGCCCCGGCCTCATCGCCGCCGACCCCGAGTACGGCACCCTCGTCTGCCACTGCGAGCGCGTCTCCCGCGGGGAGATCCGCGACGCCCTCGCCAGTACGGTCCCGCCCCGCAGCCTGGAGGGCCTGCGCCGCCGCACCCGCGCCCGGTCCGGCCGCTGCCAGGGCTTCTACTGCGGCGCGGCGGTACGGGAGCTGTTCGAGCGGGGGACGAGACCATGACGGCCCCGCGGCACGTGGACGTCCTCGTCGTCGGTGCCGGCCCCGCCGGGCTCGCCGCCGCCGCGCGGCTGGCCGCCGCCGGCGCCGGACACGTGGAGGTGCTGGAACGGGAGGCGCGGCCCGGCGGAGTGCCCCGGCACTGCGCCCACGGCGGCTTCGGCACCTGGACGCACCCGCTGACCGGCCCCGGGTACGCCCGCCTGCTCACACAGGCCGCCGAGCGCGCGGGCGCCACCGTCCGGACCGGTGTGACGGCGCTGGACTGGGCGCCGACGGGACCCGTGCTCACCGCCGTCGGCCCCGGCGGCCCGGAGACCGTCACGGCACGGGCGGTCGTCCTCGCCACCGGCGCCCGCGAACGCCCGCGTTCCGCCCGGCTGGTGCCCGGCACCCGCCCCGCCGGCGTGTACACCACCGGCGAACTCCAGCAGGCGGTGCACCTGTTCGGGCAGCACATCGGCACCCGCGCGGTCGTCGTCGGCGCGGCGGACGTCTCCTACGCGGCGGCGGACACCGTCCGCGCGGGCGGCGCCGAGGTCGTCGCCCTCGTCACGGAACACCCGCGCGCCCAGACCGGCCGCGTCCGCGCCCGGGCGGCCCTGCTGCGCCACGGCGTCCCGCTGCTGACCGACACCACCGTCACCGGACTCCTCGGCCACGGCCGCCTGTCCGGCGTCGGCGTCCGCCACCGGGACGGCCGTACGACCGTCCTCCCCTGTGACACCGTGGTCTTCACCGGCGATTTCGTCCCCGACCACGAACTGGCCCGGCGCGGCGGCCTCACCCTGGACCCCGGCACCCGCGGCCCCGCCGTCGCCGGCTCCCTGCACACCTCCCGCCCCGGTGTCTTCGCCGCCGGCAACGTCCTGCACGCCGTGGAGCCCGCCGGCACGGCGGCCCGCGAGGGCGCCCGGGCGGCCGGCGCGGTGCTCGACTTCCTGGCGGGCGCGCCCTGGCCGGCCCCCGGCGTCCCCGTGGCCGTCGCACCGCCGCTGCGCTGGATCGCCCCGAACCGCGTCACCCCGGCCGCCCCGTCCGCTCCCCACGTCCTGCGCACCGGCGTCCCGCTGCACCGGCCGGTGCTGTACGTCCGCCAGGACGGCCGCCTCCTGCACCACGAGCGCCTCCCCACCGCCCTGCCCGACCGCACCCTGACCCTCGGCACCCGCTGGCACCACCGGGTCGACCCCGACGGCGGGGAGGTACGCGTGAGCGCCGGCTGAGCGCGGGGCCGCCGCGGGGGCAGCGGTTCACGAGTCCGTGAACGACCCGTGCCGTCCGGCACCCGACGCGAACCGGGCGGCGCCCTCCACGCCCTCGGCCAGCACCCCCATGCCCCCACGGAGTTCGCCGCGCAGCGCCGTCTCCTCGTCCTGCCCCTCCTGGTCCAGGACCGACGCCCGGTCACCGCGCAGGCAGGCCTGCGGGAAGCGGGCGATCTCCGCCGCCAGCGCCTCCGCCTCGGCGCGCGCGTGCCCGGCGGGCACCAGCCGGTTCACCAGACCCATCCCGTATGCCTCGCGGGCCGGCACCGGGCGGCCGGTGAGGATCATGTCCAGGGCCCGGCCGGTGCCGATCAGCCGGGGCAGCCGTACCGTGCCGCCGTCGATCAGAGGCACGCCCCAGCGGCGGCAGAACACCCCGAACACCGCGTCCTCCTCGGCGACCCGCAGATCGCACCACAGGGCGAGTTCCAGGCCGCCCGCGACCGCGTGCCCGGCCACCGCCGCGATCACCGGCTTGGACAGCCGCATCCGCGTCGGTCCCATCGGCCCGTCGCCGTCCCGCGCCACCCGGTTGCCGCGCTCCGTGCCGATCGCCTTCAGGTCCGCGCCCGCGCAGAAGGTGCCGCCCTCACCCCACAGCACCGCCACCCGGGCGCCGTCGTCCGCCTCGAACGCCCGGAAGGCGTCGGCCAGTTCGGCGGCCGTCGGACCGTCCACCGCGTTGCGTGCCTCAGGCCGGGACAGGACGACCGTGGTGACGTACTCCTCGCGTTCCGTACGCACCGGCACGGCGGGTCTCCTTCTGGGGCGGGGCGGCTCGGGGGGCCACTCTGCCTCAGATGACCTTCAGCCGCACCAGCGCGCCCAGGGTCAGCGCCCCCGGCACCAGCGGCAGCCACACGGTGATGATCCGGTACGCCAGCACCACCGCCGTCGCCACCGCCGCCGGGCCGCCCACCGCGACCAGGGCCACGACCAGGGCCGCCTCCACGGACCCCAGCCCGCCGGGTGTGGGCACCAGCGCCACCGCGACCGTCGCCGCGAGGTAGGCCAGCACCATGTGCGCGGGCGGCACCGGCAACCGCAGCGCCTGCCCGACGGCCGCGAGTCCGGCCGCCTGGAGTGCGGGGAAGGCCAGCGAGCCGCCCCACAGCGCCAGGGCGCGGGCCGGCCGGGTGTGCACCGACCGGGCCTCGTTCAGGGCGTCCCGCGCGAACGCGGACACACGCCTGCGCAGCGGCCGTACGAGCGCCGCCCCGGCCACCGCCACGACCGGCAACGCCAGCACGCCTGTCAGCAGCGGCAGCGCCGAGCCGTCGGGCAGCAGGGGACCGAGCCGCAGCGCGTCCGGGAACGCGATCAGCAGCGCGGCCAGCAGCCCGAGCCGGCCCACGCACTCCGCCAGCAGATACAGGGCGAGCGCGGCCGAGGAACGCGCCGGCGGCACCCCGCACACGGTCATGAACCGCAGGTTGACGGCGCCCGCGCCGAGCCCGGTCGGCAGCAGGTGGTTGGCGGCGGCCGCCGCGAACTGGGTGGCCAGCAGCCGCCCCCTCGGCAGCGGCTGGAGCACCGCGCCCTGCCGGGTGACGGCGGCGGCGACCCAGGTCAGGCAGGTCGCCGTGGCCGCCACGAGCAGCCACGGCCAGGAGGCGGTGCGCAGCTGGCCGAAGCCCTCGGCGAGGACCGAGCGGTGCCGTACGGCGGCCACGGCGACGAGCCCGAGCGGCACCAGGCACAGCACCTGGCGCAGGGGGAGGCGCCGGGGCGGGCGCCGACGGGGGAGCGGGACGGCAGTCACACCGCCACAGGGTCTCCGGGGCGTCCCAACGGCGGGTGAACCGTCGCGGACATTGACCTCAACGAACCTTGAGGTTCTACGGTCTCTTCCATGAGCATGGAGACCACCGCCTGGACGCAGCTGCACAGCGTGATGAACGCGCAGTCCGAGCGTCGCCCCTTCGCCCGCGCCACCCTGCGCCGCATCGCCGCCTTCGCCCGCCCGCACCGCGCCGGCATCGCCCGGTTCGTGCTGCTCGGGGTGGTGACCGCCCTGCTCGCCGTCGCGACACCCGTGCTCGCCGGCCGCGTCGTCGACGCGATCGTGGCGGGGCACGACTCCGGCACGGTGGTCCGGCTGTCCCTGCTCATCGCGCTCGTCGCGCTCGCGGAGGCGGGGCTCGGCATCCTCGGCCGCCGCCTGTCGTCGACGCTCGGGGAGGGACTCATCCTCGACCTCAGAACGGCTGTGTTCGATCATGTGCAGCGCATGCCCGTCGCGTTCTTCACACGTACGCGTACGGGCGCGCTGGTCAGCCGTCTCAACAACGACGTGATCGGCGCCCAGCGCGCCTTCGCCAACACCCTCTCCGGTGTCGTCAGCAACCTGGTCACCCTGCTGCTCACGCTCGCCGTGATGCTCACCCTGTCCTGGCAGATCACCCTGCTCGCGCTGGTCCTGCTGCCGGTGTTCGTGCTGCCCGCCCGCCGCATGGGCAGCCGGATGGCCCGCATGCAGCGCGAGGCAGCGGCGCTGAACGCGGCCATGGGCACCCGGATGACCGAGCGGTTCTCCGCCCCCGGCGCCACCCTGGTCAAGCTGTTCGGGCGCCCGGAGGAGGAGTCGGCGGAGTTCTCGGCGCGGGCCGCCCAGGTCCGGGACATCGGCGTGCGCACGGCGACGGCCCAGTCCGTCTTCATCACCTCCCTCACCCTGGTCTCCGCCCTCGCCCTGGCCCTCGTCTACGGCCTCGGCGGCTGGTTCGCGCTGCGCGGCACCCTGGAGCCCGGCGCGGTCGTCTCCCTCGCGTTGCTGCTGACCCGGCTGTACGCCCCGCTGACCGCGCTCGCCGGGGCCCGGGTCGAGGTGATGAGCGCGATCGTCAGCTTCGAGCGGGTCTTCGAGGTGCTCGACCTCAAGCCGCTCATCACCGAGAAGCCGGACGCACGCGAGGTCCCCGACGGCCCGGTCGCCGTCGAGTTCGACGACGTCCGCTTCTCCTACCCGTCCGCCGACCAGGTCTCCCTCGCCTCGCTGGAGGAGGTCGCCGCGCTCGACACCCGCGGCGGCACCGAGGTGCTGCGCGGCATCTCCTTCCGCGCCGAGCCCGGCCAGACCGTCGCCCTCGTCGGCTCCTCCGGCGCCGGCAAGTCGACCATCGCCCAGCTCCTGCCGCGCCTGTACGACGTCGACGCGGGCGCGGTCCGCATCGGCGGCGTCGACGTCCGCGACCTCACCTCCGCCTCGCTGCGGGCCACCCTCGGCATGGTCACCCAGGACGGCCACCTCTTCCACGACACCGTCCGCGCCAACCTGCTGCTGGCCCGCCCCGACGCGGCTGACGAGGAACTGTGGGACGCCCTCGGCCGCGCCCGCCTCGCCGACGTCGTCCGGTCCCTGCCCGACGGCCTGGACACCGTCGTCGGCGAGCGGGGCTACCGGCTCTCCGGCGGCGAACGCCAGCGCATGACGATCGCCCGGCTGCTGCTCGCCCGCCAGCGGGTGGTCATCCTGGACGAGGCCACCGCCCACCTGGACAACACCTCCGAGGCGGCCGTCCAGGAGGCGCTCACCGAGGCCCTGGAGGGCCGCACCGCCGTGGTCATCGCCCACCGCCTGTCCACGGTCCGCGCCGCCGACCAGATCCTGGTCGTGGAGTCGGGCCGCATCGTGGAACGCGGCACACACGACGAACTGCTGGCAGCGCGGGGCCGGTACGCCGAGCTGCACCGCACGCAGTTCGCGGGGCGCGGCGAGGCGGCGCAGACGGTGGCGCCGGAGGCGGGGGCGGGGGAGGAGCGGGTGCCGACGGTGGGGTGAGGGTGCGCCGGGGCCGTCCGGGGCGCACCGCTCGCCGCGACGGCGCGACGGCGACCCGCACCGGGCGGGGGCGCCCGTACCCTGACCGGCGGGCTTCACCCGACCGCGGCACCCGCGCCTCCGCGTCGCCACGCCATCCCTCGGCGAGCGGCGCGTCGCCGGCGTCCCCGATCCCTTCGTCCCGGACATCGCCCCGCCGGCCGGCGGCTCCCCTGCCGGTCAGATGCCGTACCGCGGGGAGCACGACGGGCAGGCAGACCCCCTCGGCCAGCCCCCGCACGGCCGGGTCGTTCGTCCTCGGCCTCCGACGACGCGGCTCGGCCCCCGGCGTCACGCGGTCCTCGCCCCGGTGCCGCCTGACCCCTAATTGCCCTCGCCCCCGGTGCCGCCCGGCCCCCGATCTCCGGCGTCACCCCGCCCGCCCGTGACCCGGCCCTGGGCCACCAACGCGCCCCGGTCCACGGCCTCCGTCCCGCCCGGTCCGTCGCACCCGGCGCCTCCGCTTCCTCCCCCGTGCGCTCGCCCCCCGCCGGCGCCGGGCGGTGTTCCGGTGTCCGGTCGGGTTTCCCGTTACCCCTCTTGACCGCCAGTGGTCCGTACCTTTAGTTTCACGCCTTAAACAAAGCCCCGCAGGTCCCAACGGCCGAATGTCCCCCGGCTGTTGGGTCTGCGGTCCCCCCACCCGAAAGGCCACCCGCGCACATGGCCAGACCCCTCCCGGCGGCGGGCACGCTCGCCGCCATGTCCCTCGCCGCCGCTCTGCTCACGGCGGCACCCGCGCCCGCCGCCACCGCCGGGGCCGCCGCCCTGCCCACGGGCTTCGCCACGGTCATGAACGCCGCGAGCGGCAGGTGTCTGGACGCCAAGGCCGCCGCCACCGCCAACGGCACCGCCGTGCAGCAGTACGCCTGCAACGGCACCACGGCCCAGCAGTGGAGCTTCACCGATGCCGGCGGCGGCTACGTCCGCATCAACAACCGCAACGACACCAACCAGGTGGCCGACGTCGCCGACGTCTCCACGGCCGACAACGCGCCGGTCCACCTGTGGAGTTACGGCGGCGGCACCAACCAGCAGTGGCTCCCCGTGGACGACGGCGGCGGCGCCTTCCACTTCGTCAACCGCAACAGCGGCAAGTGCCTGGACGACCCCGGCGCCTCACTCGCCGACAGCGTGCAGTTCGTGCAGTACACCTGCAACGGCACCGCCGCCCAGCGCTTCCAGGTGGTCCCCGTGACCCAGTCGGCGAGCAATCCGGACCTCGGCCCGGGCGTCGTCGTGTTCGACCCGTCGATGTCCTCCTCGACCATCCAGGGCAAGCTGGACACCATCTTCAAGCAGCAGGAGACCAACCAGTTCGGCTCCCAGCGCTACGCCGTCCTCTTCAAGCCCGGCGCCTACAACGCCAACGTCAACGTCGGCTTCTACACCCAGGTGCTCGGCCTCGGCCTGACCCCTGACGCGGTGACGGTCAACGGCGCGGTGCACGCCGAGGCCGACTGGTTCCAGGGCAACGCCACCCAGAACTTCTGGCGCGGCGCCGAGAACCTGTCCGTCAACCCCACCGGCGGCGGCGACCGCTGGGCGGTCTCGCAGGCGGCGGCCTACCGCCGGATGCACCTGCGCGGCAACCTCGCCCTGGACGACGGCGGCTGGTCCTCCGGCGGCTACCTCGCCGACAGCAAGGTGGACGGACAGGTCAACTCCGGTTCGCAGCAGCAGTGGCTGACCCGCAACTCCCAGCTCGGCAGCTGGACCGGGTCCAACTGGAACATGGTGTTCGTCGGCAGCCAGGGCGTCCCGGCCACCAGCTTCCCGAACCCGCCGTACACCACCGTCGCGCAGAGCCCGGTCATCCGGGAGAAGCCGTTCCTGTACGTCGACGGCTCCGGGAACTACCAGGTGTTCGTGCCGTCCGTGCGCACCGACTCCACCGCGACGAGCTGGGCCGGCGGCAGTCCGGCCGGCAGCTCGCTGCCGCTCAGCCAGTTCTACGTCGTCAAGCCCGGCGCCACCGCCGCACAGATCAACGCCGCCCTGGCGGCCGGCCAGAACCTGCTGGTCACGCCCGGCGTCTACCACCTCGACCAGACCCTGAAGGTGACCCGCCCGGACACGGTCGTCCTCGGCCTCGGCCTGGCCACCTTCGTCCCGGACAACGGCGTCACCGCGATGTCCGTCGCCGACGTCGACGGTGTGAAGATCGCGGGCCTGCTCTTCGACGCCGGCACCACCAGCTCCAAGAGCCTGGTCGAGGTCGGGCCGGCCGGCTCCGCCGCCTCCCACGCGGCCGACCCGACCTCCCTGCACGACGTGTACTTCCGCGTCGGCGGCGCGGGCGTCGGCAAGGCCGCGACCGGCCTCGTCGTCAACAGCGACAACGTCATCGGCGACCACATGTGGATCTGGCGCGCCGACCACGGCAGCGGCGTCGGCTGGACCAGCAACACCTCCGACACCGGCCTGGTGGTCAACGGGGACGACGTCACCATGTACGGGCTGTTCGTGGAACACTTCCAGAAGTACCAGACCGTCTGGAACGGCAACGGCGGCCGCACCTACTTCTTCCAGAACGAGATGCCGTACGACCCGCCGAACCAGGCCGCCTGGATGAACGGCTCCACGCAGGGCTACGCCGCCTACAAGGTCGCCGACTCGGTCACCAGCCACCAGGCGTACGGCCTCGGAAGCTACTGCTACTTCAACGTCAACCCCAGCGTGACGGCCGCCCGCGCCATCGAGGCGCCGGACAACCCGAACGTCCGCTTCACCAGCATGGTGACCGTCTCCCTCGGCGGCACCGGCACCATCAGTCACGTCATCAACAACACCGGAGGACCGTCCAACGCGACGACCAACGTCGCGAACCTCGTCCGCTACCCGTGAGCCAAGGGGATGACCTCCCGGACGTGTGAGCCCCGCGTGTCCTGGATACGCGGTGTGCACGGCTCCACCGTCCGTCCGGGAGGTCACCCCCGCCATGACCAGCGCATCCCACCACTCCGAGGTCACCCTGCGGGTCAACGGCAAACCCCACACCCTGCGCGTCGACCACCGGCGCGTGCTGCTGGACCTGCTGCGCGAGGACCTGGACCTCACCGGCTCCAAGAAGGGCTGCGACCACGGCCAGTGCGGTGCCTGCACCGTGCTGGTCGACGGACGCCGCCAGAACAGCTGTCTGCTCCTCGCCGTCACCCTCGACGGCAGCGAGATCACCACCGTCGAGGGCCTGGGCGGCGACGGCGAGGAGCCGCACCCGCTCCAGCGGGCCTTCCTGGACCGCGACGCCTTCCAGTGCGGCTACTGCACCCCCGGCCAGCTCTGCTCCGCCGTGGGCATGCTCGCCGAGGCCGCGGCCGGCCACCCCTCCCACGTCACCGATCCGGCGGCCCCCACCGAGGGGCCCGTACCGCTGGACCGGCCCGAGATCCGCGAACGGATGAGCGGCAACCTGTGCCGCTGCGGCGCCTATCCCCGCATCGTCGAGGCGATCGAGGACGTGATCTGAGTGAACGGCTTCGGATACCTCAGGCCCGGCAGCGTCCAGGAGGCCGTCGAGGCCTACGCCGCCCAGCCCGGCGCCCGCTATCTGGCCGGCGGCACCAACCTGGTCGACCTGCTGAAACTCGGCGTGGAGCGGCCCGCCCTCCTCATCGACATCGGCCGGCTGCCGCTGGACCAGGTCCAGGAGCTGCCCGACGGCTCCCTGCGGGTCGGCGCCACCGTCCGCAACAGCGACCTCGCCGCCGACCCGCGCGTCCGCGAGCGCTGGCCCGCCCTGTCCCAGGCGCTCCTCGCCGGCGCCTCCGCACAGCTGCGCAACGCCGCCACCACCGGCGGCAACCTGCTCCAGCGCACCCGCTGCCCCTACTTCCAGGACCTGGACAAACCCTGCAACAAACGGGAGCCGGGCAGCGGCTGCGGCGCCCGGGACGGCGTCCACCGCGACCACGCCGTCCTCGGCCACTCCCCGCACTGCATCGCCACCCACCCCTCCGACATGGCCGTCGCCCTCGCCGCCCTCGACGCCCAGGTCGAGCTGTACGGCACCGACGGCACCCGGCGGCTGCCGGTGGCCGACTTCCACCGGCTGCCCGGGGAGCACCCCGAGCGGGACACCTGGATCCGCCCCGGCGAGCTCATCACCGGCGTGCTGCTCCCGGCCGCCACCGCCGGCGCCCCGTCCGCCTACCGCAAGGCCCGGGACCGGGCGTCGTACGCCTTCGCGCTCGCCTCCGTGGCCGTCATGCTGAGGGTCGCGGACGGCGTCGTCGACCAGGTGGGCGTCGCCTTCGGCGGGCTCGCCCACCGGCCCTGGCGGGCCCGGCACACCGAGCTGGCGCTGCTGGGCGCCCCCGCCACCCCGGCCGCCTTCGAAGGGGCCGTGGCCCTCGAACTCGCGCACGCCGAACCGCTGCGGGACAACGCCTACAAGGTGTCCCTCGCCCGCAACCTCGCCCTGGACGTCCTGAACCGTCTCGCCCCGGCCCCGGCAGTGGCCTGACCCTCACCAGACCGGAGGACCCATGACCGGCACGACCGGCACCGCCCTGGGCGCCCCCGCCGAGCGCCGGGAAGGGCGGCAGAAAGTCACCGGCGCCGCCCGCTACGCCGCCGAGTACACCCTGCCCGGCCGCGTCCACGCCTGGCCCGTGCCCGCCGCGGTCACCCGCGGCCGGGTCACCGCCGTCGACACCTCGGCCGCCCTCGCCCTGCCCGGCGTCCTCGCCGTCCTCACCCCCTTCGACGCGCCCCGGCTCGCCGAGCCCGAGGACGGCACGCTCGCCGTACTGCAGAACCCGGACGTGCCGCACCGGGGCTGGTGCGTGGCCCTGGCCGTCGCCGAGACCCTGGAGACCGCCCGCGCCGCCGCCCGCGCCGTCCGCGTCACCTACACCACCGCACCCCACGACACCGGCCCCGCCGAGGGCCACCCGGACGCCTACGAACCCGAGGACGCGGGCGGCCAGCCCGGGCGGCTCGAACACGGCGACCCCGAGGCCGCCTACGCCGCGGCCGAGGTGCGCGTCGACGCCACCTACCGGGTGCCGCCGCTGCACAACCACCCGATGGAACCGCACGCCAGCACCGCCCACTGGGACGGCGACCGGCTCACCGCGTACACCTCCAGCCAGGGCGGCACGGCCGTGCGGTCCGTCCTCGCCCAGCTGTTCCGGCTGCCCGAGGAGCGGATCACCGTCGTCGCCGAGCACGTCGGCGGCGGCTTCGGCTCCAAGGGGACCCCGCGCCCGGACGTCGTCCTCGCCGCGCTCGCCGCCCGGCACACCGGCCGGCCCGTCACCGTGGCCTACCCCCGCCGGTACCTGCCCACCACCGTCGGCCACCGCGCCCCGACCGTGCAGCGGCTGCGGCTCGGCGCGCACCCGGACGGCCGGCTCACCGCCCTGCTGCACGACGTCACCACCCACACCTCGCGCGTGAAGGAGTTCGTGGAATACGCCGGGGTGGTCTCCCGCGTCATGTACGCCACCCCCAGCCTGCGCAGCGCCCACCACGTGGTGCCGCTGGACGTGCCCAGCCCGTCCTGGATGCGGGCCCCCGGCGAGTCACCCGGCATGTACGCCCTGGAGTCCGCCATGGACGAACTCGCCGACGCCCTCGGCATGGACCCGGTGGAGCTGCGCGTGCGCAACGAACCGGAACGGGAACCGGGCAGCGGCAAGCCGTTCAGCAGCCGGCACGTGGTGGAGTGCCTGCGCGAGGGCGCCCGCCGCTTCGGCTGGGCCGGCCGCGACCCGCGCCCCGGTATCCGCCGCGAGGGCCCGCTGCTGATCGGCACCGGCGTGGCCGCCGCCACCTACCCCGTGCAGATCGCCCCGTCCACCGCCACCGCCGAGGCCCGGGCCGACGGCACCTTCGTCATCCGGATCAACGCGGCCGACATCGGCACCGGAGCCCGTACCGTCCTCGCCCAGATCGCCGCCGACGCCCTCGGCGTGCCCCTTGAGCGGGTGCGCACCGAGGTCGGCCACAGCGATCTGCCGCCGGCCCCGCTGGCCGGGGGCTCCATGGGCACCGCCTCCTGGGGCTGGGCCGTGCACGAGGCGTGCACCCGGCTCGCCGCGGAGCCCGCCCCGCCGTCCGGCGAGCGCCACGTCGTCCGCGCCGACACCACCGGGACGGCCGACGCCGAGAGCCCCTACGCGCGGCACGCGTTCGGCGCGCACTTCGCCGAGGTCGCCGTCGACACCGTCACCGGCGAGATCCGGGTGCGCCGGCTGCTCGGCGTCTTCGCCGCCGGGCGGATCCTCAACGCCCGCACCGCACGCTCCCAGTTCACCGGCGCCATGGCCATGGGCCTCGGCATGGCCCTCACCGAGCACAGCACCCTGGACCCGGCGTTCGGCGACTTCCCCGAGTCCGACCTCGCCTCCTACCACGTGCCCGTCCACGCCGACGTCCCCGCCATCGAGGCCGACTGGATCGACGAACACGACACCCACCTCAACCCCATGGGCAGCAAGGGCATCGGCGAGATCGGCATCGTCGGCACCGCCGCCGCCCTCGGTAACGCCGTCCACCACGCCACCGGCATCCGCTTCCGCACCCTCCCCCTCACTCCCGACCGGATCCTCGCCGGCCTGCTGTCCGAGGGGTGACGGTGACGGGACCCGCGTGGGAGCACCCTTGGGAGTACCCCAGGGAGTACGTCTGGGAGTACGTCTGGGAGTACGACGGCTACCGGCCGGCGGAGGAGCGCCTGCGGGAGTCGCTGTGCACCCTCGGCAACGGCTACTTCGCCACCCGCGGGGCACTGCCCGAGTGCGCCGCGGACGACGTGCACTACCCGGGCACCTACGCGGCCGGCTGCTACAACCGGCTCACCTCCGAGGTCGCCGGGCGCCGCGTCGAGAACGAGGACATGGTCAACCTGCCCAACTGGCTGCCGTTGCGCTTCCGGCCCGCGGGCGGGGACTGGTTCACCCCGGACACCGTGCCCGTCACCGAGCACCGCCAGGTGCTCCACCTCGACCCCGGCCTGCTGGAACGCCGTACCCGCTACCCGGTCGGCCCCGACGCCACCCTCCTCGTCCGCCAGGTACGCCTGGTCCACCTGGCCGACCCCCATCTCGCGGCCCTGCGCACCGAGTTCACCGCCGAGGGCCACACCGTCGAGCTGGACGTCGAGGCCGCGCTCGACGGGCGCGTCACCAACTCCGGCGTCGCCCGCTACCGGGACCTGGACGGCCGGCACCTCAGCCACATCGAGGTCGGCACCAGCGCACCCGGCACGGTCTGGCTGCGCTGCCGCACCCGGACCTCCGACATCAGCGTCGGACTGGCCGCCCGGCTGACCGCGGGGGTGCCGGTCACCCACGCCAACGAGGCCCACCGCGCCGTCCAGCGGCTCCGGTTGTCCCTGCCGCCCGGCCGGACCGCCACCGTCGACAAGACCGTCGCCCTGCACACCTCCCGCGACCCGGCCATCAGCGACCCGCTGCGCGCGGCCGTGGACCGGGCCGACGCAGCCCCCGGCTTCGACGAACTGCGCGAGACCCACCACGCCACCTGGGAACAGCTGTGGCGGCGCACCGCGCTCGACGTGCCCGGCGAGGCGGGCAGCATCCTGCGCCTGCACCTGTTCCACGTCCTGCAGACCCTCTCGCCGCACACCGCCGACCTGGACGTCGGCGTCCCCGCCCGCGGCCTGCACGGCGAGGCCTACCGTGGGCACGTCTTCTGGGACGAACTCTTCGTCCTGCCCTACCTGAACCTCCACCTCCCCGAGGTCTCCCGCGCCCTGCTCCGCTACCGCCACCGCCGCCTGGACGCCGCCTGCCACGCGGCCCGGGACCTCGGCCGGGGCGGCGCGCTCTACCCCTGGCAGAGCGGCAGCGACGGCCGCGAGGAGACCCAGCAGCTGCACCTCAACCCGCGATCCGGCCACTGGCTGCCGGACCACTCCCGGCTCCAGCACCACGTCGGCTCGGCCGTGGCCTACAACGTCTGGCAGTACTGCGAGGCCACCGGCGACATCGAGTTCCTGCACGGCGAGGGCGCCGAGGTGCTCCTCCAGATCGCCCGCTTCTGGGGGCAGTCGGCGACCTGGGACGACCACCTCGGCCGGTACCGCATCCGGGGCGTGGTCGGCCCCGACGAGTACCACGACGCCTACCCCGGCGCGGCCAGGCCCGGCCTGGACGACAACGCGTACACCAACGTCACCGCCGCCTGGGTGCTCACCCGCGCCCTGGAACTGCTGCGCGTCCTGCCCGAGCCGCGCCGCCGGGAACTCACCGAGCTGACCGGCCTCGGCGAGGACGAACCCGACCGGTGGACGGAGGTCTCCCGCCGCCTGCACATCCCCTTCCACGACGGGGTGATCAGCCAGTTCGACGGCTACGGCGACCTCGCCGAACTGGACTGGGCGGGCTACCGCGGACGGTACGACGACATCCGGCGCCTGGACCGCATCCTGGAGGCGGAGGGCGACACCGTCAACCGCTACAAGGCGTCCAAGCAGGCCGACGTGCTGATGCTGGGCTACCTGTTCTCCCCGCTCGAACTGCGCCGCCTGTTCCAGCAGTTGGGGTACCACCTGGACGAGCACATCTGGCTCGCGACCGTCGACCACTACCTGCACCGCACCAGCCACGGCTCCACCCTCAGCGGCCTGGTGCACGGCTGGATCCTGGCCCGCGCCCGCCGCTCCGACGCCTGGAGCTTCGTCCAGGAGGCGCTGCGCGGCGACATCGCCGACCTCCAGGGCGGCACCACCGGCGAGGGCATCCACCTCGGGGCGATGGCCGGCACGCTCGACCTCGTCCAACGCGGACTGACCGGCCTGGAGACCCGCTCCGGCGGCCTGGGCCTCGACCCGGTGCCGCTGCCCGAGCTGTCCTCCTACGGCTTCGGCATCCGCTACCGCGGCCACTGGGGCGTCCGCCTGCGCCTGCGCAGCGGCCTGCTGGAGATCGCCGTACCGGACTCCGGCCGCTCACCCATCGACCTCCGCCTGCACGACCGCGTGGTACCGGTGGGACCGGGCGAAACGGCCCGCCTGGTCCTACCGGACTGAGCCGCGGCCCCGACGCCCGGCCGCACGAAGCCGGGGCATGCGCGCGGGGCGTGGACTCGGCTTCCGGCATCCGGGGACCGCCGCCCGGCCGCGATCCCGCGCCAGTGCCCCGGGGGCGTGGGCTCGGCTTCCGGCTCCCGGGAACCGCCGCCTGGCGGCAGGCCCGCGCCGGTGCCGCCGGGCGTGGGCTCAGCGTGCGGGCCCGCGCTCGCGCCGCCGGGTGTGGCTCAGCCCTCCGCGACCGGATAGCGGTGCACCGGCGGCAGCCCGGGCAGCAGCCCCGGCCACACCGTGTCCAGGACGTGCGCGCTCGGTGTGAAGAGCGGGCGGGTGAGGCCGGGGAGGTCGGCCGGCTCGTGCCACTCCCAGCGGCGGATCAGCCGCGGCTCGGTGACGACCGGCTCGCCGGTGAACGCCGTGACCCGGACGGCGGCCGTCACCCGGGGCATGCCGTCCACGGAGTCCATCAGGACCGCCCGCACCCGCGCCCCGGCGGGGTCGGCCTTCAGGGACGTCTCCTCCTCCAGCTCCCGCACGGCCGCCGTGGCGAAGTCCTCGCCCGGCTCGTTCTTGCCGCCGGGCAGTTCCCACACGCCCCGCACCGACCAGCCCAGCAGCACCCGCCCCGCCGCGTCCGTGACGACGACACCGGCCCCGGTCAGCGCGTGTGCGGTGGGCCGGCCCTTGCCGGCGCAGACCAGAGCGGCGGGGGAGGGGCCGCGCAGGACGAGCAGGGCCAGGCCGTCGGCGTCGTACCGCCCGGCGGACTCCCAGCCCGCGCACAGCAGCCCGAGCTCCTCCTCGTCCAGCGCCACGCCCCGCTCGCTCTCCGGTACGGCGCCCACCACCGGGGTGATCACGCACAGCGCGCCGCCGGGACGCAGCCGCTCCCGCAGCCGGCCGAGCACCCGGGTGCGGTCGCGGACGAACGCCCAGACGAGCCGGACGGTGATCAAGTCGTACGCGTCGTGCGGGAGTCGGTCCAGACTGTCCCGTTCGACGTCCAGCTGCCGGTACGTCACCCCGGTCCCGCCGGCATCCCGGGCCCCGGCGAGCGCGACGGCGGACCGGTCCACGGCGTCCACCCGGTACCCGGACGCGGCCAGGTGGCGGGCGAGTTCACCGAGCCCGCAGCCGACGTCCAGGCAGCGTCCGCCCGCCGGCGCCGGTGCGTGCTCGGCGAGCAGCCGGCGCTCGGCGGGGCCCGGCGGCCGGAACCGGCCGCCGCGCGCGTAGTGCGCGTCCCACTCCTCGGGTCGCAGCCGTGCCACCGGGCCTCCTCATGACGGTCGATACGCGGACAAGGGGATCATGGCCCGGTCACGGCCGGGACACACCACCGTCCGCGATCTCGACGGCGCCCCTCGGCGGGACCACCATGGGAGGGCGGTCGAGGACGAGAGGAGCCGCCGCACATGAGGGTGACCGACGCGCCCTTGCGCGTCCTGGCCGTGGACGACGAGGAACCCGCGCTCGAAGAACTGCTCTACCTGCTGGGGGAGGACCCGCGGGTCGGCACCGCCGTGCCCGCCCTGGAGGCCACCGAGGCGCTGCGCCGGCTGAGCCGGACCATGACGGAGGGCCCGGACGGCACGGAGGGCTTCGACGTCGTCTTCCTCGACATCGACATGCCCGGCCTCAGCGGCCTCGAACTCGCCCGGCTGCTGGGCGGGTTCGCCGCTCCGCCGCTCGTCGTCTTCGTCACCGCCCACGAGGACTTCGCCGTGCGCGCCTTCGACCTGAAGGCGGTGGACTACCTGCTCAAGCCGCTGCGCAAGGAGCGCTTCGCCGAGGCCGTACGACGGGTCGCCGAGCTGGTCCGGGCGGGACAGGGCCCCCGCCCGGCCGCCCCGGTGCCGCCCGCGCCCGCGGCACCCGCCGTCGGCGACCAGGTGCCCGTGGAACTGGGCGGGGTGACCCGGTTCGTGCCCCTCGCCGACATCACCCACGTCGAGGCGCAGGGCGACTACGCGCGGCTGCACACCGGCCGGGGCAGCCACCTGGTGCGGATACCGCTGTCCACGCTGGAGGAGCAGTGGCGCTCGCGCGGCTTCGTCCGGATCCACCGCAGCCGGCTCGTCGCCCTCGGCCGGATCGAGGAACTCCGCCTGGACGGGGGCAACGTGAGCGTCCGGATCGGCGACCGGGTGCTCGCCGTCAGCCGCCGCAACGCCCGCGAACTCCGCGACCTGCTGGCGGGCCGCGCGACGGGCCGGATGCGCTGAAGACGGCCTGGAGGTGCCGTCGCCCGTCCCGGCCGCCGCGCGTGTTAGGTTCGTCGGATGAGTGCCCAACACGGCTCGTTCTCCTTGGACTTGGACTTCACGGTACCCCGGTCCGAGGTCTTCCGCGGCTTCGCCGACGCGTCCCTGCGGCGCCGCTGGTTCCGCCTGCCCGGCGGCTCCGCCACCGCCCGGCACGAACTGGACTTCCGGGTCGGCGGCGCGGAGACCGCCCGCAACGTCTTCGTCTCCCTGGACACCGAGGAACACCTCGCCTACCGCTCCCGGTTCCTGGACATCGTGCCGGACACCCGGATCGTCCACGTCTACGAGGCCGAGGTCGACGGCAGCCGCCGCTGGATCTCCCTGGTCACCGTCGAACTCGCCGACGAACCCGCCGGCTCCCGCCTGACCTGGACCGAGCAGTACACCTGGCTCGTGCCGACCGGCGACGGCACCCAGGACGCCGCCCACCTCC
Source organism: Streptomyces sp. NPDC046870 (assembly GCF_040704595.1). Classification (NCBI taxonomy): domain Bacteria; kingdom Bacillati; phylum Actinomycetota; class Actinomycetes; order Kitasatosporales; family Streptomycetaceae; genus Streptomyces; species Streptomyces sp. NPDC046870. The sequence continues at coordinate 197,263 of NZ_JBEYXM010000009.1, forward strand.
GCGGCGGCACGCGCCTGCTGCTCAACGGCCTGTCCACGGTCGTCAACCCCGACCGCCACCACGGCCTGCGCGTACGGTCCTGAGACCCGCCGCCGGGCTCATCCGGCCGGCGCCACGACCACGTCCCGCCCGGCGACGCCGGGGTCGGTGAACTCCAGGACCCGCTCGGCCTCGGCCCTCAGCTCCTTCACGGCCTTCGCGGGCAGACGCCCGAACGGGGTGAGGGTCAGGGTCACCGCCGTGCTGCGCCGGGTCGTCGCCCAGGTCCCGGCGACGAACCCGTCCCACAGGAAGGACGCCGGCACCCGCAGGTTCCTGGTGATCAGCCGGGGCCGGTACTCGGTGGGGACGATCCGGCTGCGGTCCTTGTGGGCGAGGACCACACTGTCGAACTCCGGCAGCAGGCGGACCGGCGCCGGCGTGTCCGGGCCGGGGCGCGGCGCGTCGGGGAGGTCGTGGACCACCTGGCCGTCCTCGGTGGTGAACGTGCGCAGCTCCGGGGCGAGCCGCTCGAACACGTCCGCCGCCTTCAGTCAGGCGAACTCGCGCAGGTCGGCGGGGCCGGCCGGGCCGTAGGCGGCCAGGTAGCGGCGGACGAAGTCCTCCGCGGAGCTCTCCTCGGCCGGCTCCGCGCCGAGCCAGGACCCGGCCGTGGTCACCGCGCTGGAGGCGGGGAACGCCCACCGGTGTGCCGTCGGCACCATGACCAGGGGCAGGTGCATGCGCACCCGGTACCCGAGCGCCCGCTCGTCGGCGTCGGGGAACTCCCGCCGCATCCGCTCCCGGATCGCCGCGAAGTCCAGCGGCCCGGCGTCGAGGACGCCACGGGCGGCGGCCACCAGGCGCTCCTGGTCGATCTCCGGTCCGGCGATCCGCTTGGTGACGCCGGCCGCCGCGGCCGCCAGGGAGGGCTCCACCAGGGCGCGGAAGGCCAGGTAGTCGCGGGCGCTGAGCAGGTGCAAGGTGGCCCGGACATAGGTCGCCCGGACCACCTCCCGCTCCTGAAGGGCCGTGCGCAGGTCGTCGGCGCCGAATCCGGCCAGCCGGTTCCACAGGGCGAGGAACGGCGAACCCGGCTGCTGCGCCTGGAGGGCGAGCAGGCGTTCCACGGCCTCGGCGACGGACGTGTGCGCCCGCTCCAGGAGCAACTGCCGGGCCAGGGTGGCCCGGTTCAGTGCCCGTCGGCTCAGGACGTCGGTCATGTCGCTCCTCCGGCTCGGGTGAGGCTCCCCGCGCCAAACTAGGGCACGGGGGCGTCGCCGGGGGAGCCCGCTCACGGTGACGGAGGGTGCGCGGGCGGCCGGCCACCTCTCCGCGGTCGATCCCGCCTCCGGCCAGGCTGACGGGCCCGTCGGCGCGGATGCCGTTCGGCGGGACGAGTGACAGACTGGGCATTCCGAGCCGTGGCCCGCGGCAGCCGGCTCGGCGTCTGCCCGCGCGCGGCCGGATGGGAACCCTCCATGACTTCTGACACCTCTGCAGCGCAGTACCCCCCGGACCGAACCGCCCTGCTGATCATCGACCCGTACAACGACTTCCTGTCCGAGGGCGGCAAGCTGTGGCCGCGGGGGAAGGAAGTGGCGGAGGGCGTCGGCCTGCTCGGTCACATGCGCACCATGCTCGACACGGCCCGCCGCCGGGGCTTCCGCGTCTTCATCGTGCCCCACCACCAGACGACGCCGGAGGACTACGTCACGTGGGACCACCTGTCCCCGGCCCAGCAGCGCATCGTGCAGCACCAGATCTTCGCCGCGGGCAGCTGGGGAGCCGAGTGGCACCCCGACTTCCGGCCGCGCGAGGGCGAGTTCGTCACGCTGCGGCACTGGGCGTCGAGCGGTTTCGCGAACACGGACCTGGACCTGCTGCTCAAGCAGCACGACATCCGGAACCTGCTGCTCATCGGTATGCGGGCCAACACCTGCGTGGACACCACCGCACGCTTCGGCCAGGAGCTGGGCTACCACGTGACCCTCGTCCGTGACGCCATCGCCGCCTTCAGCTGGGAGGAGATGACGGCGACGTTCGACATCAACGCGCCCCTGTACGCCCACGCCGTCCTCACCACGGACGAGTTCGTCGCCGTCCTGGACGGCGGGACCGGCGGGGGCTCCGGGCGCGAGGGCGTACGGGAACCAGGCGGAAACGGCGGTGACCCGCGGTGAGCGTGACCGGAGAAGGAGCGGCAGGGACGCCCGGAGGACTGGCCGGGCAGACGGTCGTGGTGGTGGGAGGCAGCGCCGGCATCGGCCTGGAGACCGCGCGCCAGGCGCGTGCGGCCGGCGGCGAACTGGTGCTCGTGGCGCGTGACGCCGAACGTCTGCGACGGGCGGCGGACGAACTGGACCCGCGGAGCACCGCCGCGTTCGACGCCCGGGACACCACCCGGCTGGAGCGGTTCCTCGGTGAGCTGCCCGGACAGGTCGACCACGTGATGGTCACGGCGGGCAGCCCGTCGTACACCCCCCTCGCCGAACTCGACCTGACCGACGCGGGGCGGGACTTCGGCGGTCGCATCGCGATGCTGCTCGCGGTGGCACGGGCGAGCCGGGAGAAGGTCAGGGCCGGGGGGACGCTGTTGTTCATCGGCGGCACCGGTGGCCGCCGGCCCGCCGCCGGGATGGCCGTGACGGGCGCCCTCACCGCCGCGCTGCCCGCGCTGACCGCCAGCCTGGCACTGGAGGTCGCCCCCGTCCGGGTCAACCTGATCGCTGCCGGTTTCGTGGACACCCCCCTGTCGGCCTCCCTCCTCGGTGACCGGCTCGAGGCGCGTCGCGAGGAGCTGAGGAGGACGCTGCCCATCGGCCGGGTGGTCGGACCGGCGGACGTCGCCGCCCTCGCACTGCACCTCATGACCAACGGCGCCGTGACCGGCGCGACGTACGACATCGACGGCGGCCAGCAACTCGTGACCCACTGACACTCGAGAGGGAAGCACAAGTCATGGACATGAAACTGGAGATCGTCGTGGTGCCGGTGGCCGACGTCGACCGCGCCAAGGACTTCTACACCGGACTCGGCTGGCGGCTCGACGCGGACTTCGCACCCGAAGAGAACTTCCGGGTGGTGCAGGTGACCCCTCCCGGTTCCCCGGCGTCGGTCATCTTCGGTTCATCGGTCACCGACCGGCCCCCGGGCTCGGCCCAGGGCCTGTACCTGGTCGTCGACGACATCGAGGCCGCCCATGAGGAGCTGACGCGGCGCGGGGCCGACCCGAGTGAGGTGTTCCACGACGTCGGCGGGATCTTCCACCACGCCGGCACCGAGGCCCGGGTGTCCGGCCCCGACCCGGAACGCGGCAGTTACGGCTCCTACCTGACCTTCAGCGACCCGGACGGCAACGGCTGGTTCCTCCAGGAGGTCACCACCCGGCTCCCGGGGCGGCTGGATCCTGCGGTCACCTCGTTCTCCTCGGCCGACGACCTGGCGAGCGCCCTGCGGCGGGCCGCGGCGGCACATGACGAGCACGAGTCCCGCACCGGCACGGAGGACCCGGACTGGCCCGACTGGTACGCGCGCTACATGGTCAGCCAGCAGGCCGGCACGGAACCGCCCGCCTGAACCCGTCGCCGACGCGGGTTCCCTCACCGTGCTGGTGGCCTGTGCTCCCGTCGAGAATGCGTCCCGAGGCGGCCGTCAGCCGAGGTAGAAGTCCCTGCGGGCCGCCACGAACTCCTCGATCGTCCGCGCGGGGGCGCCGGTCAGACGCTCGACGTCGCCGGAGGCCCGGTCGTAGCGGTTCTGCCGGTGCAGGCGGCACATGGTGAGGATGTGCTGCTCCACGTGCGGCGGCAGGCCGATCACCGAGAGCACCTCCTCCCGCCACCGGTCGAGCGGCACGTCCACGTACGACACCGGCCGCCCCAGCGCCTCGGAGAAGGCCTCGGCCATCTCCGTCATGTCGACGGTGCGCGGCCCGGTCAGCTCGTAGACGTTCCCCACGTGGGGCAGCGGATCCCGCAGCACGGTCGCGACCGTCCTGGCGACGTCGTCCACCGCGATCGGCGAGGTGCGCCCCGCTCCGAACGGCAGCGCGATCGTGCCGTTCTCCCGGATGGTCCGCGCCGCCAGCGTGGTGAACAGCGGGTTGTCCAGGAACGCGGTCGGCCGGATGTGGACGACGGGCAGGCCGGACCAGTTCAGCACCTGCTCGGCCAGCCAGTGCAGCCGCTGCTGGTGGGACTCGGCGGTACTGGTGGCGGTCATCTGCGAGACGGTCATCTGCGACATGCCGACGAGAGCGCCGAGGCCGCCGTACTCGCGCGCGACGCTCGCCACGACGGTCGCCGCGAGAAGGTGGTCGGGTGACACGGGCATGGCGAAGTACAGGGTGCCCACGCCCTGCAAGGCGGCGGCGACCGTCTCCGGGCGTGTGAGGTCACCGAGGACGGTGTCCGCGCCGAGGGTCCGCAGGCGCGCGGCACGGTCGTCGTCCCGGCGCACCATGACGCGCACCGGGACGTCCTGCGCCCGCAGCCTCTCGACGACCCCGCGGCCCACGTCGCCCGCGCCCGTGATCAGGACGAGATCCCTTGTGGTCATCGGCTCGACACCTTCTCTCTGGCGAAAGGACTGTTAGGAGCATATACTCATACGCGGATGCAGGTATCCGGAGGAGATCATGACCCGCCCCGAGACAGACACCGTCGAACTGTGCAACAACCTGGCCCTGCGCAAGGCGGCCCGGTACCTCGGTGCCACCTACGACAAGGCGCTCGCACCGACGGGTCTGCGGGCGACCCAGTTCAGCATCCTGCAGAAGCTGAGCACCCAGGAGAAGGTCACCATCACGAGCCTGGCCGAGATGATCGCCATGGACCGCACCACCCTGGCCACCAATCTCAAGCCACTCGCACGCGAGGGCCTCGTCACGGTCGAACCCTCGCCGACGGACCGCAGGGTGCGCGTCGTCACCCTCACCGAGGACGGCCTCGCCCGGATGAAGGCCGCCCTGCCGTACTGGCGAACCGTGCAGTCGCGGTTCGAGGAGAGCTACGGGCAGGGCGAGGCCGCCCGGCTCCGCGCCGCTCTCGGAGGCGTCCTGGACACCGGGTTCCAGCCCTGGGCCGAGTGACAGCCGGGTGACAGGGAGAACCGGTCATGCGCATCGCTGTCGCCGGGGCGACCGGGAACATCGGAGCCCGCACCGTCACCGCGCTGGAGCGGGCCGGACACGACGTGGTACGCATCAGCCGCTCCCTGGGCGTGGACCTGATGACCGGGCACGGCCTGGACGCCGCCCTGACCGGCGTGGCGGCCGTCGTGGACACCACCAGCTTCGAGACCGCCGACCGGGAGCGGGCGGTGACGTACTTCGGTACCACGACCCGGAACCTGCTGGCCGCCGAGGCACGCGCCGGGGTCCGGCACCACGTGCTCCTCACGATCGTCGGTGTCGACCGCGTCGAGGGCAACGCGCACTACGCCGGCAAGCGTGAGCAGGAACGCCTGGTCACCGAGGGCCCGGTGCCGTGGACGATCGTTCCGGCCACCCAGTTCCACGACTTCGCCGCGACCGTGACGCAATGGACCGAGCGGGACGGCACCGCCACGATCCCCCCGCTCCTCGTCCAGCCGGTCGCTCCGGCGGACGTCGCCGGCATCCTCGCCGAGATCGCCGCCGGCCCGCCCCAGGGGCGCTACCGCGATGTCGCCGGCCCGGAGACGCAGGACCTGGTGGACATGGCCCGGCGGACCAACGACGCGCGCGGCCACGCGGTCACGCTCGTGCCGACGTGGTCGTCGGTGCTGGGCCCGGAGATGGCCGGTGACGTGCTCCTGCCCGGCGACGACGCCCGCATCGCGCCCACGACCTTCGACGAATGGCTGGCAGAGCGCGGCCGGTGACCTTGGGCGACGGCCCGTATGCGCTCGCGTGTCGGCCTGGGTCCGGGAGGGGCGGTCGTTTCCGGGGGGCGGGTGGAGGTGTTGCCCTGGCAGGTGGTGAACGTCGGCCTCGAAGGTGAAGATGAGCCGGCCGCCGGCACCGGGCAAGAGTCATGCGCGACGGGACATGGCTGTGAGCTGTGACGGCGGCCGCCCCTCGCCCGGGGGGTGTCGGCCGGGCCCGTGCTACGGCGAGGTGGGCGGGTGCGGGCCGCGGAGCACCAGCAGGGTGATCTCGCTGGGGGCGAAGACGCGGAACGGCGGACCCCAGAAGCCGGTGCCGCGGCTGGTGTAGAGCAGGGTGCGGGCGCCGTGGTGGCTGAGGCCGGCGAGGGCGGGCTGGTCGAGGCGGACGAGGTGGTGGAACGGCCAGATCTGTCCGCCGTGGGTGTGGCCGGAGAGCTGGAGGTCGATGCCTGCGGCCGCCGCCCGGTCGACGAACTTCGGCTGGTGTGCCAGGAGCAGGACGGGCAGGCCGGGGTCGGCGCCGTCCAGGGCTCCGGCGAGATGGGCGCGGTGGCCTGCCAGGCCGGAGGACTCGGCGGTGACGTCGTCCACGCCGGCGACCACGAGGGTGTCGCCGCCGCGCTCCAGCAGCAGGTGGCGGTTGCGCAGCGGCTCCCAGCCCAGCTCGCCCATCAGGTCGACCCAGCCCTGGGCCTCGCTGTAGTACTCGTGGTTGCCGGTGACGTAGACCCGGGCGTGGGCGGCCCGCACGGTGCCGAGCGGGGTGGCCTGGGCGCGGCGGCGTTCGGCCGTGCCGTCCGCGATGTCGCCGGTGTGGCAGACAAGGTCGGCTTCCAGGGAGTTCACGGTCTCGCACACCCGTGCCGACCAGCGGGCGCGATCGAGGGGGCCGTAGTGGGTGTCGGTGATGAGGACGACGCGCAGGCCGTCCAGCCCGGCACCCAGTCGCGGGAGTCGCACGTCGAGTCGGCGCACGCGTGGCACGCGGCGGGCCTCGGCGTACCCCCAGCCGAGCAGTACGGCGGTCACGCCGAGGACGGCCCACGTGACGACGCGGGCGCGGTCCTGGCTCTCGCCGACGCCGGCCACGGTCAGGGCGAGCCGCAGGAGGACGCCGAGCAGAACGGACCACGTGAACAGCACCCAGCTGCTGCCCAGCAGGGTGTCACCGACGATCGCCGCCCGGTCCTGCTGGCGCCGGCCGTGGCCGCGCACCATCGCAAGCGGCATACCGGCGAGGCCGAGGACGAACAGGGCGGTGCCGACCAGCGTGACGGGCAGCGGCCAGTGCTGGCCGGTGTACAGCAGCACCCAGCAGGGCACGGCCCACAGCAGGACGGGGGCGATCAGGGGGACGTAGCGCATCAGGCGGTACAGCAGGCTCGGCCGAGTCGCTCGCGCCGCACCCTCGGCGGACCGGGTTTCGCTGGTGTCGGTCACGCTTCCCCTCCCTGACCATGCTGCCCTCCGGGCACTGTATCCGGTCGCCTCCGGCCCGTCCGGACCGGCCGTCACGGGAGCGGCCCGACGCCGGGGGAGCGGGTCCCGGCCCGGCCGATGGAAGAGGGACCGCTGAGCCGTGGGGTGCCTGCGCCGTTCCGGCGGTGTCGGCGGCCACCGCGGCCCTGGGGGCCCCACGTGTGCGTCCTGGCCGGGATCTCCCGGGTCGTCGTCCGGCGGTTCGGCTTCGCCCCCGGTTCCCGGCTCTCCTTCGCGAGCCTGGTCAGGGGTTCCGGCTTCCGTACACGCGGTGGCGCTCGGCGTCGGGCCACTTGACCTCCAGGCCGAGGCCGGGCCGGGAGGTGTCGGGGCGCAGGGCGCCGCCCTCGGGGGACAGCGTGCCGTGGAACAGCAGGCGCTCCAGCCGCACGTGGTCGTGGAAGTACTCCAGGTGCCGCGACCGGCGCACCGCGCAGAACGCGTGGGCCGACACCGCCGGCGCGCAGTGCGCGGACAGGTCCAGCTGGTGGGCCGAGGCCAGGCCGGCCGTCTCCAGGACGCCGGTGATCCCGCCGCAGCGGGTGACGTCGGCCTGGAGGCAGTCCACGGCGGGGCCCTGGACCAGGTTGACGAAGTCCCGTGCGGTGTAGGCGTATTCACCGCCGCGATCTCCAGCCGCGCGGGACCCCGCTCGACCAGCATGCGCAGCCCCTCCAGGTCGGCGGAGCCGACGGGTTCCTCGAACCAGCGCACGTCCCAGTCGTCGTGGAAGCGCTGGGCCCAGTACAGCGCCTGCTTGCGGTCCAGCGCACCGTTGGCGTCGGTGAGGATCTCCGTCCCGTCGCCGACGGCCTTGCGTACGGCCGTGAGACGCCGCGGATCGCGTTCGGGGTCCCTGGAGGTCTTGAGCTTGACACGCGGGATGCCCTGCTCCACCCATCCGGTGAGCTGGTCGCTGAGGCGGTCCAGGGGGTAGTTGGTGAATCCGCCGCTGCCGTAGACCGGCACCCGGTCGTGGCAGGCGGGCAGGAGGTGGATCAGCGGCAGGTCCAGCAGCCTGGCCTTGAGGTCCCACAGGGCCACGTCCACCGCGGAGACGGCCATGGCGCCGACCCCGGGGCGGCCGGCGTTGCGGATCTGCCGTCCCATCAGCTGCCACAGGGCCCCGGGCGAGGAGACGCGCTCGCCCCGCAGCAGACCGGTGAGCCGGGAATCGATGAAGGAGGCGACCGATACGTCCCCGTAGGTGTAACCGAGCCCGGTGCGCCCGCCGGCGTGGACCTGGACGAGGACCAGGGTCGTGGAGTCCCACTCCAGGGTGCCGTCCTGTTCCTTTCCGTCCGGGCCGTCGGTCGGCACCTCGAAGGCGTGCACGTCGACCGAGTCGATCCGCACGGCGTCCAGGTCCGTTCCCTCACCGCTCATGAGTGCCGTCCCGGAAGCTGCTCGGGCCCCTCGGTGGGCTTCCGGACGCCCCTGGCCGCGACGCCCACCCGTTCCGGACCGCGTACGCCGGCCCCGGCGGCCTTCCTGCCCTGCGCCGGCGTGACGTGCGATGGGACCGGGGCGATCTCCTGGTCCGCCTCGACCGGCGCTCCCTTCGCCCGGTCGAAGGCGCCGGGCAGCCCGTTGGTCGCGTCACCGGGACAGCCGTGGATCCGCTCGACCCGCCGTTCCCGCAAGCGGTGCGGCACATGGCCGGCCACCAGTGTCATGACATGCTCCTTCGGATGGGTCTCTCCGTGATCCGTACGCGGTGACCTGCGGCCACGGCCATGAACGACCGCTGGTCCCGCCTGCGCGTGCGGCCGGGTGTACGAGCAGGCGTTCACCGGTGGCATGGCGGTCCCGCGGCCCTTGTCGCACGGCTGCGTCGGAGCGCGTGCCTGACCGCCGACGGCCTCGACCAGATCCGGACAGGCGACCCGGAAGAGGTCGTCCCGCTCCTCGCCGCCGCCCTCCCGTTCCCGGGCCGTCGGCTGCCGCCGGACACCGCCCGTGAGCTCGTCGATCCGCGGGGAGGTGAGCGCCCCGTCGGCTGCGGAGCTCAGCGGCGGACGAAGGGGGGCGAGGGGAGTCATCTGAGCCTCTGCGCTGAACGGTGTTCCCGGGCATGGTCATGGGTCCCCGCCGTCGTGCGTCCCATGCGAGGACCACTCCGCCGGTCGAGCTTCTCCGCCACGCTGGGCCCCACCGCGTACCCGCTGCCGGCGCACCCCGAGCCGATGGCCGCACGGCGGCGCAGTGCCGTGACCGCCCGTGCCACCAGCGAGCAGTGCCGCCGACGTCGTCGTCACGGACCCTGGGCGTCCGTGACCTCGTGCGGGGGCTCGCCACAGCCGCGGGTCCGCTGCCGACCGGCCGGGTACGCGGATCTCGTCGCCGGCGCCTTCCCGGCGAGGGAGTACGCGCCCGGCCCCGGCGGAGCGCGTGCCCGCCGGACGGGATGCCCCCGCCGTCCGGGGCCCGGCGCTCGGGACCGGTGCCCCTTTCCGGAAGGCGGCGGGCGCACCGCGCTGCGCCCGTTGCGGCGTACGGGCCGTTTCCCGGCCGGATTGCGGGGAAATCCCAGGGTCCATGAACGAGAGAGCGGACGGACGGACAGGGCTGGGGAACGGCGTCTGCCCACCGTGGGTGCTGCGGGACTACGCGGTCCTGGCCGACGGCGAACGCGGCGCCGTGGTGGACCCGGCGGGACGGATCGTCTGGCTGTGCGCCCCGCGCTGGCACAGCGAGGCGGTGTTCTCCTCGCTCATCGGAGGCAGCGGCTACTTCGCCGTCGAACCGGTGGACCGCTGGCACGTCTGGGGTGGCTACTACGAGGACGGCACGCTGATCCGGGTCAGCCGCTGGGTGACCGGCGACGCCGTGGTCGAGTGCCGTGACGCGCTGGCCATGCCGGCCACTACGGACCGCCTGGTACTGCTGCGCCGGATGCGCGTCGAGGCGGGCGAGGCCCGGCTGCGGGTGGCCCTCGATCCCCGGCCCGGGTTCGGCGCGCGCCGGGTGCGCGATCCCCGCCTGCGGGACGAGGTGTGGCACGCGGACGCCGACGGCCTGCGGCTCCGCCTGCTCGGCGCGCACCGGGCGGCCTGGCACCCGGAGTCCGGGCTGCGCGGCGAGTTCCGGCTGCGCAAGGGCGAGCGGCACGACCTCGTCCTGGAGCTGTCGACGCGGGAACACACGGACCGGCTGGACCCCGAGGAGCGGACGGAGCGGACCTGGCGGCGGTCCGTGCCCGACTGCTCGGCGCTGGCCGCTCCGCGTGACGCCCGGCACGCCTACGCCGTGCTGCGCGGCCTGACGAGTACCTCCGGCGGCATGGTCGCGGCGGCCACCACCTCGCTGCCGGAACGGGCGGACACCGGCCGCAACTACGACTACCGCTTCGCCTGGATCCGCGACCAGTGCTACGCCGGTCTCGCCGTCGCCACCCACGGCCCGCACGAGCTGCTCGACACCGCGGTGCGCTTCACCGCCGAGAGGGTCCTCGCCGACGGTGAGCACCTGCACCCCGCCTACACCGTCGACGGCGGCGCCGTACCCGGCCAGCACGAGCTTCCGCTGCGCGGGTATCCGGGGGGCGACGACCGTGTCGGGAACCATGCGGCCGAGCAGTTCCAGCTCGACGTGTTCGGGGAGGCGCTGCAACTGTTCGCCGCCGCGGCCCACCACGACCGTCTCACCCGGGAGGCCGAGCGGGCCATGACGGTCACCGTGGACGCGGTGGAGCGCAACTGGGCGCGGCCCGACGCCGGCCTGTGGGAGCTGGAGGACCGGTGGTGGACCCAGTCCCGGCTCAGTGTGGTCGCGGGCCTGCGCCGGGCGGCCCAGGTGCTGCCGGGCGGGTCCGGACAGCGATGCGCCGACCTGGCCGGCACCGTGTACGCCGAGACCCGGCGCCGCTGTCTGCGCGGGGACGGCCACTGGCGCCGGGCCGCGGACGACGACGGGCCGGAGGCCGCGCTGCTGACGCCCCTGGCCCGCGGCTGCCCTCCCGCCGACGACCCCAGCAACGCGATCACCCGCCGCTTCGTCGAGGAGGAGCTGGCCGACGACGGCTACCTGTACCGCTTCGTCCACCCCGGAGTCCCCCTCGGTGAGGCCGAGGGAGCCTTTCTGTTCTGCGGGTTCACCATGGCACTGGCCACGGACCACCTCGGTGACCGGGCCGGTGCGCTGCGCTGGTTCGAACGGACCCGGGCGGCCTGCGGGCCGTCCGGGCTGTTTGCGGAGGAGTACGACGTGCGTCAGCGCCAGCTGCGCGGCAACCTGCCCCAGGCGTTCGTCCACGCCATGCTGCTGGAGTGCGCGGTCCGGCTCAGCGACGCTTCGGCGCTGCCGCGCTGACGCGGTCGGGCAGCCCGGCGCCGATCACCTTGGGACTCTCCTCGCCTCACGGTTCGCGTCGTTCGCGGGACCCGAGGTGTTCGTTGTGCCAGGCGATGGCGCGTCCGATCTCCTCGGGCTGCAGCCCGGTCCGGCATCCCAGTTCCTCCAGGCCGAGGACGGGCGGTCCGCAGGTCAGGGCCCGGGTGATCTTCGCCGCCCACAGTTCCTCGTACGTGAACGGGCGGTGCCCGTAGATCTCCCGCACGATCGCGAAGTGCGCCTCGCCGCACGCCGTGATGAGCCGCAGACCGTCGAACCAGTCGTTGTCCGGGCTCGCGGAGGACGAGTCGGGCACGTAGCCGCGCACCGCCTCACCCTCGGTGAAGGTGGCCGCGCACAGGTCGCACAGGTCCAGCCGGACCTGCGCCGTCTTCTTGTGTTTCTTCCACCAGGCCATCGGCAGCCGCCTTCGTCACGTACTTCCCCTGGCCGCCCTGGGCGTCGACTGCGCGCCGAGCGCGCCCGGTGATTCCTTCTTCCCGCGGCGAGACGAGAAGCCCGCCGTCGAGGACCCACACCAGGACCAGGCTCAGCCGACCGGGTGTCGCGGTTCCGCCGGTTGCCGCATCGGGTCGGCCCCGCGCGTGGGTGAGGCAGGCGGGGGTACCCAGGACCGCTGAGACAGCAGTGAGGAGGGACCGACATGGGCACCTTGACGAAGCAGGCCGCACAGAAGATGGCGACGACGCCGTCGCTCGCGGGAAAGGCGACGGCCAAAGCCGCACCGACCCTCTCCGCCTGGTCCATGCGGGCGCTGGGAGCCCTCGGCGGCGAGAACGTCGTGGACGTGCTCACCCGCCAGCACCGGCAGATCAAGCTGGGCTTCCTCCAGGCCGCCCTTCCCGGCCCGTGGCGCCGCCGTAACTTCGACCGGCTGATGCGCCTCCTCGCCGTCCACGAGGCCGCCGAGGAGGCGCACGTGCATCCCGTCGCGCGTCGCGCGCTGGAACACGGCCGTGAGCTGGCGGCCCGCCGCCGCGCCGAGGAGAAGCAGGCCAAGGAACTGCTGATCGCCCTCTGGCGCACAGGGCCCCACGGGACCGGATACCTGCGGCGCCTGAACGAGGTCAGGCGCGCGGTCACCCGGCACGCCGCGCGTGAGGAACGCGAGGAGTTCCAGGCGCTCCGCAAGGCCGTCAGCCTGCCCCGGCTGCGCATGCTGGGCGCCGAGGTCAAGCTCACCCAGGCGTACGCCCCGACCCGGCCGCACCGGTGGGTCAACAACGAGGCCGCGAACAAGCTGGCCGCGCCGATCCTCGGCCCGGTCGACCGGGCCCTCGACGCCCTTCGCCACGGCACCGCGTCGTGACGCGACAGGCACTCCAGGTCGTGCGTGTGTTCTCCGTGCGCGCAGGCTTCACCCGCTGAGCGGACGCCTGCGCGGCGGTTGCTTCGCGAAGACGCCGTCACCACAGGGACGCCGCCCACGCCACCGCTTCCGCGCCCGGTCAGTGGGCCGGCTGCCCCGACAGCCCCAGGCCGACCGCACCCGAGCGCGAAGTCGACGGACAGACGCCACGTGCCCAGGCTCGCAACCGCTCGTCCTGCGACGACCGCCGGGCCCCGCTGCCTGAACACGCGGGCGCACGCCAGCCGCCCTTCACTACTCGGTGATACCGTGTAGCGGTACTCGGTACCACGCAGTACCGGCAGGCTGAGGGGCACCCGCGATGGACGACCTGACGGAGATGCTGAAGGGCACGCTCGAAGGCTGCGTGCTCGAAATCATCGGCAGCGAGGAAACCTACGGGTACGCCATCACCCGCCGGCTGAACGAGCTCGGCTTCACCGACGTCATCGAGGGGACGGTCTACACCATCTTGCTGCGGCTGGAGAGGAACGGGCTCGTCCAGGTGTCGAAACGCCCGTCCGGGGTCGGTCCGCCGCGCAAGTTCTACGCGCTCAACGACGCCGGGCGCGAGGAACTGGCGAAGTTCTGGGCGAAATGGCAGTACCTCTCATCACGCATCGACAAGCTCAGAAAGGGCGGGGGATGAGCTTCTGGGAGAAGGTCACAGGCAGCGATCTCACCAGGGAGTGGAAGGCGTTCGAAGCCCGGGCCGAGGCCCTGCCGGACGACCACCGGGCGGCGTGGGGACAGATCACCGCCCACCTCTTCCCCTACGGGAACTTCACCGGCCGCAATCTGATGCCGATCCTCGACTCCGCGCTGGGGCTGCTGGAAATGGCGGCGGCGGACGGGCAGAGCGTCCATGACGTGCTCGGCGACGACATCCCGGGCTTCTGCACCGCGCTGGCCGGCGGAGAGGGGGCTCGAACCCATCGGGACCGCTGGCGCGAGCAGCTGAACAGGAACGTGGCGAGGAAACTGAGCCGGCTGGGAGGCTGACGTGAGCATCCAGGACATCATCGAGGGCAAGAAGCAGTGGCGGGCGCACATGGCCCGGGTCAAGGCTCTCCCGCCGGACTACCAGATCGTCTACAAGGAGATGCAGAAGTACCTGTTCAAGGTCGGACCGGTCAGCCTGCCCGACGGGCCCCTGCTCCCCGGGATCGTCGACTTCTTCGAGGAGGGCGTCGTCGAAGGCAAGGGGGTCCTGGAGCTCATCGGCACCGACGTCGCCGCGTTCTGCGACGACCTGGTCAAGGACTCTCCCACGTACGCGGATGTCTACCAGGCGTCCATCGGCGCGGAACCCGGCGCGGACGAGAAGTGACGCCCCCGGCCTCCTGACGCCCCCTGCCGGGGCGCGCTGCCCGCCCGGGCGGTGCGCGCGCCCCGGCGCGGCGCGATCCGACGCCGGCAGCGTCCCCGGAGCCGCAGCCCGGACGGAGGGGCCCGGCAATCCTGCCCGAAGGGTGCCGTCAGGATCGGCCCGCCACGACCGCCGATCGCGCGGCGGCAGCACCGTTCCGCCAGGCCCACCGCGGCCGCAGGACTCTCGCCTTCGCTGCCGGCGGCACGTCAGACCATGCGCCGCCCGGCGTCGGCCCGCACCGCCGGAGTCTCGGCCGGCGTCGAGTGGATACCGAGGAACCCGAGGAGCGCACCGAAGGCCGTCATGCCGGCGGCGATGGCGAAGCTGAAGGCGTAGCCGTGCGCGGCCGCGGTCACCTGGTCGGCGCCCGCACGCCGCAGCACGGCGGCGTGGCCGCTGCCCAGTGAGACCAGCGCAGCCAGACCGATGGCGCTGCCGATCTGCATGGACGCGTTGTTCATGCTGGTGGCGATGCCCGCGTCCTCACCGGTGGCGCCGTCCACTCCGGCGACAGTGGATCCGACGAGGACGAGGCCGCCTCCCAGCGGCACGAGGACCAGTCCGGGCAGTACGTCGGCCACGTAGGTGCCGTGGCCGCTCAGCCTGGCCAGAAGCAGGTAGCCGACCGTGGTGACCGCAAGTCCCCCTCCGTTCAGGGCTCGCAGACCGAAACGGGGGAGGAGGCGTGGTGCCAATACGGTGGCGCTGAAGAGAATGACCAACCCGAACGGTATGAAGGCGAATCCGGTCGCCAGCGCGGAAAAGCGCAGTATGTGCTGGACGTACAGGCTCAGTGAGAAGAAAAGGGTGGCGAAACCGACGTAGTAGCAGATGCGGACGACGTTGGCGATGCTCCGGTTACGTGAGCGCAGGAAGGCCAGGGGCACCAGAGGCTGGGCCACGCGCGCCTCCACCAGTACGAAACCGACCAAACAGAGCACACCGATCCCGACGCAGCCCAGGACGGAGAACGAGAGCCATGCGTGGCTGTCCTTCTCCAGGAGGCCGAACACGACCAGGAGCAGACCGAGGGTGACCGTCACGGCGCCGAGGACGTCAGGCCGACCGCGCTTGGTGGCCCGGCTTTCCGAGACGAGCCTGAAGGTGGCGAGAAAGGCGAATGCGGCGATGGGCAGGTTGATGAAGAAGATCCAACGCCAGGAGGCGATGGTGGTCAGGACGCCCGAGAGCACGACGCCCAGCGCCACACCGACTCCGGCCAGGCCGCTCCAGATGGCCATGGCCCGTGCCCTTTCCTGCCGCTGTGTGAACAGCAGCGTCACCAGGGACAGTGCCGCCGGGCTGACGAGTGCGGCACCGACGCCCTGGACGAAGCGGCCGGCGATCAGGACACCGGCTTGCCGGGCCACTCCGGCGCTCGCCGACGACAGCGCGAAGATCGCCAAACCGGTCAGGAAGAGGCGTCTGCGGCCGAGCAGATCACCCAGGCGCCCGCCGAGCATCAGCAGCCCCCCGTAGGTGACGGTGTAGCCGTTGACCACCCAGGCCAGGCCCGTGGTCGTGAGACCGAGATCGTGCTGGATCGGGGGCAGCGCGACATTGACCACGGTCACATCGAGGAGCAGCATCACCTGTACGAGGCAGATGATCCCCAGCGCGCGCCACCTGCGTGGATCGGGTTGGGGAAGGGGACTGATCGGAGTCATCACTGATCGCCTTCTGTTCGGTCGGGCCGCCGCCGTACCCCCGGACGCCGTGTCAGGAGGAGAGGTGGCAGGCCGGCCCGGCCTGCGGACGTTTCCTGAGGTGTTCAACTCGCAGGCGCCGGGCGTGTGTGGCCGCGGACAAGGACAACGAAGGCGCACATTCGGTCTTCGCCGCGGCTCGTCGCAGACCCCGGTGCCGCTACCGGAGCGAGGCTGAAGCGCCGTCGGGTGCCGCCGCCTTCGGGCAGCGGCACCGGCACTCGTGGTGTCCCAGGCGGGCGGAGGGGTCAGCCCTGCGCCCGCCTCCGTGAGCGAGGCCCCGGGTGCGCCCGATAGGCGCTGACGCTCGACTCGCCCAGCATCCAGAAGCGCCAGGGGTACGAAGCAGCGGGACCGCCCACCCCCGTCCGCGGCCCTCGGCCGACCCGCGCGGACGAGACGCCCCCGGAGGGCTCCGCGAGAAACAACTCCGCCGCCCCGTCGCACGCCGACTGCCCGTCATGACGCAGATCGGCGATGCCCAAGGCACGGGCGAGGTTGGCCGGGCCGCGCGCCAGATCGCGCGCACGCACCCCGGGCCCCCGGCGTTCTTGCGCGACGTCCGCTCCCTCCACGACGGTCCCGGCGCGGAGCAGCACCGAAGCGGGACGCCGCCCGGGTCCGCAGACGGCGTTCAGGCACCGGTGCACCGCGTGCGTCCGGTACACATAGAAGGTCCCCGGGGCCCCGAACTCCGCTCGATTGGTCGGGTTCGGGCCCCGGAACGCGTGCGAGGCCGGATCGTCCGGCCCCTCGTACGCCTCCACCTCGGTGATGCGCACCGCCGTCACGCCGCGCTGCGAACGCGAGACCACGAGAGCCCCCAGCAGTTCGGGAGCCACCTCGAGGGCGGGCCGGTCGAAGAAGTGCTCGCGCAAGGCGGACCGCCCTGCCGGCGCAGCCCCCGGGTCGTCGAATGCCCGCAACTGCTCGTGACCGGCCCCCGCCACGCCCGGGACCGTCCGTTTCCGTGCCAAGCCGCTGCCTCCTGTCGGGATTCCGGGACGCCGGATCCGACGCCCCCACCGTCCCAGCGCTCTCCCTGCGTCCTCCCATGGCCCGAGAAAGTGCCGTGAGGCCCTCGGATACGGACCTTCCAGCCGGACGCACACCATGCCGTTGGAGGAAGGAACACGCTCGGGACGAGGTGCCATGCGAGACCGAGTGCTGGACTTGTCCGCCGGGTCAGCGTTTCCCGGCGCGCGAGACGATCGCGGCGCAACGAGGGGGCATCCAGCCGGCCGGCACTTCACGGGCCTTCGTACTCGGTGAGCGTCATGGAACGCGCCGGCCGGCGTGCACGCAACGCGGTACCTGGCCGTTCCTTGCGGCACGCCCGCGCTGGCCGAGCCGGTGCCGGGGCGGGCTGTCGAGGAGACACGACCGGCCTCGTCCGGCACGGGCCGGTCTGCCGGATCTCGGTGACTGCCCAGACTCGCCGGATACCTCCTGATCCCTAGAGCGCGGTGCGGAAGAACTCGGCTGCGGTGACGCCGGCGGGAACGCCGAGTTCGGCGGCGACCGCGGTGATCGCCTTGTCGCCGACAGCGAGGTCGGCCTGGCCGTCCGTGGTGAAGTACGGCGCGATGAAGGCGTCGTAGTGGGCTCGGGCTTCTTCCGCGGTCTGTCCGCCGAGGAACGTCCGCATGTGGCGCACCGTGGTGTCGGGGTCGTCGTGGATCACCTGAAGGGCGCGCCGGTGGGCTCGTACGACGGCATGGACGGCGGGGTCGTCCGGTGAGATGTAGGTGGGGTCGACGGCCACGCCCACGGTGGGGATCTGGAAGTGGTCCCCGACCCAGGCCAGCACCTGCCAGCCGTGCTCGGCGGCCACCGCCTCCGGCGCCATGGTGCTGCCGACGTAGGCGGCGTCGATGCTGCCGTCGCTGAGCCGGCGCACATCCATGCCGTAGTCGCCGGGTGAGCGGACGATGGTCTTCACGTCGCGGTCCGGATCGAGGCCGGCCTTACGCAGCACGATGCGGGCGAACGCGCCGGGCGGGGTGTGCGGGGCGTGGACCGCCAGCCGTCGGCCGGCCAGGTCGGACAGGGAGGTCAGGCCGGGGCGGGCCAGGAACCAGAACAGCGGGCGGTGGGTGTTGACACTGAGGGCGACCCACGGGGTGCCGTCGGTCAGCCGTGACAGCAGCGCCCGGCCGAGCCCGATGGTGGCGCAGCGGCGCAGCCGTTCCACGTCCCAGGTGCAGCCGTCGCGCAGCGCGACGTGGACACCCTCCTCGGCGTAGAAGTCCTGCTGATCGGCGATGTAGGCGGCGAGTTCTTCGTGCAGGCCCCGTCCGACGTAGGCCAGGTCGATCGTGTGCATGAGCGTCTCTCGTGATCGTTCAAGGGGGCGGCCGCGCGTGCGGAGGTCAGCGGGGTGTCAGTACATGGCCATGCCGCCGTTGACCGCGGCCGTGGTGCCGGTCATGAAGGAGTTGTCCTCGGCGGCGTAGAAGGCGACCGCTTGGGCGACGTCGGCCGGGTGTGCCAGGCGGCCCAGGGGGGTGGCGGCCACCTGCCGCCGCCTCGTCGCGTCGTCGAGCACGGCATCGGCGGTGCGGGACTCCACCGGGCCGGGCGAGACGACGTTGACCGTGATGCCCTGCGGGCCGAGTTCCTGGGCGAGATACCGGGCGAACTGCTCGAGTGCGGCCTTGGAGACGCCCAGCGCGATCATGCCCGCCCGGGGCACGCGGCTGAGTCCGGTGCCGATGTAGACGAGGCGTCCCCAGCCCTGTTGGGTCATGGCGGGGAGTACGGCTTTGGTGACCGCGAACGCCGCGTGCATCTCGGCGTCGATCTTGCCGCCCAGTTCTTCCCACGTCATGTCCTGGAACGGCTTGACCACATAGGGGATGAGCGCGTTGTGCACGAGCACGTCGACGCCGCCCCACGCCGCCTGGACCTGTCCGACCATGCTCTCGACGGCCGTCTCCTCGCGCACGTCGGCCTGCACGGCCATGGCCCGGCCGCCCGTGGCCTCGATGTCGGCCACGACCTCCTCGGCCGCCTTCGTGTTGCGGAGGTAGTTGACCACCACGCGCATTCCTCGCGCGGCCAGAAGTCGCGCCGTGGCCGCGCCGATTCCGCTGCCGGCCCCCGTCACCAGCGCCACCCTGCCGGCCGTCCCGGTCATGGGCCCACCTCCTGCTCGTCGTCGCGGGCCGTCGGGATGACCGCCCGGGGTTGTCCGTCGTCGATGCCCTGGTCCGCCGGGCGGATCGCCCCGTGGAGCACGGTGTCGACGGTCGCCCGCAGCAGATCGGCCGCGGTCCAGTCCAGATCACGCGGCAGATCCGACATGAGCAGCCGCTCCAGCGCGCCGCGGGTGATCTCACTCAGCAGCTCGGGAGGCGCCGGCAGCAAGCCCTGCTGGTGTCCCTCGCGGAACAACGCGTCGAGCCGCCGGTAGACCACCGCGTCCACACGCTGCTCCACGTACTGGCGCAGCATCGCGTCGCCCCGCCCTGTCGCGAGTTGAGGCGCGCCGATCCGCCCGAGCTCACCGCCCGCCGCGATCAGGAACCGCTGCACCCGCACACCGAACGACCGCCCTTCCGCCTCCTCGGCCACCGCCTCCAACATGCGCTCCACGGCGGCGAACTGGCGGTCCAGCACGGCGACCAGCAGGCTGTGCTTGTCGGAGAAATGACGATAGATCGTCTTCTTGCTCATCCCTAGCTCACGAGCGAGATCGTCCATGCTCACCCGCGCGGAACCCGCCCCGAAGAACAGCCGGCCGGCCGCCTCCACGATCACGTCCGCACGGCGCTCGTCGCCAGTGGAAACTTGAGAAACGCGATCAGTTTCCATGGTTCTCATCGTTGCCT
Source organism: Streptomyces sp. NPDC046870 (assembly GCF_040704595.1). Classification (NCBI taxonomy): domain Bacteria; kingdom Bacillati; phylum Actinomycetota; class Actinomycetes; order Kitasatosporales; family Streptomycetaceae; genus Streptomyces; species Streptomyces sp. NPDC046870. Next base: position 217,204 of record NZ_JBEYXM010000009.1, read on the forward strand.
TCCGTCCCTGCGCTGTCAAGACATGCCGCGGCCGCACTGCCTGGCGTGCAAGCCCGGTCGGCGGGGGCACGCTACCCGGCGGTGCCCGGCCCGATGAGCACCCGGCGATGCCGTTCGTCCCCTGACCACGGTGGCGCGGAGGTAGTCCCGATCGGACCGGCCGGCAGCGCAGCCGTGCGGCCGACTTGGGGTTCGGTCACGCGCGTGCGTTCCGTGTCTGTCGCGGAGTGTTTTCCGCCGTCGGGATGTCCCCCCGATTCGCATCCACCCTGGCTGAGACCTGATTCCACGGTGCGACGCCACGGTCGCGCGCATCAGGGGTTTCACATTCCTGCGGGAACGAGGCGCTGACGTGACAGGCGGGTCACCCCGTACGCCACCAGCGTGAGCCCGAATACCTGGAGGGCCAGCCACCAGCCACCACGGAGCCTCTCCCCGTAGAGGGTGACACCGAGAGCCAGGCTCACCAGTGTGTCCCCGAGGGTCAGGGCCGGCTGGGAGGCGACCAGCGGTCCGGACTGCATGGCGTTCTCCAGCAGGAACAGGGCGCACACGCCGAGAGTGGCGAACGCGTAGGTCTGCCATGCGGTGAGGAAGGCGCTCATGCCCTGACGGCCGAGAAGGACGGTCGAGGACTTCATGAGCGCGGCGGTGAGGGAGTAGGCGACGGCAGCGGCCAGACCCATGCACGCGGCGCGGCTCGGGCCGTTGGGCAGCTTGACCGCGACGCCGCACAGCACCGTGACGGCGAGCAGGCAGCAGGAGACCACCGGTGTCCACCGGGTCGCCGAAATCGGCAGAGTGCCACCGGTCGGCGCGGCCGCGAACAGGGTCAGGCACAGGCCGGCCCCGATACTGCCGACGGGCAGCCAGCCGGCCCGGGGCAATGGACGCCCGGAGACGACGCTCGCGAGCAGCAGCACGAACGGCAGCTCCAGCATGAAGAGCGGCTGTACGACGGCCAGGGCACCGGTGGCCAGGGCGGCGCCCTGGAACATCGCGGACAGCACGACCCCGCCCATGCCGAGCAGCCAGACCGGTGTGCGCAACAGGTCCCACATCAGGCCGATGCGGAGACCGCTGGACCGCGGGACGACAGTGGCGGCCCGGCGCTGCATCACGGTTCCCAGAGCGTTGGTCGCGGCCGCGAGCAGAGCGAGGATCGGCGACAGCACGGTCAGCATCGTGATCTCCTGTCCATGGGGCCGCACTGATCGAGATCGATCGCCCGTGCAGTGCACTGCGAGCGAAGGCGTCGGTCGGGTGCGCAGGTCGAAGTGCCGGTGCCCGGTACCGGCGCAGGGGTCGTCGGCGCACCAACTCGATCGCGCGGACACGGGCGCCGTCGACGGCCGGGTGCACACGACAGGCGGGTCCCCGCCCGACAGAGGTCACGGATCCACCGTCCAGCTCCTGGGCACCCCACGGCATCACGGAGATGGGTGATATCCGTCGCGAGCCCGGGGCCCCGGGCGCGGCGCCCGTCCCGTGAACAAGGTATTTCACGGCCGGCGCACGTCATCCCTCGCTGATTCCGTTGACCGCCCCTCAGCCGAGCACCGAAAGTCCTGTTTCCAAGCAGACGGCGGGACTGGGGGAATTCCCATGAAGACATTCGTGCACCGGGGACAGATCACCAAGGTGATCTTCGGCAGCGGTACGCGCAGCCGTATCCCCGAAGAGGCCGCTGCCCTCGGATGCCGTCGAGTGCTCGTCCTGTGCACACCTGGTCAGGCCGGCCAGGCAGCGGAGGTACACGACGCACTGGGTACGGCGGCGGTGGGAACCTTCGCCGAAGCGGTCCCGAATACCCCCGTCGACGTCACGGAGAAGGCGGTCGCGTACGCCGGAACCGTGCAAGCGGACTGCGTGCTCGCCGTCGGCGGCGGCTCGGCCATCGGCCTCGGCAAGGCGATCGCCCTGCGGACCGGGCTGCCACAGCTGGCGCTGCCCACCACCTACGCCGGCTCGGAGATGACGCCGATCCTCGGAGAGACCGAAGGGCGCCGGAAGACGACCCGACGGCTGCCGGAAGTGCTGCCGAGGACCGTGGTGTACGACGTCGACCTGACGCTCACGTTTCCCGCGGCGGCATCGGTGGTCAGCGGCATCAACGCGATGGCGCACGCGGTGGAGGCCCTGTACGCACGGGACCAGGACCCGCTCGCCTTCCTGATGGCCGGCGAAGCGCTCGACTCCCTCACCCGGTCCCTCCCGGTCGTCGCGCAACGTCCGCGCGGCGGTGAGGCGCGGGCCGACGCCCTGTACGGGGCGTGGCTGGCGGGCACGTGCCTGGGCACGGTGGGCATGGCCCTGCATCACAAGGTGTGCCATGTGCTGGGCGGCACGTTCGGGCTTCCGCACGCCGAAACCCACGCGGTCGTCCTGCCGCACGTGGCCGCCTACAACGCACCGGCGGCACCCGAGGCCATGACACGTATCGCGAAGGCACTGTCGGTGGCCGACGCCGCGAGCGGTCTCTTCGACTTCGCGGGAAGGCTCGGCGCCCCCCGGGCACTGCGGGACCTCGGCATGCCGGAATCGGGCATCGAACGGGCGGCCGAACTCATCGTGCGGGACGGCTACTGGAACCCGCGACCAGTTGAACGGACGGCGGTGCACGCCCTCCTGGCCCGCGCCTGGGCAGGGCGGCAGCCGTGCACATCACCCGGCGACGGACATCCCCGGACCGAGTCCGCCGCCCCCCACCCGACCACGACGGGAGCGCATCATGCGTGATCTGACCAGCGACACCATCACCGAGGCCGTCATCTCGACCATGCGGGACACCAAGGACGCCCGCGTCGCCGAGATCCTGGAATCACTGGTGCGGCACCTGCACGCCTTCGTCCGCGACGTCGAACTGACGGAGGACGAATGGGCCCGGGGAGTGGACTTCCTGACGCGCACCGGGCAGACGTGCACCCCGACCCGTCAGGAGTTCATCCTGCTGTCCGACGTGCTCGGCGTCACCATGCTGGTCGATGCCCTGACCAACCGACGCCCCAGCCGGGCCACGCAGAACAGCGTGCTGGGCCCGTACTTCAGTCAGGACAGGCCGCAGCAGGCCGACGCCGCCGACATCTCCGGTGGGCTGCCCGGTACCCCGCTGTTCTTCGAGGGACGGGTCGTGGACCACGAGGGTGCGCCGGTGGCGGACGCGGCGGTGGACGTCTGGCACAGCGACTCGGACGGCCACTACGACATGGAGGTACCCGGCCTGGACGAGCCGGCCATGCGCGCGCTGTTCCGCACCGACGGGACGGGGCACTTCGGTTTCCGTTCCATTCGCCCGTCCAGCTACCCGATCCCCGGTGACGGCCCGGTCGGCGAGCTCATGAGGGCGACCAGCAGGTCGCTCATGCGTCCCGCCCATGTGCACCTGCTGATCGAGGCCCCGGGATTCCAGCGCGTGACCACCATGCTGTTCCCCTCGGACGACCCGTACCTGGACACCGATCCGGTGTTCGGCGTCAGGGAGTCGCTGATCGAGCGCTACGACACGTACGCGGCCGACGCCGGGCCCCGCCGGGGAACGACCGAGGTGCCGTACACCCTGCTGCGCCGCACCTTCGTCCTCGAACCCCTGGTCACGGACTGATCCACACGGCACCACGACGGGAGCCGGTCATTCCACGGGGACGGCCGACGTCGAGCACTCCCTCACACCGCGGAGCTCAGCCCCGCATTCACGGAGGTCCTCAGATGACTGAAACCCTCGACGTGGTCTTCGGGTTCCGGGCCACGATGAGCCGGCTCGCCACGGGCGTCAGCGTGATCACCACATGCTCGGGCAGCACACCCATCGGCATGACGGCGAGTGCCGTCTCCGCGCTGTCCCTGGAGCCGCTCCAACTGCTCGTGTGCATCGGCAACCAGCTCTACACCCGGACTGCGATCGCGGAGCACGGTCGCTTCGCCGTCAATGTCCTCGGCGAGGACAGCGTGCACCTCGCGCGGAACTTCGCCGTGTCCAAGCCGGACAAGTTCGCGGGTGTGGAGACCATCGACGACCACGGCGTGCCAGTGCTGAAGGACGCCATCGCGGCTGTCGTGTGCGACGTCGCCGCGGCGCTGCCCGGCGGCGACCACACCATCTTCGTGGGCGACGTCCGCCACTTCGAACACCGGGCGGAAGGGCGGCCGCTGCTCCACTTCGGCGGAGACTTCGGCACGCTCGAATCCCCCCGCTAGGGCCTCTCGTCCGGATCATGCCGGGCTCGGCCCGATCCGAAGGCCCACCACGGCCCCCGGCGTCCGGCTCGTGCAGGCGAGCTACGGACGCCGGGGGCCCCGCTCGTCCCGACGACTCCACCGAAGGTGCCATGACCAGTTCCGTGCCGGCCTTCAAGCTGCGTCCCGCGGACCAGCCCCCGCACCTGCTGACCCGCCCCCGGCTGCTGCGCCGGCTGGACGCGTCGACCGAGCCCGTGGTGGTGGTCTCCGCGCCCGCCGGTGCCGGAAAGACGGTGCTCCTGACCGAGTGGGCGCGGAGTCCGGCAGCGCGTGGCGCGTGCGCCTGGCTCAGCCTGGACGCGTACGACAACGCCCCGGGCCGGCTCTGGGCCGGCATCCTGCGGGCGTTGCAGCACGTACGGCCGGAACTGCCCGTCCACCCCCTCGGCGGCGAGTGGACACCCGACGCGTGGCCCGAGGAGATCCTGCCGGGCCTCGTGACCGGACTGGACGGACGGGAGCCGCTCGCACTGATCCTCGACGGAGTGGAATCGATCAAGGACGTCGACGCGGTCCGCAGCCTTTCGGACTTCCTGACAAGGCTTCCGCAGGGCTTTCGCGTCGTCCTGTCGACCCGTCACGTTCCGGGTGGCCCCGTGGCGACCCTGCGCGCCCGGGGCGCGATCGCCGAACTCGACCAGCACGACCTGGCCTTCACCCCCGAGGAGGCGCAAGCCGTCCTCACCGGTCTGCTCGAGTCCGCTCCGGCCCCGGACACGTCGAGCGCGCTGTACGAGGCCACCGAGGGGTGGGCGGCGGGAGTGTGCATCATGGGCCGTGCCCTCGCCCGCGCGTCGGACGACGCCGACACGACGGCCGCCCTGGCCCGCGGCAGGCGAGCGGTCGCCGAGTACCTGGCCACCGAAGTGCTCCACCGGCTCACCACCGAACAGCGCCGGTTCCTGCTCCGCACCAGCGTGCTGGACGAGCTGAGCGCCGGGCCGTGCCGGGCCCTCGCCGGGGACCGGGCGGGCGTACTGCTGCGTGAGCTCGCACGGACCGTCCAGCTGCTCGTCCCGGTAGCCGCCGATCCCTCCGCGTACCGGCGTCACCGCGCACTGTCCGCCCTGCTCCACGACCTCCTCGGATCCGAAGGGCCGGGAAGCGTCGTGTCGTTGCACCGATCGGCGGCGCGGTGGTACTCACGGCACGGCGAGACGGCCGCGGCCGTACGGCACTGGGTGCGGGGCGGTGACGAGGCCGCCGCCGTGGCATCGATACTCCACGACTGGGAGCAGGCGATCTCGGCGGGGCGCGGTCGGGAGGTCGCGCAGTGGCTGGAGCTCTTGCCGCCCCGCACGGTCGCGGCCGACGCGAGACTGTGCGTCGTGGCGGCGATGGCGGCCCTCTCGGGGAATGCTCCGGACACGGCCCGGCGCTGGCTGGAGGTGGTCCGGCTCAGGGAGCCGGGAACGGACACGGTCGGCGAGGGCAGCACGGTGTCGGATGCGGCAGCCGTCGCCCAGGCCGTGGCCTGCTGGCTCCAGGGGGAGATCCTGACCGGCGACCGTCTCGCCGGAACCGTCTTCGCCGGCACCGTCCCGTTGACGTCCTGGCGTGCCCTGGCCTGTACGGCCCGCGGGACCGCTCTGCTGTGGACCTCGCGGTACGACGAGGCCGAGGCGTTGCTCGGCGAGGCGACCCGTGACGCGCACGCCGCCGGGCACAGCCTGACGCTCGTTCGCGCGCTGGGCCTGCGGGCGCTGTGCGCCCTGCTGGCCGGACGCCACGAACCGGCGCGCACGCTGAGCGACGAAGCCCTGGAGACCGCCGGGAGGGCCGGGCTGGAGCGGCACTTCGTCGCGGCACCCGCCTACATCGGCAGGGCCGGCCTGCTCCTCGACGAGGGACGGGCCGACGAGGCCGAACGGGCCCTCGCCGACGCGGCGGCGGCGCTGGCGGACTCGTCCGGGACCGGCGGCGAACCCCAGATGCACGCCTGGTACCACGTCACACAGGCACGGCTTGCCACTGCCCGGCACAGCACGGCCGCCGCACGCAAGGCCCGTGCGGCGGCCGAGCGGGCAGCGGCCCGGTGCCAGTCACCAGGAGCACTGACGAAACTTCTCGGGCGAGTCGGCGAGGACACCGTCGTGCCGCTGGTGGCATCCGGCCCCCAGGAGCTGTCGCTCGGGGAGCGCCGGGTGCTCCGCGCCCTGTGCGGTCCGCTGACACTGCGTCAGATCGCCATGGAGTTCTACGTGTCCCACAACACCGTCAAGACACAGGTACGGGCGATCTTCCGCAAACTCGGCGCGCACGACCGGAGCGGAGCGGTCGCCAGGGCTCGGGAGTGGGGCATGCTCTGACCCGGGCCCCGGCATCCTGTCACGAGGCGTTCTGGCGAGAGGCGTCCTGGCGTCGGGCGTAGTCCGCCTGGGCCAGGTACGCGGTCTCCGGCTGCCCGTCGCTGCTCACGCCCTCGATGCCGCAGACCTTGCGTGCGAGGTCCGCCATGCTGCCGCTGGGGGACATCTCGGCACGTTTCATCGTGAGGCTCCGGATGGCCAGCAGGGGCGTGCCGTTGAAGTTCTCGAAGGTGCTGATGCGGTCGCCCCAGTCGGACAGGAACATGTCGCGGATCACGCGGCTGATCTTCAGCCGGTCGTGCGGCCTGCCGACCGGTCCGGTCTGCAGCGCCGCCAGCCACGGCCGCAGTTCGGGCCGCTCCCACTGCCCCTCGGTGGGATAGATGAGCGCGGCACGACCGGACAGGTCGATGAGCTCGTGGGTCAGGTCGGTGATGTGCTCGATGTAGTACGCCCGCCCGAAGTCGAACATCAGGACGTTCGGCTTGTAGATGCCGCCGGGAGTGAAGAACCCTTCGTCCTCGGAGGCGATCACATGCGCCTTCAGCGTCTGGAGGAAGCCGGCGAACCGGGCGATCCGGGCCTGGACGGGCGGCAGTTGATAGGTGCCGATGTGCTCGGTGATCAGGAGGGCCAGACCGAGCATCAGCTCGGCCTTCACCATGGCACGCACCAGCGAGTGGTAGTGCAGCCAGTCGAAGACGCGCTGCGGGTACAGTGAGGCGTGCTCGGGGTTGCCGATGTGGAAGACCCGGTCCCAGGGGATGAGCACGTCCTCGAACACGATGATGCTGTCCAGCTCGTCACCCTGTGAGGCGAGCGGGTGCTCCACCTCCTCGCCGTCGCGGACGTTGCTCTCGCGGCAGATGATGGTGACGCCGGGGGTGTTGGGCTTCACCGCCCCGTAGATGATCTGCTCCGCCACGATCCCGGGGCGGTAGAAGACGCCGATGTGGATCCAGTCCCCGAAGGCCGCGCCGGTGCTGATCGCCTTCACACCCCGCACGGTGATGCCCTCGTCCGAGGTGGCGACCACCCGCAGCGCGGGGGACTGGGCCTGTGCGGAGTCGCGCGAGCGGTCCGCCTGCGGGTCGACGAAGGCCGGCGTCGCGTTGAGGTCGCCGTCCCGCATCACGTTCCAGAAGTCGAGGATGCCCCCGGTGAGGTCCCGCCCCTCGGTCCCGACGGACTGGCTGCTCCAGGGCTCGGGGTCGTCGACGTAGGTCAGCAGGACGTAGTTGTTGACGTCCGGCGTGCGAGGGATCGCACCGCCGCCCAGTTCCCGCTGCACCGTCTCCATGTAACGCCGCTTGCGCAGCAGATCCTCCTTGGAGCGGTGCTGGAACCACGTCATGGACCGCCGGACACCGTCCTCGTCCAGGAACGTCATGACGTCCCGGAGGTCCGGACGGTGGTGCAGGTCGTAGAAGTCCGCGATGCTCCGGGCGTACGCCCTGGTCCTGGGGTGCGTGGAGACGTCGTCGACGAGTTCGTCACCCACCCACACCGTGCGGCCGTCGTTCAGCGCCGCCAGGTATTCCTTGCCTGTACGCACGTCGTGCTCCTCTCGGGGCAAGAGATCTGGACGACCCGAAGGATGCGTCGTGACGGGGTGAGCGGCCGGCGCGGAACCGGCAATCACCCGGGTGAAAGCGCCGGGCACACGGGAACCGGCGTTGAGGGCGATATGGCCGTGGGGCATGCTGGGCCCCATGCGCAGCACAGACCCAGCGGGCGACCGGCCCGGCGGGCGTGGGAACCAGGCCATGAGCGCGCTGCGCCTCAGGGGACGCGACCGGGAGATCACGGCTGTCGGTGAGGCCCTGAACGCGGTGCGTGGCGGACGGGGTGCCTGCGTCGTCGTCGAAGGCGCACCCGGCGTCGGCAAGAGCCGGCTGCTGGCGGAGCTGGACGGCATGGCACGGCGGTCCGGTTTCGACGTGGTGTCCGTACGGGCCGACGAGCTCGACCAGTACGCCGCGGGAGCCGCCCTGCAGTCCGCCCTGCAGTCCTGCGACGGTTCCGAACCGACGGCCACGGCCGCCGACGACCAGCGGCTCTGGCTGCTCGACAGCATCACGGACGCCCTCGAGGAGCGTGCCCAGCGCGCCCCGGTCGCCGTGCTGGTGGACGATGCGCAGTGGGCCGATCCGGCCACGCTCCTGGTGCTGCGCACCCTGCCTCGACGACTGGCGGCCTCGCGGATCCTGTGGGTGCTGGCGGTACGGTCGGAGACGGAGCGGCCGACCGTCGCCAGGGTGCGGGAGGATCTCGAACACCTCGGAGCCCGGTGGCTGACCCTCGGCCCGCTGCCGCAGCAGGAGCTGCAGCACATCGCGGCCGACGTCCTCGGGGCGAAACCGTCACCCGGGCTGGCCCGGCTCCTGCGGGGCGTCGCGGGAAACCCCTTCCTGGCGATCGAACTGGTACGCGCCTTCGCCGACACGGACGCCGTCAAAGTGGAGGCGGGCGTGGCGAGCCTGCTGCACGACGGCATCCCCGTCGGTTTCCGGCGGAGCGTCGCCGCGCGTCTGGACCGGCTTCCGGAGGACGGCCTGCGCCTGCTCCAGATCGGGTCCGTCCTCGGCCGGGAGTTCGACCTCGGCACGGCCGCGCGCATGCTCGGCAGGCAGGCCGGCAGCCTGCTCTCCGGCGTCGAGGCCGCCCTGAACGCCGGTCTGCTCTCGGGCGAAGGCCCGCGACTGGCGTTCCGCCACGACCTCATCCGGCAGGCCGTCCACGAGAATCTGGCGCCGGCCGTACGGACCGCTCTGCACCGGGAGGCCGCCGACGTCCTGCGTGGCATCGGGGCGCGATCGGCCGAGGTGGCCTGGCACGTCGTCCTGTCGGGCGGCCCGGTCGACGACGACGCCGTGACCACGCTGACCACCGCGGTACGGGAACTGTCCTCGTCGGCCCCTGACGCGGCTGCGGACCTCGCTCAGCAGATCGCCGGACGGCTGCCCCCGCACGACCGGCGGCGCGTCGCCCTGCTGACCGATGCCGCCGAGTACCTCGGCCGGACCCGCCGGGTGCACCAGGCACTCGACCTGGTCGACGCCACCCTGTCGGACCTGCCGGAGCCGCTGCAGGAGGCCCGTCTGCGCCTGGTGGCCGCCGAGATCCACCAGGCCGCGGGCGACGACGCCGCCGCGATGACACATCTCCGACAGGCTCTGGCACTTCCCGGGCTGCCGGCCGACCTGCGCGTCCGGCTGCTGAAGACCAAGGCGACGGGCCACGTGTACCTCGGGGACATCACCGCTGCCGAGCAAACCGACGTCGGGCTGGTCGAGGCCTCCTACCGCAGCGAGGATCCGGCCGTCGTCGTCAGCGCCATGGTGTTCCAGTCGCAGACGTTCTTCTACCGTGGGCGTCTCGCCCGCGCCCTCGAACTCGCCGAGGAGGCCACGGCACGCGCCGGCACGGAGTCCGGCGTCCTCCACCTGCGGCCTCCGCGGATCCCCGCGCTGTGGCTGGCCACGGTGCTGACCGCCACCGACCGGCTCGCGGACACCGAGCGGGTGCTGCGGGAGGGACAGCACGAAGCGGAGGCGCTGGGCCTGGGCTGGTCGCTTCCCCACTGGCATGCGAGCCGTGCCTGTGCGCTGTTCGAACAGGGGGCGCTGGACGACGCGGCCGTGGAGGCCGAGTCCAGTCTGGTGGTGGCCGACGAACTCGAGATCACCCAGCCGAACCGGCAGGCCCGCTCCGTACTGGCGATGGTGGAGATCAGACGCGGTGACCTCGGCAAAGCCAGGGACCAGCTCCGTGCCGCCGAAGCCGGTTCCGGCACGAGCACCCAGCGGTTCGGCCCGTGGGTGTCGCTCGCGCGCGCCTGCCTGGCCGGCGCGGAGGGCCGGGATGCCGCAGCGGCAGCGGCGCTGGGCGGCTTCACGGACGCCGAGCCGGTACGGCTGCTCGCGGTGCCGCCGTCCCACTGGCCCGGGATCGTGCGCATGGCGCTCCGCGGTGAGGACCCGTCGCTCGCGCAGGCCGTGTCCGGCGCGTTGCGCACCCTCGCCGAACTGGACGACAGCCAGCAGATCATCGGGACCGTCCGTGCCCACGTGGACGGCCTGCTCCACGACGACCCGGCTGCACTGGAGTCCGCCGCCACCGGTTACCGGAGCACCGGCAGGCGGCTGGCCCTGGCCGCGGTCTGCGAGGACCTCGGGGACCTCGTGGCCGCGTCGGGCGACACCACGTCGGCGATCCCGTACTTCGAAGAGGCGGGTGAGCTGGCGTCGGCTTCCGGAGCCCTGCGCGATCACGAACGGATCATGCGGCGCCTGAGACGCTTCGGCGTGCGCACAGCCGTCCCACGGCACCACACGAGCGGCGCACCGGGATGGGAGAGCCTGACCGAATCCGAGCGGAAGCTCATCCCGCTCGTCGTGGAGGGCCTCACCAACCGGGCCATCGCCGACCGGCTCTACGTGTCCGTGCACACCGTCAACACGCACATGAAGCACATCTTCACCAAGCTCGGCATCAACACACGCGTCGAACTGACCCGGTTGGCGATCGAACGGGGCGGCGTCTCCGACGGGGGAGACTGAGCGACGCCTGCGGCGGCGGGGCGCGGCGGCGAGGATCCCGTGAATGGGCGATGCCGGCGCCCGACGCACCGGTGATGCTGATCGCTGACGGCGCCACAGGCACGGCGCCGTCAGCGATCCGGCCGACAAGGAGTACCGATGCGGCGGAACTCCGTGCCGGGTCGTGGACGGATGCTCGACCGGGGCCCGGGGTGGCCGGCACCTGGCCGGGTGCCGTCGCGTACCGCGGCTCCCGACCACGACGGCTGTCTGCCTGCTCGCTGTCAGCGCCCGGTTCCTCCGCTTCTCGGTTCGCCGCACCACCTAGATGCCAAAGCCGCACACCCGTAAGGGGTTCACCATGTCACTCGCTCTCGACCCCGCAGCCCAGGCCCTTCTGTTCCGGGAGGCACGGACCGCCAACACCTTCACCGACGACCCGGTGACGGACGACCAGATGAAGGCCGTCTACGAACTGGTCAAGTACGGCCCCACCAGCATGAACCAGCAGCCGCTGCGGATCGTGCTGGTTCGTTCCCCCGAGGCGCGCGAACGCCTGATCGGACACCTGTCCGAGGGGAACCGCAAGAAGACCGCGGCCGCCCCACTCGTCGCCGTCCTCGCCGCGGACAACGAGTTCCACGAGGAACTGCCCAGCCAGTTCCCCCACTTCCCGCAGGCAAGGGACCTCTTCGCCGACCGTGCGGTGCGTGAGCGGTCCGCAAGGCTCAACGCGGCTCTCCAGGTCGGCTACTTCATCATCGGCGTCCGCGCGGCCGGCCTCGCCGCGGGACCGATGACCGGCTTCGACGCCGAGGGCATCGACAAGGAGTTCTTCAGCGACGGCGAGCATTCGGTTCTCGCCGTCGTCAACATCGGCAGGCCGGGCGAGAACGCCTGGTTCCCGCGCTCCCCGCGCCTGACGTACGCCCAGGTGGTCACGACCGTCTGATCCGCGCCGAGCGCGACCACCTTGCGCGGACGCCAGCTGCGCTGGAAGGTGGCCCCACCCGCGGAGTAGGCGCCGAGGGCGGCGGACGCCGCACAGGCAGGGGAGACCAGCCACAGCGCCGGCCCCATCACGATCGCCACCCCAGCGGCCGCACGCAGCGCGAGCAGGGGCTCCAGCCGCGTCTCCTCGATCGTGAGCCCGGATCGCACGACTTCCCCGAAGGCTCGCAGCCACGTCACGGGTGTCCGCCCGACCGGAACGCCCTGCCGGGTCGCGTCGGCCTGGTCGAGGTGCGGCAGCCCTCGTGCAAGGAAGCCTCCCACAGGGTCCGCCGGCCGGCCGGCGGCCGCAGCCGCTGGAGGGCGTGAGCGTCCGCCGTCCGTCCTCCAGGCCGGCGCGCGGGCAATCGTCGTCGGTTCGGGGCCGTGGCTCCGGCACGTCTCCGTGCCGTTCACCCGGAACAGGTGGAACGGTCTCTTTGCCGCCGGCCCCGCCCGGCGGAGCCTCGGCGCTCCGGCGGCGTGCCGTGCGGGTCCCCGTCGGCCCCCGAGACGAAACAAGCACGCACAGACCGATCAGCGGAAACCCCGGACCCGGACGACCACCCACCGACGGCACATCTCCGGCTGAGGTCCCCCGCTAGCCACCGCGGGCGTCCTCCAGCGCGCTGCGACGCTCCTGTTCGCGCTTGGAGTAGGCGGCTGCCCGGATCGCCTCGTCGCTCTCCAGGCCCGATCCCAGGGCGCCGCCCACCGTGGCGACCGAAGCGACGAACCAGGACAGCGTCCAGTACTCCGAGGCGTGCAGCGGCGTTCGTGTCGTGGTGGCGAACAGCCGGTCGTCGAGGATGAACAGCGCCCACACCAGGTTGACGACCATCAGCCCCACGTAGCAGACGATCACCCCGATACCCACGGTCACGACCGTCGAGGCGTTGTAAAGAGCCGCCCTCTTCCTCGCCTCCGGCGAGACCTCATCCGTTCGATGCCACAGGTTCGCGTCCACGATCAGCCAGCCGATCATGAGCGCGACGGACCCGACCATGGCGATCAGCAGGTGCGGCGTGGTCAGGGAGGTGGCCAGGTTCCAGAGGGTGGAGTCCACGGTGGCGACTGCTCCCGTGGCGAGCGCGGCTGCCAGGGCCTTCGACAGACCCGGCACCAACCGCCACGGATGGTTGGCGCGGACCATACCGCCGAGCACCCTCAGGTAACCGCGTGGCCCGCTGACGACGTACCGGAGATCGGCGATCTCCTCCTCACCGACCTGGCCCGGACGGATGGACGCGAGACGACGGACGAAGGGCCCCCGCAGCGGCCGACTTCCCGGAGGCCCTTCAGGCCCGGTGGCCTGCGGGCCCGCCAGACCGAGCACGGCTTCTTCCACGGCCTGCCGGGCCCTGGTCTGCAGCCGGAAGACCCCCAGCGCGGGAAGGGACAGCAGCGCCAAGCCGTGGTCGTGACTCAGATCCATCACGAGCTTGCGCCCGTGTGAGTGCAGCGGAAGGTCGGTGAGGGCCACGACGACGTCCCAGTTCCCCTCACTTCCGCGGTCCATGATCCGGCGCGTCAGTGTGGACAGGTCCTCGGTCCCCGCCGTGAAGGGCTCACTGACCACCTCGACGTCGAAGCGTCGTCCCTGGCCTGATCTGCCGGCGAGCCGATCAGGAAGCATCCGGGCCATACGCTGCGCGATCTCCGTCGGCGCATCCGGATCCGCCAGAAGAGCCACGACCGTAACGTCCTGAGACGACACCCGCATGACTCCCTATCGTCGGCTGCCCCCGTGATCGCACGTGGCCACAGGATGCCCCGGAGGTACCCCCGACGCCGTGTGACACGCTGGCCCCTGCCGGCAGGTGCGGGCCGGCCGGCACGTCCACGGTGAAGCACTCTGGAATGTTCCCCGGGAGCGGGGCCCGGTGACGGCGCCTGTCGCGCGGTTCCCGGCGCGATCAGGTAATCAGGAACGGTGAACAAGGACGCGACCGACTCCTTCGTGCGCGTGCGGGGCGCCGGTGAGAACAACCTGCGGAACATCGACGTCGACATTCCGCGGGACGCGATGGTCGCCTTCACCGGCGTCTCCGGTTCGGGCAAGTCCTCGCTCGCGTTCGGCACGCTCTACGCGGAGGCCCAGCGGCGCTACTTCGAGTCCGTGGCGCCGTACGCCCGAAGACTGCTGCAACAGGTGGGCGCACCGCACGTGCAGGAGATCACCGGACTGCCACCGGCCGTGGCCCTGCAGCAGCGACGCGGGTCGCCCGGCTCGCGCTCGACGGTCGGCACCCTCACCACGCTGTCCAATCTGCTGCGCATGCTGTACTCCCGCGCCGGCACCTATCCGCCCGGTGCCGCACGGCTGGAAGCCGAGTCGTTCTCCCCCAACACCGCGGCCGGCGCCTGCCCGCACTGCCACGGACTGGGCGTCGTGCACGACGTGGCCGAGGACCTGCTCGTCCCGGACCCTTCGCTGAGCATCCGCGAAGGGGCGATCGCCGCCTGGCCGGGCGCCTGGCAGGGCGCCAACCTGCGCAGTGTCGTGAGCGGCCTGGGGATCGACATCGACCGCCCGTGGCGCAGGCTCAGGAAGAAGGACCGGGACTGGCTGCTGTACACGGACGAGCAGCCCTCCGTGTACGTCGAGCCGGAGGAGGGCCGCGTCGACTACGGCTACCAGGGCACGTTCTGGAGCGCCCGCAAGCACGTCATGCACGTCCTCGCCGACTCCAAGAGCGAGAAGATGCGCGAACGGGCGCTCCGGTTCGTCAGGAGTGTGCCCTGCCCCGCCTGTCACGGCAGCGGACTGCGGCCCGAGGCGCTCGCCGTGACCTTCGCCGGACGCTCCATCGCCGAGATCAACGCGATGCCGCTCACCGAGGTCGTGGCGCTGTTGCGGCCCGTGGCGGGGCGGTCCGAGGCCGACGCCACCACGTCGACCGCCCGATCCGGGGAGACGACCGAGGTCGCGGTCCGCATCTGCGGCGATCTGGTCGCGCGGATCGAGGTGCTGCTCGACCTGGGCCTGGGATATCTCGGCCTGGGGCGCCGCTCGACGACCCTGTCGCCGGGCGAGGCGCAGCGCCTGCGGATCGCCACCCAGCTGCGCTCGGGGCTGTTCGGCGTCGTCTACGTCCTCGACGAGCCCTCCGCGGGCCTGCACCCGGCCGACGCGGAACCGCTGCTGGACGTGCTGGACCGCCTCAGGGCCGCGGGCAACTCGCTGTTCGTGGTGGAGCACGACATGGACGTCGTACGGCGGGCGGACTGGGTGGTCGACATCGGCCCCGGTGCGGGCGAGGGCGGTGGACGCGTGCTGTACAGCGGCCCGGTCGCCGGCCTTGAGCGGGTCGGGGAGTCGGCCACGAGCCCGTACCTGTTCGGGCGCGCCCAGCCGCTCGATCACCACCCGCGCACCCCGCACGGCTGGCTGCACCTGCGCGGCGTCTCCCGCCACAATCTGCACGACGTGTCCGTGGACGTACCGCTCTGCGTCCTGACGGCGGTGACAGGTGTCTCCGGTTCCGGGAAGTCGACGCTGGTGACGCAGGTGCTCGCCGAGGTCGTCCGCGGCCACCTCGGACTCGTACCCGAGGAGCCCGACGAGGCGCGGCTGGAGGTCGACGTCCAGGACGCGTCGGGGGTCGAGTCGTTCGACCGGCTGGTCCGGGTCGACCAACGGCCCATCGGCCGGACCCCCCGGTCCAACCTGGCCACGTACACCGGGATGTTCGACGCGGTGCGCAAGCTGTACGCGGCGACGGACGAGGCCAGGGCGCGCGGCTACCCGGCCGGGCGGTTCTCCTTCAACGTGCCCGAGGGGCGGTGCGAGACCTGCCAGGGCGAAGGGTTCGTCGCGGTGGAACTGCTGTTCCTGCCCGGCACCTACGCGCCGTGCCCGACCTGCGGAGGCGCCCGGTACAACGCCGAAACGCTGGAAGTGACCTATCGGGGCAAGAACATCGCGGAAGTACTGGCGCTGTCCGTCGACGCCGCCGCCGAGTTCCTGTCCGCCGTCCCGGCCGCCTCCCGCAGTCTGGAGACGTTGCGCGAGGTGGGACTGGGATACCTGCGGCTGGGCCAGCCCGCGACGGAACTCAGCGGCGGTGAGGCGCAACGCATCAAACTGGCGACCGAACTGCAGCGAGCCCGGCGCGGGCACGCGCTGTACCTGCTCGACGAGCCGACGGCGGGGCTGCACCCGTCCGACATCGCGCTGCTGCTGCGACAGCTGCACCGGCTCGTCGACGCCGGCAACACGGTCGTCCTCGTCGAGCACGACCTGGACACGATCGCCACCGCCGACTGGGTCATCGACCTCGGTCCGGGCGGCGGCGACGCGGGCGGGCGGGTGGTCGCGGCGGGCCCGCCGGCCAAGGTGGCCAGGGCCCGCCGCAGCGCCACCGCACGCTATCTCGCGGCCCGGCTCGCGCGCTCCTGACGACAGATTCGCGAGCGCGCATCCCGGCGCACCCGCGGCGCGACCCGGTGGCCGGGTGGTCTCGCGCACCAGCGCGGTGCGCGCGTACGCTGGCTTCGCGGCAACCGCGGGACCCGACCTGCCGCGGAGGTCCCGCAGCCCGGCGTGAGCGGTCGCGTGTGGCGAGAACGACTCCATGCACGTGGTGATCGCGGGTGGACACGGACACATCGCGCGCCGACCGACCCGGCTGCTCCCGGCGCGCGGCGGCAACGTCACAGGGCTGATCAGCGACGGGCGTGGACAGCCCGCCGCCCGGCACCGGCCCGGTGTTCGCCGCCTGCCTGAAGGCCAAGGGCGGGGCGGACGCCCGGGAGAAGCTGAGAGGATGGACGTGAGCGACGAAGGAGGCCCGTCATGAAATCCGGAGCTCCTGATTACGACGCCTGGTACTCGCGCACACCCTCGCAGGCCGAGGGCGAGCGTGACGAGACGGGCGAGCGTACCGCAACGGAACAGCACCCGGACGTCCCCCGGAGCGAGCCATCCCAGGCCGAGGGCGAGCGGGGCGACGACGCCTAGCGCCACCGGGCGACCTTTCGCCGGGGGCCGGGGCAGGGCGCACTTTTCGCGCGCTGTCACCGGCTCCCGGCCCCGCCTGCCGTCGAGCAGTCCGTACAGGTGCTGCGCGGCGGCGTTCTGTCCCTCGAAGAGGCCACACATCTCGGGTAGCCGGCCCGTGAGCGGGTACGCGACATGCCGCTCGGTTCTCTGAAGGTTTCGAGGGACGGAGTGGTCCCATGGCCGGCAGTGGGGCGCACAGCCTGTACCACCGCTACTCCCGCCGGAAGGGCGCCCTTCCGCGGGGCGGCGCCGGGCGGCACCCGATGGCCGCGGGTGGAGGGCCCCGCCCGCCCGCTCGCGCCCCGGCCGGCCACGCCCTCCGTGAACTGGTCGCGCTCTCCCGCGCCCTGTTCGGCACTCCGGACGAAGTCGAGATCCTGCGCCTGGCCATGGACCACATAGCCGCCGCGGGGCCCTACAGTGCCGAGGCCGGATACCTCAATGTGGCCGGCGACCTGCTCCCCACTCCGAGGGACGGGCAGATGCCCGCCGTGGCCGTGAGCCGGAGGGTGCGGGAGCTGGCCGGGCAGGACGGCAACGTGACCGTACCCGGCAGGCCCTGGGGCCGGGCCCTGGGGCTACGCGGACTCGAGGGACTCCACGGCTATCTCGTGGTGACGTCCCGCTCCCGGCCCAGCGAGGCCGAGCGAGCCGTGCTCGCCACGCTCGTCCGGCACACCGCTGCCGCACTGTCAGTCGCTTTCGCGCATCGCCGCCGACGCGAGGACGCGCTGGAGCTGCGCCGGCTGAGGGTCGAACGTACAGCCCTCCAGCGGCAGCTGATCTCCGTGGTGGCCGAGCTGGGCTACGAGCGAGCCGTTCACGCGCTCATGGCCGGCGTCGCTGCCTCGGGTGGCGGCGAGGAAGCCGTCACCCGCGCACTGCACGGGCTCACGGGACTTCCTGCGCTGGTCGAGGACCGCTTCGGTCGGCTGAGGTCCTGGACCGGCCCCAGCCGCCCCGTCCCCTATCCCGAACCCGACCCGGTGCGCCAGGACGAAATGCTGCACGCCGTCGCCCGTCAGGCCGGGCCGGTGCGGATAAGGGACCGGCTGATCACGCTGATCCGCCCGCACGGCGAGATCCTGGGCGTGCTGGCCCTCGTCGATGCCCGGGACGAGGCCGACGAGCACACCGTGCTCGCGCTGGAACACGCTGCCGCGTCACTCGCCCCGGAACTGACGCACCTGCGCGAACTGGCCGAAGTGGAGCTGAGGCTGCACCGCGAGCTGGTGGACGACCTCCTGGCAGGGACGGACGAGGCGAGCGCCTATGCCCGGTCCGAGGCAGCCGGACACGACCTGCACCGCAGCCACTACGTCGTCGTGGTGCGGTGGTCGAACCGGACCGCCGACGACTCCTTCGCACGGACCGTGGCGCGGGCGGCCTCGGCCGTGGGCATGCGCTCGCTGCTGACCCGACGCTCCGACCACGTCGTCCTGGTCACCGACGACAGGCCGCACCCCCGCGCGCTGTACGAAGCGCTTGCCCGGGAGACCGGAACACGGTCCGGGACGATCGGGGTGAGCGCCCCTTCCGACTCCCTGAACGACATCCCCCACCACTACCGGGAGGCCCAGCGCGCCCTGGACGTGCGCCGCCACTCCCGCGAGCGCTACGGCACGACGTTCTTCGACGAGCTCGGCCTCTACCGCATCCTGGGACCCGGCAACGATTTCCGGGAACTGGAGACGTTCGTGCAGGACTGGCTCGGGCAGCTCATCGACTACGACGCCCGCCACCACGCGACCTTGGTGGAGACCCTGTCCCGGTACTTCGACTGTGGCGGCAACTACGACGAGACCGCGGAATCCCTCGCGATCCACCGCAGCACGCTGCGCTATCGGCTCCAGCGCATCCGCGACATCAGCGGCAACGACCTCGCGAACGTCGAGGACCGGCTGAACCTCCAGGTGGCGACCCGAGTGTGGAAGATCGTGCTGGGCGGGCCCGGCTGACATCCGGGCCGGCGTGGCCGGGCTCGTGTCGTGGCCTCACCTGGCCGGCGAGGCCCTGCACACCACGGTGCACGGAGGCGTCAAGCCGTGGGCGGTCACGGTCACCGCCGTCCGTGGGCGGGCGCGGGCCGGACCGGCGTGGCAGGCTTGCAGGGTCCGCGCCGTTCGTCGCACCACAGCAGCGAAGGAGCACGACGCATGGATGAGCAGGAATTCGTCCGTACCGTCGCCGAGCGCACCGGACTTGGCCGCCAGGAGGCGGCGGATCTGACCTGGGCCACGCTCGAGACGCTGGCCCACGGGCTGAGCCCGGGGGAGGCCGGCGACCTGGTCACCGAGCTCCCCGAGGGCCTCGCGGACGCGGTGCGCCGGGGAACCACGGACCGCATCGAGCGCTTCGGCCACTACGACAGCGTGCGGCGCGTCGCCGAACGCACCATGCTCAAGGAGGAGGAAGCCGACCGGGGTGTGCGCACCGTACTGGCCGTGCTCCGCGAGGCGATCAGCGAGAAGGAGTTCGGCGACCTGATGTCGCAGCTCGGAACGGACTTCGCCCAGGCCCTCGAATAACGAGGCGAACGCGGGGGCCGGACACCCCCGACGGGTGACGTCCGTGCCGCGGCCCGGGCGTCACAGGGCGATGACGTGGAGGCCGACCAGGTCGAGCAGCGCCCGCAGGGCCGAGCTGGGCCGCCGGGTCGACGACGTGCCGAGGTGCATGCTCCAGCGGAGCACGGTGCCGTGGACGTCCAGGACGTGCAGGCCGGGGGTGCGGGCAACGGCGAACGCGGGCAGGAAGGCGATGCCCAGACCGTGCCGGACCAGTGCCGCCCCCATGTCGATGTCGGGCACTTCCAGTGCCACCCGGCGTGCGACGCCCGCCGCCGCGAACGCCCGGTCGACCACCTCGCGGTTGCCGTAGCCCGGCGGGAAGTCCACGAAGGGCTCCTCCGCGAGGTCCGCAAGCACCACCTCTCCCCGCTGCGCGAGCGGATGGGCGGCGCTCACCGCCAGGACGAGCGGCACGGTGGCCAGCTCCCGTGCGTCGATCCCGGCGGGCTTGCGTTCGGGCAGCGACAGGAAGGCCACGTCAAGGTCCCCGCTGAGCAGCGCCTGCGCCAGTCCCGCCGAGCCGGCCGTCGCCAGCCGCAGCCGTACGTCGATCGCCGGATGCCGCGCGTGCAGCTGCCCGAGGAGCGCAGGCAGGTCCACCACCTCGACCGAGGCCATGGCCCCCACGTTCACCGTGCCGCGCAGCGTGTCCTGTGCGGCGCGTACGGCGTCCTGGGCGACCTGGGCGGCGTTCAGGGTGGCCCGGGCCTCCGGCAGCAGCGCGGCGCCCGCTCCGGTGAGCCGGACCTGCTGCGACGTGCGCTCGAACAGCGCGCAGCCGAGCTCGCGCTCCAGGGAGCGGATCGCGGCGGACACCCCAGACTGCACCACGTGCAGCCGACGGGCGGCACGCGTGAAACTCAGCTCCTCGGCGACCGCGACGAAGTGCTCCAGCTGACGTAGCTCCACAGCAGAAGTATCACTCGCATTGCTGGAGCCCAGCAAAAACATTCGTTGGCACTGATTCAGGCTGGTGAGCAGGATGGAAAGCGCCATCCGCTTCCGCCCGAGGAGGGGTACCCCTGCCTGCCGTTACGAGGCCGCCGAGCCGTCCCACAGCCGACGTTCCCGACGACCCGGCCCACCGGATTCCAGCACCCGCTCCCGCCGACCTGCCACCCCGCGCCCCCGCCCGGCGCCGTGCCTCGCACACGACCGGCTTCTGGTTCGTGGCGGTGGCCTTCACCGTGCTGATGGCGTTCGGTACCGCGCCGACCCCGCTGTGGCCGCTGTACGAGGCCCGGGACCACTTCGGCGCGACCACGGTCACGGTGGCGTACGCCTCGATGGTCGTGGGCGCGGCGGCCGCCTTCCTCGGGCTGGGGCACCTGTCGGACCGGCTCGGCCGGCGGCGCATCATCGTCCCGGCGCTGCTGGTCGGCATCGTCGCGTCGGTCGTACTGATCGTGTGGCGGGACCTGCCGGGGCTGATCGCGGGCCGGATCCTGAACGGTGTCGGACTGGGGCTGATGGCCTCGACCGCGACGACGTACCTGCACGACCTCCACCACGAGGTCCGTCCGGAACGGACGGGTTCGGTGCTGCCCGGCATCGTGGCCACCGCCGCCAACCTCGGCGGCCTGGCCTCGGGGCCCCTGGTCGCCGGAGCGGTCGCCGAGTGGCTTCCCGCGCCCCTGATCACCACCCAGGCGATCTTCACGCTCGCCATGGCAGTGTGCCTTGCGCTGGTGCTGTGCACCCCGGAGACCGTGGACCTGGAGTTGCCCGCGGCCCGACCGTCCAGCAGGTTCGTCCTGCGCCCCGGCGGCCGGCGGGCGTTCGGCGCGGCCGGCGCGCTGGGCGCCTTCGCCTTCGCGATCCTCGGCCTGATCTCCTCCCTCGGGGCGAGCGTGCTCCACGGCACCCTGCACACCGACTCGCACCTCGTGGTCGGCCTGGCGGCCTTCCTCATGTTCGGTTCCGCGGCGGCCGCCCAGCTGGTGCTGGGCCGCCTGCCGCTGCCCCGGCTCCTGACCGTGGGGGCAGTGGTCTTCCCGGTCGGGCTGGTCCTGTGCGCCGTCGCCCTCCACCACCCGGCGCTCTGGCTCTACCTGGTCGCCGTGTCCCTGTCGGGAGCCGGCTCCGGGCTGCTGTTCAAGGGAGGCGTCGAACGCGCCGGTTCGGTGGCCGAGCCCGCCTCACGCGCGGGAGTCCTCGCCGTGTTCTTCGTCGTCGCGTACCTCGGAATGGGCCTGCCCTCCGTCCTGTTCAGCATCGCCCTGCGGCACTTCGCCGTGCAGACCGCGATGATCGGTTTCGCGACGGTCCTCTCCTGCGGCGCCGTCGTGTCGGTGGTCGTCGCGTTGCGGGATCGCGCACCCGGTCCCGGCGAGCTTACGGCGCGGTCCGCTCACTCCTCCTGACCTCCCTGCGGCGCATGCGACACGGCTGTCTGGGAGGCGCGGACCTGGGCACCCGGTGCGGGTGCGCGCGACACGCGGCAGACGGGAGGCCCGAGATGTCTGCGGAATCGGCCGGAACGATCGCGCTCCCCTCTGGTGAGGAGATCGCGGCGCTCGGGCAGGGCACCTGGTACCTGGGCGAGGACCCGGCCCGGCGTGAGCAGGAGATCGCCGCACTGCGGCTGGGCGTGGACCTGGGGATGACCGTCGTCGACACGGCGGAGATGTACGGCGACGGCGCGGCCGAGGAACTCGTCGGGGAGGCCCTCCGCGGACGCCGGGAGGAGGTCTTCCTCGTCAGCAAGGTGCTGCCCGGCCACGCCGACCGGAAGGGCACCGTCGCCGCCTGCGAGGACAGCCTGCGGCGGCTCCGTACGGAGCGGCTGGACCTCTACCTGCTGCACTGGCGGGGCCGGTGGCCACTGGAGGAGACCCTTGCGGGATTCACCGACCTGATGGAGGCGGAGAAGATCCGTTACTGGGGCGTGAGCAATCTGGACGTGGCCGACATGTCCGAACTGACCACCCTCCCCGGTGGCGACGCCGCGGCCGTCGACCAGGTGCTGTACAACCTCTCCCGGCGCGGCATCGAGTGGGATCTGCTCCCCTGGTGCCGCGAGGCCGGGGTGACGGTCATGGCCTACTCCCCGATCGAGCAGGGGCGGCTCCTGAAGGGTGACGCTCTGGGTGCCGTGGCCCGGGCCCTCGGAGCCACGCCGACCCAGGTGGCACTCGCCTGGGTGCTGCAACAGGGGGTGAGCGCGATCCCGCGTTCCGGATCACCCGACCACGTCCGGGAGAACCGCGGCGCGGTGGACCTCCGCCTTCCCACCGAGGCGCTCGACGCCCTCGACGAGGCGTTCCCGGCACCCAGCGGGCCCACGCCCCTGCAGATGCTCTGAAGGAGCTGACAGGATGACGCGCCCGCTCGTCGTCGGAATGGGAGGTTCGCTGCGCTCCCCGTCGACCAGCCTGGCCGCATTGTGTGTGGCGGTCGAGGGGGCGGCCGACGCGGGCGCCGGCACCCTGGTGATCGATCTCAAGCGGCTGGCTCTTCCGTTCTACACGTCCGAGCACGGGATCCCGGCGTCCGCCCGACGGCTCGCGGACACCGCTCAGGCCGCCGACGCCCTGCTGTGGAGCAGCCCGACGTACCACGGCTCGGTCAGCGGCGCGTTCAAGAACGCGGTGGACTGGCTCGCCCTCCTGGCCGACCACGACCCGCCCTACCTCAGCAACAAGCCCGTGGGGATGCTGACGACCGCCGGTGGGGTGCAGGGCCTGCAGGCGATCAACGCGATGGAGTTCATCGTGCGGTCGCTGCGCGGCTGGGCCGTACCGCTCGTGTTCGCGGTCCCGCGGTCCTCCCGGGTCTTCGACGGCGACGGACGCCTCACCGACCAGGCGGTCGCGGACCAGTTGCGCGGCCTCGGCGCGGAGGTGACCCGGGCGGCCCTGCAGTTCCGGGCGGAGGGCACGTGCGACTACGCGCAGGAGCGGCCGTCCGGGACTGAGTCCCGCCGGTCACGCAGGGGCGCCGGGCTCGCTCAGGGCCCGGTCCGCTCCACGGGCCGGTGCTCGCCGCGCGCCCCGGAGCGCCCGGGTGGGAAGTGCGGCAGCACGTGTTCGGCCAGTTCGTCCATCACTTCGGCGACCGGACGGCGGCTGTGCTTGAAGTTGGAACGCAACTGCCCACCAGGTGGCAGTGGTCACGATCGATCGGTCACAGTCGGGAGCCCGGAGCGGGTGCTGACCGGGCTGCCGGGCGCGTTGAACGACTTCTAGATGAATGAGTCCGATGTTTGTGCTGGCCGCGACCATGGCGAAGGGCGCCCGTTGGCTCGTGTGTGACTACCAGCCTGGACGCCCTTCTTGCGGCACTGTCCGTGTTCATCGACGACCACGTGGCCCTCGTCGCCGGATCGGACGCCCCCCCAAACTGACGGACGCCGAACTGCTGTGCCTCGCCGTCGCCCAGGTGCTGCTCGGCTTCTCGTCGGTTCGGCACTGGATCCGCTTCGCCCACGCCCGGCTCGGGCATCTGTTTCGCTACCTGCCCCAGCAGTCCGCCTACAACAAGCGGCTCAACGCCGCCTGACCGCTGATCAGTCACGTGATCGAGGCCCTGGCCAGGCAGGTGCCCACCTGGCACGACGATCTGCGGCTGATCGACTCCACTCCGCTGCCCTGCGCGGCCTCTCGCGAGACCGTCAAACGCTCCGAGCTGGCCGGGCACGCCGGCTACGGCTACTGCCGCAGCTACTCCCGCCTCTTCTGGGGATTCCGGCTCTACCTGCTCACCACGGCCGAGGGCATGCCGGTGTCCTGGTGCCTGGCTCACCCGAAAGTGGGCGAGCGGGAGGTGAT
The DNA here is from genome assembly GCF_040704595.1 of Streptomyces sp. NPDC046870. NCBI lineage: Bacteria > Bacillati > Actinomycetota > Actinomycetes > Kitasatosporales > Streptomycetaceae > Streptomyces > Streptomyces sp. NPDC046870. The sequence continues at coordinate 241,624 of NZ_JBEYXM010000009.1, forward strand.
GACCGCGCTGCTGGAACGCGACCACCACCTCGTCCGCAGCGGGCAGGTGATCCTCGCGGACAAAGGCTTCGCCGGGCGGGAGTTCGAGGCGTTCCTCACCGAGCGCCTGGGCGTGCATCTGATGCGGCCGGACCGCAAGGACGAGCCGGTCCGGCACGGCCGCCTGGCACGTGTCCGCCAGTGGATCGAGGCCGTGTTCGACATCCTCAAAGGCCAGCTCAGCCTGGAACAACACGGCGGCAGAACCCCGGCCGGAGTCTTCGCCCGCACCGGACAAAGACTCCTCGCCCTCGCCGCCGGCATCTGGCACACCTGGACCATCGGCGCCGAGATCAAACGGTCCCTGATCGCCTATGACCACTGAGAACATCGGACTCATTCATCTAGGTCAATGCGGGCGGTGGCTCCATGCCCGACGAAGTGCATACCTGGCACATCGTCAGGTAAGTCAGCATCTGGTCAGCATCAGTTCCCGAACATCCTGAGAGGCTGTCCGAACGGGCGTCTGGTCGGTGGCGCCACAACAGCCTGGTTGGCGCCGAGGCCCAGGCAGGAGCCTTGTCACCAATGACAAGCGATGTTCCTCACAAACAAGGACTTCGACGCGTGCCGGTGTAGAGTTAAGACCGCCCTTGACCTGCAGAAAGCTGGCAGGGAGCCGTCATACAGGAGTCCAAAGTGCTGCGTACTCTATTCAAGTCCAAGATCCACAGAGCCACCGTCACCCAGGCCGACCTGCACTACGTGGGATCGGTGACCATCGACGCGGATCTCCTCGACGCCGCCGACCTGTTGCCCGGGGAACTGGTGCACATCGTGGACGTCACCAACGGCGCCCGGCTGGAGACGTACGTCATCGAGGGGGAGCGCGGGTCCGGGGTCATCGGGATCAACGGGGCCGCGGCCCACCTCGTGCACCCCGGCGACCTCGTGATCATCATCAGCTACGCCCAGGTCACCGACGCGGAGGCCAGAACGCTGCGGCCCCGGATCGTGCACGTCGACGCCGGCAACCGGATCGTGTCCCTCGGCGCCGATCCGTCCGAACCGGTGCCCGGCTCGGACCAGCAGCGCAGTCCGCAGGCCGTAGGAGCCTGACCGGACGAGGACCAGGAGCATGCCTGCCCATGAGCGAGACCGGGATCCGCGACGACCGGGCGGCGGGCCGCCTGGAGGCCGTCGGCGACGGTGAAGTCGTCGGTCACATCGAGTACTTCGTCCTGGAGGCGCCCGAGCGCGCCCTGGTCCCCGTCCACACGATCGTCGAGCCCGCCCACGAGGGCAGGGGCATCGCCGGATCGCTCGCCCGCGAGCTGTACGCCCTCGCCGAGCGCGAGGGCGTCCCGGTGGCCCCGCTCTGCCCGTACGTCGTGAAATGGGCCGAACGCCACCCCGAGACGGCCCCGCCGGCCGACCCCCGGCTGCTGACGGCCGCGAAGGACTGGCTGCGCGCCCACCCTGACCGCTTCTGATCGAGCCGCGGTCCACCCGGGCCGGCCCCAGCCGGTCCGAGCGCGCGGCGCACCCGGGGCCGTACCGCCGCGCCACCCGCCCGGACCCGTTCGGTGCTGCCGTCGGGTGAGTGGCCGGGCGGTCGCCGGGTAGGCGGGGGAGTAGTCCAGAGGCGACGTCCCGTGACTGCCCGGAGGACACCATGACGAACCCGCACCCCGATCCGGTACCGCCGGGCCCGACCCCGGGTCCCGGCCCGACCCCTCCGGATCCGTACCCGAGCCCGGTCCCCACCCCGGAACCGGCCCCGGAGCCCACGCCACCCCCACCGGGGCCCGACCCGAGCCCGCCGCCGCCCCACCCCGGCCCCCCGGAGCCGTCCCCGTCCCCCATCCCGCCGGGCCCGGAGCCCGTACCGAACCCGGAGCCGGGGCCTCCGCTCACCTGAGACGCGGGAGGGGCCGGGCGCCTGCACCACGAGAGGCGCCGGGCTCCTCCCGGGCGCGCCGGGACGAACGGCCCTCCGCGCCGGGCCGCGCTAGGCGGTCACCTCGGTGCGGTCCCCGCCCCACAGCGTGTGGAACGTGCCGTCGCGGTCCACCCTCCGGTACGTGTGCGCACCGAAGAAGTCCCGCTGCCCCTGCGTCAGCGCCGCCGGCAGCCGTTCCGCGCGCAGTGCGTCGTAGTACGCCAGCGCCGCCGCGAAGCCCGGCGTCGGCACGCCCTGCCGGGTCGCCGCGACCAGGACCTCCCGCCAGTCGTCCTGCGCCTCGGCGATCTCGCGGGCGAACGTCTCGTCCGACAACAGGCTCGGCAGGTCGGGCCGGGCGTCGTACGCGGCGCGGATGCGGTCGAGGAACGCGGCCCGGATGATGCAGCCGCCCCGCCAGATCGAGGCCACCGCGCCCAGGTCGATGTCCCAGCCGTACTCCTCGCTGCCCGCGGCGATCTCGTGGAAGCCCTGCGTGTACGACACGATCTTGGACGCGTACAGCGCCTGCTCCACCCGGTCGGCGAAGGCGGCCGCCTCCGACTCGCCCAGCGGGGACGGCTTCGGGCCGGCCAGGTCCCGCGACGCGGCCCGCAGCGACGCGTGGCCGGACAGCGAGCGGGCGAAGACCGCCTCGGCGATGCCGGACACCGGGACGCCGAGGTCCAGGGCGATCTGCACCGTCCAGCGGCCGGTGCCCTTCTGCTCGGCCTGGTCCACCACGACGTCCACGAACGGCTTCCCGGTGGCCGCGTCCACGTGGGACAGCACCTCGGCGGTGATCTCGATCAGGTACGAGTCCAGCCGGCCGGTGTTCCAGGTGCGGAAGATGTCCGCGATCTGCGCGGGGGAGTACCCGGCGACGTCGCGCAGCAGCTGGTACGCCTCGCCGATCAGCTGCATGTCGGCGTACTCGATGCCGTTGTGGACCATCTTCACGAAGTGCCCGGCACCGTCGGGACCGCAGTGCGTGACGCAGGGCGCCCCGTCCTCCGCCTTCGCGGAGATCTTCTCCAGCATCGGGCCCAGCGACCCGTACGACTCCTTCGAACCGCCCGGCATGATGCTCGGGCCGTGCAGCGCGCCCTCCTCGCCGCCGGAGATGCCCGTCCCGACGAAGTGGATGCCCCGCTCGCGCAGCTCACGCTCCCGGCGCCGGGTGTCCGCGAAGTGCGCGTTGCCGCCGTCGATGATCATGTCGCCGGGCTCCAGCAGCGGGGCGAACTCCTCGATCACCGCGTCCGTCGGCTGCCCCGCCTTGACCATGATGACCAGCCGGCGCGGACGTTCCAGGGCCGCCACGAACTCCTCGGCGGTCTCGGCCGCGACGAAGTCGCCCTCGTCCCCGAACTCCTCCACCAGCGCCTTCGTCCGCGACACCGTACGGTTGTGCACGGCGACCGAGTAACCGTTGCGCGCGAAGTTCCGCGCGAGGTTGCGGCCCATGACCGCGAGGCCCGTGACGCCGATCTGCGCTGAAGTGCTCATACCGCCTGCTCCCTGGTTGCCTCGTGTACTACGGCTCCGTCAGTACGGGTCCCTGCCCATCCTGACGTGCCGCTACGGCGAGCGCACATCCGACCCGCCAGGCATGTGTACGCAGCGGGACCGCCGTCCGCCTCACCGACCGGCCCGTTGGATCAAGCAGGGGCCGTTCCCGGCCACTTGGGTCGCACGGGAGGCCGAATTCCTGTCTTGTCATGGCCTGTTCGGGGCGCTTACTTTTGCCGCTCCTGACGCATGCCGAGGGGATTTCGGACATGGCCGTACGCGGCCGGCACCGCCGGTACCAGCCGAACAGGATCAACCGCGCCTCACTCACCGTCACGGCGGGCGGTGCCGGCCTCGCGATCCCGCTGGTCGCCGCCGGCACCGCGGACGCCGCCGACGTGGCGACCTGGAACAAGGTCGCCGCCTGCGAGTCCAGCGGCAACTGGAGCATCAACACGGGCAACGGCTACTACGGCGGCCTGCAGTTCACCCAGTCCACCTGGGAGGCGTACGGCGGCACCCGGTTCGCGCCGCGCGCCGACGTGGCCACCAGAGCCGAGCAGATCGCCGTCGCCGAGAAGGTCCTCGACGGGCAGGGGCCCGGCGCCTGGCCGGTGTGCTCGGTGCAGGCCGGGCTGACCCGGGGCGGACCCGCACCGGGCGTGCACACCGAGACCAGCGCCGCACGCCCCGCGAAGAGCGGTTCCGCGCACTCCGGCTCCGTCACGGACGTGCGGCCGCAGACGACCCCGCAGTCCCGGGCCGGCCGGGCCGAGATGTACACCGTGGTGCACGGCGACACCCTGTCCGGCATCGCCGGCGACCACCACGTGACGGGGGGCTGGCGCACCCTGTACGCGGGCAACCGCGCCACGATCGGCGCCGACCCCGACCTGATCATCCCGGGGCAGCGGCTCAGCCTGGACGGCACCGCGACCCGTTCCGCGCCCCCCAAGGCACCGAGGAAGAAGGCGCCTTCGGAGCGCCCCACCACCCACCGCACGCCGCCGCCGACCCGGCACGCGCTCGTCGCCCCGGTCACCGCGTCCGTCGGCACCGGGTACCACGTGGCGGGCTCCCACTGGTCGAAGGGCTACCACACCGGCGTCGACTTCCTCGTGCCGACCGGCACCTCCGTGAAGGCGGCGGCGGCCGGGCGTGTGGTGGCCGCGGGCTGGGGCGGCTCGTACGGCTACCAGGTGGTGATCCGGCACGCCGACGGCCGCTACACCCAGTACGCCCACCTGTCGGCCATCGCCGTGCGCGACGGCCAGAGCGTCACCGCCGGCCAGCGCATCGGCCGCTCCGGCTCCACCGGGAACGTGACGGGCCCGCACCTGCACTTCGAGGTGCGGACGGGGCCCGGGTTCGGCTCGGACGTCGACCCGCTCGCCTACCTCCGGGCCGGTGGCGTCAGGATCTGACGCGGGTACGGTGCGGGGCCGGCACCGGCAGCGGTACGGCGACGCCCCCGGGCAGCGGGGGGTACGACGCCGGGAGCACACCGTCGGCGACCGGCCCGGCACCGGTGTCCACCGCTGCGCCGCTCCCGGGCGGCCCGGACACCAGCAGCCCGGTCAGGCCCAGCTCGACGGCCTCCGCGAGGACCGCCGCCTCGGTCGGTTCGGCGTCCGTCATGGCCTCGGCCGGACCGGTGCGTGCGACTCGTCCGGCCGGCCCTGGGCGGTTGACCGGTGCGGCTGCTCCGGCGAGTGTCACCGGCTCGGTGGCCACCGCGGGGAGGGCCGCCTCGGTCGGTTCGGCGTGCGCCATGGCCTCGGCCGGACCGGTGCGTACGGCTCGTCGGGCCGGCTGCGGGCGGTTGACCGGCTCGGCTGCCGTGCCGAGGGCCGCCGGCTCGTCCGCCCGGGCACGCGTCACCGGCTCGGCCGCCCCCGCAAGGACGCTCGCCGCGGCGCGGACCACGGCCTTGGCCGCCCCCGCACGCACGCCCGCCTCGGCGCCGACCACGGCCTCGGTCAGACCCGCGCGGCGGGCCGGCTGCGGGTGGTTGACCGGCTCGGCTGCCGTGACGAGGGCCGCCGGCTCGTTGGCCCCGGCACGCGTCACCGGCTCGGCCGCCCCCGCAGGGGCCCCCGCAAGGAGGCTCGCCGCGGCGCGGACCACGGTCTCGGCCGCCCCCGCACGCACGCCCGCCTCGGCGCCGACCACGGCCTCGGTCAGACCCGCGCGGCGGGCCGGCTCCGGGTGGTTGACCGGCTCGGCTGCCGTGACGAGGGCCGCCCGCTCGTCAGCCCCGGCACGCGTCACCGGCTCGGCCACCCCCGCAGGGGCCCCCGCACGCACGCCCGCCTCGGCGCCGACCACGGCCTCGGTCAGACCCGCGCGGCCGGCCGGCTCGCTCGGCCCGGTCCGGGCCGGGGCCGCCGCCCCGGGGACGCGTACCGGCTCGCCCGGCCCGGCGGGGAGCGCCGGTTCGGGCGTCCCGGGGCGTGCCCCCGGCTCGGCCGCTCCGGCGCCGGCTGCCGGGTGCCCGCCCCGCTCCGCACCGGCAGCCACGCCCTCGCGCGGCCGAGGTACGGGGAGACTTGCCTGCTCGCCCCCCGGCACTTCCCACGCGGCGGGCCCGGCCGGCGCCGGAACACCGGCCGTCTCCCGGGTCAGCCGCTCCGTCGTCAGCATGATCAGGCCGCCGGCCGCCACCACACCGCAGCCCAGGGCGAGCACGGTGCCCGTCGTGCCGTAGCGGAACGTCTCGCCGAACATCAGGATGCCGACCGCGGCGGCCAGCACCGGATTGACCACCGTCAGCGTGGCCAGCGGCGCGGCCAGGCCGCCGCCCCGGTAGGAGGCCTGGGACAGCAGGACGCCGGCGACCGCGAACAGGCCGATCACCGCGAGCGAGGGCAGGTCGCCCAGCGCGATGCCGTCGCCCCAGTCGACGGCGACGGTCTTGGTGAACACCGACGACATGCCGAACGCGATGCCGGACGCGGTGGCCAGGACCACGCTGCGCACGGCGGGGTGCCGGTGCGCGGCCAGGCCCGCGAACATCAGCGCCACCACCGCCCCGCCGGTGACCAGCGCGACCGCCAGCCGCTGGGCCGGGGCCAGGGAGTGCGCGGAGGAGGAACCGACCAGGGACAGCAGACCGGCGAGACCCACCGTGGCCATGAGCGCGCCGCGCCAGGCGGTCGCGCCGGCCCGGCGGCCGACGCACAGCGCCGCCAGGGGCAGCGCGAAGACGATGGTCAGCGCGCCGAGCGGCTGGACCAGGCTGAGCGGCCCGTAGGCCAGCGCCACCACGTGCAGCACGCCGCCGAGACCGTTGAGCGCCAGCGCACCCCACCAGCCCGGCCGGCGCAGCGGCAGGTACCCGCTGTCGGGGGAGGACACCGCGACCTGCTCCTGCACGATCGCTCCGCCCGCGTAGGCGAGGGCGGAGACGACCGACAGGAGCACGGACAACGCCAGGGCGCTCATCGGTGTCTCCTCTGCGTGCGACGGGTGTCCTGGGCCCGGCGCGGGGTACGGTCGGCTGACATGGTCAACACTCTGCCCGCCCGGCTGCTTCCCGTCGTCGTACCTGAGCACGCAATGCGTCCTACTGCCGATGGAGTACACCAGCGGCCTGATCATCCCCAGGACGGGTGAACGCGGGCGGGCACCCGCCCGATCACGCCCGCGGCGCGCCTGGTACGAGTGTCTGCCGTGGACCTGGACCCCGATCTCTCCGCCCTGCGCGCGCTCGGCGGCTTCTTCCCGCTGCGCACCCTCCCGGGCACCGCCGACGGCACCGGCGGCCGACGGCTGCCGGCCCTCGCGGAGGGCTACGCGGCGGCGCCCGCGGAGACCGGCAGCGATCCGCTGGCGCTGCGCGTCGCCACCGTCGCGGACCGGCTCGGGACCGGCGAGCCCCGGGTCGCCGCCTCCCTCGCCCAGCAGGGACTGGCCGCCCGGCTGTGGTCGGCGGCCCTCGGCTGTGCCGTCCTGTACGGCCGGCTGCCCGACCTGGACCCGCGTCTGCTGCGCTGGGACGCCCGTGCCGCCGTCCCCGACGATCTGTGGCTCACCGAGCTGCGCCCGCTGCCGGGAGACGCCGCCACGCTCGCCGGCACCGTGCTGCACGGTCACCTGGAGCCCCTGGCGGCGGTCCTGCGGGCCCGCTACGGCGTCGCGCCGGGCCTGCTGTGGGGCAACGCGGGCTCCGCGCTCGCCGCGACCGCCCGGGAACTGAGCCGCTGGGCCCGCGCCCACGGCCGGAGCGACGTCGCGGCCCGCACCCGGACGCTCACCGGTGACCTCTTCGTCCACCCCCTGCTGAGCGCCACCGGTACCCGCACCGGCCCGGTGTTCCGGCGCCGCAGCTGCTGTCTGTACTACCGGGTGCCCGGCGGCGGGCTCTGCGGCGACTGCTGCCTCACCGCGGCGCCGCGCTCCTCCCCGCGCTCTTCCCCGGGCGCCGCATCTGGGTGACCATGAGGGGAACCTGCCACCGAGACCAGGGGGTTGCCGGGTGCGAGTGGGACTGCTGAGCCGGGAGTACCCCCCGGATGTGTACGGCGGCGCCGGAGTCCATGTGGAGTTCCTCGCCCGCGAGTTGGCGGCCCTGGTGGACCTGGAGGTGCACTGCTGGGGCGAGGGCCGCGGCGTCGGCGTCGTACGGCACCGGCCCTGGTCCGTCCTCGACGGCTCCAACGACGCGCTGCGCACCTTCTCCGTGGACCTCGCCATGGCCGCCGCCCTGGAAGGCCGCGAACTCGTCCACTCCCACACCTGGTACGCCAATCTCGCCGGCCATGTCGCCAAGCTGCTGTACGGCATCCCGCACGTGGTCACCGCGCACTCGCTGGAGCCGCTGCGCCCCTGGAAGGCCGAGCAGCTCGGCGGCGGCTACGCGCTCTCGGGCTGGGCCGAGCGCACCGCGATCGAGGCCGCCGACGCGGTGATCGCCGTCTCCGGCGCCATGCGGGACGACATCCTCGCCTGCTACCCGGCCCTCGACCCGGCCCGCGTCCACGTCGTCCACAACGGCATCGACACCCGGCTGTACCGGCCCGACCACGGCACCGACGCGCTCACCCGGCACGGCATCGACCCCGCCCGCCCGTACGTCCTGTTCGTCGGACGGATCACCCGGCAGAAGGGCGTGCCCCATCTGCTGCGCGCGGTGCGGGACATCGACCCGGACGCCCAGGTCGTGCTGTGCGCGGGCGCGCCCGACACCCCCGAGATCGACCGGGAGTTCCAGGAGCTGTTCGAGGAGCTGCGCAGGGTGCGGGCGGGCGTGTTCTGGATCCCGCAGATGCTGCCGCGCACGGAGGTGATCCAACTCCTCACGCACGCGGCGGTGTTCGCCTGCCCGTCGGTGTACGAGCCGCTGGGCATCGTCAACCTGGAGGCGATGGCCTGCGGCACGCCGGTCGTCGCGTCACGGGTGGGCGGCATCCCCGAGGTGGTGGACGACGGCCGTACCGGTCTCCTGGTCGATGCGGACGACGACTTCGAGTCCGGGCTCGTCCGCGCGCTGGACACCGTCCTCGGCGATCCGGACGCGGCGCGGCGGATGGGCGAGGCCGGACGGGCCCGCGCGGTGGGGGAGTTCGGCTGGGACGCGGTGGCCCGCCGCACGGCGGGGCTGTACGAGGAGATCCTCAAGCAGGCTTAGTCCGGCCCGCTCGGGGCAATCATGGTTCAACCACGGTGAGGGGAGCGGCCATGCGTCGTGGAGGGCCTTCCGTACTCGGGGTCGTGCTGGCCGGCGGCGAGGGCAAACGCCTGATGCCGCTGACCGCGGACCGCGCCAAGCCGGCCGTCACCTTCGGCGGCACCTACCGGCTCGTCGACTTCGTCCTGTCCAACCTCGTCAACGCCGACGTGCTGCGCATCTGTGTGCTGACCCAGTACAAGTCGCACTCGCTGGACCGGCACATCACCACCACCTGGCGGATGTCCAGCCTGCTCGGCAACTACGTCACCCCGGTCCCCGCCCAGCAGCGGCTCGGCCCGCGCTGGTACCTGGGCAGCGCCGACGCCATCCTGCAGTCGCTGAACCTGGTCCACGACGAACAGCCCGAGTACGTGGCCGTGTTCGGCGCCGACCACGTGTACCGCATGGACCCGCGGCAGATGCTGGCGCAGCACATCGAGGGCGGCGCGGGCGTGACGGTGGCCGGCATCCGGGTGCCGCGCGCGGAGTCCTCCTCCTTCGGGGTCATCACCCCGGGCTCGGACGGCCGTACCGTCGAGCGCTTCCTGGAGAAGCCCGCCGACCCCCCGGGCCTGCCGGACGACCCGGACAGGGTCTTCGCGTCGATGGGCAACTACGTCTTCACCACCAAGGTCCTGATCGAGGCACTGCACCGGGACGCCGAGGACAGCCAGTCCGTGCACGACATGGGCGGCTCGATCCTGCCCCAGCTGACCGCGCGCGGCGAGGCGCAGCTGTACGACTTCAGCGACAACCACGTGCCCGGCGAGACCAGCCGCGACCAGGGCTACTGGCGGGACGTGGGCACCCTGGACGCCTACTACGAGGCGCACATGGACCTGATCGCCGAGCGCCCGGCGTTCAACCTCTACAACCGGCAGTGGCCCATCTACACGCACTCCTACCAGCTCTCCCCGGCCCGCTTCAACGCGGGCGGCATCGCGAGCGAGTCCATCATCAGCGCGGGCTGCCTGATCCGCGGCCAGGTCACCCGGTCGGTGCTCTCCCCGGGGGTCCGCGTCGACCCCGGGGCGGTCGTCCAGGGCTCGGTCCTGCACGACAACGTCCGCATCGGCCGAGGCGCGGTGGTCCGCGGCGCCGTGCTGGACAAGAACGTCGAGGTGCCGCCCGGCGCGACGATCGGCGTCAACCCGGAACGGGACGCCGAGCTGTACACCGTGTCCAAGGGCGGGGTCATCGCGTTGGGGAAGGGGCAGCGGGTGCCCTGACGGACAGCGCGTCAGCCGCCGCCACGGCGCGACGCGTTCGACATCACCCTCTCGGAATGCCCAGGTTTGCACCGTCGGCCGTCCAGGATGCAGGCAACGACGTCCAACCTGCGGAGGTCATCCGACATGAGAGGGACCCGGCGCACGCGGCTGTGCCTGGCCGGGGTGATGGCAGCGTCCGCGCTGATCGCCACCCCCGCCGCACGCGCCGCCGAGCGGACCGACGGCCACCTCACCGACCTGGTCAACCCCTTCATCGGGAGCCAGAACGAGGGCAACACCTTCCCCGGCGCGGCCGTGCCCTTCGGCATGGTCCAGCTCTCCCCGGACACCGGGCACAGCACCGGGTACGACTACGCGCAGAACCGTATCCGCGGGTTCTCACTGGTCCACCTCTCGGGCGTCGGCTGCCGGATCGGTGGCGACCTGCCCGTGCTGCCCACCACCGGCGACGTCACCCAGACGGACTACGCCCAGTACGCGGCGGCCTTCTCGCACGACGACGAGGAGGCGAGCCCCGGCTACTACCGCGTCGGCCTCGCCTCCGGCATCCGCGCCGAACTCACCGCGACCGCCCGCACCGGCGTCCAGCGCTACACCTTCCCGGCCACCGACAAGGCCAACGTCCTGCTGAACGCGGCCCAGTCGCTGCACAAGGCGGTGAGCAGCACGGTGCGGATCCTGGACGACCGCACCGTGCGCACCGAGATCACCGGCCACGGCTTCTGCCGGGACACCGGCCCCTACACGGTCTACACGATCACCCGCTTCAGCCGGCCCTTCACCGCCTACGGCACCTGGGACGGCGGGACCGTCACCCCGGGAGCCCGCAGCGGATCCGGCGGCGCCTACGTCCGCTTCGACACCACCCGGGACCGCACGGTCGAGGCGACCACCGCGCTGTCGTACGTCGACTCGCGCGGCGCCGCCGGCAACCTGCGCGCCGAGGGCGGACAGACCTTCGACGCCGTACGCCACCGGGCCCGCGAGGAGTGGGAGCGCCGGCTCGCCGCCGTCCGGGTGCGCGGCGGCACGCCCACGCTCCGCCGGACCTTCTACTCCTCGCTGTACCGCTCCCACCTCGCGCCCAACGTCGGCAGCGACGCCGACGGCCGCTACTTCGGCTGGGACCGCCGTACCCACCGCGCCCGCGGCTTCACCTACTACCAGAACTGGTCGCTGTGGGACACCTACCGCACCCAGGCCCAGCTGCTCGCCCTGCTCGCCCCGCGCGAGGCCCGGGACATGGCCCGGTCGGTGGTCGCGGTCGACGAGGACGGCGGGTGGCTGCCCAAGTGGGGCTACGGGCCGGTCGAGACGAACATCATGAGCGGTGACCCGGTCACCCCGTTCCTGACCACCGCCTACCACATGGGGCTGCTGGAGGGATTCGAGGAGCGGGCCTACCGGGCGCTGAAGAAGAACGCCGACGGCGTGCCGCCCGCCGAGTACCCGGGCATCGGCCGGGAGGCCAACGCCGAGTACGTCGCCGGGGGTTTCGCCCCCTACGTCAAGGGCCGGCCGTACGCCAAGATGGGCGACTCGGACTACCACCACGGTGCCTCCGTCACCCTGGAGTACGCCCTCGCGGACGCGATGCTCGCCCAGATGGCGCGCGGGCTCGGCCACGAGGAGGACGCGGCCCGCTATGCCGCCCGCTCGCGCAACTACCGGAACGTGTTCGACGCCGGCACCGGATTCTTCCGCGCCCGCGACGCCTCCGGCGCCTTCACCGGCTCGCCCGACCCGGCCCGCGGCACCGGCTTCCACGAGGGCACGGCCTGGCAGTACCAGTGGCTCGTCCCGCAGGACGTGCCGGGCGTGGTCGGCCTGATCGGCGGCACGCGCGCGGCCAACGCCCGCCTGGACGCCTTCTTCGCCTACGACCGGCTGCTCGCGGACCCGGAGGGCACCGCCCGCGAGGTGTGGGTGCACGGCGACCCGTACGCCTACTACAACGCGGCCGTCTACAACCCGATGAACGAGCCCGACCTGATCGCGCCCTACACCTACCTCTCCACCGGCCAGCCCTGGAAGACCACCGACGTCGTGCACGCCGCGCTGACCCTGTTCACCGACAGCCCCACCGGCATGACCGGCAACGACGACCTCGGCACGATGTCCGCCTGGAACGTCCTGTCCTCCATCGGCCTCTTCCCGGTCCAGCCCGGCTACGACACCTGGGGCCTGACCACCCCGGTCTTCGACCGCGTCGACCTGACCCTGGACCGCCGCCACTGGCCCGCCGGCCGGCTGACGGTGACCGCGCCCGGCACCTCGGCCGCCGACCGCTACGTCCAGGCCGTGCACACGGACGGCAGGCCGCACGGCCGGACCTATCTGACGACCGGCGCGCTGCGCTCCCTGCGCTCCCTCGCCTTCACGGTCGGCCCGCGCCCGTCGGAGTGGGGTACGTCACCCGAAGCGGCGCCGCCCGTCCTGAAATGACCTCAGCCGTCGCCTGCGTCCCGCCGCTCCCACCGGCGGCGGGACTTAACCTGACATTAACTGAGCGTAGCTCGATCGTACTTGACCGTAATCGCCGGCAGGGATTGACTGCTGATGCCCCCCCTCATCGACGCGTGAGGCACGCCCTTGACTTCCGACCTGCTCGCTCCACTCGACCTGGCCTTCTGGAACATGGAGTCCGACCGGCACCCGATGCACCTCGGGGCGCTCGGCGTCTTCTCCGCGCACTCGCCCACCGCCGGGGCCCACGCCGCCGACCTGCTCGCCGCCCGGGCCGCCGCCGTACCCGGCCTGCGCATGCGCATCCGCGACCTGTGGCAGCCGCTCGCCTTCGGCGGCGCCACGCGCGAGACCGACCCGGACTTCGACCCCCTGAACCACGTACGGCTGCACGCCCCGACCGACGACTTCCACGCGGACGCCGGCCGGCTGATGCAGCGCCCGCTGGAACGCGGCCGGCCGCCGTGGGAGGCGCACGTGCTGCCCGGCGAGGACGGTGTGTCCTTCGCCGTGCTGTTCAAGTTCCACCACGCCCTCGCCGACGGGCTGCGCGCACTGAAGCTCGCCGCCGGCGTCCTGGACCCCGTCGACCTGCCCGAGCGCGCGCCCCGCCCGATCGAGGCGCCGCGCGGCCTGCTGTCCGACGTGCGTCGGCTGCCCGCGCGGATGCCGGGACTGTTCCGGGACGCGCTGTCGGACGTGGGCCGGGCCCTGGACATCGGCGCCTCGCTCGCCCTGTCCACCCTCGGCATGCGGCCGTGCGCCGCGCTGACCTCCGCGCCCAGCGGCACCCGCCGCACCGCCGGGGTCGTCCTCGACATCGACGACGTGCACCGGGTGCGCAAGAGCGCCGGCGGCACCGTGAACGACGTCCTCATCGCCGTCGTCGCCGGCGCGCTGCGCCGCTGGCTGGACGAGCGGGGCGACGGCAGCGGGGGTGTGGCGCCGCGCGCCCTGATCCCCGTCTCCCGGCGCCGTCCGCACACCGCCCAGCCGCAGGGCAACCGGCTCTCCGGATACCTGATACGGCTTCCGGTGCACGAGCCCGACCCGCTCGGCCGTCTGGAGACGGTGCGGACCGCGATGGTCCGCAACAAGGACGCGGGTCCCAACCGGGGCGCCGGCGCGGTCGCGCTGCTCGCCGATCACGTGCCGGCGCTCGGGCACCGGCTCGGCGGGCCGCTGGTCGGCCAGGCGGCCCGGCTGTGGTTCGACATCCTGGTCACCAGCGTGCCGCTGCCCGGGCTCGGGCTGCGGCTCGGCGGCCACGAGCTGACCGAGGTGTACCCGCTGGCCCCGCTCGCGCCCGGCCAGGCGCTGGCGGTCGCGATCTCGACGTATCGCGGGCGCGTGCACTACGGCCTGGTCGCCGACGCGGAGGCCGTGCCGGACCTGGACCGGTTCGCCCACGCGGTGTCGGCGGAGGTGGAGACGCTGCTGACCGTCTGCGACGGCTGAGCCCCGGGTGGCTTCCGGCGCCGGGTGCGGGGCGGGGCCGCGCGCGGTGCGGGTGGCTGCGGAAGGCGCCCCCGCGCGTCGGCCTCCGGGCCCGTCCGTCGTGATCGGTACCCACCCGGCACGGCAGCGGTTTGGTGCGGCGGGCCGGGCTCCGTAAAATTCGCTGTTCGAAAGCGGGCGCGAGTCGGAGCGCTGCGCGGGTGATCAGGGAAGCGGCAGCGCGATGACGGTGACAGACGACGGCTCGGCGGCGATGGACGTGCCCACGGACGCCGCCATGGAGGAGGCGGTCCACGGGCCCGGTATCGACCCGGAGCGGCTGGCCGTCTGCCTGAGCGTGCTGGAGGAGCTCGACCGGCTCGACGTCGACCACCCCGACGCCGTCGCGGTCCGCCGTGCCACCTCGCACATCTACCGCACGGTCAAGCAGCGCCGCCGCCAGGAGCGCCGCGCCGCCAAGACCGCGCACGACCGTGCCGTCACCGAGGCCACCGCCACCGGCTCCGCCGAGCGCATCGACGACGAGACCGAGGGCATCCTGCCCTCCTCCAAGGTCGAGGCCGGCCGGATCGCGGGCATACTCCAGCGCCCGCGCTCCTGCTACACCTGCAAGCAGCGCTACGTCGAGGTCGACTACTTCTACCACCAGCTGTGCCAGAAGTGCGCCGCCGAGAACCGCGCCAAGCGGGACGCCCGCGCCGACCTCACCGGCAAGCGCGCCCTGCTCACCGGCGGCCGGGCCAAGATCGGCATGTACATCGCGCTGCGCCTGCTCCGTGACGGCGCGCACACCACCATCACCACCCGCTTCCCCAAGGACGCCATCCGCCGCTTCAAGGCGATGGAGGACTCGGCGGACTGGATCCACCGTCTGGAGGTCGTCGGCATCGACCTGCGCGACCCCGGCCAGGTCGTCGCGCTGGCCGATCAGGTCGCCGAGGCCGGCCCGCTGGACATCCTGATCAACAACGCCACCCAGACCGTGCGCCGCCTGCCCTCGGCCTACGCCGCCCTGGTCGAGGGCGAGAGCGCCCCGCTGCCCGCCGGGGAGCTCCCCGCCCACCACGTCATCGGCGCCTTCAACTCCGGTGCGGTCGACGGCCTGGCCGCGCTGCCCGTCGGCACCAGCGGCCTCGACGCGCAGAAGGTCGCCGACCTCGCCCTGGTCGCGGGCAACGCCAGCGTCGCCCGGCACCTCGAAGGCACCGCCATCGACGCGGGCGGCCTGCTCCCCGACGTCGTGGAGTCCAACACCTGGGTGCAGACGATCGAGCAGATCTCCCCGGTGGAGCTGCTGGAGACCCAGCTGTGCAACTACACGGCGCCGTTCATCCTGATCAGCAAGCTCCGGCCGGCCATGGCCGACGCAGCCCGGAAGGCGGCGAGCGGACGGGCGTACATCGTGAACGTCTCGGCCATGGAGGGCGTCTTCAGCCGGGGGTACAAGGGCGCGGGCCATCCGAACACGAACGCCGCCAAGGCCGCCATGAACATGGTGACGCGGACCAGCGGCCACGAGATGTTCGAGACCGACCGCATCCTCATGACCTCGGTCGACACGGGCTGGATCACCGACGAACGCCCCCACTACGACAAGCTGCGCCTGGCGGAGGCCGGCTTCCACGCACCGCTCGACCTGGTCGACGGCGCCGCCCGCGTCTACGACCCGGTCGTGCGCGGCGAGGCGGGCGAGGACCTGTACGGCGTCTTCCTGAAGGACTACGCCCCCGGCAAGTGGTAGACGACGGGCGGAGCCGCCGCGGGGGCCGCGCCCGGGCACGGGTCACGGCCCCGGCGCGCGAGCCACGGCGGCCGCCGTTCCCTCAGTCGACGGCGCCGAGCCGCGTGTGGCGGGCCGCCACCAGTTCCAGCACCGTGCGCCAGTCCTCCAGCACGCCCGCGTCGAGGCCGGCCGTGCGGCTCTCCTCGCCGGCCTGACGCAGCCGCAGCGCATCGTCGTCCGCCGGGTCCGCGTCACCCCGGACCAGCCGGAACACCCGTTCCCCGAGCAGGGCGCGCACCGCCTCGGCCGCGCTGCGCGCCCCGGCCGCCTCGTCACCCGGGCAGAGCACCGGCCCGATACCCCGTACCAGCCCCGCCACCTGCAGTTCCTTGTCGGCGGGACGGCTGCGGCGCAGCAGCGCGGCCGTGCGCAGCGCCTGCCGGGGCCGGCCGGCGTGCAGCAGATCCATCAGCTCCTCGACACTGCGCAGCTCCATGCGTCAGCCCTTCCGCGAGACAGCCGTTGCGGCGTCAGCAGAACATGACGAGCTTGCCGCCGGGCCAACAGCACTTGAAGGGGTGTTCGTTCCTGTAGGCCACACGGGTGATTCGCCGTGTCGGCAGCGTGAGCGGATTGTTTCAAAGGGCCCCATATTGGGGGGTATTGAGGAGCGGAAAGAAGTGCATCGGTTACAGGTTGTTTGCATTCCCTATCGAGCGGATGCCCGCTCATTTGGTTAGTCTGGAGGCGACGGACACCAGCACCGGGGTTCCACCCACACCCACCGTCCGTCCTGGGGCGAGCCGGCGGACAACGGCCTGCTCTGACAGAGGAACCGGCGCCACCGCGTCCGAACTGGCCTTCCATCCAGACCCGAACGGGCGTCGAGCACCGGAGCGCAGACTGTCCGGTACGCCCTGAGGGTGACCGACACATAAGGAGTGCGCGGTGACACCGGAGAAGACGAATCGCGAGCAGCGCCCCAAGGAACACGCGGAGCGCGCGGGCCGCCGGCCCGGAGAACTCGGCAGCCTCGACGTGTGGGCCCGGTCCGCCCCGATCCGCCTCGCGGGTTACGAGGACGACCTCGCCGAGCCCCACATCCTGCCGAGCGTGGACTGACCCCGGGTCGGTCCGTCCCCTCGCGATCGCCGCCCGCGTGGGCGTGACAGACGCACGCCCATGCGGATCACCAGGGCCGCCGCCCGGACACCGCCCGCCGGTCCGGCCTCCCGCACACCTCGGCCGCCGCCCGCCGGTCCGGCTCCCGCGCGTCTCCGCCACCCGTCGCCGGTCCGCTCCACCGCGCCTCACCTACCGGGTGCCGGTCCCTCGCCCGGCTCCGCCACCGGAGCCGTCCGCCGCCACGGGCCCAGCTCCTCCAACTCCCGCGCCAGCTCCAGCAGGACGGCCTCCGTGCCCGGCCGGCCCACCAGCTGTACGGCACACGGAGCGCCCGAGGGCAGAGCGCCGGCCGGCACGGACATCGCGGGCCAGCCCGTCAGGTTCCACGCCGGGGTGAAGGGCGAGTAGGCGGTGTTGACCAGGACGTTGCGCAGCCAGCCGCGCTCGTGCCACGGCCCGGCCTGCGGGGAGCGGCGGGCCAGGGCCGGGGTGAGCAGCACGTCGTACTCGGTGAGGAACGGCGTCAGCCGGGCGCGCAGCCGCTCGCGCGCCTCGCCGGTGCCCACCGGCCGGACGAACCGGCGGCCCACGGCCGCGTGGACCCGGGTCCGGCGGGCCAGCCGCGCCCGGTCCAGGCCCTGGGCGTCCACCGCCGTGCCCGCCGTCCAGTGCCGCAGCGCGGTCACGCCCAGGGAGAGCGGGTACGGCGGCTCGGCCCGCCGCACCTGATGCCCCGCCCGGGCCAGCGCCCCGGCCACCTGCCGGACCGCGGCCGTATACGACCGGTTCACGCTCACCCCGGCGAGCGGACTGCGCAGGCCGACGGCGATCTTCCGGCGCGTCCCCTCCCGCGGCCGGTCGAACTCCGTGTCCGCGAGGACCGCCAGCATCAGCCGCAGGTCCTCGACCGTCGTGGCCAGCGGGCCGTTCTCCGACATGCCGAACCAGTCGCCGTCGCCGATCCCCGCCGGCACCACCCCGTGCCCCGGCTTCAGCGTGACCAGACCGCAGTTCGCGGCCGGGATGCGCAGTGAGCCCATCCCGTCGTTGCCCAGCGCGAGCGGCACGAACCCGGCGGCCACCGCCGCCGCGCTGCCTCCGGAGGAGCCGCCTGCGGTGCGGGAGAGGTCCCAGGGGTTGCGGGCGATGCCGTACGGGCCCTCCGTGGTGCCGAAGACGCACAGTTCGGGCACGTTCGTCAGCCCGACGACCACCGCGCCCGCCGCCCGCAGCCGGGCCACCGTGACATGGTCCTCGGCGGCCGGGACGTCCGGGGTGGCGGCGGAGCCGTTGCGGCACGACTCACCGCGCACCGCGAGATTGTCCTTCACCGCCAACGGCACGCCCGCGAGCGGCAGTCCGGCCAGATCGGCACGGGACGCCAGCTCGTCGGCCTCGGCGAGCGCCGCCTGGGCCCGGACCTTCCGGAACGCCCCGATCCGGCCGTCGAGCCGCTCGATCCGCGCGAGGTGCCCGGCCACCACCTCCCTCGGCGTCACCCGCTTCTCGCGGACGGCGGCGGCGATCTCGGTGGCACTCCGGCCGGCCCAGCTGCTCACGGGCGCTCCTCGTTACTCATGGGTACGGAAGTCGGGCAGGGAGAACTGTGCCGGTTCAGGGGGCCGCGCGTCGAGAGGCCGTGCACCGTCATTGACTTCCGCCGACGGCCCCGACAACGATGTCACGGCGCAGTCGTCACAGCAGGTACGTCCCGTCCCCCATGGAGGCCTCCGCTCGTGAACCCCACCCGACGCACGGTCCTGATCGCCGCCGGTGCCGCCGCCCTGACCCCCGCGCTGTCCGTGCCGGCCGCGCAGGCGGCCCCGCGAGCCGCCGCCGCGACCCCGCCGTACGCCTCCTACTGGTACCCGGACTCGCTGCCCGCCGGCAGTCCCGGCCCCGGCGTCACCTGGCGCAGCCTGAAGAGCTGGCGCGCGGCCGACGACCCCGACCTCGCCTTCAACGCCGCCTCCATACCGCTCGCCGCCCGCTTCACCCCCGCCCCGGCGAACACCACCGCCCGCTCCGGACAGGCCCGCGTGCAGGCCCTGGTCTCCTTCGGCCCCACCTCCGCCAACCCCTCCCAGGGCTCGGCCACCGCCGACTACTACGCCCTGACCCACTGGGCGTACATCGACGAACTGGTCTTCTGGGGCGGCTCGGCCGGCGAGGGCCTGATCCTCGCGCCGAACGCGCCCGTCGTGGACGCGGCCCACCGGCACGGCGTCCCCGTCCTCGGGAACATCTTCCTGCCGCCGGTGGCCTACGGCGGACAGCTCCAGTGGACCCGGGACCTGGTGCAGAAGGACGCCACCGGCCACTACCCGCTCGCCGCGCAACTCGTCGCGGTCGCCGCGGCGTACGGCTTCGACGGCTGGTTCGTCAACGCCGAGACCAGCGGCGGCAACACCGCGCTGGGCACCGCCATGCTGGGCTTCCTCAAGGAGCTGAAGGCGCTCGCGGCGGCCAGGGGGCAGCGCGTGACCTGGTACGACGCGATGACCGTGAACGGCGCGGTCAGCTGGCAGGGTGCCCTGAACAGCCAGAACCAGGCGTTCTTCCAGGCCGCCGACGACATGTTCGTGGACTTCCGGTGGAGCGCGGCCACGCTCGCCGCCTCCGGTACGAAGGCGGACCAGCTCGGGCGCAGCCGCTACGACTTGTGGGCGGGTGTCGACGTCGAGTCGAACGGGTCCGGTACCTCCGTGAACTGGGACGCGATCGTGCCGGCCGGCAAGGCGCACGTCACGTCGATCGGCTTCTACCGGCCCGAGTGGACGCGCAACCACCTGCCCGCGGACCAGCGTGCCCCCGAGATCTTCCACGCGGCCGACGACCGGTTCTGGACGGGGCGGTCACTGGATCCGTCGCGGCCCGACCCGAGCGACCCGTGGCGGGCGCCCGCGGTGTCGGTGGCCGACCGGTCGACGGTGACCTCGGTGCCGTTCGCGAGCGTGTTCAACACCGGGCACGGACTGCGGTGGTACGAGGAGGGGGCCGTCACCTCGGAGGCGCCCTGGAACCACCTCGGGCTCCAGGACCGGTTGCCGTCGCGGCGGTGGGCGGTGCGCACGGCGGGGCAGCGGCCGGCCGTCTCCTTCGACTTCGCCGACGCCTGGCGTGGCGGCAGCAGCCTGCTGGTCGCGGGGGAGCTGGATCAGCCGGTGGTGGTGGATCTGTACGCGACCCGGCTGCCGATCGGTGAGAACACGGTGGTCGAGCTGACGTACCGGAGCGAGTCCGGGGAGGTGACCGTCGAGCCGGCGGTGGCGACGGCCGAGCCGAGCGGGCCCGGGGCGACTGCGCCCTACACCTGTCTGCCGGTGAACGCGGCCGACAAGGGAGTCCGCGTCCGGTCGGTCAACGGCTGGCAGACCGTGACCGTACCGCTCACAGGGCTGTCCGGTACCGTCCACGCGCTCGGCGTACGGCTCACCGCGACCGAGGGCCCGGTCCGCTGGCGCCTGGGCGGCCTCGCCGTACGCGACAGCGTCACCGCGCCCGCCGCCCCCTCCGGCGCCCGCGTCACCGCGGCGAACGGCGGCGACCTCCGCCTCGCCTGGACCGCCGCCCCGGGCGCCGTCCGCCACTACACCCTCCACCGCCTCCTTCCCGACGGCACCCGCCGCTTCCTCGGCGCCACCGGCCAGCGCGCCTACTTCGTCGCCGGTCAGCGGCCCGAACAAGGCGAGACGGCCGCACGGTTCGAACTGCGCGCGGTGGGGGAGCTGTACAACGCCTCGGCACCCGTGACGGTGACCCACCCCTGGTAGCCACCCGGAACCGCTGGGAGACCGCTGGGCGAACGGGTGCTCCGCAGGGGCGGAGCCGGTCCAGGCACCGCCTCCGCCCCGGTCGTCGTCGCTACCCGCCGAGCTGGGTGCGCAGCCACTCCTCCACCTCGCCCACGTGGGCCGCTGCCGCCGCCCGGGCCGCTTCGGGGTCGTGGGCGGCGAGGGCGCGGTGGATGGCGGCGTGTTCGCGGCGGGTGCGGGCGAAGGCGCCCTCCTCCTGGTAACCGCGCCAGACGCGGGCGCGGAAGGTGCGCGAGGACAGGCCGTCGAGGATGGCGGCCATGGTCTCGTTGCCGGCGGCGGACGCGATCTCGCGGTGGAAGGCGAGGTCGTGGGCGAGGATCTCCTCGGGGTCGTCGGTCGCGTTCATCGCCGCCAGGTGCTTCTCCACGGCGGCCAGCCGGTCGTCCGTGATGCGCGCGGCGGCCAGTGCGGTCGCCGTCGACTCCAGGATCCGGCGCACCTCGAGGAGCTCCACCAGACGCGGGCCCCGGGACAGGTCGGCGACCACCCCGAAGGTCTCCAGCAGGTCGCCGGCCTCCAGTGCGGTGACGTAGATCCCGGAGCCGTGCCGTGCCTCCAGGACCCCCATGACCGTCAGGGCGCGGATCGCCTCCCGCATCGAGCTGCGTGAGATGCCCAGCTGAACGGCCAGTTCCCGCTCGGTGGGCAGCCGCTGGCCCGGCTCCAGCCGGCCCTCGGCGATCATCGCCTTGATCTCCTCGATGGCGCGCTGGGTCACCGTGCCCTTCTGCGGGGCTGCCTCGTCCACGCCACTCCTCCAGTCACCGGGTGCGTCGCAGTCTAGCCAGCCGAGTGGTCCGACCACTATGCGTCCACAGCGGGAATTTTCGCTGCACGAGGGTGTTCCGGCGCCTGAGTGGTCTGATAAGTATGCGGTCGTCGCTCGAACCACCTCGACGAGGAGCCGCGAGATGCCCGCCAGCACAGTGAGCAAACGCAGCAGGTCCCGGATCACCGGCGCGGCGGCCCTGGCCGTCGGCGCCTCGCTCGTGCTCGCCGCCTGCGGCAGCACCAAGGACACCGCGAGTGCGGGAAGCGGCGGCACCGGCAAGGTCGGCGTGATCCTGCCGCTGCTGACCTCGCCGTTCTGGCAGTCGTACAACGACTACGTGCCGAAGATGGCCGAGTCCGAGGGCGTCGAGGTGCTGAAGACGGTCAACTCCAACAGCGACCCCTCGCAGCAGATCACCGACATCGACAACGAACTCACCCAGGGCGTGAAGGGGCTGGTCGTCGCCCCGCTGGACAGCGCCGCCATCCAGGCCGGACTCGACCAGGCCGAACGCAAGGGCGTGCCGGTCGTCGCCGTGGACGTGGCGCCCGACAAGGGCAAGGTCGCCATGGTGGTGCGCGCGGACAACGTCGCCTACGGCAAGAAGGCCTGCGACTACCTCGGGCAGCACGTGAGCAGCGGCAAGGTCGTGCAGATCATGGGCGACCTGGCCTCGGTCAACGGCCGCGACCGCTCCGAGGCCTTCCGGTCCTGCGTGAAGGAGAAGTACCCCAGGCTCAAGGTGCTGGAGATCCCCGCCAAGTGGGAGTCCGACACCGCCGCCGCCAAGCTCGACACCCTCCTCAACGCCAACCCCGACATCAAGGGCATCTACCTCCAGGCGGGCGGTGTCTACCTCGCCCCCACCCTGCAGACCCTGAAGTCGAAGAACATGCTCAAGGCGGCCGGGCAGAAGGGGCACATCGCGATCGTCTCCAACGACGGCATCCCGCAGGAGTACGAGGCCATCCGCAAGGGCCAGATCGACGCCACCGTCTCCCAGCCGGCCGACGCCTACGCCAAGTACGGCCTGTACTACATCAAGGCGGCGATGGAGGGGAAGAAGTTCGAGCCCGGCCCGACCGACCACGACTCCACGATCGTCAAGCTGCCCAGCGGCATCCTGGAGGACCAGCTGCCCGCCCCGCTGGTCACCAAGGACAACGTCGACGACCCCAAGCTGTGGGGCAACACGGTCCGATGAGCCACGGTCCGCTCAGCCACAGTCCGACGACCACCCCGCCCGGCGACGCCACGCCCCTGGTCGAAGCGGAGGACATCGTCAAGCGGTACGGCCCCACGGTCGCCCTCGCCGACGGCCGGCTCACCGTGCTGCCCGGAGAGTCCCACGCCCTCGTCGGCCGCAACGGCGCCGGCAAGTCCACCCTGGTGAGCATCCTCACCGGCCTCCAGGCCCCGGACGCGGGCACGGTCCGCTTCGACGGCGAGAGCGCGCCCCCGCTCGCCGACCGGGACGCCTGGCGCCGCAAGGTCGCCTGCGTGTACCAGAAGCCCACCGTCGTACCGGAACTGACGGTCGCGGAGAACCTCTTCCTCAACCGGCAGCCGCGGGCACGGGGGCTGATCAGCTGGCGGCGGCTGCGCACCGAGGCCGCCGATCTCCTCGCCACCTGGGACGTCCGCGTCGACCCGGGGGCCCGTACCGCCGACCTCAAGGTCGAGGACCGCCAGATGGTGGAGATCGCCCGCGCGCTGAGCTTCGGCGCCCGGTTCATCGTGCTGGACGAACCCACCGCCCAGCTCGACAAGCGGGAGATCGAGCGGCTGTTCGACCGGATGCGGGCCCTCCAGGACTCCGGGGTGACCTTCCTGTTCATCTCGCACCACCTGCAAGAGGTCTACGAGGTCTGCCAGACCGTCACCGTGCTGCGCGACGCCCGCTGGATCACGACGGCCCCCGTGGCCGAGCTGCCCAGGGCGGCCCTGGTGGAGGCCATGGCGGGGGAGTCGGTCGCCGAGCGGGCGCGGCCGCGCGGCACCGTGCACGGCACCGCCCCGGTCGTGCTCGACGTGCGCGGCCTGACCTCCACCGCGTACGACGGTATCGACCTCACCGTCCGCCGCGGTGAGGTGCTGGGACTCGCCGGGACCAGCGGCAGCGGCAAGACCGAGCTGGCCGAGACCCTCGCCGGACTGCACACCCCGGCCGGCGGCTCGGCCCTGCTGCGAGGAGAGCCGCTGCCGTTCGGCGACGTGCGGGCGGCGCTGGACGCGGGCGTCGGCTGGGTGCCCCGCGACCGGCACGAGCAGGGCCTGGTCCCCGGCATGACCGTCGGCGACAACACCACCCTGAGCGTCCTGGACCGGCTCGGCCGCTTCGGTTTCGTCGGCACCGACCGCAGGAGCGGTCTCGCCACCGAGCTGATCGACCGCCTCGACATCCACACCGAGGGCCCCGGACAGCCCGTCTCCGACCTCTCCGGAGGCAACGCGCAGAAGGTCGTCATGGCCCGCGCCCTGGCCTCCGACCCCCGCCTGCTCGTCCTGATCAACCCGACGGCGGGCGTCGACGTGAAGTCCAAGGAGTCCCTGCTGGCCCGCATGGACAGCGCCCGCGAGGACGGCACGGCCGTGCTCGTCGTCTCCGACGAACTCGACGACCTGCGGCGCTGCGACCGCGTCCTCGTCCTCTTCCACGGCCGCATCGTCGCCGAGCACCCGGCCGGCTGGCGCGACCACGAGCTGATCGCCTCCATCGAAGGAGTGGACCATGGCTGACACCAAGGCCCCGCCGCTCACCTCGCCCCGCCTCCCCGACCAGCGCGCCGCCCGGGCCGTGCTGCTGCGCCGCGCGCGGGAACTCGCCCTCGTGCCGGCCCTGTTGCTGCTCATGGTGCTGGGCGCGGTGGTCAACGACTCGTTCCTCACCGAGCGGAACCTCATCTCGATCCTGGGCGCCTCGGCCGCCCTCGCCATGGTGGTGCTCGCCGAGTCGCTGGTGCTCATCACCGGCAAGTTCGACCTGTCCCTGGAGTCGGTCGTCGGCATCGCCCCCGCCGTGGGGGCGCTCCTCGTCCTGCCCTCGGCGCAGGCCGGCTGGGGCACCGGGTTCCCGGCGCCGGTCGCCCTGCTCGCCATCCTCGTCGCCGGCGCGGCCGTCGGCGCCTTCAACGGCGTCCTGGTCGTGAAGTTCAAGCTCAACGCGTTCATCGTGACCCTCGCGATGCTCATCGTGCTGCGCGGGCTGCTGGTCGGCGCCACCAAGGGCAAGACCCTGTTCGGCATGCCCGACAGCTTCTCCTCGTTGGCCACCACCACCTTCCTCGACGTCCCGATGTCGGTGTGGCTCGCCGCCGTCGCCTTCGCCGTCACCGGAGGCGTGCTGAAGTACCACCGGGTCGGCCGCGCCCTGTACGCCATCGGCGGCAACGCGGAGGCCGCCCGCGCCGCGGGCATCCGCGTGGACCGCGTGATGCTCGGGGTGTTCGTCGTCGCCGGGGTCCTCGCCTCCGTCGGCGGCATCATGCAGACCGGCTACGTCGGCGCGATCAGCGCCAACCAGGGCCAGAACATGATCTTCACCGTGTTCGCGGCGGCGGTGATCGGCGGCATCAGCCTGGACGGCGGCAAGGGCACCATGTTCGGCGCCCTGACCGGCGTCCTCCTCCTGGGCGTCGTGCAGAACCTGCTCACCCTCGCCCAGGTGCCGTCGTTCTGGATCCAGGCCATCTACGGCGGCATCATCCTCGTCGCCCTGATGATCGCCCGTGTCACCACGGGCCGCGCCCAGGACTGATGAACCGCCACCTTCCCCCAGCAGAAAGGGCATCCGTGTCCGACGCTCCCGCCCGCGTCATCGCGGTCGACACCCACGACATCCGCTTCCCCACCTCGCGCGAGCTGGACGGCTCCGACGCGATGAACCCGGACCCCGACTACTCGGCGGCCTACGTCGTCCTGCGCACCGACGCCGCCGACGGCCTGGAGGGACACGGATTCACCTTCACCATCGGGCGGGGCAACGACGTCCAGGTCGCCGCGATCGACGCGCTGCGGGGCCATGTGCTGGGCCGCGACGTCGAGGAACTGTGCGCCGACCCCGGCTCGCTCTTCCGGGACCTGATCGCCGACAGCCAGCTGCGCTGGCTCGGCCCCGAGAAGGGCGTGATGCACATGGCGATCGGGGCCGTCGTCAACGCCGCCTGGGACCTCGCCGCCCGGCGGGCCGGGAAACCCCTGTGGCAACTGCTCGCCGACGCCGAACCCGAGTGGCTGGTCCGGCAGATCGACTTCCGGTACATCACCGACGCCCTCACCCCCGAGGAGGCCCTCGACCTGCTCAGGCGCGGCCGAGCGGGTGCCGCCGAGCGCCGGGCCCGCCTCCTGGAGCGCGGCTTCCCCGCGTACACCACCTCCCCGGGCTGGCTCGGCTACGACGACGACAAGCTCGGCCGGCTCGCCGCCCGGGCCGTCGCCGACGGCTTCCGGCAGATCAAGCTGAAGGTCGGCGCCGACCTCGACGACGACATCCGGCGCTGCCGGGTGGCCCGCGCCGTCGTCGGACCGGAGATCCGCCTGGCGATCGACGCCAACCAGCGCTGGAACGTGGACGAGGCGATCCGCTGGACGAACGCCCTGGCCGAGTTCGGCCCGTACTGGATCGAGGAGCCCACCAGCCCCGACGACGTCCTCGGCCACGCCGCCATCCGCCGCGCGGTCGGCCCCGTGAAGGTCGCCACCGGCGAACACGTGCAGAACCGGATCGTGTTCAAGCAGATGCTGCAGGCCGGCGCCCTCGACATCGTGCAGATCGACGCGGCCCGCGTCGGCGGGGTCAACGAGAACCTCGCCATCCTGCTCCTCGCCGCCAAGTTCGGCGTCCCCGTCTGCCCGCACGCCGGCGGGGTCGGCCTGTGCGAACTCGTCCAGCACCTGTCGATGTTCGACTACCTGGCGGTCTCCGGCAGCACCGAGGACCGGGTCATCGAGTACGTCGACCACCTCCACGAGCACTTCGTCACCCCGGTCGTCATCCGCGACGGCCACTACTCGGCGCCCACCGTGCCCGGCTTCTCCGCCGCCCTGCGCCCGGAGTCCCTCGCGCGGTACACCTTCCCCGGCGGCACCTACTGGGCCGCCGACCCCGACACGCAGAAGGGACAGGCGGCATGAGCGACTTCGCGGGACTGAGGGCCCTGGTGACCGGCGGCGCGTCCGGCATCGGCCGGGCCACCGCCGACCTGCTCGCCGCCCGCGGCGCCCAGGTCGCCGTCCTCGACCTCGACCCGTCCGCCGTCGACAAGCCCCTCCTCGCGGTGCGCGCCGACGTCACCGACGACGCCTCGGTGCGCACCGCCGTCCAGGACGCGGCCGAGGCGCTGGGCGGGCTGGACGTCCTGGTGAACAACGCGGGCATCGGCGCCCAGGGCACCGTCGAGGACAACGACGACGCCGAGTGGCGGCACGTCTTCGACGTCAACGTCCTCGGCATGGTCCGCACCGCCCGCGCGTGCCTGCCGTACCTGCGCCGCGCCGCCACCGCCCGCCCCGGCACCGCGGCCATCGTCAACACCTGCTCCATCGCGGCCACCGCCGGCCTGCCGCAGCGCGCCCTGTACAGCGCGACCAAGGGCGCCGTGTACTCCCTGACCCTCGCCATGGCCGCCGACCACGTCCGCGAGGGCATCCGCGTCAACTGCGTCAACCCCGGTACGGCGGACACCCCGTGGATCGGCCGGCTGCTGGACGCGGCCGAGGACCCGGCCGCCGAACGGGCCGCCCTCGAGGCCCGCCAGCCCACCGGCCGGCTGGTCTCCGCCGCCGAGGTCGCGGGCGCCATCGCCTACCTGGCGAGCCCGCTCTCCGGCGCCACCACCGGCACCGCCCTCGCTGTCGACGGCGGCATGCAGGGCCTCAGGCCGCGTCCGGCGGCGGACCGGTGACCCCCCTCGGCCGCGGCGGCGCCGACGTCACTTCCCTGGGCCTCGGCGCCGCCGCCCTCGGCAACCTCTACACCCCGGTCGGCGACGAACAGGCCCACGCGACCGTGCGGGCGGCCTGGGAGCGCGGCATCCGCTACTTCGACACCGCCCCCCACTACGGCCTCGGGCTGTCCGAACGCCGCCTGGGTGCGGCCCTGCGGGAGTACGACCGCGCCGCCTACACGGTCTCCACCAAGGTCGGCCGCCGCCTGGAACCGGCCGACGGCACCGGCGACGACCTGGCCAACGGCTTCGCCGTACCCGCCGACCACCGCCGCGTCTGGGACTTCACCGCCGACGGCGTCCGCCGCACCCTGGAGGCGAGCCTGGAACGCCTCGGCCTCGACCGGGTCGACGTCGTCTACCTCCACGACCCCGACGACCACGCCGAACAGGCCTTCCGCGAGGGCTACCCGGCGCTGGAGAAACTCCGCGCGGAGGGCGTCGTGGGCGCCATCGGGGCGGGCATGAACCAGGCGGAGATGCTGACCCGGTTCGTCCGTGACACGGACGTCGACGTGGTGCTCTGCGCGGGCCGGTACACCCTCCTGGACCAGAGCGCGGCCACCGAACTGCTGCCCGAGGCCGTGCGACGCGGCGTCCGCGTGGTCGTCGGCGGCGCCTTCAACTCCGGCCTGCTGGCTGACCCGTCCCGGCACCCGACCTACGACTACACCCGGGCACCGCGGGAGTTGCTGGACCGGGCGCTGCGGATCCAGGCGGTCGCCGAGCGCCACGGCACCACCCTGCGCGCCGCCGCCCTCGCCTTCTGCTCCGCCCACCCGGCCGTGGCGAGCGTCCTGGCCGGCGCCCGCTCGCCCGCCGAGGTCCACGACTGCGCCGAGCAGTTCGCGAGGCCGGTGCCGGACGCCTTCTGGCGGGAACTGCGCGCGACCGGCCTGCTGCCCCCGGAGGAAGCGTCATGAGGGTCGCCCTGCACACCAGGGTCCGCGCGGACCGGATCGAGGAGTACGAGGCCGCCCACCGCGCGGTCCCGAAGGACCTCACCGACGCCATCCGCGCCGCGGGGGCCACGTCCTGGACCATCTGGCGATCGGGGACCGACCTCTTCCACGTCCTGGAGTGCGCGGACTACGCCCGTCTCCTCGCCGAGCTGGAACGGCTCCCGGTCAACGCGGCCTGGCAGACCCGGATGGCGGACCTGCTGGACGTGACGCACGACTACTCCGCCGAGGGCGCGGCCGCGACCCTGCCCGTCGTGTGGGAGCTGCCATGAGCGTCGACGCCCACCACCACGTCTGGGACCTGAGCGTCCGCGACCAGGACTGGATCCGGGGACCCGGACTCCGGCCGCTGCGCCGGAACTTCACCGTCGCCGACCTCGAACCCCAGGCACGCGCCGTGGGGGTCGACCGTACCGTGCTCGTCCAGACCGTCACCGTGCCCGAGGAGACCCCCGAGTTCCTCGCCCTCGCCGCCGCCCACGACCTGATCGCCGGGGTCGTCGGCTGGACCGACCTCACCCGCCCCGGCATCGCCGACGAACTGGCCCGGCTGCGCGAGCTTCCCGGCGGCTCCCACCTGAAGGGCATCCGGCACCAGGTGCAGGGCGAACCCGACCCCGAGTGGCTGCTGCGGCCCGACGTCCTGCGCGGTCTGGCCGCCGTGGCCGACGCCGGCCTGGTCTACGACCTCGTGGTCCAGCCCCACCAGTTGCCGGCCTGCACGGCGGCGGCCCGGGCCCTGCCCCGGCTCACCTTCGTCCTCGACCACCTCGGCAAGCCGCCCATCGCCTCCGGGGAGCGCGTGTCCTGGGCTGCCGCCCTGCGGGCCTTCGCCGCCCTCCCCAACACCGTCGCCAAGCTCTCCGGCCTGGTGACCGAGGCCGGCCCGGACACGCGGAACGCCGCCGGTCTGCGTCCGTACGTCGACACCGCCCTGGACGCCTTCGGCCCCGCCCGGCTGATGGCCGGCTCCGACTGGCCGGTGTGCACCCTGGCCATGAGCTACGCCGAGGTCCACGCGCTCACCCGGGAGGTGACGGCGGGGCTCGGCGAGGCGGAGCGCACCGCGCTGTTCGAGACCACCGCGAGCCGTGTCTACGACCTGTGAACCCCGCCCGCGAGCCGTGTCGGCGGCAGGTACTCCCGCACGAACGTCCGCTCCCAGCACGCCCCCGTCTCGCGCAGCTCCCGCCAGGTCGTGTACCGGTACCGGAACAGCCGGGCCCGGACATGGCGGGGCGGGGTGCCGGGCGGGAAGGGGGAACGGCGCAGCAGCCGCAGGGTGTCCCGGTCGTTCTCCAGCAGGCGTTCCACCAGACCGCCGAACCACTCACCGGCGTACGCCGGGGACAGCGCCGCGAACCACATCAGCCAGTCCAGGCGCAGATGGTAGGGGGCGAACTGGCGCGGCCAGCGGCGGGGATCGCCGGGCTTGCCCTTGAAGACGTACTCCCGCCAGTCCGAGTCCGGGCGCGGGGTGTCGTCCAGCGTGCCCTCGACCACCACCTCGTAGCGGACCCGGCTGACGCTGCCGAACGCACCGTAGGTGTTCACCAGGTGCAGCGGGTCGAAGGAGCGGTTCATCACCTGGCGGCGGGAGACCATGTTGACCACCGGGCGGTGGCTCAGGAAGAGCAGCAGCGCGCCGACCGCCAGCACCAGCACCTCGTACCACAGCGGCGCCGGCGGCACCGGCGGCGCGGCCGCCGGCAGCCGGAGCGCGGACAGCGCCAGCACGATGGTGATCCAGTTCAGCCAGGAGAAGTTGCCGGAGAGCACCAGCCACAGCTGGGTGAGGATCATCAGCGCGGCGGCGGCCGAGGCGATCGGCTGCGGAGTGAACAGCAGGACCGGTACGACCAGCTGGGTGACGTGGTTGGCGGCCACCTCCACCCGGTGCAGCGGCTTCGGCAGGTGGTGGAAGAACCAGCTCAGCGGGCCCGGCATCGGCTGGGTCTCGTGGTGGTAGTCCAGGCAGGTCAGCCGCCGCCAGCAGGCGTCGCCCCGCATCTTGATCAGCCCGGCACCGAACTCCACCCGGAACAGGATCCAGCGCAGCAGGAACAGCACGACGACCGGCGGCGCCACCTCGCCGTTGCCGAGGAACGCGGCCAGGAAGCCCGTCTCCAGCAGCAGCGACTCCCAGCCGAACGCGTACCACGTCTGGCCCACGTTGACGATCGACAGGTACAGCGCCCACGGCACCAGCCACAGCAGGATCGCGGCCCACAGCGGCAGCAGCGAGTCCGCCCCGGCCAGCAAGGCCGCCGCGACCGCACAGCCCGTCCAGGCACAGGCCGCGAAGAAGCGGTCGGAGTAGTGCAGGTGGAACAGGCTCGGGGCGCGCCGGAACCGCGCGCGGGCCAGGTACCGCGGGATCGGCAGCATCCCGCGCTCGCCCAGCAGGGCCCGGAACTGCAGGGCCGCCGTCAGGAACGCGACCAGGTACACGGCGGCCAGGGCCCGCTGGAAGACCAGCCGGCTCAGCCAGTAGCCGGGTGCGGTGAACCAGTCCACGGCTGTGCGCGCCCTCCTGTACGGCGACACCGGCGCCGCTGTCGTCACGGCGTTCCCCGAGTTGCCAGCCAAACCTGAGCGATGCCAACAATAGGGCGTAATCACCCACAGTGATGCGGAGTGTGCGGTGCGGATACCCACCCGATCCATCGTCGCGGCCTGGGCGCTCTCGGTGGCGCTCCTCGCCGGGGGCTGCGCGGGCGCCGGTGTCAAGCAGACCAAGGCGGGCGAACTGGTCCTCCTGGAGACCGCCACCGAGCGGGGACCGGACCCGTTCACCGACTCCGCGGACACCGCCATCCGGCCGGAGTCACCCCGCGGCACTGCGCGGATCCAGCCCGGCGAGGTCGAGGCACCCCTGCGCGCGGCCCGTACCGTGTCCGGCGCCACCCCCGGCCTGTACCAGGGCACCCCGCGCGTCGCCGCCTGTGACGTCGAGCGGCACATCGGCCGTCTCGCGGCGGACGGGGCCAGGGCCGACGCCTTCGCCCAGGTGGCCGGCGTCACCCGGTCGGCGCTCCCCGGCTACCTGCGCGGACTGACCCCCGTCGTCCTGGGCGCCGACACCCGCGTCACCAACCACGCCTACCGCGACCGTGCGGCGGCCCGCTACCAGGCCGTGCTCCAGGCCGGCACCGCCGTCCTCGTCGACGACCGGGGCGTGCCCCGGGTCCGCTGCGCCTGCGGCAACCCGCTCAAGCCGCCCGCCCCGACGCGCGGCGGTGCCGGGGCCCGGGGCACGCCCTGGGCCGGCTACGAGCCGGACGAGGTGATCGTCGTGGCCCCGGCACCGCGGGCCGTCACCAGCATCACCCTCGTGGACCCCGCGACCCGTACCTGGACCGAGCGCCGGGTCGGCCCCGATGTCCGCCGGGACCGGATCGTGTCCCCGCCCGCGCGGGCCGCGGCCAGCCCGGTCCCGTCCGGCCCAGCGGACGCCGGACCGTCCGTCACCGGGCGGCCCAGCCCGCGCGACAGCGGCCCGGCACGGTCCCCGGCGGGCACGCCGTCGTCCTCGTCCGGCTCCGCCGTGCCGGACGGCCGCGGCGATCACCCGGACAGTGCCAGCGGGCTCGCGGACCGCGACACCGGGACGACGGCGCAGGAGCCGCCGCCCGCCGAGGACGCCCCCGATCCCGACCCCGTTCCCGATCCGGCCCGCGATCTCTCCCTCGACCTCACCGTGGACCCCCCGGACGCGGGTCCGTCCGATCCGGGCGCCGCCGACCAGGGCTCCTCCCGTCCGGAAGGCTCCGTTCCGGAAGCCTCGCAGCCCGGTTCCTTCGATCCGGGCACCTCCGGCCTGGGCCTGACCGCCCCGGACACCTCCGCCGGCACCGGCCCGTCCCACGTGCCCACGATCCCCGGCCTGCCCGACGGCGGCGGCCTGGTCCCGGACGCCCCGCCCGCCGCCCGGTCCGGCACCGCACCCGGCGCGGCCGGCACCGGCCCCGCCCGCCCCCCGGCCGAGCCCGGCGGCTGAGCGCGGGCCGGTGCCCGCCGAAGCCCACCACACCGGGCCCTCGCCGAGCACACGTGCCCGGCCGCCGATCAAGTCGAAGAATCGGCCGGTTCCTGGCAAGGTGGCCCCATGGCCGATCGGGGAGCGAGCGCCCTGTCACTCCCGGAGGACTGGCCCGCACACCCGGACCCGATCCTCGCGCTCAACCGCATGGGCAGCTTCGACTGGGACCTGGACGTCGGTCTGTTCCACATGGACGCCCAGGCCTTCGAGGTGTTCGACCTGCTGCCCGAGGAGTACGACGGGCGCCCGGAGACCCTGGCCGTCCGGGTGCCGCCGCCGGAGGCCGCCCGGCTCGACGCGGCGGTCGCCCGGGCGATCAAGGACGGCAGCGAGAACTACGGCGCCTACTTCCGCATCCGCTGCCGCGACGGCACCATGCGCTGGACGCACACCCAGGGCTACATCCGGCGCGACGACACCGGCCGCCCGCGCCGGGTCGTCGGCATCGTGCGCGACGCCACCGAGGAACTCGCCGACAGTGCGGCCCGCAGCCTCCGGGCCGCCCAGGACGAGGCGTTCCGGCAGCAGACCGGTGTCGTCCAGGTCATCTCCGCCGCGCTCGCCCACGCCCGCAGCGTCCGGGACGTCATCGACGTCCTCAAGGACGCGCACGGCATCCGCCACCTCGGCGCGGCCAGCCTGGTGATAGGGCTGGTGGAGGCGGGCCGGATCCGGCTCGTGGCCGAGGGACCCGCGGACGCCTCCGTCCCCGGGACCCGGATCACCCGGATCGACGAGCCGTACCCGATGAGCGAGGTCGTCCGCACGCTCAGCCCCCGGTTCATCGAATCGCCCGAGGAGTTCGCCGAAGGCTACCCGGTCCTCTGGCCGCACCTCACCGGCCTGCACATCACCTCGGCCGCCTATCTGCCCCTGATCGCCCAGGCCCGCCCGATCGGCGCGATGGGCCTGCTCTACGACGACCGGCGCGGCTTCTCCGCCGAGGAGCGCGCCGTCCTCGTCGCGCTGGGCAGCAGCATCGCCCAGAGCCTGATGCGGGCCATGCTCTACGAACAGGAGAAGGACCTCGCCCAGGGCCTCCAGCAGGCCATGCTGCCCCGCACCATCCCCAGCGTCCCCGGCGCCGACGTCGCGGTCCGCTACCGCTCCGCGGCACTGGGCCGGGACATCGGCGGCGACTGGTACGACCTCATCCCGCTGCCCGGAGGCCGGGTGGGCGCGGTCATCGGGGACGTCCAGGGCCACGACACGCACGCGGCGGCCGTCATGGGCCAGCTGCGCATCGTGCTGCGCGCCTACGCCGCCGAGGGCCACCCCCCGGCCACCGTGATGGCCCGCGCCTCCGTCTTCCTGCACGAACTCGACACCGACCGCTTCGCCACCTGCCTGTACGCCGAGGCCGACCTGTCCACCGGAGTCGTCCAGATGGTGCGCGCCGGCCACATCGACCCGCTGGTGCGGCACGACGACGGCGCTTGCGTCCGGGTCGGCGTCGAGGGCGGCCTGCCGCTCGGCCTGTCCGCCGAGTTCGGGCGGCTGGAGTATCCCGTCGCCACCCTCGAACTCGATCCCGGCCACACCCTGCTGCTGTGCACCGACGGGCTGGTCGAACAGCCCGGCGCCGACCTGGACGACGGCATGAGCGGCCTGGTGGCCCTCGTCTGCGGCGGCCCCCGCGAGGTGCGCGACCTCGCCGACCGGCTGATCCAGCTGGCCGAGGAGCGGGGCGGCGACGACGACGTGGCCCTGCTCCTGCTGCACCGCCGCGGCCGGGAGACCACGCGGCCCGGCGGCCGGCTCCGGCAGCACGTGGCGCCCGGCGACCCGGAGGCCCTGACCCAGGCCCGGCACATGATCCAGGCCGCGGTCCGCGCCTGGGGCGCCCATGAGCTGGCCGACGAGATCGAACTGGTCGCCGGCGAGCTGATCACCAACGCGCTGATGCACACCGAGGGCTCGGCCATCGTCACCCTGCGGGCCCTGGACGGCGGCGACCGCCGGCTGCGCATCGAGGTCGAGGACGGCTCCAGCGCCCTGCCCCGCCGCCGCGACGCGGGCGAGACCGGTGTCTCCGGGCGCGGCCTGGTCCTCGTGGAACGGCTCTCCGACAGCTGGGGGGTGGAGGCGCGGGGCGGCGGCAAGGCGGTGTGGTGCGAGTTCCGGCTGTCGCAGCCACCGGTCCGGGCGTGACGGCGGGGGTGTTGTCGGTGCCGGATGGCACTCTGGACGTATGCCCGAACTGCCCGAGGTAGCAGCGCTGACGGACTTCCTCACCGAGCACCTGGTCGGACGGCGGATGGTGCGGGTGCTGCCCGTGGCCATCAGCGTCCTGAAGACCTACGACCCCCCGGTCACCGCCCTCGAGGGGGCCGGGGTGACGGCCGTGCGCCGGCACGGCAAGTTCCTGGACGTCGAGACGGACGGCGGCCTGCACCTGGTGACCCATCTGGCCCGCGCGGGCTGGTTGCAGTGGAAGGACCGGCTGCCGGACGGCCCGCCGAAGCCCGGCAAGGGTCCGCTGGCGCTGCGCGTGGCGCTGGAGACCGGCGAGGGCTTCGACCTGACCGAGGCCGGCACCCAGAAGCGCCTCGCCGTGTACGTCGTCCGCGACCCGGAAGAGGTGCCCGGCATCGCCCGCCTGGGACCGGATCCGCTCGCCGGCGACTTCGACGAGGACCGCTTCTCCACCCTGCTCCAGGGCGAACGACGGCAGCTGAAGGGCGCCCTGCGCGACCAGTCGCTGATCGCGGGTGTCGGCAACGCCTACAGCGACGAGATCCTGCACGCCGCGAAGATGTCCCCGTTCAAGCTGGCCGCCTCCCTCACGCCGGAGGAGACCCGCCGGCTGTACGAGGCGCTGCGCGACACGCTCACCGAGGCGGTCGAGCGTTCCCGGGGCGTGGCCGCCGGGCGGCTGAAGGCGGAGAAGAAGAGCGGCCTGCGCGTCCACGGCCGCACCGGCGAGCCCTGTCCGGTGTGCGGCGACACCATCCGCGAGGTCTCCTTCAGCGACTCCTCGCTCCAGTACTGCCCCACCTGCCAGACGGGCGGCAAGCCCCTGGCCGACCGCCGGCTGTCGCGCCTGCTGAAATGAGCCCGGGACCCGGCGCCGGCCGATGTGCGGGCGCGGTGCGGGCGGCGCCCCGGAGCACGGCCACGTCCCGGTACGGTCACCGTGCCCGTACCGTGACCAGCCGTTTCCCGTCCGTCGTGCGGACCTCGAACCGGGCGATCTGGTCCGGGCGCAGCGCGGTGGCGCCCATCGCGGTGGTGGGCCGGGTGCCGTCACCCGCGTTGGTCCAGCCGGCGACGACCTGTTCCGTTCCGTCGCGGCCGACCGCGACCAGCCGGCAGGCGTGTGCCCCGGAGCCGTCCATGACCTCCAGCCGCAGATCGCTGCCGAAGTCCTCCTCCGCCGAGGTGACCCGTGCCCACACCCCGGTGTCCGGATCGGTCGCCGCGGCGACCTGCGCGGCCGGGTCGGTGTGCCCGGCGAACGCCAGGATCCCGGGACCGGCCACGGCCAGCACCACGGACGCGGCCAGGCCGTACAGCATCCGGCGGCGCCGCGTGCGCCGCACGCGAGCCAGCTCGCCGAGCAGCCGGTCCAGCAGCCGGGGACCGGGCTGTGCCATGGGGTGCACGAAGCGCGGCGTGGCCCGGCGGTACAGCATCAACTGCCGGGTCGTGGCTCCGAACTCGGTCACGTGCGCCGCGCACCGAGGGCACTCCATGAGGTGGTCCTCGAAGCGGAAGGCCTCCGCCTCGTCCAGCACGCCGAGCGCGTACGCGCCGGCGTCGCGATGCCTTTCCAGGGACCTCATGCCGAATCCTCGTGCCGAAGGGTGGGGGAAGGGTTACTCCTTGCTCCCACCCGTACGCAGCCGGCCGCCGAATCACTCAAGCCACGCCCAGAATCGCGGCAAGAGATTCGGAGCGGTCCGGCCCGCGGATTGGTGTGAATTCCGGAAGGTTCAGAAGAGGTGGATCGCGAGGTGTCCGAGGGGCAGTCCGAGCCGC
Source organism: Streptomyces sp. NPDC046870 (assembly GCF_040704595.1). NCBI lineage: Bacteria > Bacillati > Actinomycetota > Actinomycetes > Kitasatosporales > Streptomycetaceae > Streptomyces > Streptomyces sp. NPDC046870. Next base: position 278,252 of record NZ_JBEYXM010000009.1, read on the forward strand.
CAGGCCGGGGTCCACACCTTCGGTCCGTCGTCCTCCCCGGAGACCGCCCCGCCGCCGGGCACCGCGTCCAGGTCCGGCGCGAGCAGTTCGGTCTCCTCCAGCCAGCGCCAGGCCTCCGCCGCCAGCGCCAGGTCGGGGCTGGGCGTGCCGGAGCCGGCCGCCCGCTCGGTCAGTTCGGCCAGGCGCTCGCGCACCCAGTCCTGCCACGGCTGGTCGTAGGCGGTCAGCGACAGCCAGTGCTCCAGCTGGGAGATCACCCGGATGCCGGACAGTTCCCCGTCGGTGTCGGACAGGAAGACGGTCAGCGCCAGCGCGTCCCGGCCGGCCCGGAACTCGAACGACGTCGGCGGCATCAGATCGCCGGTGCGCAGCAGCTCGTCGGCGATGTACTCGGCGTACAACCAGGCCATCGGAACGGCCAGTTCACCGCCGTCGGCGCCGTCCGTGCTCTCGTGCCCTCTGTGCAGCATCCCTTCCTGCCTTCCTCCGGTGCGTGCGCGTCGCCCGGGCCGCGTCGGGACCGCGGCCCCGGTGCACGCAGGAACGCGGATGAGGACAGCCCATGCCCGAACGGGGGCCGCAGCAAGGCGCTTTACCGAGGTTTGACCCGGCTTCCGGTTTCACCGCAGGTCGGTCGCATAACCCGGAAGGCCCCGGCGCAGGGCGCGCAACGCGTAATACGCGCGGGATTTCACGGTACCGGGCGGAATACCCAGGGTCTGCGCCGCTTCCGCCACACTGGCCCCGCGGAAATACACGAGTAGCAGTACGTCACGGTGTTCCGGCGTGAGTGTCTTCACAGCCTCCCGGACGTCGAGCATCGCGGCGGCCCGTTCGGCGTGGTCGGCGGTGACGCGTGCGTTCTCGGGGACCTCGTCGCCGCTCTCGGGCGGTCGCGCCCGCCGGGCCCGCCGGGCGTCGATCGCCAGCCGCCGGGCCACGGTCAGCAGCCAGGGCCGCACGGAGTCGTACCCGTCGGCGTGCAGCGCCTCCGGATGCTGCCAGGCGCGCACCAGCGTCTCCTGGACGAGGTCCTCGGCGCGCTGCCGGTCTCCGTCGCAGAGCCGGTACAGCAGGGCGAACAGGGGTCCGCCGTGCTCGCGCTGGAGCGCGGCCAGCTCGTGCTCGGCGGTCGTCGTCCCGGGGGTGAGTGAGGTTCCGGCCGTCATGGCCGTATGGCAGCGCAGGGCGCGGCCGGCGGACAGGGGGCGGACCCGGTCGTGCGACGGACGGTCGAACGCGTCGGCGAACGGTCGGACGAGCGGTACGGCGGGCCCCGGGTGGGCGGTACGTCCGGACCCCGGACGGGCTAAGGACGGCTGTCGGGCTGTTTATCCGACTCGTCAGATTCATACCCATATGCCCGTGACGGCTTCGTCTGTATATACGACAAATCTGGGGTGAGTTGATGATCGGACGCAGACAGCAGGTGGCCCTGGCCCTGACCGCCGTCCTCGCGGCCGGAGCCGCCTGCCAGAACCAGAACCGGGAGTCCGGCGCACAGGGACACTCCGCGCCCGCCGCCGCGGACGGCTTCACCCTCGTCGCCTCCGGAGACGTGCTGCCGCACACCTCCGTCATCGAGCGCGCCTCCTTCGACGCCGGCGGCAGCGGCCACGACTTCCGCCCGATGCTCGCCGGCGTCGCACCGGTCGTCTCCCGCGCCGATCTGGCGCTGTGTCACATGGAGACCGTCTACGGCGCCGACGGCGACTACACCGGCTACCCCGACTTCAAGTCCCCGCCGCAGATCGCCCAGGCCCTCGCCGCCACCGGCTACGACGGCTGCTCCACCGCCTCCAACCACGCCCTGGACGACGGCGCCGCCGGCATCCGGCGCACCCTCGACGCCATGGACCGGGCCGGCCTCCGGCACGCCGGGACCGCCCGCAACGAGGCCGAGGCCCGCTCGGTCACGCTCCTGCGGGCCGGCTCGGCCAGGGTCGCCCACCTGTCCTACACCTTCGGCACCAACGGCAACGCGCTGCCGCCAGGACAGCCCTGGGCCGTCGACTTGATCGACGCCGACCGGATGATCGCCGACGCACGCGCGGCCCGCCGGGCCGGCGCCGACGTCGTCGTGCTCTCCGTGCACTGGGGCACCGAATGGCAGGACGAGCCAGACCGGCAGCAGCTCACCCTCGCCCAGCGGCTCACCTCCTCGGCCACGGCCGGCCGCCCGGACATCGACCTGATCCTCGGCACCCACGCCCACGTCCCGCAGGCGTACGAGAAGGTCAACGGGACCTGGGTGATCTACGGGATGGGCGACCAGATCGCCGGCGAGATGTACAACGGCGAGGGCGCCCAGGACCCGCGCGGCAACGAGTCCACCCTCGGCCGCTTCACCTTCGCCCCGCCCGCCCGGCCGGGAGAGGCCTGGCGGGTCACCAAGGCGGAGTTCGTCCCGCAGCTGTACGACCTCGACGCCGGCCGGGTCGTCGACCTCAACAAGGCCATCGCCGAGGGCGCGGAACTGGAGGGGGTGCGCGACCGGATCAGGGACGTGGTGCTCAGCCGGGGCGCCGGGCAGGACGGCCTGGTCATGGCCGAGTGACTACCGGGCCGGCCGCTGCGCCAGCACCGAGCGGTGGTAGGAGTAGCCGAAGTAGACACCGCAGCCGATCACGAACCACACAGCGAACCGCACCCAGGTCTGCCACTGCAGGAACGTGATCAGCCAGATCGAGAAGACGACCCCCAGCGCCGGCACGACGGGCATCCCCGGCGTCCGGAAGGTCCGCGGCAGCTCCGGCTGCCGGTAACGCAGCACGATCACCGCCGTGCACACCACCACGAACGCCAGCAGGATGCCGATGTTGGTCAGCTCGGCCGCCTCGCCGATCGGCACGAACCCGGCGATGGCGGCCGAGGCCAGCCCCACGATCCAGGTCACCCGGGTCGGCACGTGCCGCGTCGGGTGCGTCTTCGCGAACCACCGGGGCAGCAGTCCGTCCCGGGACATCGAGAACCACACCCGGGTCACGCCCAGCATGAACGTGAACATGACCGTGAGGATGCCGATGATCGCCCCGACGGCGATCACGTCGGCCAGGGCGCCCAGACCCACCGACTTGAACGCCGTGGAGAAGCCGCTCTCCTTGTCGATGTCCTTGTAGTTCTGCATGCCGGTCAGCACCAGACAGGCCGCCACGTACAGCACCATGGAGATCACCAGCGAGTAGATGATCGCCTTCGGCATGTGCCGCTGCGCGTCCTTCGACTCCTCCGCCGCCGTCGACATCGCGTCGTAGCCGAACACGGCGAAGAACACCGTCGCGGCCCCGGTGAACGCCCCGCTGATGCCGAACGGGAAGAACGGGTGGTAGTTGCGCGTGTCGATGTGGAAGAAGCCCACTCCGATCACCAGCAGCACCACCAGTACCTTCAGCGCGACCACCAGCGTCTCGAAGCGGGCCGCGCTGCGGATGCCCTGGTTCAGCAGCCAGGCGATCAGCAGGCAGAGCAGGGCCGCGAACAGGTCGACCCGGTGCCCGGCCCCGGTGCCGGGCGCGCCCAGCATCCATCGCGGCAGGCCGGCGCCCATCTGCTCGACCAGGAAGCTGAAGTAGCCGGAGATGCCGATGGCCACCACGGCCACGATCGCGGTGTACTCCAGCAGCAGGTCCCAGCCGATGAACCAGCCCGCGAACTCGCCGAGCACCGCGTACCCGTAGGTGTAGGCCGACCCCGCCTTCGGGATCAGCCCCGCGAACTCGGCGTACGACAGCGCCGCGCACGCGCTCGCGACACCCGCGATCAGGAAGGACACCAGCACCGCGGGCCCGGCCGTGCCGTTCGCCACCGTCCCGGCCAGCGTGAAGATGCCCGCGCCGATGATGCCGCCCACACCGATCGCGGTCAGCTGCCAGAGCCCCAGCGACTTGTCCAGCCGGGTGCCCTCGCCGACCTCCGTCTCCTCGATGTGCTCGATGGGTTTGCGGCGCAGAATCCCCTCACCCGCGCGGAGCCTGTCCATGGGCCTCACCTCTTCGCCGACGGCAAACGGCTGACGGCGGATCATGATGGCTCAGCCAAGAGCGCCACGGAAGACGCCACGCACGGCCCGGGCGGCGCCCGCGGCCGGGTCCGCGCGCCGGGAAAGGGCGGCCGGCCACGGCACGGGTGCCGGCCGGTCGCCGGGGCCGGACCGCACCTCCTGCCGCGCCGTCCTACGGCACGACGGTGACCGGCCAGCGGCCCGTCTTCACCAGGCGGACCGCCACCGAGCCGATGATCCGGTGGCCGGCCTGTTCCGAGGCGCCCACCACCACCGCGTCCGCCTTCAGCTCGTCCGCCGCCTTCACCAGCCCGTTGTAGGGGTCGCCGCGGAAGGTGTGGAACTCCCAGCGGACCTCGAACGTCCCCTTGAGCCGCTCGGCCGCGTCCCGGATCTGCGCGACCAGGTCCTCGGCGATCTCGTCGGTGGTCTCCGCCACCGGCACCCCGAGCGCCGCCCCGGCCGCGAGCACCGGCTGCACGTACACCACCGCCAGCAGCGCGCGCTGGCGCCGGGCCAGGCCCGCCGCGTACGCGGCGGCACGCATCGAGGAGTCGGAGCCGTCCACACCGACCAGGATGACCTTCGGTCCGTCCGTGCCCCGTTCGAACCGGTGCGCGTGCGAGTGCCGCTCGTGATGCTGTTCCGTCACGCCACGAGGCTATCGGAACCGACCGTTCCTGGTGAACGGCGGTTCACGGGGGGCCGCCACGGCGCCGGCACGCCCGCCCGCCGGCGGACGCCTCGGCCGGGTCCCAAAGCCCCTTCGCGACCCCCGTCACCGCCCTCGGCCTGCTGTGCGCGCCGCTGCTCCTGATCGTGCTCTCTGCTGCGTCCCCCGGGGCCGTGACGGCGTCTCCCCGGACCTGATGCGCCGTGACCTCACCGCACCCGACCGGGCCGTGCGCCGCGTCCGACCGGACTCGGCCGTCGTCCGCCGCGCCGGCGGCAGTCGGAGGCCCATCGCCGAAAGCTTCGTCTCCGTCCCTTCGCACTGCGCAGACTCCGGGGAAAAGGGGCACCCGGAGGGCGGACGGCGGCCCGCCACCCCGGCGGGCCCGCCGTCCGTGCCGGTGTCCGGCCCCGCCGGAGGGGACGGGGCCGGGCCCGCCACCCCGGACGCGGGCCCGTCCGGCCGGGTCCGCTCGTGCGCCGTCGCCGGGACATCCCGCGCCCACTGCGCTGTCCGGGTGTATTACCGCCGCCGCACCGGTGCCGTTGTGGTGCGGCGGACTCCGGTGGGGCGACTGATGAGTCATGCAGAAGGATCAGTTGTTCACCCGGCGCCGGATGCTCCTCGCCGGCGTCGCCGCCCTGGGGGCCGCGGGCACCGCCGGAGTCGTCCTGGCGCAGGGCGGCGAGGAGACCGCCCACAGCACCGCGGCCCCCGTCGCCGGTCCACAGGCCCGCCAGGCGCTCAAGCCCTCCGCCTTCCGGCTCCAGCCGCTGACCGGAGACGGGCCGCCGCGCGCCGCGCCCCGCAAGCTGAAGGTGCGCAAGGAACCCATCATGCGCGTCTCCACGAGCGGCCGGCACATGGTGCTGACCTTCGACGACGGCCCCAACCCGGCCTACACCCCGCACATCCTGGACACCCTCGCCAAGCACGACGTACGGGCGATGTTCTTCGTCTGCGGCGAGTGCGTCGTGCAGAACAGGGAACTGCTGGCCCGGATGGCCGACGAGGGCCACGTCGTCGGCAACCACACCTGGACGCATCCGCTGCTGACCGAGCTGAACCGCCGTGAGATCCGCTCCGAGATGGAGAGCACCAGCGACGCCATCGAGGACGCCTACGGCGAGCGCCCGCAGTGGTTCCGCGCGCCCTACGGCGCCTGGAACCGCGCCGCGTTCCAGCTCGGCGCCCAGATGGGCATGGAGCCGATGGCCTGGACCGTGGACACCACCGACTGGATGGTGCCCGGTACCCGCACCATCATCGACCAGGTGGAGAACGGGGCCGCCCCCGGTGTCGTGGTGCTCTCCCACGACGCCGGGGGCGACCGCTCGCAGACCGTCCGCGCGATCCGCGAGTGGCTGCCCTATCTGATCGACTCCGGGTACCGCCTCACCGTGCCGCGCCGCCGCGTGTGACGCCTTCCGGGAGGACCCGCTCCGCTTCCGCCCGCCGGGCCGCGGTGGTTCAGACGACCGCGGCCAGGCGGGCGAAGACCACGACGTTCCCGTCGTAGCCGTTCTGCTTCGAGAAGCCTCCGCCGCAGGTGATGACCCGGAGCTCCGGCGCCCCCTTCGAGCCGTACACCCGGTCGCCCGGGAAGTTGTTCTTCTCGAACACCTCGACCCCGTAGATGTCGAACACGGCGGTCTTCCCGTCCTGGCGCAGGACCTCGACCTGGTTCCCCTTCTTCAGCGCCCCGAGGCCGTAGAACACGGCGGGGCCCTGCTTGTTGTCGACGTGTCCGACGATGACCGCGGTGCCCTTCTCCCCCGGGGACACGGCTCCGGTGAACCAGCCGGCCAGGCCCGGGTTCTCCGGCGGCGGCGCGGCGACCCAGCCGTCCGCGTCCAGCCCGACCTGTACGACGGGCGCGTCGACCCGGATCGCCGGGATCCGGACCCGCTGCACGGGGGAGAACGGCAGGGGGGCGGGCCCCGGCGCGAGGGTGCCCAGGGTGGCGCGGTTGTCCGGGGCCGCCGCGGTGGCGGGCTGCGGCGGCCCGACGTCGAACTCTCCCGAGCCGTTGCGAATGAGCGCCAGGCCGGTCAGCAGAACAAGCGCTATCACGCCCCAGGGGGCGCGCCTCCTCCGCCGCTCCTCCTCTTCGGCAAGCTGGGCCAGCTTGGACGCAGACATTCGTCACCCCTCTCGACGCGGTTCTCGCCACGTCCCTCGCGCATGGGAAAACGCTAAGTCCCGCGCGTGCGGCGGGCGACGGGTCGAACGGCGAACGGGTGGCCTCGCACCTGGTCGGTGCGCCATCCGAGTTGCCGTTTCCAGGAAATTTCTGACGGTCTGTGACCTGCGGCAATATCCGATTGTGTGGTTGTCCGTCGGCGTGTCGGCTCACCAGGACGGACCATTCTCGACATGCGGGCGTGTTCTGCGCGTCTGAGGGTCTACCCGGGAGGTGTTTTCTCGCCGATCCACCGGGGACGGGACCCGGGGCGCCTCCCGCGGAGGATCACATGCGCAACCAACGCGCCCTGGCGGCGGCGTGCACCGCGGTCGCCGTGCTCGGGCTCGCCGCCCCTGACGCCGTCGCGGACGGCATGGGCAACGGGGGCGGGCCGAGCAGCACCGACAACAACTCCACGGTCATCGTGCCCGGTACCGGCAACATCGGCACCTTCAGCGGGAACGGCGTCTTCCCCGGGAACGGCGTCTTCCCCGGGAACGGCGTCTTCCCGGGGAACGGGAACTTCAACGGCAACAACAACGGCCACGGCAACGGGAACTTCAACGGGAACAACAACGGCCACGGCAACAACAACGGCCACGGCAACTTCAACGGCAACGGCCGCGGGAACGAAGGCAACGGCCGTGGGGGCGAGGGCAACGGCCGCGGCGGCTTCGGCAACGGACACGGGGACGAGTTCGGGGGCCGGGGCGACGAGTTCGGCAACTCGCAGGACATCTTCGTCACGCCCGACGTCGTCTCGGCCGGGGGCCGCCTGACCATCATCGTGAACGGCTGCCGGCGCGGTACGGCCAGTTCCGACGCCTTCGGCACCATCGACCTGGAAGAGGTCCACGACGACACCGCGCGGGGTGTCGCCATCGTGGACCGCGACGCGGGCCGCGGCCGGTACGACGTCACCGTCCGCTGCGACGGCCGCACCCTGACCCGGCGCGGGGCCTTCAGCGTCATCGGCGGCGTCAACGGCGGCTTCGGCGGAAGCAGGACCAGCGGCGCGACGCCCACCGACATGGCCATCGGCGGCGGCCTCGTGGGCGCGGCCGTGCTCGGCAGTGGTGCCTTCTGGATGCGCCGCCGCCACGAGAAGCGCGCCTGAGTCCCCGGTGCGCCGCCGAGGCCACCGGATCTCTCCCCGCCCCCGAGCACGCGCGTCGGCAGGCCTTCGCCCCGGTTCCTCACGGAAGCGGGGGCGGAGGCCTGCCATGGCTGCCGCCCCGCTCCGGTGGCGGACGCCGCCGGTGCCCGGCGGCCGGGGGTCACCCGGTGATGCCCGGGAACAGGCTCTGGAACGGCTCCGCCGTCACCGCGATGCCCCGGCCGTAGGGCGCGTCGAAGTCCCAGATGAGGAACAGCATGAACGCGATGGTCGCGGAGAACAGCCCGGCCAGGACCAGTTCGCGCCCGGTGCGCCGGATCTGCAGCGCGAACACCATCCCGATGGTGATCAGCGCACCGGTCAGCAGCCCCCACCACACGACCGGCGGCATGGTGGCCCCAGTGGAGTCGGCGCGCGCGTTGCGGGCCTGGTCGGCGGTGGCCATCTGGTCGAGCAGTGGCTGGTAGGCCTGCGCCTCGAAGTCGTTCTTCGGCTGGTAGTCGGTGACGGCTTCCCGCACCTTGTGCAGCAGTTCGGTGCCGCGGTCCGTGACCCGCTCGTCGTCCGCCATCGTCCGCCACTCGGTGTGGACGACGTAACCGACGTAGGCGTCGATGTCCGCGCGGATCCCGTCCCGGACGTCCGGCGGGTAGACCCGGACCCGCTCCGAGATCTCGTGCAGTGCCTGGGCCTCGGTCTGCACGTGGTCCTGGGCGCTGTTGCGCGCCTCCCACACGCCCGCGATGGCCAGGCCCAGGACGATGGCGTAGATGACACCGATCCACATCGTCATGTACTCGATGACGTCCGGGGTCTCGTTGGGATCCTCGTCCTCGGCGGCCGCCCGGTGCCGTAGCAGCGTGATGACGACCACCACGGCACAGGCTCCCAGCATCGCGAGGACGAGAACAAGCCAATCCGACAACTGATGCCTCCAGGCAGTGAGGGGTGCCGGCGCGTCAGCGCGGGCGCAGCGCCGCCACGGCGACGATCGCCGGGACGGTGATGAGCAGGACGTAGGTGACGGGCGAGGTGTGGCCGCGCGTGGGGCGGCTGGTGGCGTGGGGGTGGTACTCCGGGTAGCTCACCGGGGTCACGGAAGGCCGCGGGGTGGGCCTGGGCTTTGGCTTCGGCGTGGGTCTCGGCGGCGGTGTGGGGGTGGGGGTCGGCCGGGGTGCGGGGGCGGCCGGGAGTGCCGGGGCGGGCCGGGCGGGCGGTCGCGGCGGTGGCTTCGGCACCGGCCGGGGTGGCGGTTTCGGGGTCGGCGTCGGCTCGGGCGGAGGCGTCGGCTCCGGCGGCGGGGTCGGCGGGGGAGTGGGCGTCGGAGTGGGAGTGGGAGTGGGCGTGGGCGTCGGAGTGGGCGTCGGCGGACACGGTGGCGGGGGCGGCTTCGGACAGGGCGGGTCGGGCCAGTGGTGGCCGCCGGCACGGGCCACCGCCACCGTGCCGTCCGGGCCCGTGGAGGCGTACGCGCAGGCGTCGGCCGACGCGCTGCCGGCCGGCCAGCCCACCAGGGCCCAGGTCAGCGTCAACAGGGCCAACACCCGTGTGGTGGGCGCGCATCGGGTCACTTCGGGTCCAGGCACGACCGAGATCATGAGGCGCGGGAGGCCGCCGTACCCCGCAGTGGGCCGAGATTGCTCCGAAAGAGGGAGATGGGCTGATCAGAGGTTTGACGAGCGGAAGTATCCGTTATCGGCCTGTGTGCCCCCCTGGTGGCTCCGTCCCGGCGCCGGAGCCGCACGGGATCCGGAAAGAAATTCCGGCAGCCGTTGAACACCGGGGCCCCCGCGGTGCGTACCCATGGCCGTGCGGCGGCACATCAGGGCGCTGCAATATCCAGGCGATAATGTGGAGTTGACGATGAAGACCTCCTGGCGGACCGCCTCACTGGTGGCAACAGCCGCTTCCGTGCTGGCGCTGACGACGGCGTGCGGTCAGGACAATGCCACCACTCCCGCGTCGGCGGCCCAGAACGTCGGGGCCACGGCGGCGGCCGGCGACTACGGCAACCCGGGCAGCGGCACCGCGCCGGGCGCCGGCAACGGCTACGGCGCCGACGGCAACCAGAGTTCCGGCTCCCCGGCCCCGGTCACCCCCGCGGGCAAGCTCGCCGTGGCCACCAACCCCCAGCTGGGCAGCGTGCTGACCGACGGCGCGGGCCTCACCCTCTACCGGTTCGACAAGGACACCGCCAGCCCGCCCAAGTCCAACTGCGCCGGCGACTGCGCCACCACCTGGCCGCCGGTACCCGCCGACGACGCCACCGCCGGCGCCGGCATCGACAAGGCGCTGCTCGGCGAGGTCACCCGTGCCGACGGCTCCAAACAGCTGACCATCGGCGGCTGGCCCGCCTACCGCTACGTCAAGGACGTCAACGCCGGCGACGTCAACGGCCAGGGCGTGGGCGGCAAGTGGTTCGCGCTCGCCCCCACCGGCAAGAAGGCCAAGCTGTCCGACCTGCCCGGCCTGTCGGTCCACAAGGACGCCAAGCTGGGCGACATCGTCGTCGACAAGAACGGCATGACCGTCTACCGCTTCATGAAGGACCAGGCCTGGCCGAAGTCCGTCTCCAACTGCACCGGCGCCTGCCTGGAGAAGTGGCCGGCGGTCGGCCCGGTCAACGCCGACGACACCGAGGGCGTCAAGAAGAAGGGCCTGATGCCCTTCACCCGCCCCGACGGAGTGAAGCAGATGACCGTCAACTGCTGGCCGATCTACACCTTCTCCGGGGACAAGGCCCCGGGTGACACCAACGGTCAGGGCGTGGGCGGCACGTGGTACGCCGTCTCGCCCGACGGAAAGCCGGTCGGCGCGCCGGGCAACTGATCACCTCCCCAGGTCGATCGCCCCGCCCGCCTCGGCGCGCGGCCGAAGATCCGCCCCCTCCGCACCGCACGGAGGGGGCGGATCGTTGTGTGCGGTGAACGCGCGAGCCGCCCGTACGGCCGTCACACAGCGGGGCCATACGGGCACTTGCCGCAGGCAGTGACCGGGAACGGACGGTCAATTTCCGGTTCAGGTCGCTCCATTGGCGGGCGATCAGTAGCCTCAGCTCGAACACCGGATCGCCTGCACCCGTCCACGCCTTGGAGAGAAACATGGAGCGACCCGCCTGGGCCCCACGGAGCATCGACATCTCGGTGCCCAGCGTCTCGCGGATCTACGACTACTACCTGGGCGGTTCGTACAACTTCGAGGTCGACCGGGAAGCGGCCCGCAAGGCCATGGAGTTCATGCCGGGCCTACCGAAGATCATGCAGGCCAACCGGGCGTTCATGCGGCGGGCCGTGCGGTTCGCGGCCGGGGAGGGCATCACCCAGTTCCTCGACATCGGGTCCGGCATCCCCACCTTCGGAAACGTCCACGAGGTGGCGCAGGCGGCCGTACCGGGCGCACGGGTGGTCTACGTGGACAACGACCCGGTGGCCGTCGCACACAGCCAGGCGGTCCTGGCGGGCAACGACGACGCCGACGTGGTCGCGGCGGACCTGCGCAAGCCCCGGGAGATCCTCTCCAGCGCCCCACTGGACCGGCTGATCGACCTGAATCGGCCAGTGGCCCTCCTCCTCGTTGCCATACTGCACTTCGTGGAAGACGCGGACGACCCGTACGGTGCGGTGGCCGAGCTGCGCGAGGCACTCGCGCCCGGCAGCCTGCTGATCCTCACGCATGCCTCGTACGAGGGAATCCCGCTGCCCGCCGGGCGGGCCGGGGGCGCGGTGGACGTGTACAAGGACATCCGCAACCCGCTGATCATGCGCTCGCGCGACGAGATCGCGCGGTTCTTCGAGGGGTACGACATGGTGGAACCCGGACTGGTGCCGATGCCGCGCTGGCGCCCGGACTCGGCACCGGAGGACGAGGATCCGTACGCCTTCTCCGGATTCGCCGGCGTGGGGCGTACGGCGTGAGCGCGGAGCCGGACCAGCCGGAGGGCAGACTGCGCCGGCTGACGACGATCTGGAGCCGGGCGCTCTTCCCGGTGACCTCCACGTCGCTGACCCGCACCGAGTTCGAGGAACGGCTCCTCCCGCTCGCACGCCGGCTGAGTGAACTGCTGCGGGCCCGCAGCTTCGACGCGGACGCGGCGAAGGCCGTCGGCGCCGCCCTGGTCGGGGCGCACTGCACCGACCCCGAGGCACTGGCCCGCACCCTCGACTGCGTCGACGCCTACCTGGTGCTGTACTGCGGCGAGGACGGCCCCCAGGACGAACTGCGCATCCGATCCTCCCGGTTGCAGCACGCCATGGCCGCCGGCTACGCCCAGGCGCTGCGCGAGCGCACCCTCGCCGAGCAGGAGGCCATCGCGCAGGCCGCGTTGCGGGCCCAGGGCGTGGTCGCCCAGGCGCTGCACGCGAGCGAGGCCCGCTTCCGCGCGGTCTTCGAGGGCGCCGCGATAGGAATCGGCATCGCCGACCTCGAAGGCAACGTCCTCCAGGTCAACGACGCGCTGCTGCGCATGTTCGGCCTCTCCGAGCAGAACCTGCGCGGCCGGCGCGTCCAGGACTGGGTGCACCCCGAGGACGCCCCGCAGACCTGGCGGCTCTACGACGAACTCGTGCGCGGCGAGCGCGAGCACTACCACGTCGAGAAGGCCTTCAACCGCCCCGACGGCACGGTCCTGTGGACCAACCTGACGGTGTCCCTGCTGCGCGACGCCGACGGTGACCCGCAGTACCAGCTCGCCCTCATGGAGGACACCACCGAGCGCCGGCTGCTCAACCTCCGGCTGCGCTACGAGGCCACGCACGACGCCCTCACCGGCCTGCCCAACCGCTCCCTGTTCTTCGAGCGGCTGGAGAAGGCCCTCAACGCGGGCGAGGGCCAGCGCTTCGGCCTGTGCTACCTGGACCTGGACGGCTTCAAGACCATCAACGACAGCCTCGGCCACGCGGCCGGCGACCGGCTGCTGGTGGAGGTCGCCGACCGGCTCCAGTCCTGCGCGACCGCGCCCGGCGAGATGGTCGCCCGGCTCGGCGGCGACGAGTTCGTGGCGCTGACCACCGGCCCCGGCACCGAACGGGAGGTGGACGAACTCGCCGAGCGCATCATGAACGCGCTGGTCACCCCGATCAGCATCGACGGCCGCGACCTCATGGTGCGCGGCAGCCTCGGCATCGTGGAGGGCCCGGCCGGGGAGCGCACCGCCGCCGAGGTGCTGCGCAGCGCCGACATCACCATGTACCGGGCCAAGTCGGCGGGCGGCAACCGCTCCGAACTCGCCGACCCCGAGGCCGACGCCCGCGCCATCACCCGGCACGGCCTGACCACGGCCCTGCCGACCGCGCTGGAGCGCGGCGAGTTCTTCATCGAGTACCAGCCCCTGGTCCACCTCGGCGACGGCAGCGTGCGCGGCGCCGAGGCCCTGGTGCGCTGGCTGCATCCGCAGCACGGCGTCCTCGGCCCCGACCGTTTCATCCCGCTCGCCGAGCACACCGGCCTGATCGTCCCGCTCGGCCGCTGGGTCCTGGAGGAGTCGATCCGCCAGGCCCGCGCCTGGCGGGAACTCCACGGCGAGCAGCAGGCGGCCGGCCCGCTGCGGATCAACGTCAACCTGTCCCCGTGCCAGCTCAGCCACCCCGGCCTGGTGCAGGACACGGTGGACATCCTCGAACGGTCGGGCGTCACCCCGGACGCCCTGTGCCTGGAGGTCACCGAGTCCGCGCTCATCGGCGCCGACGACGACCTGCTCAAACCCCTGCGCCGGCTCGCGGAGATGGGCGTCGACATCGCGCTGGACGACTTCGGCACCGGCTACTCCAACCTCGCCAACCTGCGCCGCCTGCCGGTGAGCATCCTCAAGCTGGACCGCTCCTTCACCCAGGGCATGCAGCAGTTCCCCGCCGACCCCGTCGACCTGAAGATCGTGGAGGGCATCGTCTCGCTCGCCCACAGCCTCGACCTGGCGGTCACGGTCGAGGGCGTGGAGACCGGAGCGCAGGCCGAGCAGCTGCGGATCCTGGGCTGCGACACGGCCCAGGGCTGGTACTACGCGCGTCCGGGCCCGCCGGAGAGGCTCCACGAGCTCGCCCTGGTGGACGCGACGGGCTGACCGGCCGGAGCCGCGCCGTCGCCCCCCTCCCGGGCGGCCGCGGCGACGGCGGCCGCCGCCCGGACGAGGGCCGCGGTCGCCATGGACCGGGACTGCTGCGGCCAGGCGACCGCCAGCAGCGAGGGCGGCGCGTCCGGGACGGGCCGGTAGACGGCACCCGGGCGCGGATAGCGGTCGGCGACGGACGCCGGCAGCAGCGCGACCAGCTCGCCCAGGGCGACACGGGTGAGCAGCTGGGCCAGATCACGGCCCTCGTTGCGCATGTCCTCCAGGAACCGGTGTAGATCCCCGGGGCGCAGCCCCAGGTCGGCGAGGAGGACGTGGTCGCGGGCGGCGAGCGGGTGGTCCGCGCCGAGCACCGCCACACGCGGCTCGGCGATCAGGGTCTCGCTGTCCAGGCCGGTACGGTCGAAGGGCTCGTGGATCAGCGCGGCATCGGCCTCGCCGCGCCGCAGCAGCCGCGGCTGTTCCAGCCAGCCGCACAGCCGTACCGTCACCGGGACCGCGGCGGGGTCGGTGGCGTAGCGCTCCAGGAGCGGCTCCAGCAGTCCCGCGTCGCCGTCGGCCTTGACCGCCAGGACGAGCTTGCGCTCCGGGTCCGCCGCGCGCTGGGCCCGCCGCCCGGCGGCCTCCAGGGCGTCCAGCGCGAACCGCGCCTGGCCGAGGAGCACGTCGCCCGCGCGGGTCAGGACCACGCTGTGGGTGGTCCGTTCGAAGAGGGTGACCCCGAGCTCCGCCTCCAGCGCCCGGATCGCCCGGGACAGCGGCGGGGCGGAGATGCCCAGCCGCTCGGCCGCGCGGGCGAAGTTGAGTTCCTCGGCGACGGCGACGAAGTAGCGCAGCGGGCGGGACTCCACGGCTTCGCCCTCCCTCCGGCAGTGCCTTCGACTCGGGTGCGGTATTGCTCTGAGGGTAACAACCCGGAGCGAAGCGATCCTTCAGTTCCCGTACGCCGGACGGCAGGCTCGGTCACGTCCACCCTCCCGTTCTTCCAGGAGCGTTCCGTGATCCTCGTCACCACCCCGACCGGCCAGATCGGCAGCCGGGTCCTCGACTCCCTCCTCGACGCCGGGGACGCGGCGGGGGAGGTCCGCGTCATCGTGCGCGATCCCGGGCGCCTGTCCCCGCGCGTCCGCGCCCGCGTCGAGGCCGTCACCGGCTCGCACGCCGACCCCGACGTCACCGCCAAGGCGTGCGCGGGCGCCGACCGGGTGTTCTGGCTGGTGCCGCCGGAGCCCACCGCCGACAGCGTCGACGGCCACTTCCGCGCCTTCACCCGGCCTCTGGTCGACGCGATCCGCACCGGGGGTGTCGAGCGGGTCGTCGCCGTCTCCACCCTCGGCCGTGGCGTCGCCCGCGACGCCGGGCAGATCTCGGCGTCACTGGCCATGGACGACGAGATCCGGGCCACCGGGGTCCACCACCGGGCGCTGTGCCCGCCGTACCTCATGGAGAACCTGCTCCACCAGGCCGCGGCGATCCGCGACGACGGTGTGATCGCCATGGCGACCCACGGCGACCGGGTACTGCGCACCTGCACCACCCGTGACGTCGGCGCGACGGCCGCACGGCTGCTGCTCGACGGCTCCTGGACCGGCCAGGAGGACGTCCCGACGGTCGGTCCCGACGCGCTGACGCCCGAGGACATGGCACGCGTCGTCTCCGAGGTGCTGGACCGGCCGGTCCGCTTCCAGCGGATCAGCGGGGCGGAGTACCGGACGTCGGTGCTGCGGTACGGCGCGAGCGAGAACTGGGCCCAGGCACTGACCGACCTCGCGACCGCGACCGCCGAGCAGGGCTTCTACGGCAGCGCGGCGCCCAGCACGCCCGAGACGGCGCCCACGTCCTTCCGCCGGTGGTGCGAGGAGGTGCTCAAGCCGGCCGTCCTGACCTGACGGCAACCGTCTGCGGTGCCGCGGGTCCGGTTTGCCGGGGGGGAGCTGGCGATGTCCGCAGTGGGACAGGCCCGGTGGGCGAGGTCACCGACTGCCGTTCCACCGGCCAGGTCCACGGCTCGACCGGCCCCGTCCCTGCCACCGGCGGCGCCCCCGGCCCCACCACCTACCGCTCCAGCAGCATCCGCTGCAGCTCCCGGGCCGCCCTTGGCGGAGCCACGTCGCTGCGGTGAGCCAGGGCGATGGTGCGGTGCAGGCCGGGGCGGGCCAGCGGGGTGACCCGCAGGCCCCGGCCCGCCCGGGCGGCCACCATCCGGGGTACGACGGCCACGCCGAGCCCCGCCCGGACGAACCCGAGCACCGCGTCCATCTCCCCGCCCTCGACCGCGAAGTCCGGCTCGAACCCGGCGGAGCGGCACGCGGCGACGGTCAGTTCCCGCAGGTCGTACCCGTGCCGGAACATCACCAGCCGCTCCCCCTCCAGGTCGGCGATCTCCACGGCCCGCCCGTCCCGGCCGGGTTCCGGTGCCTCCGGCGAGGACACCACCACCAGGTCCTCGCGCAGCAGCTCCACGGTCGTCAGCGCGGGCGCCGGCGTCGGCAGCGGCAGCACGATCAGCGCGAGGTCGAGCGCGCCGCGGGCCAGCTCCCGCACCAGGTCGTGGGAACCGCTCTCCTCGATGAGCAGCTGGATACCGGGATACCGGTCGTGGAAGGCCCGCAGCACGTCCGGCAACAGTCCCGTGCACAGGCTCGGCGTCGCGCCCAGCCGTACCCGCCCCCGCCGCAGCTGCACCAGTTCCTGCACCTCGTGCCGGGCGGTGTCGGCGTCGGCCAGGATGCGCCGGGCCAGCGGCAGCAGCGCCTCGCCGGCGTCGGTGAGCGTGATGTTGCCCCGGGCGCGCAGGAAGAGGTCCGCCCCGAGCTCCCGTTCCAGCGCCCTGATCTGCTGGGACAGCGAGGGCTGGGCGACATGGACCAGCTCGGCGGCCCGGGTGAAGTGCCGGGTCTCGGCGACGGCCACGAAGTACTGGAGCTGCTGGAACTGCACACCCCCAGAATAGCCCTGGCCTATGGAAACGAGCTGGACCATGTCTTGGACCGATCGGGTCCTCCGCCCCTAGCGTGCTGTTCCATGGCTCTGGCAACGCGGACGGACCGACGGCCGTCCATGGCGCGCACGATGTGGGACTCCTCCGTCGGCAAGAAGACGGTGATGGCCGTCAGCGGCGTGATCATGCTCCTGTACCTGGTCGCGCATCTGATCGGCAATCTCAAGATCTACTTCGGCGCCGGCGAGTTCAACCACTACGCGCACTGGCTGCGCACCGTGGGCGAGCCCTTCATGCACTACGAGTGGACCCTCTGGCTCGTCCGGATCGTCCTCGTGGTCGCCGTGGTGGCCCACGCCACGTCCGCCTACCAGCTCAGCCGGCGCGACATCAAGGCACGGCCCAGCAAGTACGTGCACAAGAAGCCGCGGGCCAGCTACGCGACCCGCACCATGCGCTGGGGCGGCGTCATCCTCGGCCTGTTCATCGTCTGGCACATCCTCGACCTGACCACCGGCACCGTGCACTCCGGCGGCTTCCAGGACGGCCACCCGTACCAGAACGTGGTGGACACCTTCTCCACCTGGTACGGCAACGTCATCTACATCGTCGCGATGCTCGCGCTCGGCCTGCACGTCCGGCACGGCTTCTGGAGCGCCGCCCAGACCCTCGGCGTCGGAAGCCGCAGCCGCGACCGCGCCCTCAAGACCCTCGCGAACGTCCTCGCGCTGCTGCTCACGGCCGGCTTCATCTCCATCCCCGTGGGCGTCATGACCGGAGTGGTGAGCTGACATGAGTACCTACGCCGACTACACGACCGGCGCGCCGGTCACCGACACCAAGGCCCCCGCCGGGCCCATCCACGAACGCTGGGACAAGCGCCGCTTCGAGGCGAAGCTGGTCAACCCCGCCAACCGGCGCAAGCACACGGTCATCGTGGTCGGCACCGGTCTGGCCGGCGGCTCCGCCGGCGCCACGCTCGCCGAACAGGGCTACCACGTCGTCCAGTTCTGCTACCAGGACTCCCCGCGCCGCGCCCACTCCATCGCCGCGCAGGGCGGGATCAACGCGGCGAAGAACTACCGCAACGACGGCGACTCCATCCACCGCCTGTTCTACGACACCGTCAAGGGCGGCGACTTCCGGGCCCGCGAGTCCAACGTCCACCGGCTGGCGCAGATCTCCGTCGAGATCATCGACCAGTGCGTGGCCCAGGGCGTGCCGTTCGCGCGCGAGTACGGCGGCCTGCTCGACACCCGCTCCTTCGGCGGTGTCCAGGTCTCGCGCACCTTCTACGCCCGCGGCCAGACGGGCCAGCAGCTGCTGCTGGGCGCCTACCAGGCGCTGTCCCGGCAGATCGCCGCCGGGAACGTGGAGATGCACCCGCGCACCGAGATGCTCGACCTGATCGTCGTCGACGGACGGGCCCGCGGGATCGTGGCGCGCGACCTCGTCACCGGCAGGATCGACACGTACTTCGCGGACGCCGTGGTCCTCGCGAGCGGCGGCTACGGGAACGTCTTCTACCTGTCGACCAACGCGATGAACTCCAACGCGACCGCCGTCTGGCGGGCGCACCGGCGCGGCGCGTACTTCGCCAACCCCTGCTTCACACAGATCCACCCGACCTGCATCCCGCGCACCGGCGACCATCAGTCGAAGCTGACGCTGATGAGCGAGTCGCTGCGCAACGACGGCCGCATCTGGGTGCCCAGGGCCCAGGGCGACACCCGCCCGCCGAACGAGATCCCCGAGGACGAGCGCGACTACTACCTGGAGCGCATCTACCCGTCCTTCGGCAACCTCGTGCCCCGGGACATCGCCTCCCGCGCCGCGAAGAACGTCTGCGACGAGGGCAGGGGAGTGGGCCCCGGCGGACAGGGCGTCTACCTGGACTTCGCCGACGCCATCCGGCGGATGGGCCGCAAGGCCGTCGAGGCCAGGTACGGCAACCTCTTCGACATGTACCAGCGGATCACCGACGAGGATCCGTACGAGGTGCCGATGCGGATCTACCCGGCCGTGCACTACACGATGGGCGGCCTGTGGGTCGACTACGACCTCCAGACCACGGTCCCCGGGCTGTTCGCGATCGGCGAGGCCAACTTCTCCGACCACGGCGCCAACCGGCTCGGTGCCTCCGCGCTGATGCAGGGCCTCGCCGACGGCTATTTCGTGCTGCCGGCCACCATCAATGACTACCTGGCCCGCAACCCGCACCAGGAACCGGTCACCGGTGAGCACCCCGTCGTCCAGGAGGTGCTGGCCGAGACGGAGGACCGGATCAACCTCCTGCTGGCGGTGGACGGCGACCGCACCCCGGACTCCTTCCACCGCGAACTCGGCGAGCTGATGTGGGAGTTCTGCGGCATGGCCCGTTCCGACACGGGGCTGCGCAAGGCGCTGGAGCGCATCCCGCAGATCCGCGAGGAGTTCTGGCGCCGGATCAAGGTGCCCGGCACCGGCGAGGAGTTCAACCAGTCGCTGGAGAAGGCCAACCGGATCGTCGACTACCTGGAGCTCGCCGAGCTGATGTGCCTCGACGCGCTGCACCGCACCGAGTCCTGCGGCGGCCACTTCCGCGAGGAGTCCCAGACCCCGGACGGCGAGGCCGCCCGCAAGGACGACGCGTTCTCGTACGCCGCCGCCTGGGAGTTCACCGGCACCGGCGAGGCGCCCGTCCTGCACAAGGAAGACCTGGTCTTCGAGTACGTCCATCCCACCCAGCGGAGCTACGCATGAAGCTCACCCTGCGCGTCTGGCGGCAGAAGAACGCCGACGCCGAAGGAGCGATGTCCACCTACGAGGTGGACGACATCTCGCCCGACATGTCCTTCCTGGAGATGCTGGACGTCCTCAACGAACAACTCATCCTCTCCGGACAGGAGCCGGTCGCCTTCGACCACGACTGCCGCGAGGGCATCTGCGGCGCGTGCTCGCTCGTCATCAACGGCGACGCGCACGGGCCGGAGCGGACCACCACCTGCCAGCTGCACATGCGGTCCTTCCGGGACGGCGACACGATCGACATCGAGCCGTGGCGGGCGTCCGCGTTCCCGGTGATCAAGGACCTGGTCGTGGACCGGTCGGCGTTCGACCGGATCATCCAGGCCGGCGGCTACATCACCGCGCCGACCGGCTCCGCGCCCGAGGCCCACGCCACGCCGGTGCCGAAGGCCGACGCCGACTTCGCGTTCGAGCACGCCGAGTGCATCGGGTGCGGGGCGTGCGTCGCCGCGTGCCCGAACGGCGCGGCGATGCTGTTCACCTCCGCCAAGGTCAACCATCTGAACGTACTGCCCCAGGGCGCGCCCGAGCGGGAGACGCGGGTGCTGGACATGGTGGCGCAGATGGACGCGGAGGGCTTCGGCGGGTGCACGCTGACCGGTGAGTGCGCGACCGCCTGCCCCAAGGGCATCCCGCTGGTCTCGATCACCAGCATGAACAAGGAGTGGCTGAGGGCCACCCGGAAGGCCGGCAAGAGGTAACACCCGAGAAACGTTCGCCGACCGGTGGACGGGCGGGGCCGGGACGGTGCTCCCCGGCCCCGTCTGGTTTTCCCGGTCCCGGCAGTCTCGGCGCACGGACGACCCCGGCGTTCACCACCCCCACATCCCCTCTCCCGGCACCGGTCACGCGCACGCCAACCGTTCTCGGAAGAACAGGAGCGGCGGGCCGTACGCACCGGGCCCGTCGCCCCCGCCGCCGACCCGGCCCGTGCCCAGGAGTAAGCCATGACCGGCGTTTCCACCCTCGACCGTCCCCCGCAGCCCGCGGCACCCACCCGCTACACCGTCACCCTCGCCCGCGACGAGGCCGACGTGCGCGCCGCCCAGCGGCTGCGGCACGACGTCTTCGCCGGGGAGATGGGGGCCCTGCTGGCCACCGCGGAACCCGGACACGACGTCGACGCCTTCGACTCCTACTGCGACCACCTGCTCGTGCGCGAGGAGGTGACCGGGCAGGTCGTCGGCACCTACCGGCTGCTGCCGCCGGAGCGGGCCGCGATCGCCGGCCGGCTCTACTCGGAGGGCGAGTTCGACCTGGCCGCGCTGGACGCGATCCGGCCCGGCCTGGTCGAGGTCGGCCGCTCCTGCGTCCACCCCGACCACCGCGACGGCACCGTCATCGGCCTGATCTGGGCCGGCATCGCCCGCTACATGACCGACCGGGGCCACGAGTGGCTGGCGGGCTGCTGCTCGGTGCCCCTCGCCGACGGCGGCGCCCTCGCCACGGGCACCTGGGAGCGGGTCCGGAACAAGCACCTGGCACCCGAGGAGTTCCGGGTCCGGCCGCTGCTGCCGTGGACGCCGGGCGCCGCGGCCCCCGCCGCCCGCACCGAACTGCCCGCCCTGCTGCGCGGCTACCTCCGGCTCGGCGCCTGGGTGTGCGGCGAACCCGCGCACGACCCCGCCTTCGGGGTCGCCGACCTGTACGTCCTGCTGTCGATGCGCCGGGTCGACCCGCGCTACCTGCGGCACTTCCTCTCCCTCGTCCCGGCCTGATGAACGCCTGGCTGCCCACCGCGCCCTGCACCCCGGGCGCCTGCCTGGAGCCGGTCCGGACCGCCGCGGCCGTGCCCCGTGCCGTGCTGCGGCTGACCGCGGTCGCCGTCCTGCTGCTGGCCGGGATCGCGCTGTCCCCGCTCGGCGGGAGGATTTCCGCCGAGTGGGTCGGGCGGTGGTGCCGGATGATCGTGCGGGCCATCGGGGTCCGGGTCCGGATCACCGGTGCCGCCCCGCCGGCCGGCGGGCTGCTGCTGGTCGCCAACCACGTCTCGTGGCTGGACGTCCCGCTGCTCACCGCCGTGCGACCGGCCCGGATGCTCGCCAAGACCGAGGTCCGGGGCTGGCCCCTGGCGGGCGCGCTGGCCGCGCGCGGCGGGGCCCTGTTCATCGAGCGGGACCGGCTGCGCGCCCTGCCCGGAACGGTCTCCGAGATCGCGGGCGCCCTGCGCGCGGGAGCGGCCGTGACCGCGTTCCCCGAGGGCAGCACCTGGTGCGGGCGTGCCCACGGCCGCTTCCGCCGGGCCGTCTTCCAGGCCGCGCTCGACGCGGGCGTGCCCGTGCAGCCGGTCGGCCTGCGCTACCGGCGGAAGGACGGCGGGCCCGGCACCGCGGCGGCCTTCGTCGGCGAGGACACCCTGCTGGCCTCCCTGTGGCGGGTGGCCCGGACCCGCGGTCTGGTCGCCGAGGTGGAGGTCCGGCCGGTGATCCCACCGGGCACCCGGCCCGACCGCCGCGCCCTCGCCCTCGCGGCACAGCCGGCCGCACCCGCACCGGCCTGGACCCACGCGGCGCTGGTCGCGAGCGCGGCGGAGGGGCCGTACGACCGGTTCGGCCGGCCACGCACAGGCGCACACGATGGCCGGGCGGGAGCCTTCCGGCTCCCGGCGCGGTGACCGCGGCGTGCCGCGCCGCACGGTCGCGCCCGCCGGCCTGCGGCCATGCGGCCACCTGCCTGGCCGGGCGGCATCAGCGGGTGCGCGTGCCACAGGTGCTGCGCGATCGCGTGCTCCGCGGCCTGGGGTCTCCGCCGCCCCGCACACCATCACGATGGTGGCCACGGGCCGCTCCACCGGCACTCCGCACCCCACCGCGGCGGCGCTCGGCCGCGTCGACCAGTGCCACGCGCCCGGCTCCCAGCCCGGCGGCGGACCGGCCGCTCAGGGCATGACCCGCGCCAGATAGGGCGCCGTCGCGCTGCCCTCCGAGCGGGACACCCGGTCCGGCGGGCCGGCCGCGACGATGCGGCCGCCCCGGTCGCCGCCGCCCGGGCCCAGGTCGATCACCCAGTCGGCGCCCGCGACCACCGTCATGTCGTGCTCCACCACGACGACGGTGTGCCCGGCGTCGACCAGCCCGTGCAGGCGGTCCATCAGGACCTCCACGTCGGCGGGGTGCAGGCCGGTCGTCGGCTCGTCCAGCAGGTACAGGGTGTGGCCCCGGCGCCCGCGCTGGAGTTCGCTCGCCAGCTTGATCCGCTGCGCCTCGCCGCCGGACAGCTCGGTCGCCGGCTGGCCGAGCCGCAGGTAGCCGAGGCCCACGTCGAGCAGGGTGCCGAGGCTGCGGGCGGCGGCGGGGGAGTCCGCGAAGAACTCCGCGGCGGCCTCCACGGTCAGGTCGAGCACGTCGGCGATGGTCCGCCCCCGGTACGTCACCCGGAGCGTCTCGGGGTTGTAGCGGGCGCCGCCGCAGTCCGGGCAGGGCGCGTAGGTGCTCGGCAGGAACAGCAGTTCCACGCTGACGAACCCCTCGCCCTGGCAGGTCTCGCAGCGTCCGCCGGCCACGTTGAACGAGAACCGCCCCACGCCGTAGCCGCGTTCCCGCGCCTCCGGCGTGCCGGCGAACACCTTCCGCACGACGTCGAACAGACCGGTGTAGGTGGCCAGGTTGGACCGCGGGGTGCGTCCGATGGGTTTCTGGTCGACGCGGACCAGCCGCTCGACGCCGTCCAGGGCCTCCGTCAACTCGCCGATGAGCGTGGACTTGCCGGAGCCGGAGACACCGGTCACCGCGGTGAACGTGCCGAGGGGGAACTCGGCCGTCACCTCCCGCAGGTTGTGCCGGGTCACCGGGCCCACCGTCAACCAGCCACGGGGCGCGCGGACCTGGCGCGGCGGACCGGGCGACTCGTCGAAGAGGAACACGGCCGTCGCCGACTCCTCGACCGAGGCCAGCTCGGCGACCGGCCCGCTGTACAGCACCCGCCCGCCGTGCTCGCCCGCGCCGGGGCCCACGTCGACCACCCAGTCGGCGCCGCGCACCACCTCCAGGTGGTGCTCCACCACGAACACCGAGTTCCCGGCCGCCTTCAGCCGGTCCAGCACGGTCAGCAGCGCCTCGGTGTCCGCCGGGTGCAGCCCGGCGGACGGCTCGTCCAGCACGTACACCACACCGAACAGCCCGGACCGCAGCTGCGTGGCGAGCCGCAGCCGCTGCAGCTCGCCCGCCGAGAGGGTCGGGGTGGCCCGGTCCAGGCTGAGGTAGCCGAGCCCCAGCTCGACCACCGGCGCGATCCGGGACGTGAGGTCGGCCGTGAGCACCCGGGCCGTGGGCCGGCGGGGGCCGGCCCCGGGCAGGGCCCCGCGGGGCGGAGCGGCTATCCCAACGAGTACACAGCATAACACGACAAAAGATATCGGAATC